>NZ_REFU01000002.1:0-600000 GCF_003688915.1 Rhodococcus sp. SBT000017
TTTACTCGTAATGCAATTTCGCCGAGTCTATGGTTGAGACAGCTGAGAAGTCGTTACGCCATTCGTGCAGGTCGGAACTTACCCGACAAGGAATTTCGCTACCTTAGGATGGTTATAGTTACCACCGCCGTTTACTGGGGCTTAAATTCTCAGCTTCGCCTCACTGGCTAACCGGTCCTCTTAACCTTCCAGCACCGGGCAGGCGTCAGTCCGTATACATCGTCTTACGACTTCGCACGGACCTGTGTTTTTAGTAAACAGTCGCTTCTCACTGGTCTCTGCGGCCCCACCCAGCTCACACTGCAAGAGTGATCACCGGACAGGGCCCCCTTCTCCCGAAGTTACGGGGGCATTTTGCCGAGTTCCTTAACCATAGTTATCTCGATCGCCTTAGTATTCTCTACCTGACCACCTGTGTCGGTTTGGGGTACGGGCCGTGTAACAACTCACTAGAGGCTTTTCTCGGCAGCATAGGATCACTGAATTCGCCTCAATCGGCTACGCATCACCTCTCAGGCTTGATGAACGGCGGATTTGCCTACCGTTCGCCCTACAGGCTTACACCAGTACAACCACTGACTGGCCCAGCTACCTTCCTGCGTCACCCATCGCTTGGCTACTACCAGATCAGGTCCCACGCATCCACCACACGCCTCACTCTCGAAAGAGATCAGTCACGTGGATTCAGGGTGGTTAGTGTCACTGATTCACCATGGGCGCGGTTACACGGGTACGGGAATATCAACCGTTGTCCATCGGCTACGCCTGTCGCCTCGTCTTAGGTCCCGACTCACCCTGGGCGGATTAACCTGGCCCAGGAACCCTTGGTCATTCGGCGGACGAGTTTCTCACTCGTCTTTCGCTACTCATGCCTGCATTCTCACTCGCGCAGCCTCCACACCTGGATCACTCCGATGCTTCCATGGCTGCACGACGCTCCCCTACCCACCCACACACCTGCACACAAATCCGCAGACTTGCATGGGGCTGTTGTGTGAGTGCCGCAGCTTCGGTGGTGTACTTGAGCCCCGCTACATTGTCGGCGCAGGATCACTTGACCAGTGAGCTATTACGCACTCTTTCAAGGGTGGCTGCTTCTAAGCCAACCTCCTGGTTGTCTTCGCGACCCCACATCCTTTTCCACTTAGTACACGCTTAGGGACCTTAGCTGGCGATCTGGGCTGTTTCCCTCTCGACTACGAACCTTATCGCCCGCAGTCTCACTGCCACGCTCTCACTCACCGGCATTCGGAGTTTGGCTGATTTCGGTAAGCTTGTAGGCCCCCTAGACCATCCAGTAGCTCTACCTCCGGCGAGAAACACGTGACGCTGCACCTAAATGCATTTCGGGGAGAACCAGCTATCACGGAGTTTGATTGGCCTTTCACCCCTACCCACAACTCATCCCCTCAGTTTTCAACCTAAGTGGGTTCGGTCCTCCACGACGTCTTACCGTCGCTTCAACCTGGCCATGGGTAGATCACTCCGCTTCGGGTCTAGAACACGCCACTACACCACACAAGGTGGATACGCCCTATTCGGACTCGCTTTCGCTACGGCTACCCCACACGGGTTAACCTCGCGACATGCCACTAACTCGCAGGCTCATTCTTCAAAAGGCACGCCATCACCAGCAACAGTAAACTGTTCACCAGCTTTGACGGATTGTAAGCGCACGGTTTCAGGTACTATTTCACTCCCCTCCCGGGGTACTTTTCACCTTTCCCTCACGGTACTAGTCCGCTATCGGTCACCAGGGAGTATTCAGGCTTATCGGGTGGTCCCGACAGATTCACAGCAGATTTCACGGGCCCGCTGCTACTTGGGTATCCACAACGACAGTTGCAATGTTTTCGTCTACGGGACTCTCACCCTCTACGACAGGCCGTTCCAGACCACTTCGACTAACACCACAATTTCTCACTGTCGGCCGATCCGGCAGAATCGACAATGCAAACCCCACAACCCTCCATACGCAACCCCTGCCGGGTATCACACGCACAAAGTTTGGCCTCATCCGCTTTCGCTCGCCACTACTCACGGAATCACTATTGTTTTCTCTTCCTGTGGGTACTGAGATGTTTCACTTCCCCACGTTCCCTCCACACACCCTATATATTCAGGTGCAGGTAACACGACATCACTCGTGCTGGGTTTCCCCATTCGGACACCCTCGGATCACAGCTCGGTTGACAGCTCCCCGAGGCTTATCGCAGCCTCCTACGTCCTTCATCGGCTCCTGGTGCCAAGGCATCCACCGTACGCTCTTCATTACTTACAACAAAGATGCTCGCGTCCACTGTGCAATTCTCAAACAACACACACTCGAAAGACTCGCTGCACTACCAGCCACCACCCGAACCTCCGAAAAGACCCGAACAATGCGATGTAGATACAATCTCCCGCTTGTATATGTCTTGCCTAGAAAGAAACATGCTTTCGCGTGTTCTCTCAGGACCCAACAGTGCATCGATATAGTTCCTGCCGGCGAAACATGGTTTCGCGTTCTGCAGGATCTGATTGTCAGTGTTCCACCCGTGAGCTCCCGCCGTTCCACGTGTGGGAACGAAACGGGCTCTGCCAGACCATCATCCGAGCACCTGTGTGCTGGTACATGTCCTGGAGAATGCTCCTTAGAAAGGAGGTGATCCAGCCGCACCTTCCGGTACGGCTACCTTGTTACGACTTCGTCCCAATCGCCGATCCCACCTTCGACGGCTCCCTCCCACAAGGGGTTAGGCCACCGGCTTCGGGTGTTACCGACTTTCATGACGTGACGGGCGGTGTGTACAAGGCCCGGGAACGTATTCACCGCAGCGTTGCTGATCTGCGATTACTAGCGACTCCGACTTCACGGGGTCGAGTTGCAGACCCCGATCCGAACTGAGACCAGCTTTAAGGGATTCGCTCCACCTCACGGTCTCGCAGCCCTCTGTACTGGCCATTGTAGCATGTGTGAAGCCCTGGACATAAGGGGCATGATGACTTGACGTCGTCCCCACCTTCCTCCGAGTTGACCCCGGCAGTCTCTTACGAGTCCCCGCCATAACGCGCTGGCAACATAAGACAAGGGTTGCGCTCGTTGCGGGACTTAACCCAACATCTCACGACACGAGCTGACGACAGCCATGCACCACCTGTACACCGACCACAAGGGGGACCGTATCTCTACGGTTTTCCGGTGTATGTCAAACCCAGGTAAGGTTCTTCGCGTTGCATCGAATTAATCCACATGCTCCGCCGCTTGTGCGGGCCCCCGTCAATTCCTTTGAGTTTTAGCCTTGCGGCCGTACTCCCCAGGCGGGGCGCTTAATGCGTTAGCTACGGCACAGATCCCGTGGAAGGAACCCACACCTAGCGCCCACCGTTTACGGCGTGGACTACCAGGGTATCTAATCCTGTTTGCTACCCACGCTTTCGTTCCTCAGCGTCAGTTGTTTCCCAGAGACCCGCCTTCGCCACCGGTGTTCCTCCTGATATCTGCGCATTTCACCGCTACACCAGGAATTCCAGTCTCCCCTGAAACACTCAAGTCTGCCCGTATCGCCTGCAAGCCCGAAGTTGAGCCCCGGGTTTTCACAAACGACGCGACAAACCGCCTACGAACTCTTTACGCCCAGTAATTCCGGACAACGCTCGCACCCTACGTATTACCGCGGCTGCTGGCACGTAGTTAGCCGGTGCTTCTTCTGCAGGTACCGTCACTCACGCTTCGTCCCTGCTGAAAGAGGTTTACAACCCGAAGGCCTTCATCCCTCACGCGGCGTCGCTGCATCAGGCTTCCGCCCATTGTGCAATATTCCCCACTGCTGCCTCCCGTAGGAGTCTGGGCCGTGTCTCAGTCCCAGTGTGGCCGGTCACCCTCTCAGGTCGGCTACCCGTCGTCGCCTTGGTAGGCCATTACCCCACCAACAAGCTGATAGGCCGCGGGCCCATCCTGCACCGATAAATCTTTCCACCACAACACATGCATGCTGTAGTCATATCCGGTATTAGACCCAGTTTCCCAAGCTTATCCCAGAGTGCAGGGCAGATCACCCACGTGTTACTCACCCGTTCGCCGCTCGTGTACCCCGAAAGGCCTTACCGCTCGACTTGCATGTGTTAAGCACGCCGCCAGCGTTCGTCCTGAGCCAGGATCAAACTCTCCGTAAAAGACCTGCGAAACAACAACCCCACCCCCGAAAAGAGAGCAGAAGCTGCGAATCAGTCAAAGACATCAAGTCAAATCACTAGCAGAAAAACTCAACTAGCATTCAAAACAACACCCGACAACAACCACCACAAGCGGGCAGCTGATACATCGAATGCATTCACCAAAACAAATAATTTCGGCACTGACATTCATCGACACACTGTTGAGTTCTCAAAGAACACGCACACACCGTCGCCGCCGCTTGCACGGAAACTTCGGGGCTCACACGCTCGAACCCCAGGCATGGCTGATACCATCTCGCCTTGCCTGGGTTGTTCAGTGCATACGCCGTACAACCTCGTTGTCCCGGTTTGTGAAGACCGGGTCGGTGTCCGTGTCGCTCTGACTCGACAAAAGTTACGCGAAGACCAACGCTTACGCAAATCGCCTGGTCAGATGTAATTTTCGTGTGAACATCTGCCGCACGACTCGGTCAGAGGATCGCGACGGCATCGATTTCGACCGACATCTCTTCTCTGGGCAGTCCTGTGAACACCGTCGTGCGGCTCGGCAGGACATCCCCCGACGTATGCGCCGACACGAACTGGCCATAGGCGTCGTTCATGGTCGAGAAGTCCTCGCGCTTGGTCAGATACACCCTGAGCATGACGACGTCGTCGAATGTCGCACCGCTGGCCTCGACGATGGCTTTGACGTTCTCGAGGGTGCGGGTCGTCTGCGCGGCAACATCGCCTGGATACAGGTACTCGCTGGTGGCCGGGTCGACCGGCCCCTGCCCGAAACCTGAACGAACGATCCCTTCCGGACTCCTTGGGAAAAGGTGTGAGCCGGTGCGGGCGCACCTGTGGTGCGAATTTCGATCTTTTCACTCATCGTGATCCTTCCTTCGAGCTCTCGTTTTGTGTCTTGCGGTCTTGGGTTTCTTGCGGTCGCCAGCCCAACCCCTCGGATATCGTGGCCGCAGCACGCTGCACTTCGGGGAGTGTGGCGAGCACCTGCTGGTGATCGAGCAGCATGTCGGGCACAGAAATCGACACCGCGGCCACCACATCACCGGTTCCGTTGCGCACTGCGCAGCCGATGCAGTTGACGAAGGACTCGTGCTCCTCGCGGTCTTCGGCGAACCCCTGCTCGAGCACTAGGTCCAGCTCGCGCAGATAGCCCTCGGCCGTCGTGATGGTTCGTTCGGTGAACGGCGTGTAGGTGATGCCGCGTGCAATCTGCGCTCGCTCTGCCTCGGGACGGGCCGAGATCAGAATCTTCCCCACAGCTGTGCAGTGGAGAGGTGCCGGCTTTCCGATTCGCGAATACATCCGCACACTCTGTTGGGCGTCGAACTTGTCGATGTAGATGACGTCGCCCGCCTCGTAGGTGGCGAGGTGGACGGTCTGACCGGTGATCGAGTTCAGTTCGGCCAGGTGCGGCCTGGCAATGCTCCGAACGTCACGCTGTTCGAGCGCATGGTTGGCGAGCTCGAACAGCCTGGATCCGAGCTGATATCGGTGATCTGCGTCGTGCTGGACGAATCTGTCGGCTTCCATCGTGCGCAGCAGCCGCAGCACGGTCGTCTTGTGGACCTCGAGGACCGAAGCCAGCTCGTCCAGTGATCGCGGTCCGTCGCCGAGCAAGCCGAGAAGTGTCATCGCCCGCGCGAGACTTTGACTCACTGCGATACCCCCGAGTGACGCGCGGTAGTGGCTGCGTAGTCCAGCCTCGCCCAATCGACGTCGGCCAGTTCGGCCAGTTCGTTCAGCACCGCCAGAGGCAGCACCGAGGCGATGTCGCCGTGCCCGGTCAAGGCACCCGCCGCACACAGATGCCCGAACCGAACGCGCTCGATGGAACTCCTGCCCAACAGCAGTCCGGTCAGATATCCGCCCGCGAACGCGTCTCCGGCACCGATCTTTTCGACTACGTCGAGCTTCAGCGCCGGTACGTCGACCCGAGAGGTTCCCTCGAACGCCGTCACGGTGTGCGCATCGTTCTTGATCACCAGGTGGTGTGGTTGCGGAAACATCTCGCGCAACTCGGCGGGATCGGATGTGCCGAACACCAGGGCAGCTTCGTCGGCACCCATCGACACCACATCGCTTCCTCGAACATGTTCCCCGAGCACATCGGTGGCTGCGTCCGGCCGAGACTTCCACAGCGCCGGCCGATAGTTCAGATCGAAGCTGACGACGGTGGGTAGATCCAACAAGGACCTCGTCAGGTCGGCCGCGGTATCGGAGATGGCCACGGTGATTCCGGTGAAGTGGATCAGGTCGGCACGGGCAACCAGGTTCGACGCGTGCCCGTCGATGTCTCCGGGCGACAGGGCGCTCGCAGCCGAGCCGGCGCGAAAGTACGTCATCGCACTGTCTCCGCATGCAAGGTCGTGTCGGTCGCCGGAACCCGAGCCGCGTTGCTTCACGTACATCCCCGTGGGTCGCTCGTCGTCGATGGTCACACCGGCGGTGTCGACACCTGCCGCGGCCAATTGTCCGACGAGGTACCGGCCGAATCCGTCGTCGCCCACTCGTGAGATCCACGATGCGTCCACGCCCAATTGACCGAACACCCTGGCCACGTTGGCTTCTGCGCCCCCGGCCGTGCGGTGGAACGTGTCCGACTTCTCCAGTGGGCCCGGCTCGGCAACCAGAACGACGAGGCCTTCGCCTACACACACCGCTCGTGGTGCTTTCACGTCGATCTCCTCGAACTCTTGCGGGAACGCTGACTTTCGTTGCAGACTACAAACCATAAACACATTGCGCAACTGCCGTTGCAAATTACGCAACGTTATGCGATTTTTCCAAGACCGAGGAGACGAACGTGATCGACACCGATGCCGTCGAGGCACTGAGCCGACGAGTGCTCGGACCCGAGCACAAGGCGCTGCCCCCCAGGTCGTGGGGGCACACCATCGAGAGCTTTCTCGCCACGTCGCCTCGGCTGTCCGAGTTCACGACGCCCGTACTCACTCTCGACCGTGCACGCATCGCATCGAACATCTCGGTGATGGCCGAGTGGACGGCGCGCGCGGGAGTGCTGCTCGCACCCCACGGCAAGACGTCGATGGCCCCTCAACTGTGGAAACAGCAACTCGACGCGGGAAGCTGGGCCATCACCCTCGCAACCGGATGGCAGGTTCAGGCAGCACGTGCGTTCGGGGTCGAGCGGATCGTTCTCGCCAATGCCGAGATCGACCCTGTTGCGCTGACATGGATTGCGGCCGAACTGGATTCGCATCCGACATTCGAGTTCTACTGCTGGGCGGACAGCGTTGCAACGGTGCACGAGATGGACCGCATACTGACGGCGCAGGGAACACGCCCCATCCCGGTCATCGTCGAACTCGGTGGCCCGCACGGCCGAACCGGCGCACGGACAACAGACGAAGCGACCGCGGTCGCTCGTGCGATCGCGTCGTCGCCGCGGCTGAGTCTGGCCGGGGTCGGCGGTTACGAGGGCGCACTCAGCCACGATCGGACCGACAGCGGCCTCGCGGCGGTTCGGGCCTATCTCGAGAATGTCGCCGCCCTCCATCGCGCGCTCGATGCCGATGCGTTGTACGGAGACCATGCGATCGTGACCGCCGGCGGCAGCGCCTACCAGGACCTCGTTGTCGAGCGGTTGCAGTCCCTCACCACCGGGGAGGGGGTACGTACCGACGTAGTGCTGCGCTCGGGTGCCTATGTGGTGCACGACGACGGCTTCTACTCGCAGATCTCACCACTGACTCCCGCCCGCACCGACGCGCCGCTGATGTCGGCGATGCACGGATGGGCTCGGACGGTCTCCCGGCCGGAGCCCGGTCTCGCGCTGCTCGATGCAGGCAAGCGGGACTTTCCGTTCGACGAAGGTCTGCCTGTCCCCCAGCTGGTTCGGGGAACCGAGACCCTCGATCCCGATGCCGGCATCACAGCGCTGAACGATCAGCACGCGTTCCTTCGGCTACCTGCCGAGGACGCCGCGGCGCTGCCGGTGGGATCGGTGGTGCGGTTGGGCCTGTCTCACCCGTGCACCGCATTCGACAAGTGGCGTCTGGTTCCCGTCGTCGACAACGCCGATGGCGACGATCCCCGCGTCGTCGATCTCGTGCACACATTCTTCTAGAGAGCCGAAAACCCATGTCCGATATCCTCATTCGAGGTGCCGACGTCATCGACGGCACCGGTTCACCGCGACTGCGTCGTGACGTTCTCGTACGCGACGGAATCATCGCCTCGATCGCCGAACCCGGCACAGTTGGCGGTGCCGACAGAATCGTCGACGCGACTCCGGGGCAGGTCCTGTCCCCCGGGTTCATCGACATGCATGGCCATTCCGATCTGCGTCTGCTGACCGACCCCGACCACTTCCCGAAAATCAGTCAGGGCGTCACCACCGAGGTCATCGGACAGGACGGCATCGCCTACGCTCCGATCGACGATGCGACGCTCGATGTGGTGCGGCGTCAGATCGCCGGATGGAACGGCAATCCCGTCGACCTCGACTTCTCGTGGCGTTCGGTCTCGGAGTACCTCGCTCGCCTCGACCAGGGGATCACTCCGAACGCTGCCTATCTCGTTCCTCAGGGAACACTGCGATACCTCGCGGTGGGCCCTGATCAGCGACCCGCGACGCCGTCCGAGATCTCCCACATGCAGGAGTTGCTGGCCCAGGGATTGCAGGAGGGTGCCGTCGGAATGTCGAGCGGATTGACGTACACGCCCGGAATGTACGCGGACACAAGCGAATTACGAGCACTGTGCGAGGTCGTCGCCGACGTCGGTGGGTTCTATGCGCCGCACACTCGGTCGTACGGCGCGGGGGCGCTCGACGCGTACCAGGAGATGCTCGATCTCTCCCGGGAGACAGGATGTGCGCTGCATCTGACTCACGCGACGATGAACTTCGGCGTCAATCGGGGCCGGGCACATGAGTTCCTGGACCGCGTCGATTCTGCGATCGCGAACGGATGCGACGTCACCCTCGACACGTATCCGTATCTGCCCGGAGCCACCACTCTCTCAGCGCTGCTGCCGAGTTGGGCGATGTCCGGTGGCCCGGACCGCGCGCTCGAACGCCTCGACGATCCGGACATGCGTCGACGCATCGCACAGGATGTCGACGTCGACGGGTCCGACGGCTGCCATGGCGTGACCGTCGAGTGGGAGACCATCCAGCTCAGCGGAGTGGCGAATCCGGAACTAGATCGCTACGTCGGGCGCACGATGTCCGACATCGCGGCCGAGGCGGGTCGGTCCCCGGTGGACGTGTTCTTCGACTTCCTTCGCCGAGACGCGCTGGCCACCACCATCCTTCAGCACGTCGGACACGAGGAGAACGTGCGCGAGATCATGGCGCATCCACGCCATATGGGCGGAAGCGACGCGATCCTGGTCGGTGAGAAGCCACACCCACGCGCCTGGGGGACGTTCCCCCGCTACCTGGGTCACTACGTTCGGGACGAGCAGCTGCTCTCCCTCGAGGACTGCATCAATCACCTCACCGGTCGTCCCGCTGCGCGGCTCCGCCTTCGCGGCCGCGGCACGATCGCCGAAGGGCACGCAGCCGATCTCGTCCTGTTCGACCCGGCCACCGTGCGCGACACCGCCACGTTCGAGAACCCGAAGCAACAGGCCGAGGGCATCAGCCACGTCATGGTCAACGGCGCGTTCGCCATCGACGATCGACGCCCCACTCATTCTCTGGCGGGCCACGCCCTGCGGATGAATCCCACCGGAAAGCAAACATCGTGAACGCACTGACGACGATTCTCGAGGACCGCGCACTGTCGGTGGTCCGCGCCCCGCACATCTCGGATCCTGCCGCGTTGGCAGATGCGCTCGCGCGCGGAGGAATTCGCGCGCTCGAGCTGACCTTCACCACACCCGGCGTCCTCGAACTGATCCGCGCGGCATCGAACTCAGGTGCAGTCGTCGGGGCGGGCACCGTCCTGACCGCCGACCACGCGCGCTCCGCGATCGACGCCGGGGCGCACTTCGTCGTGACCCCCGGGCTGCGTCCCGACGTTGCCGCAATCGTCACCGAGGCCGGGATCCCGCTGATGATGGGCGCGCTCACCCCGTCGGAAGTGATGATCGCCCTCGATCTCGGAGCGGATGCCGTGAAGATATTTCCGGCTCGGACCGTCGGGCCCGCGTATTTCAAGGATCTGCTCGGTCCCTTCCCCGACGCACGACTCGTTCCGTCCGGCGGCGTCAACGCGGGCAACGCTGCTCAGTTCCTGGCATCCGGTGCCGTCGCAGTGACTGCAGGCACCGATGTGGTTCCACCGGCGTCGGTCGCGGCCGCCCAGTGGGACGACATCACCGTGCGAGCGCAGACGTTCGTGGCGGCTATCAGTGCAGACATCAAGGAAGGCTCGTCATGAATTCTGTCGTCGACTGGCTCAGGACCTCCACGCCAGGTCTACTCGTATTGTGCGGCATCGCAATTGCCGTACTGCTCGTCGTCATCATCAAGGTCAAGCTCGAACCGTTCATCGCACTTCTCATCGTCGGCCTCGGCTTGGCTCTGGCTGCCGGTTTGCCCGTCAACGAGATAGTGGGCACCGCGATCAAGAGCAACGAGTCGCTTCTCGAAACCGGATTCGGCGGCATTCTCGGGCACATCGCAGTCATCATCGGACTGGGAACGGTCCTGGGCGCGATTCTCGAAAAGTCCGGTGGCGCACAGGCACTGACCGCCAAGCTACTGGGGGTCTTCGGAGAACGCGGAGCTCCGATCGCAATGGGACTGCTGGGGCTGATCTTCGGCATCCCGGTGTTCTTCGACATCGGCATCTTCGTCCTGGCACCTCTGGTGTACGTGGCGGCGCGTCAAGGCGGAAAGTCGTTGGTGCTCTATGCGTTGCCGATGCTGGCAGGGTTGTCCATGACGCACGCCTTCTTGCCGCCACATCCGGGTCCGGTTGCCCTCGGCGGGTTGCTCGAGGTGAACCTGGGCTGGCTCATCCTGTTCGGATTCATCTGCGGAATACCAGGATTCATCGCCGCCGGCCTGGTGTGGGGTAACTGGATCGGCAAACGCATCATCGTCGACGTCCCCGAGGACTTCATCAACGACGGAAACGACGCGAGCACCACCGAGGGTGGAGGCGCAGGCACGGTCGCGACCAAGCGACCGGTCGTCACGACGCCGCCGTCGGTGGGCACCATCGGAGCGATCATTGCCGTTCCATTGGTCCTGATCCTCGGTGCCACGTTCGGCAGTATTCTGCTCGATCCCGGCAACCTCCTCGAAGTGCTCACGTTCTTCGGCACACCGGCCGTCGCACTGCTCATCGCAGTACTGATCGCGTTCTACGTGTTGGGAATCCGCCGCGGATCCACGGTCCAGGAATTGAGCACACTGACCGGAGAATCTCTGCGTCCGGTGGGCATGTTGCTGCTCGTCGTCGGTGCAGGCGCGTTCTTCGGAAAGGTCATCTCGGCCACGGGCATCGGCACCGCGTTGGCCGACACCATGGCGGCCGCGGGCCTACCGATCATCGTCTTGGCCTACATCATCAGCTGCGCGCTGCGCGTGGCGCAGGGCTCGGCCACAGTGGCCATCGTGACGACCGGCGGAATCGTCGGACCCCTGGTTGCAGCTCAGGACTACTCGGCTCCGGCCGTCGCGCTCATCGCCATGTCCATCGCGGCGGGTTCGATCATCGCCAGCCACGTCAACGACGGCGGATTCTGGATCATCGCGAAGTTCTTCAACCTCACCGTCAAGCAGACACTGCAAACGTGGACGGTCCTCGAGACGATTCTGTCCGTGGTCAGCTTCGCCGTCGCGGGAATTCTGTTCGCGATCATCGCCTAGTGACAGTGGCGCGATTCAGTGCCCTGGACGGCACTCAGTCGCGCCACTGGGTTCGCACTTGATCACCGACGAAGTGCGTGTTCTCGGCAGACATCTCCCGGCTCCCCGACCGCCCGACGAGGTCATCGATCCGATCGTCCAAGCTGTGCGCGCGGGCCATCGCGTCGGATGTGCGTGCCTCGGTCTCCGAGGACTCGACCACATTCGCGAGCCGAACCAGCGCGGCCACCCGTCCGGTCAACTGCTTCCACACCACTTCCAATGCGCCACGGCGGGATTCGACCTGCGCTGCGGTCTCCTCGTCGACCATCGTTTCACCGATCCGATTCAGCTCGGTCGCTACCGTACGCAGCGACGTGGCATCGACCGAGATCTCGGTGAGTTCGACGAACAGGTCCAGCTGATTGCGTTGGATCTCGAAGTACGTCGACTGCCATGCAGGCGAACGACGCACCCGATCGAACGACATGCCGGCGAGGAACAGCAGGGTGTCGTAGCGGTCGACGAAGCGGTCGTCCTTTCGGTCCACGAATTGATCGACCATTCCTGTCGCCCAGTCGACTCTGTCGCCCACCGGGGTTTTGCGCGCCAGCGTGCTCACCCGATCCGTGGCCGCATCCACCAGCGACAGGCCACGCTCGGCGATCGGGCCGAACTTCTGAGGCGCAGGCGTTCTCGTCAACGCATCGAAGACCGCGTCCCGCTGGTCCAGGTCGAGATGCACACCTTCCCGGCGCTCTTTTCGCGCCGCGCGTACTCCGGTGGCGTAGTGCCGGTTGGACATCACCACGGTGGTGCGGTGGTGATTGACGCGTTTGGTCAACTCGGCAGCTCGGAGTCTGTACACGAGAGCCGACCCGGGCTTGCTCGTCGTGTCCTTGGCGAGCCAGCGATCGCGCTCGTCCACCAGGTTGCGCAGTGCGCCGAATCCACCGATCGACGGTAGCGAGCGTCCGGCGCGCCATCGGTTTACGAGGACGGCTCGGGTGGCCTCGTCCACTCGCCCGGCCGCGATGGCGACGGCGGCCGCGTCGGAGAGTGGCTCGGAGTGACCGGGCAACCGGCAGTCGGCACAGCGGCGGTGGACCTCGTCGTCGAATCGGGCACGCTGTTCGGCCGACTCACTGCCATCGAACTCGGACATCGTCTCTCCTAGGTCACGCCGCATCGCCGGTGTCGTCGACGGATCGCTCGCCATCGAGTGTTCCAGAAGTTCAGATCAGTCCGCGCAGCGATTCCTCGGTCTGCGGCTTCTTCTCGGCCAGCAGGGTGCGCGCCACGTCGAGACCCTCCCAGACGTTCCACATCAGTACGCCCCGAACGACGGCATCGTCGTCGAGGTAGTAGACGACGCCTTCCTTGCCGACCGACTTCCAGTCCTCGACGACATCGAGCGTCGTGGACACAGTGCCGATCGCCTGATAGCCGTCGTCGTAGACGTCGGAGTAGAAGTACGGGGTGTACGTGTAGGGATCTGCGGCACCGGCCATGTTGCGTCCTGCGGCCTTGCCCATCTCGGTCGCGTTGTCGACATGCTCGATCCGTCGGCGTCCGAGGATGGCGTCGGGGTAGTTCGCCACGTCACCGGCGGCATAGACGTGTTCGTCCTCGGTCCGGAGGAACTCGTCTACGACCACGCCGTCGTCGACCGCAAGCCCTGCAGATTCGGCCAGTTCCGTGTCGGGTCGCACGCCGAGTCCGAACACGACGCCGTCCGCCTCCACGGTCGAACCGTCGTCGAGTTGCAGTTGTACGCGCGCCGACGCCTCGGCTCCGGAAACGACCCTCGTCCCTCGGCGCACGGTCACACCGTGGCCGGCGAAACCCTTGTCGAAGCCGGCAGCCAGGCTCGACGGAAACATGTGTCCCCCGAGTACGGCGTCCGTCGTCACCAGTGTGACCTTCACACCCTGGAGAGACAGGGCAGCTGCGATTTCGGTGCCGATGTATCCGCCGCCGACCACGGCGATGTGATCGGCGGTCTTCGTCAGCTCGCGCAGCGCTCGGTAGTCGGCAAAAGTGCGGAAATACACCACGCGGGGGCTGGGAGCGAGTTCGATTCGCGTCGGCGTCGCACCCGTTGCCAGGAGAAGCTTTCCGTACTCGTGGTGATCTCCGGCTTCGGTGGTGACCGATGAGTTCGAGCGGTCGACCGATCCGACTCGAGTTCCGGTGTGCACCTCTGCACCGGTGTCGGAAGCCGTGTCGAGTGAGACCTGATCGCGGCCGAACTCCGGGTCGGTCCACAGTTTCTTCGACAGCGCAGGGCGCGTGTACGGCGCATCGGGGTCCGCTCCGAGGATGCCGATGGACCCCGTCGCGTCCTGCTCGCGGATTCCGCGAGCTGCGCTGTCCGCAACCATTCCCCCGCCGATGATCAGGTAGTCGTAACGCATCGTTCACTCCTCGAAAGTCGACGTCATTCACTTCGTGGCTACCCGGAACAACACGAGAAGAATCCTTCGAGCCGCTCCGTCCGGAGAACCCGCAGGTAGCGGAACCGACCGGACTGTATGCAGCATCACACCCCGAAGAGGTTGGCCCAGGCCCGTCGAGTGGGCATCTTGGTCTGGGCGACGAAACATCGTTTTTACTCGGGTCGAGCTGTAACGGTTCCGGCCGGCCGAACGACTCACACCTCAGGACGCGAACAAAAGGAGACGATGTGACTGTTCAGATCGATTCGCTCGCAATTGGCACCGACAGTGCCGATATCGCGACAGCTGACGTCGACCAGCTCTTCGACGAAGTTTCAACGCTGGACGCCACCATCCTCGACGCCATCGAGCGTCGCACCCGCCTGGCGCGCACGCTTGCTGCGGCAACGCCCGGCGCCACCGAGTCGGACCAGGCAGCCGACCCCTACGCAGACCTCGGCAACGACGGCCACGTCTTCTCACGCATGCTGTCGCGCCTCGCGCAGATCGCGCGATAGCCACACGCCCCCTTCAGCTTCGCAGTCCGCGACCCCGTCGAGCACCCGCTCGGCGGGGTCGCGTCGTGTCGGCACATCTGCACCCGATGACTTTTCGGATCGACAGCTGTCAGTACGAGCAAGACCGTTGTTCGACGGTTCGACGCAGCAGGTTCTTCCAGAAAAGGTGTGTATCCATGTCACGTTTGCTGTTCGCCAACATGCCCGTCCGCGACGTCGTCGCCACCCGCGCATTCTTCGAGGGTCTCGGATTCGAGTTCAACGATGTCTTCAGCGACGAAAACTGCGCCTCGATGGTCGTCAGCGAGCAGGCGACCGTGATGTTCCTGGCCACCTCGCGATTCGAGGACTTCATCTCCGACTCGATCTGCGACACGAGCTCGGCCCGGGAGGTGCTGATGTGCGTCTCTGCCGACAGCCGCGAGGAAGTCGATTCGCTCACCGACGCGGCAATCGCCGCCGGTGGATCGAAGTGGATGGAGCCCCAGGATCACGGGTTCATGTACGGCCGGGCGTTCCGCGACCTCGACAACCACGTGTGGGAAGTGATGTGGATGGATCCGTCGGCCGTCTCGGAGAGCTGAACGGCCGTTCGTCTATTGGCGGTCGGGCAGACCGAATCGATCGAACAGTGTCAGATCGAAGAAGCAGGCCACATGCCCGACCCCTCTGGCATCGACATCGAGAACATGCAGCTGGAACGGCCGGTGCACACCGTCCTCGGCCAGCATGTACAGCCCGTAAGCGGGCTGACCGTTGGCAGAGGTGGACACCATCCGCATATCGCCTGCTCCGTTCGCGGGGCAGTTGTTCCGGATGAGAGATCCGATGGTCTCGCCACCCTGGTACCACCCGACGAACGGCGGCATTTCCCACACCGCGTCCGAGGTGAAGAGGGTGACCAGTCGGTCGATGTCGTAGCTCTCGAAACACTCCACGTACTGCGTTAGAAGTTTCTGCAATTCCGCGGATTCGATGGGCTCGACATCGTCGAGCTCGGGCGCGATCTCGTCGAGGCGCTCCCGTGCTCGCTGCAGGAGGCTGTTGACTGCGGTCGTCGTCGTGGCGAGAACCTCGGCAACCTCCGACGCTTTCCACTGCAACACTTCGCGCATCAGCAGCACCGCGCGTTGCCGCGACGACAGATGTTGCAGTGAGGCGACGAAGGCGAGTCGCACGGATTCCTTGGCCACCACGATCGAGGCGGGATCACTCGCATCCGCCAGATCGGAATCGGCGATCGGCTCGAGCCACGGAATCTCGTTGTTCTGCACCAGTTCGTCGGTGGGGCCCGAACTCGGTGCACCCAAGCCTGTCGGCAAGGGACGCTTCGCCCGGCCGTCCAGAGCGGTGAGACAGGTATTGGTTGCGATTCGGTACAGCCATGTTCGTAGCGACGAACGGCCCTCGTATTTGGCGTACCCACGCCACGCGCGAATGTACGTCTCCTGCAACAGGTCCTCGGCATCGTGAATCGACCCGGTCATGCGATAGCAGTGCGCGAGCAACTCACGACGAAAGGGATCGAACTGTTCGACGAAGTCGTCCTTCTGTTCCGAGGCCACGGTCATGCGGTAGAGCGTAAACCGGACACACGCGCGCCACAGCTCGAACGCGCGCCGCCGAAAGGATTGCCGACACTTCTGCGTTAACCTCGGCATCGTGACATCGGCAACGAGTATCGACGACTTGGTCGAAGAGCTGTACCTGCAGCGCCGTCGAGCGTGGGAAGCCGCTCTCGTCACCGCGCAGAATTTCCTCGAGACCATCGCCGACGAGATTCTCGAGGACGTCGATCGAGACCGCTTGAATGCGCAGACGGCACGAATCAAGGACCCGGGACGATCGGCCGACAAACTGCGCCGCTATCTCTCCGAGGGCCGCATCACCGAGCCGACCGACGCCGATGCCGTCGCCGAGGCGTTGCCCGATCTCGTCGGCGTCAAGGTGCTGTGCAAGACCCCGCGCGATCAACTGACGTTCGTCGCTGCGCTCGAGCGCGCGTGCAACGACCCGGAATGCTCTGTACGGTTCGCGCAACCACCCACCGACTACGTGGCCTTTCCCAAGCCGAGTGGCTACCGCGCGTACCACGCCGTGCTGGTCGTTCGAGTGGCAACACATCAGGGTGATCTCGATGTGAAGGTGGAAGTTCAGGTCAAGACGCGCCTGCAGGACGCCTGGGGCGAGCTGACCCACGAGGACATGTACAAGCCCGGTGAGGCACTCAAGCCGACCAAGAAGCACACCGACTACGCCGCGCACATGGCCCACCTGCTCGATCAGGTGGATGCGATGGCCGACGATCTGGCCGCGCAGCTCGACTCGTTGACGGCCGCGTCGAAGGACGGGGGCGTTCTCGCGGCCGACCCGATTCCGAAGGATCCGGACTTCATCAGCGCCAGGGTCACCCGCACCGGTCCACGGTATGCACTCGCCGTCGGACCGGACGGCCGCAGAGGCCTGGTTCCCGCACGATCGGTGAAAGCGGTCATCGGCTCGACCGACCGGATCGCCGTCAACGACTACCTCGAAGTGGGCGACTTCATCGATGTGGTGGTCGAGGACTCCGAGGATGCGCTCTACTATCACCTCACTTCGCAGCCGCCACGACGCAAGCCCGCGAAGAAGCGCAAGCGCTGACCGGCGGTTCTCAGGAACATCTCACGTCGGTCCGGTAGACATGCCTCCTCGTGACCACTACCGAGAAATCCACGGTCGTCACCGATGCCGACAGTGTCGACACAGCGACCGACGAAACCGCGACCACAGACCGGCGCTCGACAATCCGCTCCGCCGAGACTCTGGTGCCGGCCGTCTCTTTCGCCGTGCTGGCGACCCTGTACTCGGTGATGTCCGTCCTCGGCCATCGCCAGCTCCGAACATCCGGATTCGACCTGGGGATATTCGTTCAGCAGATCGCGTCGTACTCGCAGTTTCGCGCGCCGACGTCCGACCTACTCGGCACCGGCTACAACACGCTCGGCGATCACTTCTCGCCCATCACCGCGTTGCTGGGACCTCTCTACCGGGTGTTCCCACACGCCGAGACGCTGCTGATCGCCCAGGCCGTGCTGTTCGCGCTTGCCGTGATTCCGATCAGCAGACTGGCGGTACAGAAATTCGGCACGGTCGTCGGCATCGTGACGGCCGCGGCGTTCGGGCTGTCGTGGGGCGTGCAGGCCGCGCTGAACTTCGATTTCCACGAGGTGGCGTTCGCGATGCCCCTACTGGCCGTGTCGATGGTCGCGCTGGTTCGACAGCGCTGGCTGCCGGCCCTGGCCTGGGCTGTACCGTTGGTGTTCGTCAAAGAGGACATGGGCCTGACGGTGATCGTCGTCGGGGCGTTGGTCGCGCTCTGGACGAGCGGCCGCACTCGCATCCTGGGGGCGTTGACTGCTGTCTGGGGACTGACCTGGGTAGTTCTCGCGGTCAAGGTGATCATCCCGGCCCTCAGCTCGGACAACTCGTACGACCAGGGCTCGAAGCTGCCTCCGCTCGGTGAAGGCATCGCCGACACCGCGCACGGTCTGGTTGCCGGCGATTCACGGGCGGCCACCGCTTTTCTGCTGCTCGCGGTCACCGGGTTCTTCGCCCTGCGATCGCCACTGCTCCTGGTCGCCGTCCCGACGGTCGCGTGGCGCTTTCTCAGTGACAACACCAACTTCTGGAAGCCGATCTATCACTACAACGCGATCCTCATGGTCATCGTGTTCGTCGCCTTGCTCGACGCATTGGCGCGTAGCCACCGGCACGGTCAGCTCACCGAACGCGGCCGGAAGCTGATCGTCGCGTTCGTGGCCGCGTTCGCAGTTGTCGCATTGCCGTTCCTGCCCATGTCACGTGTGGTGCACGCGCAGGAATGGACGATCGATCCGCAGGCCGCGACCGCCCGAGAGATCTCCGAGTGGATTCCTGCCGGTGATCGAGTTGCGGCGTCGAACAATCTCGTGGCCCAACTCGTCGCCGACCACGCCGTGTCGGTCTTTCCGCAGCGCACGACCGATTCGACGGTCCCCGAGTGGATCGTCGTCAACCAGCAGCGGCCTGCGGGTTGGCCGACGGACGAGACCGGCGATCGTCAGGCGGTCAGCCGGGCGCTGGCGAGCGGATACGACGTCGTCTTCTCCGTCGACGGAATCGAGGTCCTGCACCGCGACTGAGTGGTCCCGATTAGTGTTCGAACGAGTCGACCTCCCAGTCGACTCATAGAGACGACTACCGCAAGGCAGGTACAGGACATCGACGCTCGAACCGGCGATCTCGGCGCCACCAAGACCGCATCGAAGCGCTCACCGTGGAATCGGAAGAATCCCTACCGCGCGCAGATTCTGAGCAACCGCCGTCTCTCCGGCCCCACGTCGGCCAAAGAAGTTCGACACTTCTCGATCGCGCTCGGCGAGAGCGGCATCGCCTACGAGGCCGGCGACGGATTCGGCGTCAAACCCGTCAACGACGCGGCGCTGGTCTCGGCTGTGATCGAGCGCCTCGGCGTGCCCGCCGACACCGCGGTCCACACCAAATCCGGCGAGATCACCTTGGCCCATGCTTTGACCACGGACTACGAGATCGGCATCCCGTCCATGGATCTGATCGAGGCCGTGGCCGAACGCGCCGGTGACGCCGAGCTCGATCACGTTCTGCAGAACGGCGACCGCGCGTCGTTCGACGCCTGGACGTGGGGTCGGGACGTCGTCGACGTTCTCGATCTGGATCGGTCGGGGGCGTTCGATCCAGCCGAATTCCTCGGTTTGCTGCGTCCTCTGCAACACCGGGTCTACTCGATTTCGTCGTCGCCGATCGCGCACGAGGGCACCGTGCATCTGACCGTGTCCACAGTTCGATATCGGTCGGCCGAGCGAGATCGCGGTGGTGTCTGCTCGACGTATCTGGCCGATCGCGTCGGGGAGGAACACCAGGCCGGGGTATTCCTGTCGGCCAACAAATCGTTCCGCCTCCCGTCCGACGACACCCCGATCATCATGATCGGTCCTGGAACCGGAGTGGCACCGTTCCGAGCTTTTCTGCACGAGCGTCGTGCCCGGGGCGCGACAGGCGAGAACTGGCTGTTCTTCGGCGATCAGCATCGAGCCAGCGACTTCCTGTACGAGGACGAAGTCGTCGATTTCGAGCGCGACGGTCTGTTGACTCGACTCGATCTGGCCTTCTCTCGCGACCAACCGCAGAAGATCTACGTCCAGCACCGCATGCGGGAGGCAGGCAAGGAGCTCTACGGGTGGCTCGAAGCGGGTGCGCAGCTCTATGTGTGCGGCGATGCGGCTCGCATGGCCAAGGGCGTCGACGAGGCATTGCACGAGATCGTCGCCGAGCATGGTGGCCTCTCCCCCGATGCCGCCGAGGACTACGTCAACGACCTCAAGCAATCCAAGCGCTACCTGCGCGACGTGTACTGACTCGGGTTCTTGTCGGACCCTCTCGCTACGGTCTCGGATACAGGCATCAGTTCTCGTCCGAGAAGAGGGTTTGCATCGTGACCGCACTGCAGAACGGCCATTTCGACTCCACCACCGCCCTCGCGTGGGCCACGTTCACCGAAAACCTGCATGCCCGTCTTAGGACTTTGCCGAGGCGGGACTACATCACGGTTACCGCCGCTCAGGCGAGCCCAGGAGAGCGTGGATTGCGGCCGTACATCGATGTGGCCGCGACGGACGGCAACGTGCTGGTGTCGGTGGCAGCGCTGCCGTCACTGCTGTACCCGGATGCCCAGGACGCAACGGCCATGGATGTGCAGCTCCTCGACTGCGGTTGGTTGGATCGAGGCAAGCCGGTCGCAGACGGATCGATCATCGACCTCACGCGAACCGACACCCGAGCAGATGCGGCGCTCGTCGCGGAGATGATCACGCGCGCGTTCCGAGAGATCTGGAACGTCCCGCATCCGTCGTTCCTGAGTGTGTGGAGCGTCGCGGCCGACGGTGCGTCGTCGGGACCGGTCGACCTGCAACGCGGGTTCGTCGATCGCACTACCGACGCAACGACCGAAACTCCGTCGGAAACATCCGACGCCGTTCCTGCCGAGCTGAAGTCACTGCAAGCGTTGTGCCAGTTGGTCGGTCGGCGCGTCGATGCGCACACCGTTCGATCGGTATGCGCCGACGGCGATATCGACGCGTTGAAAGCGCGAGCACTCTCGCTGCACAGATCGGCCGCTGTTCGGGCTCGCCCTGCCGACGACGCGAGTCGGGATACCTCGGTCGCGGTATGGAAGAGCCTTGCCCGCACCTGGCTCCTGGTCGCACACAGCATGGACGCCGTGACGAGGGCAGACCGGCACGCGTGCCGGTGATGAACGGGATCTGACGAACTACAGGATCTGTCGGCGCAGGCCGCTCGCCCGCAGCACCTGACGTTCGACGCCCGCGCGGATGGCCTCCTCGGTACCGATCACCCGTACGTGCGATCGTGCGCGGGTGATGGCGGTGTACAGCAGTTCTCGGGTCAGCAGTGTCGATGCCTCGGCGGGCAGCAGAACCGAGACGGTGTCGTACTGACTGCCCTGACTGCGGTGAATAGTCATTGCGTACACGGTATGTACCGAGGAGAGCACGTTCGGGTGAATCAACACGTGGCCACGACCTCGGGCAAACGCCGCCATCGGAGTTCCGTTGTCTCCCAACACCACGACGCCGGTGTCCCCGTTGTAGATCCTCGCCTCGTGGTCGTTGGCCGTCACCAGTAGTGGCTGACCGGGGTACCAGAGCGAGGGATCGAGAAACGTTCCGCTTCCTTCTCCTACCCACTCCATCGCCTGCCGGTCCCACCGCGAGACTCCCCATCGACCCTCGCGGTGCGCGCACAGCAGGCGATGTTTCTCGAGCCCGAGTAGTGCTGCGGTGGCATCTCCGCGTACAGCGGCGGCGGTGACCTCGGCTGCGGTGTCGATCACGTCCGAACGCAGCGCGTCGACGTCGTCGGGGCCCTGGAACGAAATCTCATCCGCGCCGGACTCGAGCAACGCCATCACATCGTCGCCCCGGCCATCCCTCACGGCCACGGCCAAGCGAGCGATAGCTCCACCGAACCGTCGACCACGACTGAGCCGAACGACGCCACCACGCAGTCGGTCTCGCTCGAATGCGCTCAGAGCGGCTTCTGCGGGATCCTCGGCGGCGGCGAAGTCCGCGTCGACGAGCTGCGCCAGAACCGGGTTTTCGGTCCCGGTGACCGGCCTGGCCACCAAATCTGCCAGCACCGCGCCTGCGTCCACCGACGTCAGCTGATCCGGGTCCCCGACGAGAATCAACCGAGACTCGGGACGCACGGCTTCGAGCAGCCGACACATCATCGTCAGAGACACCATCGAGGTTTCGTCGACGACGATGACGTCGTACGGCAGTCGGTTCTCGGCGTCGTGCCGAAACCTCGTCTTGCTGCCGGGCTTCCATCCCAGAAGTCGGTGCAGCGTCATCGCTTTCAGGTCCGCAGGAAGTCCGAGGAGCCCGGCTTGTTCGGACACGGACTCCTGCAGTCGGGCCGCGGCCTTGCCGGTGGGTGCGGCCAGCCCGATGCGCAGATCGCTGCCGTGTTCGCGTACGAGGAGCGCCAGAATTCTCGCGACGGTGTGAGTCTTTCCGGTTCCGGGTCCGCCGGCGATGACCGTGGTCCACTGCGTCGCCGCCAGAGCCGCCGCTATTCGCTGCCGATCGGGAGCCGCCGTCGGTGCACCCGATTCGTCCACGAACAGCTCGGCCAAGGCACCGCTGATCTCGACGGCATCAGCGGCCGGATGGGATTGCGAACGCACGTCGAGGAGATCTCGGACGGTGCTCTCCTGCAGATGATATCGGTCCAGATACAGCAACTCACCCTGATCGGTGTCGACCAGTTTCAGCGGCCTCAACGGCCCATTCGAACTGCCGACCACCAGTGGACTCACCCTCAGCGCTCCGAGCACGTCATCGAGCTCGGGCCACGGAAGTGCGCTCGGATCGACGTCCGAATCCTCGTCGACGGTGACGTCTCGCAGTCGTCGCAGATCCAGGCACACCGAGCCGGATCGTACCGAGCGCACCGTCAGAGCGGTGGCGAGCAGTACGTGCTCCGACGACTCCCCGGCCAGGGCACCGAGGCGCAACGCCACGTGCACGTCGGATGCCGACAGCACACCCACATCATTGAACGCGCGCAGAATTCCACTGCCGCGCAGCGCAATCGAGACGCCGGTCATCGGGCCACCTTCCCGGCGAGCAGGTCCGACAGCTCGACCACAAGGGCGGCGGGCGGATTCCAGTCGAACACCCCGCAGCCGGCGGGGGTCTGCGGTCCGACCATGCCCCGCACGAACAGGTATCGGATGCCGCCGAGGTGTAGTTGCGGGTCGTAATCCGATTGACGCCATCGCAGATATCGATGCAGCGCAACGGCATACAGGATTGCCTGCAGCGGGTAGTGCGAGCGGATCATTTCCTGGGCCATCTTCTCGCGCGTGAAGTTGCCGGTGGTCAGATCGCCTCTGGCGATTCGATTCGTCTTGTAGTCCACCACGACGTACCGCGGTCCGGACACGCGCAGAACCGAGTCGATACTCCCGGTGAGGAAGCCGCGAAGCGGTGTCGCCTCGAGATCATCGAGCAGATCTGCGTAGGACGCGAGCACGTCCGCCGGATCCAGGTGATAACGCAACAGGCGCGCCACGGACTTCAACGTGACCGTGTCCGCCACCGGATCGTCGCCGCCGGCCAGGGGCAGCTCGAAGTCGAGCTCGGCCAGATGGTCGGACGGTGCCACGTCCGCCAGCGTCCCGAATCCCAACGGTGTCTGCATCACCGGTAGCAGGGCTTGGGCCAACGCCACCGGATCGACTTCCGCCATCCGCGACGCGACCGCCGCAGCGCAGCGACGTTCGAGTTCCGCGAGCAGATCGGGTGCGGACGTGTCGACGTGTTCGAGTGCCTCGTGGACGAGCGTTCCGAACGCCGCGCCGGCAGGCATGCCGTTCATCGGAGACGCGATTCCGTCCAGCTGTTCGTCGGTGTACTCGCTTCCCGGGTATTCGCCGCCCACCGACGTTTCGGTGGGCTCGTCCGTCTTCTCGGGATGCTCGGCCTCGCTGGTCACTCCTACCTCGGGCCGGCCGGGCGCGGCGTCGTGAGCGTGAGCTGTCAACGCGGAGTACGACGTCCGACGCCACAGCAGGTCGAGGGTTCGATCGAATCGTGCGGCAGCGACGTCGAGGTGCGGTTGCTCGGGACGAATCCAGTGTGCGGTGGACGGCTCACCGGGCCCCACCGGTTCGACCGAGATGAGCCCGGCTGCCGACCCGACCCAGGATTGGAGCCGGTTCGCGGTCGTCGCGTCGTCGAGAACCTTGTACGACGGCTCCGGCAGCGCAATTGCGGGGATGCGTCCGAACAGCATGCGGTGCAGCGAGGACGTCGCGGTGTTTCGGCCCGGTGCCCACCAGAGCACGATCCGGCACTCGGCGCGGGTGAGACCGACGTAGAGCAGTCGCAGTTCCTCGCCTGCCTCCTCCTGGTCGTTGAGAATTTTTCTGGCCGCGTAGCCCGAACCGGACGGTCCGCCGACGTCTCGGATTCGCTTGCCGTTCTCGTGCAGCAACAGCGTCGACGGCTTGCTGAAGTACAACGTGTCCCAGGCGTAGGGCAGATAGACGACCGGGAATTCGAGCCCTTTGCTGCCGTGTGTCGTCATGATCTGCACTGCTGCGGAATCACTGTCGAGTCGACGACTGCGGTCGGTCGACCCGCCCGCTGCCGGTTCCTTGATGCGGTCGGTCAGCCAGCGAGTGAGGGCGGTGATCCCGTAGGACTCGGATACCGCTGCGCGATTGAGCAATTGGGCGATGTGCCGCAGATCGGTCATGGTGCGCTCACCGGCTTCGACCGCGAGCAACCGGGCGTCGAGTCCGGACTGGGCCGACACCCGCTCGAAGACTGCTGCGAACCCGGCCTCGTCGAACAGCACCGAATACTCGCGCAGCCGACTGCTGACCTGGGACAGCGCGTCCTCGGCTCCGGAGTCGAGCTGCGCGGCCGTCCACCCGAGCAGCGGAGTCAAGGCGGCCAGACGTACGCGATCGGTGCGATGAGGTTGCTCGATCGCCTGCAGCAACCACAGCCAGTGTCGGGCACTCTCGGTGCCGAACACGCTGGTGCTGCTCGACACGACGGACGGGACCCCGACCGCGTCGAGTGCATCCCGAATCAACGCCACCTGCTTGGTCGTTCGGGTCAACACGGCAATGTCCCGCGGTTCGATCACCCGAGGGCCGTCGGGTCGCTCGATCACGGCAGATCCGGACAGCAGCTCGACGATGTCCGCCGCGACGTCTGCCGCAACGCGGGATCGGAGTCGGTCGACTGCCGGAAAACCCTGCCGCAGTGGACCGGCGCCGGTTCGGGGGAGATAGCGCAACCGCAAGGGAGGGTGCCCGACCATGCGCGAGAGCGGGTTTCGCGCCTCGACTCGGTGTACCACGATGTCGTCGTGACCGAGGGCTGCGCCACCGTACAGATGGTGCAGGGCGTCGAGCAGCCCCGAATCACTACGCCAGTTGGCAGTGAGCTCGTAGAGGTGGTCTGCGGTCTGCACCGCGTCGAGGTAGCTCAGTACCTCGGCTCCGCGGAACGCGTAGATGGCCTGCTTCGGATCGCCGACGAGGATGAGCGTCGTGAAGCCGTGAAACGCCCGCCGCAGAATGTCCCACTGCATCGGGTCGGTGTCCTGGAACTCGTCGATCAGCACGACGCGGAACCGGTCTCGCACTCGTGCGCAGGCGGCCTCGCCGTGGACGGGGTCGGACAACACCGAATGCAGAAGTCCCAGAAGGTCGTTGTAGTCACGCACCCCGAGCAGGCGTTTGCGACGTTCGATCTCCCGGCGTGCTTCCCGGGCGAACCGCACACGTAGCGCGGGCTCGCGGTTGTCGTCGTCCAGGTCCTCGGTGTCGGGATACAGAATCGACTGCTGGTCGCCCACGGCCGCCGACGCCAACTGCTGAGCATCCCGCCTGCTGAATGCCGGTGCCTCGTCGGCACCGCTGAACATCTGCAGATACAGGTCGTCCACGACCTGTTCGAGCAGGTCCGAGACCGATTCGACGAAGGCCGATTCCGGTTCGCGCTCGCCGGCGATGCCGAGCCCGTCGAGCATGCGCTGGCAGAAACTGTGGGTGGTGACGATGGTTCCGGCGTCGAAGTCCGACAACGCCCTTCGCAACCGTCGACGCCGCCGGTCCACTTCGGCGTCGTCGACTGCTGCCAGAAACGCCACGAGTGGATCCCGAGATGCACGAGCGATGTTCGGGTCCGCGAGGTCCCGGGCGATCGACGCGAACCTGCTACGGGTGCGATCACGGAGTTCCTGAGTCGCGGCCCGGCTGAACGTCACCAGGAGCAGGTCCGAGATCTCGGCGATCCCCTCTGCAATGTAGCGCGCGGCCAACCCCACGATCGCGTACGTCTTGCCGGTCCCGGCGCTGGCTTCGAGGACGGTCGTTCCGGTCGGCATCGGGCCGAGCAGGTCGAATCCGTGGGCGGCTGTCATGCATTCCCCATGTTCTCGGCGGTCAGCAACGGGTCCCACAGCTTTCGAGCGAGAATCCCGAAGCGGCTCTTCTCGTTCGACGGCTCGGTCTCGTCGACGAGCGGGGCCGCGGCGAGCAATGTCTGGAACGACAGCGTCGACCCATGGACGTACCGCAACGATCGATCGGTCCCGTCGCCGAAGTCGCCTCGCCAGGCCCACGTGGCCGAGTCGTAGCCGTCCTCGATGGATCCGCCACCGAACCGCTTCTCCGCGTACGCCGACGCGGTACCGGTCGATATCGGCAGCGGCGAGGCCATTCCACGATCACGCAAGTCCACCAACTCCCTCAGGACGGCGACGGGGTCCCGCGGGGCGCTCAACCGAGAGCGACGAGGCGGACGCATCCCGCTCGCGCGGCCGATGGTGACGGCGCTCCACTCCCCTGGCTGGGATGCGGCCACCGCCAGCAACCGCACCCACGCGGCCAGTCGATGCTTGGCGGCCAGGCGCGAGTAGGACGAACGGGCCAGCGTGCGGCCGTGAATTCCGGTGACGGTGCCGGCCAGGCGGCGTCCGTCGCCGAGATCGACCGCGACGTCGATCGTCTCGGCAGGACCCTCGTGGAATGCAGCGGCCGCGTCGGCGATGATTCCGACGATCTGCCGAATGTCGGACATCTCCCGGCGGCCCTGATGGAACGGCGGGAGGGTGCCGCGCCGCCACTCGGCGTCGGCGAATTCTCCGATGTCGCCACCGGCGAGTACTGCCGCGAGCATACGATCACCGATGTTCCACCGGGACAACGGATCCAGCTCGATGTCCAGGCTGTCTGCCAGGTCGTCCTCGAGCTCCGGAACGCGAAATCCGAGCCGTTGCCGCAGAAAGGCCTGCACCGGATTCTCGACGAAGGCGATGAGTTCGGCGAGTTCGACGTCCCCGCGATCGGCCGGAGGGAGCGCGTGGGGCAGAAACGGTGCCACTGGATCGGGGGTCCGTTGCTGGGAGACCGCCCCGGCCAGGGCAACCGTGTCGAAGCTGAAGGGGTGTTCGGCTTCGAAGTTGTGCGGATCGAACGGTTGCAACGGATGCCGATGTTCGACGCTTCCGCCCGCCGTCACCTCGAGCACGTCCATCAACTCGCGCAGCGGGATCGCGGGCGGCTTGGCGGACCCGTCGACGGGGTCGGCTCCGGTGTAGAACAAGAGCAGCTTCTCCTCGGCCGACATCACCGCGTCGAGGAGCAGTTGTCGGTCCTCACTGCGAATGTCTCGTTCGCCGACGGCCGGATCACGGGCGAGGATGTCGTCTCCGTCGGTACTTCCCACTCGGGGGAACACCTCGTCGTCGAGCCCGAGCAGCACCACCACTCGGTGCGGAACCGAGCGCATCGGCACCATGGTGCACACGGTCAGCTCGCCGGTGCGGAAGTTCGCTCGGGTGGGCCTGCCGGCCAGTCGGCCGGCCAGCATGGCGCGCACGTCCGCGAGCCGCAGCTCGGCGGTGCCGCCGTGTTCGGTGGCGTCGGAGATCTCGCGATGTGCCTGTGCCAGTTGCCATTCGTCGGCGGTGGGCACGTCGGCGAGGAGATCGAGGGCACGGCCCAACTGCCGGGTCCACTCGGCCACCGATGCCGGACCGGCCAGTGCTCGGAGCACCGAGGCGAGCCGGTCCACGAGTTCGGCGAAGCGGCCGGCGAGGGTGATGTCGTTGCTGTCCACATCGTCGAGAGGTAGTGCGAGGTCGAGGTATTCGTTTCGCGTCTCGTCCGCGGCCACTCCCAGCAGGATGCGATCGAGTGCCGATTTGAAGGTGTTCTGCCGAAAACCGTTCAAGCCATACGCTTCTCGTTGACGAACTGTCAATCCCCAGCGAGCACCCGAGCTCGTCACCCACTCGCGCAGGCGCTCGAGATCGTCGTCGGTGAACGAGAACTTCTCCCGCACCGGACCGCTCGCGGCGAAGTCCAACAGCTCGCTCGCCGTCACCCGGCCCTCCGAGAAGTCGAGCACCGTGGCGATGACGTCGAGGACTGGGTTTGTGCGGCGCAGGCCCCGATCGGCCAGGCGCACACGCAACCGGTGTCCAGGATGCACCAGCGCCGCCTGCCCGAAGTTCGCGCGGATGAGCGGCGCATAGGTCTCGACATCCGGGCACATCACCAGCACGTCCCGTGGTTCGAGCGTCGGGTCGTCGGTGAACAGATGCAACAACGACTCACGCAACACTTCGACTTGCCGAGCCGGACCGTGACAGGCGTGAATCTGCACAGATCCGTCCACCAACGTTGTGCCGTCGTCGAACTCGGGAGATGGAGGCGAATCGGCGGTGATGTCCGCTTGAATTCGACCGAGCAGGGTCTTCGCTGTTTCCGGGCCCTCGTGATGCACGGTGTGCGTCGCCACCGACGCGGTCGTGGCCTGGAGTTCTCGCACGTCTCGCGAGAGGCCGGCCAGCAGGGGGTGCTCGACGGCCAGAGCCGTCGTGTCGTCTCGGCGGCGCGTCACCGCAGGAATCTCGGCAAGGGTGCGCCACATCGACGGGCTGGGATGCGGAACCCAGATGTGCACGTCGCGCGCCTGCGAGAGCGCACTCAATATCTCGAGCTGATCGGTTGCCAGCCGGGTCGGACCGAATACCGACAAGCGGCTCGGTAGGTCCACCGACTCCGGTGCGTCCCGAAGCCGTGCGCAGGTCTGCGGTAGTCGTTCGGCTGGGCTCGGGCTGCCGATCCGCTCGCGCATCGCGGCCCACACTCGCGGTTGCCACAGCAGGTCCTCGTCGAGATCGCCGCCGAGTCCGTCGGTGAAACGACCGTCGAACCAGTCGCGCAGCATCTGGGGACGTTGAGATCCGTAGGTGCGAAACAGTTCTGCCACGTGCGATGCCGTCGACCAGCGGCGTCCCGCCCGGTGATCCTCGGAACCTGCACCGAGGTGCTTGAACAGCACGGCCGCCCAGGTCTCGGTGCGGCACTCGTCGATCACATCCAGCGCGGTCCAGAGAACCCGGCCCGGAGCCCAGGGGTCGTCGTCGGGGTCGATGTCGTCGACCGCTGCAATGGCGCGCGATACCAACCGTGTCGGGCTCGGGAATTCGATGTTCGCGGCGATGCCGTCGCCGTCCGAACCGCCCAGAGTGCTCGACAGTCGCTGCGTGAGCCACCGCTCGACGCCCTTCGCCGGGACCGACACGATCTCGGGTACGAACGGATCGTCCAACGGTACGGACAGGATGTCGGCGAGTGCAGCCGCGAGTGTTCCGGCGCGTTCGGCGCGGTGGAGCGTCAACACCGTTGCGATCCCCTGCCTGCTCGTATCGATGCCCGATTTCGGGCTCGTGACGACCCTACTCGAGCCTCCGACAGATTCTGCGCGATGAGTCGGGCCGTCGGATCCGGTCCATATCTGCGCAACCGAACGATACGAAGGAGAACGCGATGATCGAACATGTACTTGCCGTGGTGGCGGTGCGCGATATCGACTCGGCACGAGAGTGGTACGAGACCCTGTTCGACCGCCTACCCGACAACACTCCGATGGCGAGTCTGGTGGAGTGGCGACTGGCTTCCGCTGCGTGGCTGCAAGTGACCGTAGATCGCGAGCGGGCAGGCTCGTCGTTGTTCAACGTTGCCGTCGAGGACATCGAGGTGTTCGTCGATACCGCTCGTTCCCGCGGCATCGACTTCGGCAACATCGTCGACGCGAACAAAGGGGTCAGACTGTCGATGGTCTCCGATCCAGACGGCAATTTCATCACTGCGATCGGCGGCTTTCGCGAGCACTACTGATCGGGCGGTTGGCGTTCTCGCACGGAATGTAACGACGAACCCCGTCGATGCGACATGGTGAACGGAAATGCGACCGACCGGTTCGAACAGAACGAGACGGTTGCTTCCGGTCTCGCGGGTGACATCTCGGCCGCGACATCGACGCCTCTCGCGACCCGAACGGACCCCTCGACATGACCAGCGCCTACCCGCCACCCTTTCAGCGACCGGCACCCGAGCCACAGACGCCTCGCCGCCCCCTGTTCGGCAAGGTATTCTCCTGGGCCGCAATTGTTTTCGGTGCATTCTTTCTGATCGGGGCAGTGTTCTCGTTCGAGCTCGGCGCGCTACTCGTCGGCGCGTTGCTGGTCGGCAGCGGCGTCATGTACCTGCGCTCGTCACCCGCGCGGGGTCGCAAGGTCTGGGCGGTACCTGCCATCGCTGTCCTCCCGGCACTGTTCGTCATGGGTCTGACCACCACGACCGAACCCGAGACCACGACCGCCATCGCACCGGTCGCGGCCGTGCCCGCGTTGCCGACCGTCACGACGACCACCGCGCCGCCGACGACAACCACACCGGCCCCAACAACCACGACCGCGACTCCGACCACTGAGCCGGTCGCCGCCGTTGTCGAGATACCGACGACAACGGAATACATCCCGCTGCCCGAGCCCGAACCTGTGTACATCCCCGAGCCCGTCTACACGCCGGAACCGGTGTACACACCCGAGCCCGTCTACACCGCCCCCGCGCCGTTGGCCGCGGTGCCTCCCGTTGTCACGTATGCCAATTGCGACGCAGTCCGAGCCGCCGGTGCAGCACCGATCTACGCGGGCGAGCCGGGTTACAGCCTGAAACTAGACCGCGACAAAGACGGGATCGGCTGCGACACCTAACCCACCAACCGCCGCGTCAGGTTCGCGGCTTCGCGGGAGTAGGGGACCAGCATGACGAGGTCGACCGACGGCCGGGCAGCTTTGACTGCCACGACCTGTTGGGTGACTGCATCCTGCATCGGCCATCCGTAGGATCCGCCGGAAATCAAGGGAAATGCGATGGATTTCAGATTCATCGACGCGGCCAGCGCCAGACTTCGGGCGTAGCAGAGTCGCAGTAGCTCCGATCTGTCCTCGTGCGGGGAAAAGCGCGGGCCGACGGTGTGGATGACACAGCCGGCTCGAAGTCGGCCCGCGGTGGTGGCGACGGCTGCGCCGGTGTCGAGGCCGTGGGGCAGGGTGGTGGCCCGCAGCGCCTTGCATTCTGCGAGGATGTCCGGCCCACCGGCCCGGTGGATAGCACCGTCCACGCCCCCGCCGCCGAGCAATCGCGTATTGGCGGCATTGACGATCGCATCTGCGGCCACGTCCGTGATGTCGCGCTGGACGACGTCGATGACTGTCATGAAAGCTCCTTCGCTGCAATGATTTTCGAGGTGATTCGGTCGAGATCGTCGGCGCGCAACCCCGGGTAGCCGTGGACGATGTCGCGCCATCCGCTCGGCACCGCCGATGCACCCCAACGCGCTCCGAGGAGTCCTCCGGCTATGGCCGCCGTGGTGTCGGTATCGCCGCCGGCGCGGACACACAGTTCGAGAGCGGCAGGCAGGGGCCGCTCCGCGTCGGCAGGTCGATGGATTGCCCACCATGCCGTCTGCAGAGCGTGGACCACCCAGCCGTTGTTCGGGAAGTCGGACGGCTGCCCCTCCTGTGCCTGATGGAGCAGGGGCTGCCAGAACTCGCGGACATCGGCCTCGGCCTCGTTCAAGAACTCGGCCACGCCGTCGTAGGTGGAGTTCAGAACCGCGTATCGAATTGCGTGACTCCACATTTGGCACGCTTGACCGGCGCGGGGATCGGAATGAGTGAGGGCACTGATCCGCGCCGCAGCATCTCGACATCCGGTCGGGTCGTCGAGGTAGGCCAGGGCAATCGGCGCCGTTCGCATGAGAGATCCGTTGCCGCCGGTTCTCCCTGCCAACGACGCTGCCGCCGCAGTCATGTCGGCACCATTGCGTGTCGGCTGCGACAGCACCAGCCGAGTCTGGTTTCCCACGTCCGGAGGGTTCTGGTCGAACCAGTCGCGAAAGTGCTCGGCGATCTCGTCCACGTCGCCGCCCTGCTCGAGTCCGCGCGCGACACAGAGCGCCATCGAGGTGTCGTCGGTCCATTCCCCCGGGGCCCAGTCGAATGCGCCGCCGCCGATCATGTCGATGGTCGTCTCGGACGTGGGATATCCGAATTCGTATCCTGCGCCCAACGCGTCGCCTACCGCGGTTCCGAGCAGAACGCCTCGCGCCCGATCGTGCTGCATAGCGGGCAGTTCCATGAGTCCCCCTTAGATCGATATTGCTCTAACTATAGATCAGATTCGCGCTAAGATGCAAGGCATGACGTGGCGAGACCGAGACGGCAATACTCTGACCGACTATCCACGCCCCTCCGTAGCCGTCGATGTCGCAGTACTGACCGTCCGCGAACGGCGACTGCACGTCGTCGTCGTTCCGTCGCAGCGCGGCCCGCGTTGCCGGGCACGTTCCTGCGACCGTCGGAAACTCTCGCCGACGCGGCGGACCGAGCGTTGCGGACGAAGACAGGCCTGATCGATCTCACTTTCCACCAGCTGAGGATGTTCGACGGCCCCGACCGGGACGACCGCGGATGGGTACTGTCGATGGCGCACAGCGCAGCAATGTCGGCTCGATCACTCTCTCCCACAACCGAATCGATGCCGATCGACGGCATCAGGCCGGTGTTACCGCTCGCCTTCGACCACGCCGACATGGTGACCGAGGCGGTTCTCGACCTCCGTGATCGCTACGCGCGTGAGGTCGATCCCGCACTGTTGGCGGATGCGGAATTCACCCTTCTCGAACTCCGCGAGCTGTACGAGATCGTGTTCGATCGCCCGCTGCCGAAAGACACGTTCCGACGCCACCTCATCGGCTCGCTACACGGGACGGGCGCGACCTCGACCGCGGGCGGCGGGCGCCCTGCGGAGCTGTATCGCCGTGCGTCGAATCCGGCTCTTCCTGCGTCTGCGGGCTCGTTCCTTCTTCGCTGAGGGCACGGATCGACGAAACCGGACATGCCTACAGATAAGCTGGCAGGCATGGGATCGAAGCGGCCTGCCAACCGCGGACAGAAACGTGCAGAAAAGACCAAGGCCCGGCAACGGCGTCACCAGCAATCCCGACCGGCCCCGACCGGTGCCGTCACCGAACGCATCGCCGACCTGATCGACGGTTTCGTCGAGTGGCTCGACGAGAGCGAGATGTCGGAACAATCGGAGGCGATCTCTCGGCTCGTGTCGTCGACACTGACCCAACTTGCCGGTGCTCGTCAGGGCTTCTCCCCCAGCGCTTGGCTTCCTGCCGATGCGCACCTGCTGGTCGATGCGGCCGAACGCATCCTGCAGGAGGAATCCGACAGTGCGGAGGACACCGCGGTCAATCTCGTTCTCACCTCCCTGCAGTACCTGACCTTCCTCGATGAGACCGATCTTTGGGACGGCAGCCCCGAGGACTACGCGCACTGCATGGAAGACCTCTCGGACTTCCTCGAGGGCGACGAGCCCGACATGCTCGACGCCGACGACATCGACCTGCCCGACGTTTCCCTCGCCCAGGAACTTGCCGCGATCTCGGCGCTGCCTCTCCTGCCCGCCCTCGACGACATCGTCGCGCGTGTGGCCGACGGATTGGCGGTGGGCGACAACGCCGACCTGCAGCACGCCGTCGGCTCTGCCCCGCTCGATCCCGCCCAGCTGCATGTGGGTGCAGCGGTCGATTACTGGTCGACGGCTATCGCCACCGAACTGATTCGCATCGACGGGGATATCGCCAGGCCGGGAGACAATGCACATTCGCTGGCCGGCCGTGGAGCCGAGACCGTGCACGAGCTTGTTGCCGAACACGTCCGCGTGCAGCTGTCGGGAGATGGCGACGATCCCGACGTGTCACGGTCGTTGGCCAACACGTTCGCGGTGCAGACGCTTCTGGCCGCGATGACCGACGAGCTGCCGATCAACAACGAGGGCGAGGACTACGCCGAGCTCGAAGGTGAAGATCTGCGTACGGCGCAGCTGATCGACCACCGGGTTCGATCCCTCATCGAGCAGGGCATCCTCGTCAGAATCGAGGAGGTTCTCGCCGTTCCGCACGCGTTGCGTCCGGCGGTGCTGGACGGTGTGGCCGAGGCGCAGCCGTTCGGTGTGATCGACGAGGAGTCGCAGGACGACCCGCTCTACGGCTCGGTCGAGGATTCGGCGTCGTCGTGACGGCCCCCGCGAGCGCCGAGATCGTGTCGGTGGTCGCCGCTAGCGTCACCGACTGTGCGTTACGGCAACGCGATCTGGGTAAGGAGCCGACATGAGCGATTCACTCGAGTTCGACTTCGATGTCGATGCTGCCTGGATGCAGTTCCAGCGCAAGCTCGGCGATTACGTCAGCGCGATGCGCGATGGCGATGCGCTGGTGATCGAGTCGCGTTACGACACCACCGACGGCGTGCCCGATACCGCCGCCTGTGTGCAGTTCTACGCCTGGGATCTCGATATGGTCCGCTGCGAAATTCCGTCGAACGAGCACCTGCACAGTGGCCGTGCCATCACCGCTGAGCAGCGAGAAGCGCTGAGCCAACTGGGATTTCGCACGTCGGTCGATTCCGAGCCCACGGCACCGCACGTCGACCGCAATCGCTCGTGGTCCGATGATCTGGCGAAGAAGACCGTCGCGGTGTTTCGCGATATCTGGGGCCTGCCCCACCCGTCCTTTCTGGGCTCACGCGCCACCGGTCGCTACGACGTCCCGAACTTCGACGCCACCACCGCCGAGTCCGACACGACTGTCGTCCCATTGTGTGTGCAACCGAAGGGCAAGGAACACCTACAGCAACTCGTCGATCGCGCCCTCGAGCCGTGGTTCGGTTTTCCGCCGGATCACGACCCCGACGGCGACATTCCCCTTCGGTTCGCGGGCGGCACCGCCTACGTGTCGGTCAAGCCCACCGAACCTGTGGTCGAGATCAATTCGACGCTGGTCCACGCTGTGTCGGGACGAACCCGCGCAGCCGAGTTGCTGGTCGATCTCAATCTGCAGCTCCCCGACGTGATGCTGCACCTGGTTCAGGACTGCGTCGTCGCGCAGGTGCGGGTGAGCGGGTCACCCTTCGTTGCCGATCATCTGCTGTGGGCAGTGCGGATGCTCAGTCATGTGTGGGAGCAGGTCGACGAGAAGTTCGCCGAGGATTTCGGCGGCGCACTCGGGGAACCGACGCCGCCGATCGACGCGGACGACTTCCCGGACGGCCTGCTCGAACTGGTCGAGCTCCTTGCCCGGCCCGAAGAATCCCTCGACCTCGACACCGTCCTCGGATGCTGCTCCTCCGATCGCGAGGTCGTCGTCTCCTACCTGCGGATCAGCGCCGAGCAGGAGGCGTCGTGGCGCGGTATGGCCGTCGCCGCAGATCTCGGTGACGAGCACTGCGACGTCGACGAGGCAGACCGAGAAGCCGGCAAATGGGGCCGCGCCGTAGCTGCTCTGCGCGAGGTACTGCGCAGCACCCCCGAGCAGGTCACGCCGGTGGTCGATCCGTCGGCGATCCAGTTGCAGCTGTTCGAGACCGACGAGGTGGCAGAGATCTCCGACGAGCGTTCGGACGAACAGTAGACGGCAGCCGAACAGGAATTTTCCCGCACGCTTCCCTTTCGTGTGAACTGGGGTTACATTAACTCTATGTTCGCACCTCGTTTGGAGAAGCCATGACACTGACGACAGGCACGACGTCCGTTTCGGTCGACACCGACGCCACGGACGAACAGCAGTACAACGAGACACTCACCCTGCTGTCCGAGGGTTCTGTGCACAAGCACTTCGATCCGTACGTCGACATCGACTGGGAGTCCGAGAAGTTCGCGGTACCCGCGAACGATCCCCGCTGGGTACTCCCCGCCAAGACGGACCCGATCGGTGGCCACGCCTGGTACCGCGCATTGCCGCTCGACAAGCAGATCGAGATCGGCATGTGGCGTCAGGCCAACGTCGCCAAGGTCGGTCTTCAGTTCGAGAACATCCTGATCCGCGGCATGATGCAGTACGTGTTCTCGCTGCCCAACGGCTCGGCCGAGGCACGCTACTGCACACACGAATCCATCGAAGAGTGCAACCACACTCTGATGTTCCAGGAGATGGTCAACCGCGTCGATTCCGACGCCCCCGGCATGAGTCGGCCCATGAAGATGATCTCGCCGTTCGTCCCGCTGTTCGCCACGCTGCTGCCCGAACTGTTCTTCGTCGGCGTTCTCGCAGGCGAGGAGCCCATCGACCACATTCAGAAGTCGGTCCTGCGGTCCGGTGAAGAAATACACCCGATCATGCAGAGCGTCATGGCCATTCACGTCGCAGAAGAAGCGCGGCACATCTCGTTCGCGCATCAGTTGCTGCGTCGTCGCGTTCCCAAGATGTCCAAGGTCGGGCGGTTCCTGCTCTCGCTGGCCTTCCCGATCACGATGCGCATCCTGTGCGACGTCATCGTCATTCCGCCGAAGAAGTTCTGGACGAAGTTCGATATCCCGAAGCAGGTCAAGAAAGACCTGTTCTGGGGCACCGAGGAATCCCAGCACGCGCTGCAGGACTACTTCGGAGACGTACGCATGCTGGCCACCGACACCGGCATGATGAATCGCGCCGCCCGGCTGATGTGGAAGCTGTGCGGAATCGACGGCAAAGCGTCACGTTTCCGCAGCGAACCCGACCGCAGTTCCAGCCAGTTCGCCGCATAGCCCTCTCGCCGCTCAGCCTTCTTGCCTCTGCCGTCAGGAAACCTCTTGCCCCACGTCGTCACCCAGTCATGTTGCAGCGACGCATCGTGCGTCTACGCATGCCCCGTCAACTGCATTCATCCCACTCCCGACGAGCCGGACTTCCTGACGGCGGAAATGTTGCACATCGACCCGCAATCGTGTGTCGACTGTGGCGCTTGCGTGTCGGCCTGTCCCGTCGATGCCATTGTGCCGCAGGCAAAACTGACCGAGGCGCAACTGCCGTTCCTGACGATCAATGCGGATTTCTACAAGCAGGAGCGCCCACCGCGGCCCATCCTGGCCCCGGTCACCCCGGCAGCATCGGTATCGAGGGATCGCCAGCCGCTTCGAGTCGCAGTCGTCGGATCGGGCCCGTCGGCCATGTATGCGGCAGATGAGCTGCTCACCCAACCTGGCGTGCGCGTCGATGTCTACGATCGGCTTCCGCAACCTCACGGTCTCGCTCGACTCGGCGTCGCACCCGATCATCAGAAGACGCGTCAGGTGTCCCGATTGTTCGAAACGATCTCCGCGCAAGAGGGATTCGAGTACCACCTCGGCGTGGAGGTCGGCAAGGACGTGACTCACGACGAGCTGATGGACACCCATCACGCCGTGATCTACGCAGTCGGGGCGTCATCGGATCGCGAGCTCCGTATTCCGGGAGCCGAATTGCCCGGGCGCAGTTCGGCAACCGACTTCGTCGCCTGGTACAACGGCCACCCCGATCACGCGCACCGCACATTCGACCTCTCGCACGAGCGCGCCGTCGTCGTCGGTAACGGCAACGTCGCACTCGACGTCGCCCGCATTCTGACGATGAATCCGGATGCGCTCGCTCAGACCGATATCGCACCGTACGCCTTGGACGCCCTGCGCCACAGCGCAGTTCGCGAAGTGGTCATCGTCGGCCGACGCGGTGTGGCACAGTCCGCTTTCACCGTGCCCGAGTTCGCCGGATTGCTGACCGTCCCCGATATCGACCTGGCCATCGACCGCAGCGAACTCGCACTCGATCCGGTCACCGTCCGACTCGCCGCGAGCGACGACCTACCCCACGCCGTGGCGCAGAAACTGCAGTTGCTTCGCCACGTCGACGAATCCCCCGAACACAGCGACGGCCGCAAGCGAATCACTCTGCGCTACCTGCTCTCCCCCACCAGAATCCTGGGCACAAATCGCGTGACGGGTATCGAGTTCGACAGAATGGGCCTGTCCGCGGACGGCGACGACGTGGTTCGCAGCACGCCGACAGGCGATGTGGACAGCATCGAGGCCGGCCTCGTCCTCACCTCCATCGGCTATCGCGGCGTCGCGCTCCCCGGAGTTCCGTTCGACGACCGAGCCGGCATCATTCCCAACACCGGCGGCCGTGTGTTGCAGGAATCCGGTGGGCAGACTTCGGTCGGCAGCTATGTCACCGGTTGGATCAAGCGCGGCCCCTCGGGATTCATCGGCACCAACAAATCCTGCGCCCAGGAAACCGTCGGCAATCTGGTCGACGACTTCAACGCCGGCCGCCTGACGGATCCGATCGAGCTGCCCAGCACCTGGCCGACCGGGGCGAACCGAGGCACGCTACGACGCTCGAAGGACAAACTGCTGGCCCTGCGCCGCTCCTGATCGCTCACCCCCCCGGTTGGGATCAATGCGCCTTTCGGTCACTCCAACTGCAAGAAAGCCACATTCATCCAGGTGACGAAGGCCGCAGAACCGGGGAAAGCGGCGTGAGGTTGAACCGTCTACCATCGGGGTAGCTACAGTCATCGGCCACCGATTCGCGGCGGGCCAACACCTCGAGGAGCACGAGATGCCGGCCCTGCGACGCATCTTCACCAGGACTGCTGTCCCGATTGTCGGTATCGCTGTGGCGTTGGTGTGCGCGGCACCGGCCCAGGCTCTGCCGACGCCCGGCGACCTCGCCGATGTCCCGGCCCGAACCTCGATTTCGTACGAAGACATCCCGACGGGGACATATGTGGGCAGCGCGGAGGACAACTCGGCGCGCCCGGGACTGTCGACGGTCAAGCTCTACATGGCCGACTACGTCGTTCGCTTCGGCGACGGTTCGCCCAGAGACCTCGACCTGGCCGCCAGGATGGTCCAGGTCAGCGACGACGGTGCCGCTTCGACGCTCGACAACAAATACCCCCAGGCGATTTCGGCAACCGCTGCGGAATACGGACTCACTTCTACCTCGCGGGGCGGTTTCTGGGGCAACTCGTCCACGAGCACAGCCGACACCGTGCGATTCCTGGCGGCGAAGAATCGCACCGATCCCGCCAGCCCCGTTCTCGCCTGGATGAACACCGCGGCTCCGGTGGCACGCGATGGAATGGTTCAGGACTGGGGCACCAAGCAGTTGCCCGGCGTGACCGGGAGCAAGTGGGGCTGGGCCGACGACCGATCGAGTGTGGTCGCGTCCGCGTCGATCGGCGATGGCTTCGTCATTGCATCCAATACATACGGACCGCCCCGATCCAACACCGACGACGTCATGGCGGGCCTCGGCGGCATCGAGTTGACGGCACCGCCCGCCGCCGCCCCTGTACCGAATCTTCCCGTGATTCCCGGCCTGCCGTCGGTCGAAGAATTGCTGCAGATGCTCGCTCCTCGCTGATACGTTCGAAAATCTGTCGGACCCCTCCCCTACTCTGCGATCTACCGAAAAGTTCGGGGACCACACCGGGGGACGTGGAGGGGACGACGATGAGTCGTATCGATTTGGACAGTATTTTCAAGTACTCGCGCTCGACAAACGTGCGGCAGGATGCCGACCCGAGCGAATTACTGGACAGCGGAATCGGTTTCGCTCAGGTGATGCCGTCCTCGAAGGACATGGTTCGGCTGATTGCGAAACGCTTGTCCGCTGCGGACGCAACCGATCCGGCGTGCTCGGTGCACGATCGGGCGGCGATAACACTCTACGGCGCATTCGACACGGCTTTCGAGAACGGTTGGCAGCCTGCCGAACTGGTACACGTGACGCGTCAGTGCGCCGGAGGCGACGGCACAGTGGTCATGGTCGAGGCCATCGGATCTCTCGCCTGTCCGTCACTGTTGCTGGGGCGTAACTTGTTCAGGAAAGAAATCCTTGTCCCGCCGCTCGACACCGGACGCGACATCGCGACCCGGTTCTCCTCCGTCGCAGCTTCGATACTGAAATCGGTGGACGCTGACACTGGAGGCATCGACTACGCCTGTCGGGCAGCAGTCAGCGCCGTTCTGGCGGCAACGGACCTGTGGCCCGACGACCCGACGGCTCGAAGCGGCGGACTTCGTCGATCGAATCGCCACGCTCGTGTTGGGCCTGCTGGACGCCTTCCTGCGGCGCGGGAAGGCGGCCTCGACGGGGACGAACCGATCTTCGCCACGCTCGCGTGGCTGAAAAAGTAGTTCTACGCCAGCACGGTTCTAGATCGGAACCAGGCGTCTAACGTCACTGCGGCCTCTCGGGCCTGTGACCAAGTGTCAGCCGCGAACACGGCCCGCCCGGCCCTGGTGTTGGTGTCCGCCACTGCTTCCATACTGTCGCCTGGGCGAAGTTTAAGCTCCGCGTCAACAACTCCTGATCGTCCCATGATCTCTTCCACCGAAGGTAGGGTCACGATGGTTCCTGGATCGGTCCGCAGGTCCAGATTACCGAAGACCAACCCTGGCGACCGATCAGCGCGAAAGGCTTCTTCGACACCGAGCGCAGCTGCAGCCCAGGCCGAGTGAAGGTCGACTCCCGTTCCCCGCCGAACCATCTCGTCAATTCGGCCGCCCCCGACGCGGCCACCGATCTCGCCGAAGACCACCGACCCGTCGGCTTGCTCGAACATCTCGGCATGAAATACACAATCCTGTAGATCGAGTGCGGCGACCACCTGCGCCATGCACGTCTCGGCAGCGAGAGAGACGATGTCGGAACGTTCGGCACCGAGCATGGCCGAACCGCTCAATTCCCCGTCGTACACGCCGATCATCGGTGCGAAGTATCGGGAGGTGCACACGCTGCGCAACGTTCCATTTCGGACGACGCCATCGAGGTGGAGTTCGTCGCCAACGACGAAGGACTCGCACAACCACGGACGGGGGCGTGCACGAGCACTCCACCCGCGCAGGTCGTCCGCACTGCGGATCATCTCGGTATCACCCGCACCTGCACCGTCTGTAGGTTTGACCACGACCGGGAGACCACCCACCCGAGCCACCGCCCCCTCGAGGTCATCTGGTGCGACGAACACCTCACTCGACGCCACCCGTATCCCTGCGTCCAGGAGTGCGCGCTTCTGAGATGGTTTGTCGCGCAGCAGGACTGCGGTACGTAGCGGTAGCGATCGGACACTGACCGCCGATCCGATGACCGATGCCGCCACGAGCCCGAACTCCAGGGCGCTGGTTACGACATCGAACTCTTCGACCCTGATGCCGTGACGGGACAGTCCGAGCATCACATCCTCCGCATCTGCGGGGTTCCGGACCGCTACCGCTGCGTCCACCAGAGCACCCCCGGACAGTTTCGCCGCGTGTTTGACGCTCGCTACGCAGGTCACGCTCGCCCCGAGGTCACGAAGCGCGTGCAGTGCACGGTCGGGCTTTCCACCAACGAGCAGCACTCGGTGACCGTCGCATCGTTCTCGTCCGGGCATCGTCATCAGCTTCCTTTCGAGTTGGTCACCGATTCGGCTAGCCGATCGATGAAGGGACCGTCGGTGGCGGCGAACCGCCCGTGTTCGTGGACTGCCATCGACTGGGAGTATTCGATTCCGGCTTGCCGCAGCTGCTCTCGAACGCCGAACGACGGCGAGGCGATCGGAGTCAGGTCCACGTCGGGAACTTCGACCGGGTGTGGAGTCGAAGCATCGACGCCGGAGTCGGCCCGAACTGCATCAACTCGGCTCTTCACTGCAGGCCAGTAACCGGTCATTTTTGCACCGCCGAGAACTCGCGGATCCCCGAGCAACGAAAGCAGTGCCATGTTCGAGTTGTGGTCGAAGACGTCCGCCTCGATTGGGTCACACGGTCGTAGTCGTCCATCCGGTCCTTTCCGGCGTCCGTCAGCGTGCGCCAGAACGCCTTTCGACCACCGTGTGAGGGGGTCGGAACCGGGTCCATCCGAGCGGTCCCGTACAAAGCTCACCAACTCGTCGAAGGGAACATAGGTCGTGCGGCCGGACTCGCTCATCCCGGCAGCACGTTCGACCGTAGACAGAATCAGCATCGACGACACTGCGTGGTCACGTCCCCAACTAGCCGCGTTGCCGGCGTCCAGGTCAGCGCCCGATGCACCGGGAGGCGGGCCGTTGATCGGACCAACGCTGCTGACGACCGCGTGCTTACGCTTCTTGTTGCGCGTGCTCAACCGAAGTTCGGCGAGGTCCCCCCGCTCGTCGAGGTACCACCACGCATAGGGTCGCCAACCGAGATCCGACAAGTTGACGTGCGTGAGGCAGAGCCGCACATGGTGTGTGTCCGGCTCGCGTGCCTGCAGACGACCCGCGTACCAGGACACTCGTACTCGGGGAAAGAAGACGTTGGGGCTCGCGTGCGGAAGTGTGGCGATCACGTCGGTCGACGAGCGCCACCGTGCAAGCGTGGCGTCGTCGAGTCCGAGACTCTGTAGTGCCGACTCAGGCGCCGCAGGGTCGACGTAGTCGCCACGTCTGGATCGCACGAATTCGATCAGCTGCTCTCCGACCATCACGACGGGATCGACACTCCTTCGTACTTTCGATCGACGAAGTACCACCCGACGCCGAAGACGACGAGGACCACCGCGAGCACCAACCATGATTGCGCTGGGCCACCTACGTCGACAATCCATCCGGCGACCAGCGAAAAGCCCCCTTTTGCAAGCCCGGCAACGCAATTGCGCATCACCGTGAACTTCCCGACCTCGTTTTCGGCCGGTGCCTGATTGGTCAACACCTGCATCGAGATCACGTGGGCTGTCAGAACCACCGCAACAAGGAAAACCAGTAACAGCACCAGCGGCGCCCACGTTGCCGCCCCGAGCCCAACACACAGGGCCGCTGAGGCGAGCAATCCAAAGGTCAACACGTGGCCGATCGTGATCTTCTCGGCCGACAAGGCCATACCTGCGACGAATCCGCCGAGAGTGGTTGCGATGGTCAGGGCTGCATAGAACGCACCGGCACCCGGCGCGATCACGTCCGAGAACGGAACCATCAGCGTCGATATGTAGGGAAGCGCACCACTGCTGGGGACCGAGAACACCAGTACCAGCCAGAGCAAGCGGCGGTTGGACCCGGTGAGTCCGGAACTCGTCTCGGCAGGCGACGCCTTTGCAGGGGCAGGATCGACGCGCTGCGGATCGACGCCCTCCCTCAGCGTGAATCGAATGGCCCACAGGCTCACTACGTACATCAGAGCCGCAAGCGCGAATAGCCAACCAGCCGAGCCGAGTTCGAGCAAGAGCCCGCCGAGACCACCCCCGACGAGGCCACCGACGAGTCCGAGTGACGTTGCGCGTTCGAGCACGTGACGCGCTTGCGCACCGCTGAATCGCTGCCGCACGAATCGGCCGATATAGGCTTTGTTGAGCATCTTGACTACGCTGAGCAGGATTTGGGCAGCGATGAAGAATGCAATGAGCAGCCATTCCGCACCCGCGACGAGCCAGACGACCGTCAATGCTGTCGAACCCACGACGAGCGCCCGATTGGTCCGCGCTAATGAGCGATCGGAGTCGCCGGAGTCCGCACGATTGCGGTAGAGGACACCGACCACAACACCGGGGAGATACGCGAAAGCATTCACCACACCGACCACAACACCGCTGTCGGTGAGCGCGAAAGCAGCCCACAGAATGCCGACGGCCTGCAGTGTCTCGGCGAAGCTGTTGGCGAAGAAGAAGAGCAACGCGCGCTCAGCTCGAGTAGGAGTCCTTGTCACCACTTTTACCCCTTTCCTGCGACGGCTCGACGCAGATCCGCGACCGAGGAGCGTTCGACGCCGTCGAAGAACACCAGATACTCGTATTCGCACATGTTTTCTGGATCGGTGTTTCGGTCGATATTGCCGACTCCGATGCCGATGACACCTGGCAAGCTCCGCGCGGCAGACTCATCCAGTGGGGGTTCACCATTGACGCCCGGTCTTGCCATGATCAGCCCGGCGACGTCGCGAACGTCAGCGGCGGTCCGATCCGGGGCGCGCTCGGTACCAAGTTGCGCTGCAAGAAACTCGGCCCACAAATCGATTTCGTTGACCCGAAGTATCAGCTCGGCGATTCCGGTTCCGGCCGGTCGGAAACCGATTTCGCCGAACACCAGTCGACGACCGTCGTACATAATCTCTAGGTGGAAAACGCCGCGTTCGATCGCGATCGCAGAGATCACCGCAGATGCGAACAGAGACAGCTCGTCGCGGAGAGGATCAGACGCGTCCAACACCGTGGTCGATCGAGTTCCGAAGGACCGCAATACCGGACGGTCGTACTCCGAACTCTGCATCCACGCGATCGATCCGTCGCTTACGACCCCATCGCAGTGAAATTCGCGCTCGACGTCGATCGCCTCGGCCACTACCCACAGCCGATCATCGGAACTCAGGAAATCGAGGGCATCCATGTATGAGAGCCGGCGGACCCCGCGCGCCGAGGACGATGCTCGGGGTTTGACGACGACCTCCGGCAGTCCGCTCGGCCGCTCGTGGAGGAATTGCCCCGACAACCAGGTGCGAGGACTCAGGACCGCACTGCGTACTGCCATGGTCATGTGCCACTTGTCTGTGACGACGAGGGACTGCTCGAACTGCAGGCCGTCCAGCCCGTACCGAGTGCGAAGGTATCCTGCCAGCTGCATGGTGCTTTCCGAAGTAGCGACCACCCCGACGACCGGTCGGCGCGCGACGATGGCGTCGGCTGCGCGTTCGTAGTCGGCAAGAGTGTCCGACAGCGCAACCACGTCGACGAAGCGGAACCCGTCCAACCTCCCGAATGCACGTTCCAACAGCGGTTTCCGCCGACCCAGAACGAGAACGACCGATTCGACTGCCTGCATCATCCGGTCTTCGTGAATTCCGCGACGCTGCGGAGGTCAGCTTCCAGAGCCGAAACCGATGCGCGCCCAAGGATCGCGTGCCCCCAGCGGCCGTACGACCTCGTGCTGTCGCCGATCCGGGACTCAGGGAAGGAACAGTCGGCAACGTCGAAGCGCGCGCGAATATCAGCTTCACTGACTCGGGCACCCGGGTGACGGTTCAGGAACACGAATCCGAACAACGTGTCCGGAGCCTTCCGCGACTTCGGCAGCACCGGTGCACGTCCGAGTGCGAGGTCGAGCGATGCTCCATAGAGGTCGACGCCGTAGGTTCGCGCCAAGATCTCCGGCGTCATTGCACCGACCATTCGGGCTGCGACCTCACCGAGGGTGAGCGTTCCGTCCGAATCTACAAATGCTTCCAGGTGGAAGACGGTGTCGGGCGCTCCGAGTGCCGTCAGCACTTGCGTCGCGAAGGCTTCGGCGAGGCGGGTCAGCGAAGAATCGGAAGAGTCGATCGGATAGTCGCCGACCACACCGCCCATGGCCCAGTTCATCAATTGATCGAGATACGCAGACACAGCGGACCACTCGATTCGCCCGTCGACCCACACTCCGTCGACGTGGATCTCGCGACCTGACACATAGGACTCGGCGACGGTACCGACATCCGACAGGATTGGGCTCTCTGCGAAGTAGCGATCGTAGGACTGCTGAGAGTCCACCAGTGCGGTGTTGTTCGATCCGTGACCATCGGCCGGCTTGAGGACCAGGGACGATCCCATCTGGGCAGCCATCGCCGCGAACTCGGTGTCTGCTCGCTTGACGTACCTACACTGTGCGTGTGCGATCGTCGGCGGCAATGCCGCCTTCTGCAGGTATTTGTCGCGAAACCTCAGATACGTGGCAAGATCCCGGTTTCCTGGAAGGCCGTGGAGCCCACGAAGGGCGGCAACAGGAAGAACAGCTTGCTCGTGTCCCGTCACTGCAGCCGTCGGAACGAGGTTTCCGCTGGCCGCGACCGCACGAACCACCTCCGCGATATCGCTGAGATCGGACACCAGGGTGTACGCCGAACCCGCTAAATCTGCTTTGACTTTTTCGACTACGAAGTGGATGTCGACGCCGCGCTCACGGGCTGCCTCCACGAACCCCTTCCTGTACCCCAAACACAACACAGTCATCGGCGCACCTGCGCAGAAAGCGGTGCGACATAGACGTCATGGTCGGCAGAAAAGTTCCGCGATCGAACGAAACCACACGCACCGACGAACGCGACGTTGCCGGACAGGGCGTGCCGCACGGCAACGATCAACTGGTGCGCTCCAGCTTCCATCGCGCGCACACGGACTGCCGCGACTAACGATCGGCCGATACCTTGCCTGCGTACGGCAGGGTCGACGCTGAGCGAATCGAACGTGTACCCCTCGTTGTCGACACCGTGACGAACTGCACCGACTATCAATCCGTCTCGCCGCAGCACAAGCCAATCGTCCGGCCGATCGGCGATCGCCTCGGCCGTCCACCGCATCGCGGTCGGCTCGAATTGTGCACGGAACGGCTCGAATACCAGACGGACGAGTTCCGCTACCAGTCCGGCGTCTTCGCTGTCGACCGACGTCACATCTGTCACAGGCCCTGCCAGCCGTAGAAACCTTCCGACACGTACGGAAGCGAGACCGTCCCATCGACGGCGTGGGCTTCGGACAAGGCTCGAACCTCGTCCAGAAACTGCAAACCAGTGGCGGCGATCGCGCGCTGCGCCTGCGTCGACGACGAGCTCATCGTCACGAAGTCATCGACAGATATAGCTTGTGCCCAGCTGATTTCAGTTGTCGTGACCTTGACGAACACCTCCTTCAGCTCGGCTTCGATGTCGAACGAACGATAGTTTCTGCTGTACCCGGGTGACCGCTTCTCGAGCAAGGTCTCGTATTCCTCCGCGAACCCACCTACCCCGAAGTTGCGGTTGTTCTGCACGATCGCCAATACCCCACCAGCACGTAGCCGCTCACCTGCGAGCGTCAAAAACCGTGCTCGGTCCATCCACTGGTAGGCCTGCGCGGCTATGAGCGCATCAACGCTTCCGCGTTCGGCGAGATAGTCCTCAGCGGTCCCTACCATCCAGTGCACGTCGGGAAACTTCGACCGTCCCCGCGTGACCATGTCCGACGAGATGTCAACCGCGTGGACCGCAGCCGTTGATGGGAGCAAGGGAAGTAGCGTCTCGAGGGCGATTCCGGTTCCAGCTCCAGCATCGACCACCAGCGGCGAACGCGTGTCTCGAAGAGACTCGACCACCGGACCGAACAGTTCAGCCGGATAACGCGGCCTCGTACGGTCGTAGCTCTCGGCGAGGCCGTCGAACTTCGCATCGATCTCGGGCATGTGACTTCCTTTCTACAATGAGCGAGCGAGAGTACGCAGCAGCCCTCCTGCGCGCACCATCTCGATCAGCATCGACGGTGGTGGCACGAAATCCACGACTACGTTGCCGTCGCGGTCGAGAATGTGCCCTTGATCAAGGTCCAGCCCGACAGAGTCGTGACCGACCAACAACGCGGTATCCACCTCGATGGCAGGCACCGCGAGATTCCAGCAGTTCCGGAAGAAGATACGCCCGAATCTGGGGGCTATCACCGCTGTGAATCCGGCCGCAGCCAAAGCCGATACGGCCTGCTCCCGAGAACTGCCGATACCGAAGAGCGAGTCACCGACCAGAACGTCCCCCGACCGCACCGTGTCGACGAAACCCGGCGCGAACGCCTCGAAAGTGTGTGGTGCAAGCAGGTCCGGGTCGGTGTGCATATGTTTGTACCGAGCCGGAATTATGTCGTCCGTCGATACCACCCCGAACAATCGTCGAACGCCGTGGACCTCGGTGCTCACGTGATGTCCTTCAGAGTCGGAATCGCACCCACGAGGGCCGACGCTGCCGCAACTATCGGCGTGGACAGATAGATGTCGGCATCGGGATTCCCCATGCGACCTCTGAAGTTTCGATTCATCGTCGACAGCACATTGTCCCCCCTCGCAGGTAGGGGACCCTGCGTTCCCACACACGCCCCACAGCCGGGCGGCGTCACGACGGCACCTGCCTCCATCAAAGTGTCGATGTAGCCCAAGCGCGCCGCGTCGCGGTAGATGTCTATGGATCCCGGTGTGATCACGAATTGTGTTCCAGCAGCTACTTTTCGGCCCCGCACGACCGCAGCGACCTCGGCCAGGTCTTCGAGACGGCTGTTCGTGCAACTGCCGATGAATACGTAGTCCACGCGCGTGCCTGCAAGTTCGGCCAACGTCGCCGAGTTGGCGGGCAGGTGCGGACGCGACACTACGGGTTCGATTCCGTGGATGTCACGTCTGATCGTGCGCTTATCGGGGGTAGTCCCGACCGGCACGTCACCGTTCAGGTCTTCGAGGAACACGCACTTGGCGCCCAGTTCGACGCCGAGGCTCGCCATGCTTGCCCGGCCGTCCGGCGTCAGCGACCTGATCCATTCCCCGACGAACTCGACCGATCTGTACAGGAAGTCGTCCTGGCCGACATCGGCCAGTAGATCGATCAATACATCTCGCGGACGAGTCAGTGGATGTGGGTGCCCGACGAACTCCACCACCACGGTCTCGGGCACGCGGAGCCATGTCGCACCCGAAACCATCGCCGCAGTGATATCCGAGGCACCCATACCCAACCCCATGGCACCGAAAGCGCCACCCACACACGTGTGCGAGTCCGATCCCAGTACCAGCTGCCCCGGCGCGAACCAACCCAACTCGGCCGCAATCACGTGGCTGATTCCCCTGCCCCGAGCTTGAACGTCGACCCCAAGTGCCGCAGCGAACTCGTCAGCCTCCTTCATTCGATCGGCCATGTCCACGTTGGCCACCAGAACCGAGTGATCGAATACGAAGCTGACCTTGGCTCGATCGAAGACGGTCGAGAAGCCATGATCTGCGTACAGCTTCGCGATGGTCGGCGCATTCCCGTCCTGCACATAGACCCGGTCCGGGCTCACAGTCACCAGCTGGCCGGGCACTGGCATGGCATCGGACTCGGTACCCGTCCGATGTGCGTGGATGATCTGGTCGGCCATCGGGCGACCCGCAACCAGACTCACCGTCACTTGGCCGCGACCTCTAATGGTCGCTCGATCAGCGCGGCGATGGTCTCGGCGGACAACGCACCACCGGAATCGATCGAGGACTGGCGGACGCGCTCCAGCAGTCGGTCCAGCTGATCGTCGTCCAAGCCGTCGGCTGCGGCGCCGAGAACACTCTTGATGACGCCACGGCCAGAATGCTTCCCGACCAGCAGGTGGCGCTCACCACCGACAAGTTCCGGAGGGAACGGCTCGAACGTTGAGGTGTCCCGGAGCATGCCAGTGGTGTGTATACCCGATTCGTGGCTGAACACGTTGCCCCCGACGACGGGCTGCCACGGAGCGGTCGGAGCACCGCATGCATCCGCCACTATGCGCGCCAATGCCGTCAACTTTTCTGTGTCGATACCAAGGTCCACTCCGTACCACTGTCGAAGACTCATTACGACCTGAGCGATGTCGGCCATGCCTGCCCGCTCGCCGATACCGTTGACCGTGACATGGAAGTACCGCACTCCCGCCTCGATCGCGGCAAGTGTGTTGGCCACCGCGACGCCGAAGTCGTTGTGGCAGTGAGCCTGCAGATCAAGATCAGTAGCCTGTTTGACAGCAGACACGCGCTCGCCGTATTGCGACGGTGAGAGGATTCCGATGGTATCGGACAGACGCAACCGATCGGCTCCTGCCTCGGCGACCGCGACGGCGTACTCCTGCAGGAAGGGGATTTCGGTCCGGCCGATGTCCTCCGCGCTGATACTGACGAAACTGCCCTGGTCCTTCGCCAACTTCACCATGTCGCGCGCTGTAGCGAGCAACCACGTACGGTCCTTGCGCACTGAATTCGCGAGGTGATTGTTGGACGTCGGCAAACCGATGTGAATTGCTTTGAAACCGAGGTCGATGCTGCGTTGGATATCCGAGCGCACTCCTCGATTCCAGCCGATGAGCGTGACCTCGTCACGCCGCTCGAGCATTGCTTGCAATGCACGAACTTCCTCCCCACCCATCGCCGGAATGCCTGGTTCGATCCACCGCACACCGGCGTCGATCAGCGCGTCGAAGATCTGAAGCTTCTTCGCCGCGGACAGCGCCACTCCCGGCGTCTGCTCGCCGTCGCGCAGTGTCGTGTCTTCAAGAATCAAGTTCTCGTGCATATAAGCCCCGTTTCTCAGGTATCGAAAATTCGTACTTTTTTGTTGTGGAAAGAAGTTCACGCCTCTGCGTGAACGCGCTTGCCGACCGGCCGCTGCAATCCGAGCTTTTCCCGCAGCGTTCCCGGCCCGTATTCCGCGTCGAAGAGCCCACGTCGCTCGAGCCGTCCGACGACGTGTTCACCGAACTCAGACAATCCGTCAGGAAGCAACGGCGGCATCACGTTGAATCCATCTGCCGCTCCGCGAACGAACCACCGTTCGATTTCGTCCGCCACATGGTCGTAACTGCCCACAAGAGTGAGGTGCCCTCGGGATGTGGTCATGTGTTCGTACAACTTTCGGATGTTCCAGCCCCGTTCGTACGCCAAGTGCTCGATGAGCTTGCGACGGCTGGTATTGGCGTTGCTCGCGGGTAGCACCGGCAGCGGACCTTCCGGGTCGCAGCCGCTCAGATCGAAGCCGCCGACCAAATCGGAGAGCATACTGATCCCGAACTCGGGCTCGATGAGAGCCTGCAGTTCAGCGACCTTCTCGCACGCCTCGGCGTCGGTCTTTCCCAAATAGGTTGTCAAACCAGGCAATACGATCACCGCAGAATCGTTCCGCTCGAAGCCTGATGCTCGCTCATCGATGTCGGCCGTGAACGCAACTGCCGACTCAATATCGGTCTGAGCAGTGAATACGATATCTGCGGTGCGAGCGGCCAACTGACGCCCAGCATGCGAAGCACCTGCCTGTACGAGGATCGGATGACCTTGCGGTGGCCTGGGTACATTCAGCTCCGCATCGAGGTCGAACACAGACCCCCTGAACCGAACGGGGTGCCTTTTGCGCGGATCGTAGAAGAAACCCGAACTCTTGTCGGACTCGAACGCGTCGTCCTCCCATGTGTCCCAGAGCTCCCGCACCACGTCGACGAATTCCTCTGCGCGCGAATAACGATATGCGTGCTCGGGATGCGCCGGTAAGCCGAAGTTGCGTGCCGCCGCAAGCTTAGAGGTGGTCACCAAATTCCAGCACGCCCTGCCGCCGCTGATCAGATCCAGGCTCGCATACTCGCGTGCGACGTTGTACGGCTCCTTGTAGGTAGTGGACGAGGTGACGACGAGGCCGATGTCATGACTGTGTGTCGCCAGGGCACTCATCAGTGTCATCGGCTCGAACGATGCCACGCGACCGCCCCGCCCCCCGCGGTCGTCATTGAACACAGCAGGTGCATCCGAGAGAAACATCAGATCGAAGCCGTAATGCTCTGCGGTTTCGATCATCCGTACGTGATGGCGGAAGCTTCTGGTCGAATCCACGCTGGTAGTGGGATGACGCCATGACGCCGCATGGTGCCCGGTTCCATACGAAAGGTACGCTCCCAGCACCATTCGTTCACGTCGCTGGGCCATCAGAGAACCCTCGCGAACTCGGGACCCCTCGACTCGTGCAGCCCTTCGGTAAGATGTAACAGGTCATGTGTTGCAAGACAGTGTGGTTCGGCTTCAAGCGCCCTACCGTTGTCCAGGATAGACTGTGCGACAGACTCCATCGCAAGTAACGATGCACGGAACATCTGATTCGCGTATATGACGAGATTGATTCCAGCCCTGATCAGTTCGTCCTCGCCGGTGCCGGGATAAGCCGTTGGAATCGCCACGAGCGGTGTATCGGGATGCCTGACCCGAAGCTCACGCGCAAGGCCGATGACCAGGTTTTCGTCCGAACTCCGGCTGTGAACGACCAACCCATCGGCACCTGCGGCGACGTACGCGGCGGCACGAGCCAGAATCTCCTCTCTCGGCAAGCCCGTGATCAGGCCTTCGAGGCGTGCGATGACCATGAAGCCATCGCTGGCCTGCGCGGCCTTCCCGACGGCGATCTTTTCGGCGAACGCGTCCACACCCGCCATTGTGTGCAGATCGTCGCCGGAGAGCAACGAGTTCCGCTTCTCGCCTGCCTTGTCCTCGATGATTACTGCAGACAGGCCTTCCCGTTCCATGTGCCGGACGCTGAACGCGAAGTGCTCACATCGCCCTCCGGTATCACCGTCGATGATCAGGGGCTTCTTGGTCAGAGCGACGGTCGCTGTTGCCCATTCGATCCGGGATCGCGGATCGAGTAACTCGGTGTCTGGCAACCCACGCAACGCCGAGTCTGTGAGTGAACTCGACCAGAAACCATCGAACTCTCGATTGGAGCCGCGCGAACGTTCGGCAATGATTGCTGCAGCCGGACTGTGCACCTCGATTATTCGGCAAAACCCGTTGTCCTTCAGTGCTTTACGTAGAAGTCCGGATCTCTCCAAATTTGAAACAGGCTCCACTGAGCCCCCCTTCTGCGAACGTTGGCGCGGACGTGGCATAGCTGACATGTCCGGGGCGTGAATTCGAGCAGAAGCCAATACTAAGCACAACGAACAGGTCTCGTAAACCGTACGAGTGGTCTTTTATCGAGATTTTACCTACCGGTGGTTCAACCGTGGGATTGGTTGTCCATCAACGAATCCGCCGCTAGGGCCCAGTCCGCGCACAGACGGCCGGGCCGGCATGCAATCTTGAGATGTGCGGAGTCGCCTGATATGCCTCGGCAGTCACTTCTCTGCCTCTGTGGCCACGGACTGCCTGCCGCAGTACCGGATTCGTCACACCATAAGTGCGGTGTGCCCACTCGTAGAACGTGCTGATCGCCACCAGATCCGACCTGACGGTGCCACCTGCAACCCGTACCGGGTTCGCAGTAACAGTCATCCTCCAAAACTTGAACGTATCTGTCTGGCCGGAATCTGCCTCATACCAACAGCATTCGATCGCGTCGAGGAAGCCCCGCCACGTCGCGAGGGTGAATACATACTTACGTAGCGTCCCTGCTTGCAGCTAAGCATCCGAGGCGAAGCGAAGAACACGTCGACCTCCGGCACGCAATGACCATCCGTCCGCAGAAGAAACGGCTGCCCCGCACGCGTCCCATGCCTGCGAGCGCACTCCGGCAGCGTGGGCAACCCGACCAGAACCGGATGGTCGACCAAATCCGCCGGCGAACCAGCTGGATCGCACCAGAACACCTGCCACCGACAAAGATCGACCATTACGAACCACCGTATCGGCAAGCACCACGCTGGCGACCGGAATCGGTCAAATCGACTGCCACAACAACACTTCACTGGCTAGAGACCTTCGGCGCACACGCGGAGCGAAGCTCGGCCGAACGCCTCGCTCCGGATTCCTGGCGTGATCAATTGTCCTAGCTGCACATCGACTACGCAGGGGGCACGACGGCAGAGCGCCTTCAGCGGTGGCGGTCGTACAACCGCCCAACGTCGGCGCAGTCCTGGTACACCCTGTTGCTCGTACTCGGTTGCTCGACGTGGCTGTTGCCCCTCGACAAGCTCCTGCCTCCTCCGGCCCAATGGACCGCACAGTCGGCAGCGACCGGCCCCGGACGAGCCACGGACTCGAAGATGCTCGGCAGAATCCGAGGGCTGCTGGCCAAGGCCGAGTCGACACAATTCCCCGCCGAGGCCGAGGCGTTATCGGCCAAGGCCCAGGATTTGATGACGCGCTACGCGATCGACAGCGCGCTTCTCGATACGGGGAACCCTCGGAACCCGTATCGACGATGTCGTCACTCGACGCATCATGGTGAGCAATCCGTACTCCAAAGCCAAACTTCCTCTGCTGCACAGCGTATGTCGCGCAAACGGCGCCAGGACACTGTGGAAAAAGAAGTACTTGCTGGCCACCGTCATCGGCATGCCCGTCGATCTCGATCTGTGTGAACTTCTGTACACCTCGCTACTGGTCCAATCGGCACGCGTACTCGACGAGGTCGGCGAATCCCCGACTGCGCGGACACGCAGCTTCCGCAACGCATTCCTGATCGCATACGCCCATCGAGTCGGCGAACGACTGCAGGACGCACGTAAGCGAGCTACTGCGGCGGCAACACAGCAGCACGGTTCGGCTCTGGTGCCCATCCTGGCGAAACGTTCCGATGCCGTGGACCGTGTGTACGCTGCCCGGTACCCATCGACGAGAACGATCACGTTCGGCAGCGACAATGCACAGGGTTGGCTTGCCGGCCGGGCCGCCGCCGAACGCGCGGACCTTACCGGTGGGCGCGAACGTCTCGACAAATCCGATCTGGCCTCGTGAGTGCGCGCTACATTGACTGCCATGACCGGTCTCGATACTCCCCTGACGCCCCTTCGCTTCCTCGAACGCGCAGCGGAGGTCCACCCCGACAAGACCGCGGTGGTGGACGGGCCGAGGACATTCACCTACGAGCAGTTCGCAGCCGACGTCACCCGGCTCGCACACGCACTGCGCGCGTCGGGTGTCGGCCACGGAGATCGAGTGGCTTACATCGCGTCCAACTCTGCAGAGCTGTTGTTCGCGCACTACGCGGTTCCACTGGCCGGCGCCGTTCTGGTCGCGATCAACACCAGACTGTCGCCCGCCGAAGTTCGCTACATCTGCGATCATTCCGGTTCGGTTCTGCTGGTTGGCGATTCGGACCTGCTGACCGGACTCGGAACAGATCCGATCGCCGACTCGGTCCGTGAGATCGTCGAGACACCCTCCGTCGACGGCACGTACGCCGAGCTGCCGCACACCACTCGATACGACGCCTTCTTCGAACGTGGCTCGGACGATCCGATGGAGTGGGAGGTCGACGACGAGACCTCGACCATCACGATCAACTACACCTCGGGCACCACCGGTCGACCCAAGGGCGTCATGTACAGCCACCGCGGTGCCTACCTCAATTCGCTCGGAGAACTGCACCACCAGGGATTCGGGATCAATACTCGTTATCTGTGGACGCTGCCGATGTTCCATTGCAACGGGTGGTGCACGACGTGGGCGATCACTGCTGCGTCGGGCACACATGTTTGCCTTCGCGGTGTCCGCGGCGATGCGATCTGGTCGGCCATCGACGACGGCGTCGACCACCTCGCCGGGGCACCGACCGTGCTGACCACTCTTGCCACTGCGGCAGAGGCGCATTCGCTCGATCGACCGCTGACCATCGTTACTGCTGGCGCTCCTCCCAGCCCGACGATCATCGGCAAGATCCGTGCGTTGGGCGCGACGCTCGTACATGTCTACGGCCTCACCGAGACCTACGGTCCGTACTCGGTGTGCGAGCCGAAGCAGGAATGGCTCGAGCTCGACGGTGACGAGCAGGCTCGACGCTTGGCTCGACAGGGAGTCGGCATGCTCACTGCCGACCGCTTGCGCGTGGTACGCGAAAGATCCGGTCCGGGTGGAGCACTGATCGACGTCGAGCCCGACGGCGCGGAAATGGGTGAGATCGTCATGCGCGGCAACAACGTCATGAAGGGGTACTACAACGACACCGCAGGCACGACGCAGGCCTTCGCAGGCGGATGGTTCCATTCCGGAGACCTCGGGGTGATGCATCCCGACGGCTACGTTCAACTACTGGATCGCGCCAAGGACGTCGTCATTTCCGGCGGCGAGAACATCTCGACGATCGAGGTCGAACAGGCACTTGCGAGCCACCCCGCCGTTGCCGACGTCGCGGTGATCGGGGTACCGGACGACAAGTGGGGTGAACGGCCCAAGGCATTCGTGGTGTTGGCACCCGGCGCGGACGCGTCGGAGGCAGACCTCGTAGCGCACGTGAAATCTGCTATCGCCTCGTACAAAGCCCCGCGTGCAGTCGAATTCATCGTCGAGCTGCCGAAAACATCGACCGGCAAGATCAGGAAGAAGGAGCTGCGCGACGCGGAGTGGGGCTCGGCGACGTCGAAGATCAAGGGGTAGTTCGACACCCGGCCATCACGCCATCTGGACGCCGGCGATTTCGGTGACCCCACCCTTGCCGTCGAACGACAACTGGCGAAAGGCCACCTTCTCGACGAAGAACCTGTCGTGGCTCACCAAGATCACCGCGCCGGGGAACGCCATCAGGGCACGTTCGAGAACCTGGGTGCTCTGCAGGTCGAGGTGGTTGGTGGGCTCGTCGAGCACGATGACCCCTGCGCCGAACAACAGACACTGCGCCAGAGCAACTCGGGCCTTCTGGCCACCGGACAGAACACCGATCTTCGATTTGAGATCCAACTCCGAGAACTGCAGCAGGGTCAGAAAGCGATGGACTTCCTTCTTGGTCGCGGTCAGTGCGAGGCTGCCCGGCATCGCATTGACCGAATGCGACACGGTGTCGTCGAGATCTAGATCGGCCAGCACCTGGTTGTAGTAGATGAACGACGGTGCCTTGGTCTTCCACTTGATCTTGCCGCTGTCCGGTTGCTCGGCACCGACGAGGATGTCGACGAGGGTCGTCTTGCCGCATCCGTTGGGTCCGGTGATGGCGATGCGGTCACCGCGATGCACGGTGAACGAGATGTTCTCGAAGAGTCGTTGCTCGCCATAGCCTTTGGAGATACCCGTGATCTCCGCCAGGTTGTCGTGGACGTGCAGTCCGCCGTAGATCGCAGTGACCACAGTGTCGACCGGGCGCGGGCTTTTGCTCTTCTTGATGTTCGCGAGTCGACGCTTGAGCACCCCGCTGGGGTTCTTCACCGCTTCCTTGCGATCGCTGATCGCTTCCTGTTCGTACGCCAGCAGCTGTTGCTCGTTGCTGAACTCACGCTCGAGGTTCTTGAGTCGAAACTGTTTCTGCTGAACGTATTCCGAGTAGCTACCGTCGTAGGTCTGCAGGTGATGGTTCTCGATCTCGACGATGCTGGTGACGACCTGCTCGAGGAAGGCGCGGTCGTGCGAGACGACCAGAAGCGCTCCTCGAAAGTCACGCAGCCAGCGCTCGAGCCACGCGATACCGGCCACGTCGAGGAAGTTGGTCGGCTCGTCGAGGAGCAGCACATCCGGCGCTTCGATCAGAATTTTGGCCAGAGCCGCGCGGTTGCGCCAGCCCCCGGACAGTCGATCGACGGGCAGTTCACGCCGCTCCGTGTTGAAGCCGAGCATGGAGAGCACCGTGTCGATCTGTTGGTGATAGGTCCAGCCGCCGCTGTTCTCCATGGCGTCGAGCAATTCGGCTTGGCGATCGACGAGCTTGTACATCTGCTTCTCGTCGAGGTCGCCCCCGAGTGCGGCCTCGACCTCGGCCAATTCGACCTCGATCGCGTGGACAGCGACGAAAAGCGATTCGAGTTCCGCCTGGATGCTGCGATCGCCGTCGAGTTCCGAGAACTGCGAGAAGTAGCCGATCCGGGCGCCCTCGGTGACATCGACCGTTCCCGTATCGGGAGTCTCACGCCCGAGAAGAAGCTGCAGCAGGGTGGTCTTGCCCGTGCCGTTGCGCCCGATCAGACCGACACGGTCGCCGTCGGAGAGGCGGAAGAACACCTCACGCAACATCACCTTCTGGTCGTATCCCTTGGCAACGTCGTTCAAGCGAATCCAGCTCAAGCGTTCACTTCTCCTGAAAACACGGGTCCGCTGAGTCGTCGAACCGGGCGCGCTCACTCTAGCGTCGGCGTGTTTCCAACCTGATTTCGATCGAACGACGCATCGTTACAGTTTCGTTCTCATCGCTGCGAAATCGCACTCTGTGGTGGCGATACACGTCGATCCGCCAAATCCGACAACGCTGTGTGCTGGTCATTCACACCGAATTCGGCAAATCACCGTGCTACGTTCAAGTTCGGACAAAGCAATCCCCACGCAGAACACAAGACTGCAACCGGTCCGGCCGAAGTGTTGCGCGTATCGCTCCCGGCACATCGGCGCAGGTCCGGTTTTCGAGCAGTCAAGAACCGGAAGGCCCCACGCATGGCACACACTGTGCTGAACACAGGCTCGACGAAGAAGATCATCACCACCCTCGCCGGTACCGCACTCGTTGCAGGCAGCCTCGCAGGATGTACCTCCACCAACACCGACGACGGTGCCGATCGCCTGCAGTCACTGCGCGACGCCGGCACCATCACCGTCGGAGTTGCCGGTGAAGCGCCGTACAGCTTCGAGGAGAACGGCGAATTGACCGGCGCAACAATCGCTTTGCACCGCGAGATCTTCGGCAATCTCGGCATCGACACCGTCGAGGGTGTCAATGCCGACTTCGGCGCGCTGATCCCTGGCCTGCAGGCCAATCGATTCGACGTCGTCAGCGCCGGAATGTCGATCCTTCCGCAGCGTTGCGAGCAGGCCGCCTTCGGCGACCCGGAGTTCAACTACACCACCGCACTGATGGTTCCGACAGGTAACCCGGCAGGTTTGACCGACATGCAGTCCGTGGCAGACAGTGGCCTGCAGTTGGCCACGATGACCGGCGCTATCGAGTCCGATTACGCCGAGGCACTGGGCATTTCGAGCCAGCAGGTCGCCGCACCGCAGGACGGTATGGACGCCGTCACCTCCGGCCGTGCCGACGTGTTCGCCCTGACGGCCATCTCGCTGAACTGGATGAAGACCAACAATCCCGACGCACCGGTGGACGTCACCGAGTCCTTCGTCGCCGAGATCGACGGTGAGCCGCAGGTGGGGGCCGGTGCCACCGTGTTCCGCACCGACGATCAGGAGCTGCTGGACGCGTACAACGAGGAGCTCGCGAAGATCACCTCGAACACCGACGCGTACCTCGACATCGTCGGGGACTTCGGCTTCACCGCCGAGGAGCTACCGGATCCGAGCTTGACCACCGCTATGCTCTGCGAGGGCTGATCGCTGCTGCAGGCTGATCGCCCGTGAACGAGAACATCGAGACCTTCCTGGATTCGTGGCCGCGAATCCAGGAAGGCATCCTCACGACCGTCTATCTGACCCTCGGCGGAGCCGCTCTCGCCTTCGCTCTGGCACTACTTCTGGGCCTGGCAGCGGGAAACCGGCACATGTACGTACGCGCACCCGCTCGCTTCGTCGTCGAATTCTTCCGTGGCACATCGTTGCTGGTTCAGCTGTTCTGGCTGTTCTATGTGTTGCCGCTGTTGGGTTTTCAACTCGAAGCCATGTTCTGTGGAATTCTCGCGCTCGGTCTCAACTACGGTGCCTACGGTGCCGAGGTCGTGCGCGGATCCATTGCCGCCGTCGCGAAGCCGCAGTGGGAAGCCGCGTTGGCACTGAACTTCACCCCCTGGCAACGACTGCACCGCGTCGTGTTCCCGCAGGCGTGGGTGCAGATGATTCCGCCGCTGACGAACCTGCTGATTCAGCTGCTCAAAGGCAGTGCACTCGCCAGTTTCGTTCTGCTGCAGGACCTCACGTACCAGATCACCCAGCTGCGACGCACCACCGGCGACACGCTGTTCGCCTTCGGTGTCGGACTTGTCATCTACTTCGTCATCGCGTACATCCTCACGCTGCTGATGAACCTGCTCGAAGTGCGGGCCAAGGGGCGCTTGGGATCCGGGCCGTCGATGCGTGAAGTGCTGCGTCTCGAGCCCGAACGCGTCGATCAGAACGTGGGGGTGGGTCGATGAGCGTCGACTGGAGTTGGGAACGCGCCTGGGACGCCCTGCCATTCCTGCTCGAAGGCTTCAAGATCACCCTGCTGGCCACCGTGCTCGGATTCGTCCTCGCTGCGGCCCTCGGTCTGGTGATCGCGGTAGTACGGCACTCGGGACCGAAGTTCGTCACCGTTCCACTGCGTATGGTCACCGAGTTCATCCGTCTGACACCGCTGATCGTGCAGTTGCTGTTCGCGTACTACCTACTGCCACAGTTCTCTGCGTTGCAGATCGGTATCACCGTCCTCGGCATCCACTACTCGACCTACATGGCCGAGGTGTACCGAGCCGGAATCGACGCCGTCCCACCGGGACAGTGGGAAGCAGCGCGCGCGCTGTCGCTGCCGAGTACCAGGACGTGGCGCGCGGTGGTCCTGCCACAGGCCGTGCGCAGCACGACGCCTGCGCTGGGCAACTACGCGATTTCGATGTTCAAGGACACGCCGTTCCTGTTCGCGATCACCGTCGTCGAGATGGTCACAGCGGCGCAGCAGTACGGCGCGAGCACGTTCCAATACCTCGAGCCGATCACGTTGGCCGGCGTCATCTTCCTGTTGGCGAGCTACCCGACATCGATCCTCATCAGAAGACTGGAGAAGTCCCTTGCCTACTGACGATTCGGGCACCCTGCCGATGATCAAGTTCGACAAGGTGGTCAAGCAGTTCGGCGACCACGTCGTTCTCGATCATCTCGATTTCCAGGTTCGCCGCGGCGAACGCGTCGCGTTGATCGGGCCCAGTGGCTCCGGTAAGACCACGATTCTGCGTTTGTTGATGACCATCGAGAAGGTCAACGACGGTGTCATCTGGATCGAGGACGAGCCGCTGACGCATCAGCGCAAGGGCGACAAGCTCGTCGTCGCGTCGGAGAAGCACCTTCGGAAAGTGCGTACTCGCATCGGCATGGTCTTCCAACAGTTCAACCTGTTTCCCAACATGACGGTGCTGCAGAACATCACCGAAGCTCCGATTCACGTACTCGGCAAGAGCAAGGCCGAGGCCACCGAGCGTGCGCGCGAGCTGCTGCAGACGGTGGGGTTGTCCGACAAGGAGAATGCGCATCCGACCAAGCTGTCCGGCGGACAGCAGCAGCGCGTGGCGATCGCCCGGGCGTTGGCCATGGATCCGGACATCCTGCTCCTCGACGAGGTGACATCGGCGCTCGATCCCGAGCTCGTCGCCGACGTACTGGACGTGCTGCGCACCATCGCCGAGACCACAGACATCACGATGCTCATCGTGACCCACGAAATGGGATTCGCTCGCGACGTGGCCGACCGTGTTCTCGTCTTCGACGAGGGCAAGATCCTCGAAGAGGGCCCGCCGGAGGACATCTTCAGCAACCCACAGCAGGAGCGGACGCAGCGGTTCCTGAAAGCTGTTCTTTCACAGTAGGAGTCATCGCCGAATCAGGTCGATTCCCACAACCACAGGTAGTAGTCGAGGCGCTCGCGGTCGAGTTCGACGCCGTACGCGTCCAAGAATGCCTCACGGTAGTTGCGCCCGAAGTTGTACTCGGTGCTCCAGATGGCCGGTGCCAAGTCCGCCCAGCGGTCGGCGACGCCCATCGTACCCATGTCGACGTGCGCTGCCCAGGATCCGTCGTCGGCGATCAGAGTGTTGGGCATGCAGGCGTCGCCGTGGCAGACCACGAGCCTGTCGATCGACGGAGGATCGACCGGCAGGTCGCGATCGCCGACTCGGGTACGCACCGACCAGTCGAACGGGCATTGCTCGACGGGGACTGCATCGTGAAAGGCCCGAAGACCGGTCGCCGCCGCACGGACCGCACGTGCCGGATCTGCGAACCAGCGATCTGCTACCGCGCTCTCCCACGGCAGGGCCTCGGTGATCATCCAGGAACCCGAACGGTCAGAACCGTTCTCGAGAACCTTCGGCACCGGGCTGTACCGAATCACCCACTTCAGGCGTCGTGCCTCCTCATTCAGATCTATCGAGGTTTCGGCCGGCGTCCATTTGACGTACCGCTCCCCTCCGAGACGAAACGTCAACCCGCCCAGCTCATTCGACCATACCGGCTCGATGTCTTCGGACCCCGCCAACTCCCGCACCACGGTCGGGATCCGGACGTCGCCGTCGGGCACACTCATCGGTTCGTGACATTCGCGAGAGAATCGACGGGTGGCGACACCACCACGGGATCGCGACCCGACCACAGATCCAGTACCGCCTTGGGGCGCGCCAGCAACTCTCGCGCGTAATTACGCACCACCGCAAGGGTGTTGCAGTCGATGCACTCCGCCGTGACTCCGTCGACGTCCAAATCCATGTCCTCACACAACGCCACGGCACGCGACACATGGAGGGGCTGGCTGATGATCAGTCCGCGTTCGACCCCGAAGGTCTCCTTCGCCCGTGCACAGGTGTCGTAGGTGTCGATGCCGTGATCGTCGCCGATGATCACGTTGGGGTCGATTCCATGCTCGACCAGATAGTCGGTCATCGCTTGAATTTCGTTGCCGGAGTTGCCGTCTGCGTCACCGGAGACCAGAATTGCCTTGACCTTCCCCGCCGCCATCAAGGCAATCGCAGTGTCGAGACGTCCGGAGAGAAACCGCATCGGCTTGCCGTCGCGCACCTGTGCACCGAGAACGATGGCCACCGGCGCGTCCGGCGCATCGTCGACTTCGTAGACCTTCCCCGCCGTCGCGTACGCCACCCAACCGGCCGATGCCAGAACGACGGCAACCAGGGCGGCGACCACCGCGCAGAAGGCACGAACGAGTCGTCCGGCCAGTCCTCGGGGCTTCGATTCGGTACTCATGATCTCGTTTCGTCGGCGGGAAGAAACCTCAAGCTAACTCACGAATACGGCGTCCGAGCATCGCCGAGGCGCACCCATACCGATTCCACAGTGAACCCTCAGAGCCCGCCCCTGCTTGATTGCGCAGTTCGGAGGCGGAGTACCGTTCGATCAGTGAATCCGCTGCTGACCTCTCGACGGTATGTCGACTTGCGTCTGCAAGCCAGCGCTACCTGTTGACGGTCCTTTAGACCGCGTCCCCTCCGATCGGCCCATCGGCCGACGAGCACCTCTGTCGCCCATCCCTGGCGACACCTCTCCTTTTCGAAAGGCATATCCATGTCTGCGCCCAGCGCTACCCGAACGCGCCGTGTCCCTACCTGGGCAACCGCATTCGGTCCACAAATCGTTGCCGGACTCGTCCTCGGAGTCGTCCTCGGACTCATCGCCCGCTCGATGCCCGACGCCGCCGACGGGAACGACAACTGGTTGGTCGGCACCCTGTCGACCATCGGTTCGAGCTACGTCAAACTGCTCACCGTCGCGGTGATCCCGCTGGTGTTCACGGCTATCGTCAGTTCCATCGCCAACCTGCGCGAGGTCACCAATGCTGCCCGTCTGGCGATCCAGACGCTGTGGTGGTTCGCCATCACGGCGTTCATCGCCGTCATCATCGGCATCGTGATCGGGTTGGTCGCGCAGCCCGGCTCGCGTACCAGCGCGGGAGCGGACTCGGCCGGCGATCCGTCGAATGTCGGGTCGTGGTGGTCGTTCCTCACCGGACTTGTACCGAACAACTTCCTCGCACTCGGCGCGAAAACCACGGTCGCCGAGAGCGGCACCGCAACCACATCGCTGAGCTTCAACATCTTGCAGTTGCTGGTCATTGCCGCTGCCATCGGTATCGCTGCACTCAAGGTGGGTAAGAAGGCCGAGCCGTTCCTCGCGTTCAACGCGTCGCTGTTGGCCATCGTGCAGAAGGTGCTGTGGTGGATCATTCGGCTGGCACCGATCGGCACCGCCGCACTCATCGGCAACGCGGTGGCGACCTACGGCTGGGACGCGATCGGTTCGCTCGGCGTGTTCACAGTATCGATCTACGTCGGTCTGGCCGTGGTGTTCTTCCTGGTGTACCCGGTGATCGTTCGCGCGCACGGCCTTTCGGTGCGCAACTTCTACTCGGGAGTGTGACCTGCCACCCAGCTGGGCTTCGTCTCGCGTTCGTCGATCGGAACCCTGCCACTCACCGAGCGCGTCACCGAACGAAACCTCGGAGTTCCGCGCGAGTACGGGTCGTTCGCGGTACCTCTCGGGGCGACGACCAAGATGGATGGTTGCGCGGCAATCTATCCCGCGATCGCGGCGCTCTTCGTCGCTCAGTTCTACGGCATCGATCTGACCATCACCGATTACCTGCTGATCATCGTGGTGTCCGTGATCGGTTCCGCGGCAACGGCAGGAACAACAGGTGCGACGGTGATGCTCACACTCACACTGTCGACCCTGGGGTTGCCGCTCGCCGGTGTCGGTCTGCTGCTCGCGGTGGAGCCGATCGTCGACATGGGTCGCACCGCAGTCAACGTGACCGGTCAGGCATTGGTGCCGACCATCGTCGCCAAGCGCGAAGGAATCCTCGACCTCGAGCGCTACAACGCTCCGCGAAACGGCGACCCCTTCGTCGACGAGGAAGCCGAAGTGGAACTCGCTCGCTGACAGAGCAATTCGATCTGCGATTCCCGACGACCGAGCAACTGGGTCGTCGGGATTCGTCGTCTATCGCGGTGGCAACAGCGCTGCGACAGCGGCCGCGGTGTCGGTGTCCGTCGCCTCCACACTGGCGAAATAGTACGATCGCCAATACGTGAGTTGTCGGCGGTTCCCTAGACAGGCTGTGAGGACCGGATCTCCTGTGCCGACTCCGTGGCCGCATTCCGACGTTCTGCCGCCCACACCCACAGGGCGAGCGAGATGAGCGCGATCACTTCGGCTACGACGAGCACCCGCTCCACATAGCCGAGTGTGACGACGCGATACCAAGGACGCGAGCCGGTTGCTCCCACAGCCAGCGCGTACACGATCGGCATCAACGTCACAAAGGACAGCGCGCTGAGTCCCATGGTCACGCGGGCGCGCACTGCCCACACAGCGTCACGAAGCCACGGGCGAGAGAACGCGAACACCGCAACGGGGATGCTGACGAACGCCACCGCTGCCCCCAGTCGGTGGATCGTGCCGCCGATGCTGAGCGAGGCGTCGTTCGACCAATCCTGCTTCGGCACAGCGACGACGGCGACGAGTCCCACGGTCCACAGTGTGAGGAAGATCGAAGCGGTCGCACCAGGCCGAGTGAGGCGATGTCGAATCGCGGACGCGAGGGTGAGCGCCGAACCGAGAGCGAGCAGAACGACGCCGATCGAGAACACCCACTGCTGCGCGCCGAGTCCGTACTCGCTGATCGTTCGACGCAGATGGGAGGGCGTCTGCCATGCAGTGTGGATATCGAGAACCAGCACCACGAGTGCGCCCAGCACGATCGTCAGTGCGCCCACCTTCGCTGGTCGAACAGTCACATCGCTCTCCTCTGGGACGGCACGGTCGGCTGCCCACGCTCCATGGTGCCTGAACGATCGCCTTTGCTCGGTGACGTCCCCAGGACACCGGCAGTCAGGAGTCGGCAAAGCCTATTTTCTCGACGGGTCCAGCAGATGCTCGCAGAGGAAGCGAGTCGACAGCAACGACCAGTGCTCGGCGTTGCCCATCGCACAGTGGTCGTCGTCGGCATAGAGCACCAGCTGCGCGTTGGGCGCAGCGACTGCGAGGTCGATCGAGTCGCGGGTACTGGCGAGAGTGTCCTGAGCCCCGTTGATCACCAACAGTGGGATGCCGATGTCTCGATAGAGTTGTCGCAGAGAGAGTTTCGATACCTTGTGCAACAGGCCGGCAATACTGGTGGCACCGAGCGTCCGGCTCAGCGTCGACAGCATCACCTCCGGCATGCCGATCGAATTGACCACACCGAAACTCCGGTGTGTGAGCGGCCCATTGGACACCGCCGCTTTCAAACGAGGGTCCACAGCGGCCATACGCGCGGCCCAGTAACCGCCGAAGCTGAAACCCATGATGCCCAATCGCTCGCCGTCGATGCGCTTGTCGGCAGCGAGAAAGTCGATCACCGACCTGTAGACGATCTCGGCCGCCACCGTCATGGGGTCGCTGTACGAATATGTACCGGGCATCTCCATGACGAAGGTGGCGAGACCGGCCTCGCGCCGAGCCAGGAGAGGAAAGAGAGTCTCGGCGATGGTGCCTTCCAAGCCGTTCGTGACCAGAACCGTCGGCATGTTCGTCGCACCAGTCGGCAACGCGAGAACGCCGTGCACCCGATCGGAGGTGCCGGGCAAGACGATGTCGAGCACTTCGACGTCGTACCCCATCGTCGGCGCCATGGCCTGCAACAACGTTTCCGACAAGCGCGACGAGCGGCGGTAGGCACGCTGGCGTTGAGGACTGCCGCCAGGCCACGCGGCAACGAAGTCGTACACCAGCGCTTTGATCAAACCGTCCATCGCAACAACCGCGTCGGATGCCTCGGGATGCGCTGCGACGAACCGTGCCGGTACCTCCGGATCTGCCACCGTGCCACGATCGACAAGAATTGTCGCCGCTGGCGCGAGTGCCTCACCCAGTGCCGTCAGTGCCGAGGGGTCGGGGGCGTCGAGCAACCGGGCACTCTCGGGGGCACCCAATCGGAACAACGCCTCGTCTGCGCGCGCGAGGTGTCCGTCGGCGAACGTCGACCAGTAGGGAGCCCACCGGTCATCGTCGAACGAACGGCATTCCGACAGCTGACTCCGGAATTCTGCATCCGGGATTCCGCCGAGATGCGTGAAGCGGTCGACGAACAGCCGCGGTAGAAACGGCGCGACACCTCGCCTGTGCGCGGCACGTTCGGTGCTGCGGGTCAGCGCTCTCACGCTGACCGCTATACGCCGTCCCCAATCCATCAACGATGCCACCGGCTACTCCCCCGCCCCTAAACGCAGACAGTTCTGCCTTAAGGCACGGTAGGCGGCTCGAACGCCTAACGCAAGGGACACTGCAATAGCATTCACGGATGGCTGACAACACCGATCACGTTGCACCACGCCGACGGCCAGGGGGACGGACGGCTCACGTCAGAGCTGCGGTACACCAGGCCGTACTGGACGCCGTGATCGAGGGCGGCGTCGACAAGGTCGGCATTCCGGATATCGCCCGCCGCGCCGGCGTACGTGACAGCACTGTCTACCGACGGTGGGCCACTAGAGAAAATCTTGTACTCGACGCGATGCTCGCCGCCAGCGAGCACACCCTCCCGCGGCCCGATACCGGCTCGCTGCGCGGGGATCTAACGACACTTGCCACCACTTTGAGCGCGTATCTGAACTCACCCCTGGGCCATGGCCTGGTTCGAGCGCTTGCCTTCGTCACCGACTCCCCCGACATCGAGCTGGCGCGAAACACATTCTGGCAGAAACGTTTCGAGGCAAACCAAGTGATGATCGGACATGCAATCGCACGGGGTGAGATCTCCGCCGGTGCCGACGCGCATGCCCGCACCGCGATAGAACTGCTCATTGCCCCCATCCACTTTCGCCATTTCCTCACCCGCGTTCCGTGTGACGCGGAATTCATCGACACCGTGGTCGCCGCGGCGATCGGATCACTACGCAGCACGCCGACGAGCGACGCCGAACACCCTTGACGAAGTCCGAACCTCGGCATAATCTACAACCAAATGGTTGTAGATGAGATGAGTGACGCCGAGGTCGATCGCCTGTTCCAGGCCTTCGCCGACAAGACGCGGCGCGACATCGTCGCGAAGGTCACTGTCGGCGAACAGTCGGTATCGGAGTTGGCGGCTCACTACGCCATGAGTTTTGCCGCTGTGCAGAAGCACGTCGCGGTTCTCGAACGCGCTGACGTGATCACCAAACACAAGCGTGGCAGGGAGCAGATCGTGCGAGTTCGGTTGGACACCATCGCACACGCTCGCGCCTTGCTCGATACCTACGAGGAGATCTGGCGACAACGCGTCGAACGGATCGACGATCTCTTCACCAACGACCGGAAAGGTACCACCTGATGCCATTCGTCAGCTCTCACCAGGACACCGAGCAACTCGCCCTCACCCTCGTCGCCAAATTCGCCGCGTCGGTCGAGCAGGTCTGGCAGATCTGGGAGGACCCTCGTCAGCTCGAACGCTGGTGGGGTCCTCCCACCTGGCCTGCCACGTTCGAGACGCACGACTTCGTTCCGGGAGGGCGCGCCACCTACTACATGACCGGACCTGATGGTGAGAAGATCACCTACTACTGGGTCTTCACCGACATCTCTGCGCTGTCGTCGCTGAGCTTCGACGACGGATTCACCGACGAGAGCGGCAATCCATCCTCGGAGATGCCCATCATTCACACGGCCGTGACTCTCGAACGAGCGGATGCGTTGACACGCATGACAATTCGAAGCCGGTTCGATTCGATCGAACAGCTCGAGCTGCTCGATTCAATGGGCATGGTCGAGGGCATGACGGAGGCAATCGGTCAGATCGACGCCATCCTCGCCCACTGATCGTGGTGCGCGGGAACTCGACCTCCACTACGAACTTTCGTGCACGTGCGGCGAAGCCGCTCTACTCCGGAACCGAGCTGACGGTGAACGGCTCGACAGGCTCTCCCCCACGCTTGTCGAACTGGCTGTTCACTACGAACAGCCGATCGTCCATGGCTGCAACGGTTGTCGGGTAGGCGAACGATGGGTCGGTGATCTCTCCGGTGACCGCGCCAGTTCTGCCGTCGTCGTCGAGGTCGATTGTGGCGATGAGACCGTCACGATTGCGAACGACGTACAAGGTGTCGTCGTCCATCTCGAGCCCGTCACCGTTGGTGACCGTGGCACCGCCGAGGTCGACCTGTGTGACCTCTTTCGAGCTCTTGTCGATCCGGTACAGGTTGCCGGTGCTCGATTGCACGACGATCAACGCGGATTCGTCGTCGTTCTCGACGATTCCGTTGGCGTTGAATCCCTCCCCGTAGACGAAGGGGGTGCCGTCGAAGTTCACGAACGTCTCCAGTTGTCCGTCCTGCACGCCTGCCGTCATCTGCTCGAACGGGATCCGGTACAGCGCCGGGTTCCGTGAGTCGGTGACGTAGGCATCGCCGTTGTCGGCGATGGCAACATCGTTGAGGAACGTGGCATCGGTGCCGAGGCCGTTTCCGAACGTGGCAACCAGTTCGCCGGAGTCGGCGTCGTACACCCACACCTTGCCCGCGGCTCCACCGGCGATCACCAGGTAGTCGCTGCGATCGTCCTCGTCGGTCACGTCGATTCCGGCGGCGCCGGTGCGTCCGTCCGCGCCGCCAGGGAGAAACACCGACACATCCGGGGATCCGACAGTCCCGCGGAACACTGCGCCGTCGGACGTCGAGGTCACGTAGAACGTGTCGTCGGCGGCGGTGATGCCCTCGGGGAACACGCCGCTACCCGGCAGGTTGTATACGGTCGCGGCGCTCGGGTTCGAGGCCGTGGACGACGCAGATGTGAATGCCGCAGTGGTGTCGTCCGTAGGCGTCTGTGTCGGTTCCGAGGACCCGCAGGCGCTCAGCAGGAGTGTGGTGGCGGCAACAGCGGGCACTATCCGGGAGACTCGGTTCACACGTTCGAGTGTTCCATATGTCCAATTTTCTTCCCAGCGAAATCATCCAGCCCCTCGCCGGGTTCACCTGATCTCAGGGGGCATGACGCTGCTGAGTGCGTTGTCTGGACGACAGCAGGCTCGGTGATCGGCGCACTCGTCCTGTACTGGATCGGTGTCGCTGATTCACTCACCAGGGCCGGTCGGCTTCGTCGTCGCGCTGACTGCTCACAGCTCGTCGATGTCGATGAACCCGTCCTGCAGTGCGCGCACCAGCAACGTCGCTTTGGTCGGTGCCGTTCGCCCCACTGCCGTGTATTTGGCTCTGATGCGCGTCAGATGTGTGTTGACGGTTCCCATCGAGAGATAGAGCGAGCGCGACGCCTCCGCTTTGGAATCAGAGATGAGCCAGGCGGTGAGTACTTCGATTTCACGAGCGCTGAGCCGTGGGTCGGGTGCGTCGCCGACGCGGATGTCGAGCACAGTCATGGAGATCCTCGATTTCTGGCACCACCGCTGTCCCGGTGGCGCGAACACGGCCAATGACACCGCACTCACTCCGCTGGGTCACTCCGAGGAATGACCCAGGTCGCTCTCACCTGAGAGTGAACGCTGTCACCTGCGGCGACGTGCTCGACCCCACCTCGGTAAAGTCCGCCTCTATGACCGAGCTCGACGCGACCGCCGCCCACTTCGTCGAGGCGGGTGTCACATTGTTGATCGCGCATCCGCAGAGGATTCTCGAGCGCGGACTACGTATCGAGGACGTCGTCCACGAGGCCGACTCGTCGACAGCGACGTTCTTCCGCAAGTTCAATACCAAATCCGACTTCCTCAGCACGGTCGTCGAGCATCTGTCCCGAACACCACTACCCACCGACGTTCACGACACAGTTCGCACACAGATGGCGAACAGTGGCGACTCGATTCGCGCAGGGGTGTCGACGCTCGTTGCGCGCTATTTTCCGGCAATCGTCGACCAGAAGAGCACCACCGCAACTCTTCTCGACCATGTTTTCCGCGGACCTGCTTCCGCGGCACTCGCCGGTGGCTACCGTGTTCGAGACGACGCCGTACTGGACGCATTCGAGGCATTGTTCGCTCCCGAAGGGGGAGCCTTTCGCCGTCCCTTCACGGCCCGATCGTTCGCAGTGACGGTCAATGCCGTCGTCGACGGCTTTCGCATCCGCAGTCAGGTGGACGCCGCGTCCGTTTCGGCCGATGTGATGTCCGACGCGGTGCTCGCCTTCCTCGGGGCCGTCGTCGACACGTCGGGACATCATCAGCACCTCGATGACGTCGTGGGAGATGTCGGTGTGCCGGTCGAGGAACGGCCCCTGCCCCGCGATCCGCGTGCTGCGATCGTCACCGCGGCGCGCGACGAGTTCGGAAAGCGTGGCTACTTCATGACGCGTATGGACGACGTCGCCGATATCGCAGGAGTGCCGAGGGCGGCGTGCAAGACACTGTTTCCGACCAAGCCGTCCGTCATCGTCGCAGCGCTGCAGAGCCGAGTCGATCGTCTTCGCGAGTCGGTGGCCGACGACCAGTTGCTGGGCCTCGACGATCTCACGATTCTGCAGAACCACATGCTGCGGTGCGCGCAACTCGCCGCCGACGAACTCGAATTCATGGACGCTCTCCTCGTCGCCGTCGCACACGACACCTACGGCGAGCCGGAGGGACTGATCTCGATCAAGGACAAGCTGAACCTGCCGTCGATCATCGCACCGGTCATCGCACGAGGGCAGGACACCGGTATCTTCCGAAAGGGCTCGAGCCCAGTCGATCTCGCTGCAGGCATCACCAACACTCTGCTGATGCGGTGCTTCACCCGACGACAGAACAGCCCGCAGGACAACGCGACGTTCGTCGGTGAACTTCTCCTCGACGGACTCGGTACGCACTGAGCATCGACCGGCTGCCTGTCATCGAACCCGCCGGATTCCGTCGGCGACGTAGTCGAGTGCAGCGAGGATGTCATCTGCGGCCACACCCAGCTCGCTTAGCAAAACGAATGGTATGAATAGTGCGCGACATTCGTCGCGATAGGGGCGAATGGAACGAGGGTCATGGACGAGGACACGCAGCCCACCGAACGCAATCGCTCCGCGCTGTTGAACACACTCGTCCTCGTGTCGATAGTGGCACTCGGTGTGGTCGCAGCGGGATTGACCACTCCAGCCGAGGAACCCGAATTGACCTCACTGCCAACGACATCGGCGACGCCAGTTCCGGAGCCACCGCAACGGGAGTACGTGGTGGTCACCCCGGAGGTCGACGCGTCGGCAAGCATTCCGGGGTGCGACACCGTCGAGTCTCCGAGCGAATCCTCATCCTTCGCTTTCGTTACGACGGGCGACGACTCGTACGACAATCCAGCCGCCCCCTGGTACAACGGCCCCAGAGCTCACCTCATGTCCGAGGCGTTGGTGGCAGCGCTTCCCGCCGAGATCTCGTCGACCACGTCCGTGTACTTCGGCCCGATACCCGCGTCGGGTGAATCTCAGGATTTCGTCCTCGACTCGGCGCACGCATCCGCCCCACTGGCCTCGGGTGACCAGTCGGACTATCTCAGTGTCGGTGTCGGCCCGGCAGACTCGACCGAACCACCACCTTGCGTGGCCGGCCAAGTGGATGAGCGGCGGAGTCTGCCGGACGGAACGGTGCTGGACACCGACGACACGTGGCGCGAAACCAACGGTCAGCGGACCTACTCCCGGACGGCCACCGCGTACACGTCGGACGGATCCGTCGTCTCTGCCTCGGTCTCCGGCGGGAACGATCCGGACACGTTGAAACTGACGCTCGACGACCTGGTCCGAATAGCCGCCGACCCTGCCCTCAGGATCACTGCTCCCGTCCCTGCCGTAACACCGGGCAATGCCGCCGACTGCTACGCCGGCTGGGACGACTCACCGACGGCGTCGTTCTCCCGCGACGAGATCCGAACACTCAACGACGCTCTCCGGCGGGCAGATGCGGCGGCGCTTGCTCCGACTCCACCGTTGGGTGCGTTGCACACCAGTGAATTCGGTTCGGGGCTTTGTCAGACGGTGAACAGCATTGCCGGGCAACTCACGATCAGCGTTGTCCGGGCCACGCCTGACATCGAATCCGATTCGACGACAACGGAGGAGCCCCAGCTCGTCTCACCGGACGAGTACGGGCCGGGTTCCTCGGTCTCCGTCGTCACGCCGTCGGGGTTCGAGATCACGGTGTCGACGACACAACCGGTGCAGGACCCGGCACTTCTCGAAAACCTGGCGAACACAGCAGGATTGGACCTTCGATGATGCGATGGAACCAGACCGCGAAATTGGTCGTTGCGGCGATCGTCGCGACGCTGTCGGTCGGTGCAGCGGTAGCCGTTGTGACACAGGATCGATCCACGACCATCAAGAAGATCACCGATTCTTCAGACGACGCACCGGGGTTGGCATGGTCCGTCGACGCGGCGGACATGGGGCTGGAGGGAGCCACCTTCGCCTCTCCGCGTACCGGTTCGATGTATGCGTGGGGAGCCGGCTCGACTCTGATCGGCCACACAGCTCTCACACTGGCCGTCGTGTCCTCGGAATCCGGCAACGACGAGGCACTCATGGTCGGAATCGACACCACGGACGGCACCGTTCTGTGGAAGACCCCGGCCCCGGATCTAGCGGCGTGCGCCGACGAGCCGCTGAACGGCCGACTCGTGTGCCACCAGCCCATCTGGGGCGAGACGCCCGGCTATGTCACCTTCGATCCGGAGACCGGCGAATCACGAAACTACCCCACTGATCTCGATCTTTTCGCCGTCACTGTCGCGAACGACCGCATCTACACGACGTCGGGCAACCTCGAGGACGACGACGTACTGTTGCACCGCGGAACGCTGGAGAATCCGAGCGCCGACTGGACGGTTCCGTTGCATGCGTGGGCCGGATGGGAGGACGACTACACCACCGCGCTGAAGGTGGATGACGACATCGGAACCTTCGACGTCGGGGGCGACTTCTCCACGTTCGACGCCTCGACCGGTGAACAGCTGTGGAGCACCGACATACTCGAAGATTGCATGCTTGCCGAGCAACGAACAGCGGGTGGATTGGCTATCGGATCCACCTTCGATTGCAATGGCAGCTCGTCGGATGTCACGGGCACCGTCGCGTTCCGACGCGACGGCACGGTCTTGGCGAGGTCGTCCGCACCGGCGCTACAGCGACCGTCGCCCGACGACCCCACCGATGCATCGATCCCCTTGGTTCTGGGGGACACGGCAATCGACCGAGAGTCAGGGGAAGAGAGGTGGAATGACTCGAACTTGGTCTACGACCGTCCCGGTGACGAATGGAACGAGCCTCGCACTGTCGGCACACTGCGGTCGGTCGTTGGGCATGTAGGTCTCACCAGCACCGACGCCGATACGATCGCGATCGATCTGCGATCGGGAGAGCAGCTCTGGCAGTCCGAGCTCACTGGCAGCGTCTTCGGCAACGACGGCAACCTGGCGTTGATGTCCGATGGCACCGATCTGTCCGCCGTCGACGTCACGAGCGGCGTGACTGTCTGGACGGCGAAATGGTCGATGATGTTTCCAGAGGAGGGCACCGGCAGCCTCGACATCCTGGTCGACGCCGCCGACGGCAGTTATCTGCTTCAGTCCGGCTCGAAACTGGCGATGCTGCAGCCACTCCCCTGAGTCAGTCCTTCGGCACGCGGTACCGGCCACCTTTGACCACGAACACCACGTATCCAAGAATGGCCAGCAGGTACAGCGCCGTCGGTACCGCGAGCACCCAGACGGTGACGGAGTCGCCAGTCGTCGCACCCGCAACGCCGGCGATCCAGGCGAACAGCAGTGCCGTTGCCGCGCCCATCCACTCGAGGTCCTCGGCCATCTTTCGGTTCAGCTCGGGTCGGTTCTCGGCGGCAGTCCAGTACTCGTGCATCGTCCGACTCGGCAGGTTCACCATGGACGCCGGAACCTTGGGGAACCACCAACCGATGCTCGCGAACAACGCGATCACCGCGAATCCGATGCCTCCCATCGTGAGCAGGAAGGACAGCTTCGAGTCCATGCGATCGACCTGACCGGACCCGTCGAAGTGCGCGGGCACTTGATCCCCCGCAGTGACGGCGACCCAGGTCAGAGCGCCGATGAACACCAGAGTTGACAGCAGTAGGGCCGCACGCGAAAGCTTCATCGACGTCCACTTTAGCGCCGGAGGCATCGATGCCCAACAACGAGTTCGGGGACTTCCAGACCCCGATCGAGTTGGCACGTGCGTTGGTGAACACCCTGCCACGACGACAATGGACTCGCGTTCTCGAACCCACTTGCGGCGTGGGGAACTTCCTGTCGGTTGTCGGCGAGAGCCACCCCGAGGCAGAACGCGTCGGAATCGAAGTGCAGCCCGAGTACGCCGCGGCCGCATCGGCATTCGGCAGGGTGATCACCGCCTCGATTTTCGATTTCGACTTGGCCCGCGACATCGCATGGACGTCGGATCCGGGCCCGACCCTCGTCGTCGGCAACCCACCGTGGGTGACCAACTCTCAGCTGTCGGTTCTGGGGTCCAGCAACAGACCGGCTCGTGCGAACACCGGGAACGTGCGCGGAATAGATGCGATCACCGGAAGCTCCAATTTCGATATCGCGGAGTTCATTTGGATCAAATTGCTCGCCGAGTTCGCAGATCGCCCGGCCACCGTTGCGATGATCTGCAAGACCCAGGTAGCCCGAAACGTTCTGTTGCACTGCGCTCGGCACGGCCTTCCGATCACCGGTTCGAGTCTGCGACCCATCGACGCCAAGAAGTGGTTCGACGCCGGAGTGGATGCCTGTTGGTTCGTGGTCGAACTCGGAACCGGTGCAACCGACCACACTGCACAGATGTATCCGAGCATGGATGCACCGCACCCCAGCAGCAGAATCGGAGTGGTCGACGGACAACTCGTCGCGGATGTCGACGCCTACGAGCGAAGCAAGCAGTTCGATGGCATCAGTCCACTGATGTGGCGTCAGGGCATCAAACACGACGCGTCTGCCGTCATGGAATTGGCCGAGAACGACGGCCCGCGAACCAAACTCGGAGCTTCGGTGGACGTCGAGAAGGACTTCCTGTTTCCCCTGTTCAAATGCACCGACGTCTACCGCGACAAACTCAGCGAGGTGTCGCGGTGGATGATCGTGCCGCAATCGCACACCGGTGACGACACCGCGCAGTTGGCGGACAGCGCGCCGAAGCTGTGGAAGTACCTCACCGACAACGCGACAGCTCTCGACGGCCGGAAGTCGTCGATCTACCGAAGTCGCGCCCGGTTCTGCATCTTCGGTGTCGGGCCGTACACGTTCGCTCCGTACAAGATCGCGATCTCCGGATTCCACAAGGTTCCGCAGTTCAGGATGGTCGGCCCCTACGACGGAAGACCTGCGGTGTTCGACGACGCCACCTATCTCCTGCCGTTCGAGGACCCAGCGGCATGCGCCGTCGCCCATGTGCTGTTGAGCGGCCAGGAGGCCACCGATCTCATTGCCGCGCTGGCATTCTGGGACAGCAAACGACCGGTGACCAAGAAGCTGTTGCAACGCATCGACCTGCACGCGATCGCCTGCGCGACAGACCCCCGAACTCTACGGGAGCGTGCTGCCGATGCTGCGGCCGCGCACGGTCTACCGTTCGAGACAGCATCGCTCATTCGCGCGGTGGATCTCGCGAGGGAATTACCACCATGACTGTCGACCCCTCACAGCGACAACCCGTTCCGGAGCTGGCCCTTCTCCTCATCGGCGGATCCATGTTCTTCGTGGCCACAGTCGTCAAGTGGGACGCGTTGCTCATCGCGTCGATCTTCCTCTGCGTCTTCGCAGGTTTCGCAGCCTTGATCTCGACGCGGTTGTCCCGTCAGAGCCGGCGAACCATCGCGCTTGCCACCGTTGCGGGAGTGGTTCTCACCGGCATCGGTGCCGTGTACATGGTGAAGGACGCTTCGGAACCCGTCATCTTCTCCTCCGGACTGCTGGTCTATCCCGGCGGCAGTCTCGCACTGTCCGGGGTCATCAACCTGGTGTCGAGCCGAAGACGAAAGCCCCGGTCGAACCCACCGCCTGCAGACTTCACAGATCGGACTTGATCGTCTCGGCCAGTCGATCGAGGTACTCGTCGTTGCGTTTGTAATGCACCCAGGGGCCGATCTTGGTGCTCGTCACCAGCTGCGCTCGTTGCAGCACGGCCATGTACTGCGAGGCGGTGGATTGGGAGACGCCCGCCCTCGACTGAATGTGCTTGAGGCACACTCCCACGTCCTCGGCGGGCTCGAGCTGGGGCGGAAAATCGCTGGGATCCTTGAGCCACCGCATGATCGCCAAGCGCGCGGGATTGCTCAGCGCACCGAACACCGCTGCGAGCTCTGCGGGGTCCAGTTCGTCAGCCACCCCCGAAGCCTACTCCCATATCGCAATATCCCGATATGTGGTCTACTGATGGAATCGCAATATCGCGATATCCAGATAGGAGTAGGTCATGTCACGCGTAGCAGTAGTAGTGGGAGCCAACGGAGTGATCGGCGGCAACTTGGTCGATCACCTGCAGCGAACAGGCGACTGGGACATCGTCGGGCTCTCACGCCGCGGCGGTACCGACGACGGACGCGTCCGGTACATCGCGGTGGATCTGCTCGACGCAGACGAGACTCACCGCCAACTGGCGGAGCTGACCGAAGTCACACACATCTTCTACGCCGCCTACCAGGAGAGACCGAGCTGGGCCGAACTCGTCGCCCCCAATCTCGCGATGCTCGTCAACGTGGTCACGGCCATCGAGGACAGTTCACCGGACCTCGAGCACGTGAGCCTGATGCAGGGATACAAGGTGTACGGTGCACACCTTGGACCCTTCAAAACCCCGGCGCGAGAATCCGATCCGCCCCACATGCCGCCCGAGTTCAACGTCGATCAGCAGCAGTTTCTCGAGGCGCGGCAACTCGGTAAGCGATGGACGTGGTCGGCCATCCGGCCGTCGGTGGTGTGCGGTGTCGCGCTGGGGAACCCGATGAACCTGGCCACCGTCATCGCTGTGTACGCCACGATGTGCGCAAAACTGGGCGTCCCCATGCGATTTCCGGGCAAGCCCGGTGCCTTCGGCGCGCTGCTGGAGATGACGGATGCGTCGTTGCTCGCGGAGGCGACGGTATGGGCGGCCACCACGCCGAGCTGCGCCAACCAGGCGTTCAACATCACCAACGGCGATCTGTTTCGCTGGAGCGAGATGTGGCCGCGCATTGCGGGTCTCTTCGACCTCGACACCGCAACCCCGCTACCGATGTCGCTGGCCGATGTCATGGCAGACAAGGAAACGCTGTGGGATTCGATCGTCGCCGAGAACGGGTTGCAGAAAGTTCCGTACTCCGACGTATCATCCTGGACCTTCGGAGATTTCGTCTTCTCGTGGGACTACGACGTCATAGCGGACGGTTCCAAGGCCCGTCGAATGGGATTTCAGCGATTCGTCGACACCGAGGCAATGTTCGCCGGGATCTTCGCCGAACTGCGGCACCAGCGAATCATCCCCTGAGGGGAGCCGCCCGGTGTGACGCCGGAGTTGGCCGGATAGTTTGAATCGGCACGAACGCCGATCGAGACCTACGGGAGAACAATGCATCCGTTCGACACAGCAGTTGCCCTCGAGACCGTCGGGGCCGGCACCTTCGCCGGGCACACATCCGCGCCGTACAACAACATGGTCGGCCCGTTCGGTGGCATCACTGCCGCGACGTTCATTCGAGCAATCGAGCGTCATCCGGAATGCCTCGGATCGCCGATCTCGCTGACGGTCAACTTCGCAGGTCCGGTCGCCGAGGGCGAATTCGAGATCTCGGCGCGCGCCGTACGAACCAACCGAAGCAATCAGCACTGGTACCTCGAGCTGATCCAGGGCGGTGCCGTAGCCACTACGGCCACAGCGGTGTTCGGAACGAGACGCGAGACGTGGGACAACACCGAGGCTCTGGCACCGGCCGTCCCCTCCCCCGCCGACACGCCCCGAGGCACCTTTCCCGACGCGATCGCCTGGGCGCAGAACTACGAGATGCGCTTCGTTGCAGGCGCTCTGAACGATCAGGAATCACCGGACTCGACCGAGACTCTCTGGATCCGCGACACTCCGCCTCGTCCGTTGGACTTCGCGGCGCTGACGTCGCTCAGCGATGTGTTCTACCCCAGAATCTTTCAGCGCCTCGGTCGCTACGTGCCGGCCGGCACCATCTCGCTGACGACCCACTTCTTCGCGACACCGGAGGATCTCGAGAGCCACTCCGATGGGTACGTCCTCGGCACCGCACGCGCGCGCCGGTTCCATCAGGGCTATTTCGATCAGACGGCCGAACTGTGGACCGAAGGTGGGACGTTGCTGGCCACGAGCCACCAGGTGGTCTACTACAAGGGCTGAAGCCACGCTCGTAGGACTAGCGTGAACCCATGACGCACCCCTCGACGCACCTCGACATCGTCGCCGCTCCCGGCGTGTTCGCCGATCTAGCGACGGCGCAGGAGCTGGTCGCCAGGGCGCTGTCGGCCCGAGGACTGACCGGCGGAATCGTCGACACTGCAGCCGGTTCCGACGAGGTGATCGTCGTTCCCGGGGGTGGCGTCCCCATCGACATGGCGTCGTACAGCAGTGTCGTTCGAGTCGATCTCGGGCAGTGCGAGCCAGACAGGTCCGACGGCGTTCGCACACACATCCGGGGCCGCGGAATCGACGGCCTCCGATTCGCGATCGACAGTGTGTTCTTCCACCGCTTCCACCCCGGGACGATCCTGTCGTACGGAGATCACCTCGAGCAACGCGTCGAGCAGCGGTTACCCGAGGGCGACGGCCCGTTTCCCGTTGCGGTGTTGATCCATGGTGGCTATTGGCGTTCGCGATGGGAATTCGATCTGATGGACGCGATGGCCGTCGATCTGACCGCGCGCGGCTACGCCACGTGGAACGTCGAATATCGTCGCCCCGACGAACACGGCTGGGATGCGACGACCGACGACGTCGCCGCCGCGCTGGCAGCGCTCGAGACCGCAACCGGCGATCTGGACCTGAACCGAATCGTCCTGATGGGCCACTCGGCGGGCGGTCAGCTTGCGATGCGACTGGCGGCCGACTCGGCCGGGAAGACCGTGAGTCCTGCTCTCGCAGTGAGTCTGGCCGGTGTCCTCGATCTTCGGGTCGGTGACGAGCGGTGGCTCGGTGACGGTGCAGTGTCGACTGCGCTCGGTGCGCGCTTCGCCGATGCCCAGCAGACGTACGAGGCATCGTCTCCGAACTCGAGGCTTCCGCTCGGCGTTCCGCAGTTGGTGGTGTGCGCGATGTCGGACGATCCCAACCTGCTCGAGATCAGTCGGGCGTACTACGCCGCCGCGTCGGCGGGCTCGGATTCGGTCGTCTCGGTCGAAGGACCCGGGGGCCACTTCGCGGTCATCGATCCCGCGTCGGAGATCTATCAGGACATGGTTCGCGAGGTCGACGCCCGGATGTGAGGTACCCGGGACCACCCGTCGGGGGAAGTCCGTAAGGTGCAAGGTGTGACGCGCAGCACAACGACGTGCGTGCCGAGACTTCAGGAGCGAGATCGATGAAGAGCACCATGCAGGACACCCCACTGTCCATCGGCCAGCTGGTTCGATTCGGGACGTCCATCCACTCCTCGGCCGAGATCACCACCTGGACGGACACCGGTCCGACCACCGTGACCTTCGGGGAATTGGGCAGGCGGGCAGCGCAACTGGCGCACGGTCTGCGGTCGATCGGCATCGACGACGATCAGCGCGTCGGAACGTTCATGTGGAACAACGCCCCGCACATGGAGGCCTACATGGCGATTCCTGCGATGGGCGCAGTGCTGCATACGCTGAACATTCGACTCTTCCCCGAGCAGCTCACCTACATCGTCAACCATGCCGAGGATCAGGTAATCATCGCGGACGCGAGCCTGCTGCCACTGTTGACGCCGTTGCTGCCCACGTTCGAGACCGTGCGTCACCTGATTGTCGTCGGGGTCGACCCGGCGCAGGTCAATGCCCCCGAGAGCATCGAGGTGCTGAGCTACGAGGATCTGCTCGCAGGCAAGTCCGAGGAGTTCGACTGGCCCGAGCTCGACGAACGATCAGCTGCCGCAATGTGTTACACCTCCGGTACCACAGGCGACCCCAAGGGAGTGGTGTACTCGCATCGGTCGATCTACCTGCACTCGATGCAAGCGTGCATGACCGACGCGATGGCGATTGCGCAGTCCGACAAGGTATTGGCCATCGTGCCGATGTTCCATGCGATGTCGTGGGGTCTGCCGTACGCGGCGCTGATGGTCGGTGCGTCGCTGATCATGCCCGACAGGTTCCTCCAGCCGGCTCCGTTGGCGGAGATGATGTCGACGCTGCGCCCGACGGCTGCTGCGGCGGTTCCGACGATCTGGCAGGCACTGCTGGAGCACCTGGAGGATCACCCGGCGGACCTGTCGAGTCTGCGTGACGTGGTGGTCGGCGGCAGCGCGTGCCCGCCGAGCCTGATGCGGGCGTTCCACGAGAAGTACGGGGTGCACATCTCGCAGGCGTGGGGCATGACCGAGACCTCCCCACTGGGTACCTCCGGCAAGCCCGACGCCGGGCTGTCGCCGGAGGACGAGTTCGACTTGCGTTGCACGCAGGGCAGATTCGTCGCCGGGGTGCGAGCACGACTCGTCGACGATGCAGGCACGGTGTTGCCGTGGGACGGCACGACGGTCGGCGAACTCGAGGTGCGTGGCCCGTGGATCACCGGCAGCTACTACCGCGCGGACGCAGACGACAAATTCGACGACGGCTGGCTGCGCACCGGCGATGTCGGCACTATCTCCGAGGGCGGCTACCTTCGGTTGACCGATCGCTCCAAGGACATCATCAAGTCCGGTGGCGAATGGATCTCGTCGGTGGAACTCGAGAATCAGGTGATGGGACATCCCGCCGTACGCGAGGCCGCGGTCATCGGCGTGCCCGACACCAAGTGGGACGAGCGCCCCTTGGTGGCCGTCGTCGTCCGCGAGGGCGCTTCGGTTACAGCCGAAGAGCTCAAGGAGTTCCTCGACAGCCGCGTGGCTCACTGGCAGCTGCCGGAACGCTGGACGTTCATCGACGAGGTCCCGAAGACCAGCGTCGGCAAGTACGACAAGAAGCGACTGCGGAGTTCACACGCCGACGGTGCGTTGGAGGTCATCGAGCTGGTGTAGGAGAACACTTCTCCGCGCGTCGACGTCCGCTGATTCTCAGCGCAGCACCCTCACACCGCACGCCGACGCGAAATCTGCGACCAATGCCTCGATTCGAGGCTTGGTTCGTTGAATTTCGCGAAACGCAAACCACCCCCACGCGAGGTAAGCCACCGTGGCTACGCAGACCAGGCTGGCTGAGATGATTGAGGCAAGTAACGACCGAGGAGCCAGCAGTGCCACGCCCACACCCACGAGAACGGCCAGCCCTCCGGCGAAGGCTGCGACAAACTGGGCCGGATTGGACTGCCGATAGTTCCACAGCACACGTACCCGGTAAAACGCGAACAGTCCGTCGTACCGTGACCTGGCCGCCTCGTCGGGCAAACCCATCGCCTCCAGTTTCTCTGCGAAGACGAATTGCCGTTCCTTACGCTCGTAAGCCCGAGCTAGCGTCCTCGAGCGGCCGCTGAGGTTTTCTTGCCGCATTCGCGACAGAAAATTTACGATGAGCGGCACGCACACCGCAACCACAGCTGATACTGCAGACAGAGTCACCATTTTGTCCCCCAACTCATTCGGCCGATTGATTCGAGGGTGACCGTAGACCGCACCACCGACACCACGACAGATGTCACCGGCTGCGCGGCTGTCTATAGCGTTCTTGCGACCGTCTGTTTCAAGGGCGGCTCGACCATGATCGGCCAGCCAGCGCTTGCATTCGATCGCGCTCACCGGATACCGCGTCCTGTCGAGACTCGGCACACTTCTGTGGCAGATTGCTACACTAGCGGTACTGCTGCGGCGATAGGACATCATCATGGGCACCACCTCGTCTCTACGTATCGACGACGACCTCTACGATGCTGCAAAACTGGCCGGATCTACCGCAAGCCGAAGTGCCGCGCAACAGATTGCACATTGGGCGCTGATAGGCCGAGAGATGGAGCTTTCACATCGCGTCTCGGCACGCGATATTGCCGATGTTCTTGCAGGTAAGGCGCGCTATGACGACCTGACGCCGCACAGGCAGGCCGTCGTGCGCGCGGAGTGGACCGAACAGATCGAATCGGCGACGGAATCGCTCGACTTCGAGAGTGAGTTCACTGCAGAAGGTCGCTCGTACGTCGAGTCCGACGAGCACGGCAACGTCGAGTGGACCGAACATCGATAGATCGCGCTCCCGAGACAGCCAATCGTGACAACACCGATCTCGGACCCGGTACTTCACCTGCTTGCTGGACCCAATGGTGCAGGCAAGAGCACGTTCAACGCGCGCGTACTGTCACCCGTCACGCATCTTCCATTCATCAATGCCGACGAGATCGCGCATGATCGATGGCCCGGCGACGAGTCTGCGCACGCCTACGAGGCGTCACGAGTTGCTGCCGACCTGCGCGCGGAATTCCTCTCGGCAAGATCATCATTCGTCACCGAGACCGTCTTTTCACACGAGTCCAAAGTCGAACTGGTCCAGTTTGCCGTAAGCGCAGGCTACTTGGTGACGCTGCACGTCATCGCAATTCCTGTCGAAACGGCTGTGGCCCGAGTACGAAACCGCGTCGATCAAGGCGGTCATTCGGTTCCAGAGGCGAAAATTCGCGAACGGTACGACCGGTTGTGGCCTCTCCTTCGATCCGCGATCGAGATGGTGGATCGCGCTCAGGTGTATGACAATTCATCGGCGCGGCAGCCGTTCCGCACGATTGCCCGGTTCGATCGCGGCAACCTCGTAGGGCAGGCCGAATGGCCCACTTGGATGCCGCCGGCCCTGCGTTCGTAGCCGCCCTGTCCCGTTGATCGACATGCTGTATGTCTCACCTGAATGGGATGGATCAGGAGACGCGGGTGTATCAGCCTACGATCGAGTGCACCGGCCCCAACGACGCGAGGGTCATCTCTGCCACGTGTTCGAGTTGACTCCGAGTTGCGCCGTCCCGGGCACGCTGGGACATGCCCTGAATGATCACGCCGATGAATTCCGCGACATCGACCGGGTCCCATGACGGAGGCAGGATGCCGTCGGCGACGTTCCCGGTAATGCGTTCCGCCAACAGGGACACGTTGGCATTGCGCATGTCGCGCAATCGATCTGCGATGCCTCGGTTGGCGTCGGTGACGCCGACGGCCGAGCTGATGATCAGACAGCCGCCCGGGCACGACTCGTCGGTGTAATGCGACGCCGCGTCGTACAGCAGCCTCGAGATCAGCTTGGCCGCGTCGGGCTCCTCGGCGAATGCCCGGTCCATGAAGTCGCCTCGAGTGGCGAGATATCGCTCGATCGTGGCGAAGAACAACCCTTCCTTGCCACCGAATGCGCTGTAGAGACTCGGCGGGTTGATGCCCATCGCGCTGGTGAGCATCGAGACCGAGGTGCCCTCGTATCCGTGCTCCCAGAAGGCGAACATCGCCTGATCCAGCGCTGAGTCGACATCGAACTTCCGCCCCTGTCCTCGTACGCCGGCCATAGGCCCTCCTGGTCTCGAATCTCGTCCTGCTCCGGAAACTGTGATCTAGTCTACTCCTGTAGCGATCGATAAACGAATCCCTTACGCTTCTGCAAGAACTTCGGTTCGGCACAGCACGGAAGAGAGCGAATACAGCCCGAGAGTGCATATCACCGTCCAGGGGGATCGAAATGCGTAGTGCCGCTTCATTCAAACTCGGACTCAGTCACAGTGCAGACACCGACTCGGCATGGAAGGTCGAGGCCGTCAAGCAAGTCGAGTACCACGTCATCGCAGCAAGGAACCTGTTCAGCCCGGAGAACACCCAGCTGCTGGACGGCTGCAGCGCAGCACCGTTGACCAGGGGAGACAGACGCCTCGTCGTCATCGACTCCAATGTCGACCGCATCCACGGCGATCGCATCAGGGGATACTTCGAGCACCATGGAGTGGCCGCGTCGTTCGTGTCGATGCGCGCCGACGAGACGGTGAAGGAATGGAGCTCGGTCATCCGCGTCGTCGACGCGATGAACGGGTTCGGTATCGACCGACGTCGCGAGCCGGTCATCGCCATCGGCGGCGGCGTACTGCTCGACGTCGTCGGATTCGCCGCGAGCGTCTACCGGCGCGGCACCCCGTACATCAGAATTCCCACCACCCTCATCGGACTCGTCGACGCCGGTGTGGGCGTCAAGACGGGCGTCAACTACGGCATGGGCAAGAACCGCCTGGGAACGTATGCCCCCGCCATCGCCACCTATGTGGACCGGGCATTCCTGCGCACCCTCGACGACCGGCACCTGTCCAATGGCCTCGCCGAGATTCTGAAGATGGCGCTGATCAAGTCGATCGATCTTTTCGAGCTGCTCGAAACCTACGGTCAACGCCTGATCGACGACAACTTTCAAGGCACGTCCGCCGAACTCGACACTGCTGCAACTCAAGTCATCGCCGAATCGATCCACCTCATGCTCGAGGAGCTCCAGCCCAATCTGTGGGAGTCCTGCCTGGAGCGGTGTGTGGACTACGGCCACACATTCTCGCCGACACTCGAGATGGAGGCTCTGCCCGCTCTGCTGCACGGCGAGGCCGTCAGCATCGACATGGCGCTCACCTCCGCACTCGGATTCCTGCGCGGAAGCCTCAGCAGTGATGACCTGGACCGAATTCTGACGGTGATGAAACGACTCGGCCTTCCCGTCTGGAACGACGTGTTGTCCACAGCGGGCGTGCTCGACGCCGCACTCGCAGACACCGTCCGCCATCGAGACGGACGTCAGCGGCTGCCGCTCCCCGTCGGCATCGGCGGACACCATTTCGCCAACGATGTGACCAACGAGGAGATCGCGTCTGCGCTGTCTCTACTAGCGCGCAAGAACACCGGGCTGCCCAACGGCGAAGTCTCGGTGACGAAGGTCGCGTCATGAAGTGGGACAGCCTGTACATCGAGGGCTTCGGGTCCTATCTGCCCGAGAGTCGAGTGCAAGCCGCCGACATGGTGGCGGCGGGGCGATTCGAGTCGGTCGAGCACCAGAAGACCGGGCAGACGTCGGTCGCGGTCTCCAATCCCGACCTCGGCGAAACCGCCCCGGACATGGCCGTCCTCGCGGGCCGAGCTGCGATGCAGGACAGTGGAATCAGCAGTGACGAGATCGATCTGCTCGTCCACGCCGTCGTTCTGCACAACGGTCTCGAGGCGTGGAACTGCGGTGCCTACATCCAGAACGAACTCGGCATCGACGACTGCCTGCCCATCGAGATCCGCACCGCATGCGCCGGAGCGATCGTGGGCATGGAGATGATCGGTCGCTGGTTCGACGGACGCGGCAAGGGTTTGGTGACTGCATCCGACGCCTGGCGTATGCCGCTGTTCGACCGGTGGAAGTCCGATAGCGGTCTCGTCTACGGAGACGGTGCGGCCGCCGCCGTCGTCGGCCCCGATCCCGGCCCGTTGCGCATCCTGTCGACCTCCGTGGTGAGCGATGCACACCTCGAACAGATGCACCGCGGCCACGACAGCCTGGACATGCCGGTCTACGACACCGACGGACCCATCGACCTGCGAGCACGCGTCGCCGGCTTCGCCGAAACACACACCATCGACGAGTTCTGGTCACGCAACGCGGCAGCGTTGTCCCGTTGCGCCGAAACCGCACTGGGCGACTCGGCGACCCACCACGGCGAGATCAGCAGATGGATCGTCCCGAACTTCGGCAACGTTCTACTGCGCAAGCAGTGTTTCGAGCCCCTGAAGATCAAGCCCGATCAGACGCTGGTCGAACTCGGGCGCACGATCGGCCACACCGGTGCTGCCGACCCACTGCTCGGCCTCGATCTGCTCCGACGCGCCGAAACCCTGCAGCCGGGTGACCGAATCATGCTCACCGGCATCGGCGTCGGGTTCACCTGGGGATGCGCAGTAGTCGAATACACCGGCCACGACAACACCACGAAGGGATAGACCAATGGTCACCGAGACACGCCACGAAGCGCCCGCGGTCAACGCGAACGCCGCCATCATCTGGATGCTGCTCGCAGTGTTCGGGGTGGGAACCGTCGAATATCTCGTCGCCGGAGTTCTGCAAGAGATCTCCTCCGACGTCGGCGTGGGCAATTCGACTGCAGGCCTGTTGATTACGATCTACGCCGTCACGGTCGTCATCGGCGGTCCGCTGCTCACCATCGCCACCACCCGTGTTCCTCGCACACCGCTCATCGTCGCCTTGATGGCCTTGTTCATCATCGGCAACATCGGCACCGCACTGGCCCCGAACTTCGCGACGCTGGTGATCTTTCGCGTCATCACCGCACTCCCCCACGCCACGTTCTTCGCGCTGTGCCTGGTCTTGGCAACCTCGTTGGTGGAACCGGAATTTCAAGGCCGCGTCATCGCACGCGTGACGCTCGGCCTCAACCTCGCGACCGTCCTCGGCGTTCCGCTGGGGACGCTGATCGGCTCGCAGCTCGGCTGGCGCTGGTCGTTCGCCATCGTCGCACTCTTCCAACTGTTCGTCACCGCCGCCCTGATCGCCTCGACCCGACGCGCCGCACCGTCACACCACACCGGCAGTGTCACCTCGGAACTGAGCGTGTTCACCCGAGGTCCGGTGCTGTGGGCAATCGGCCTCACCGCGCTGAGCCAGGCCGCACTGTTCGTGGTGTTCACCTACATCGCCCCGTACCTCACCGATCACGCCGGCGTCTCGGCATCCACCGTCACCATCGTGCTGTTCGTCTTCGGTGTCGGCTCCGTCGTCGGAAACCAGCTCGGCGGGTATTTCGCAGACAAGGCCCTGGACAAGACGCTGTACACAGCGTTGACTGCACTCGCAGGTGCGCTCGTCGTCCTGTTCCTCTTCGGCGGCACAGCGTGGTTCGCCTTCGCGTGGATGTTCGTTCTCGGTGCCGCGGGCTTCTCGATCATTCCGCCACTGGCCTCCAAATTGATCGGTGCGGCCAGTGAAGCACCGCACCTGGCGGCCACCGTCAACATCGCCGGGTTCCAACTCGCCAATGCCGCGGGTGCCTGGATCGGCTCCATCGCCCTGTCGGGAGGCAGCAGCGTCTCGGTATTGCCTGCCATCGGTGCAGTTCTCGCCGTCGGCGCGGTGTTGCTGCTCTTCGTCAGTCGTCGTGCGGCCAGGGTGGCCGGATGAGGGCGGCCGTGATCGACGCGCCGCATTCGGTATCGATCGTCGAGCTCGACGACCCGGTCTGTGGCCCGGACGACGTCGTGGTCGCCGTCTCGTACGTCGGGTTGTGCGGCACGGATCTGGAACTGCTGCACGGTACGTCCTCGTACCTGACCGATGGGAAGACGTCCTTTCCGCATCACTTCGGACACGAGTGGGTAGGCGTGGTCGACCGGACGGGCAGTGGCGTTCGCGACCTCGAGACAGGTGACGCAGTTACCGGCAGCACCATGCTGTTCTGCCAGTCCTGCACAGCCTGCGGATCGGGCAAGCGCAATCAATGTTCGGATCTCAAGGAAGTCGGCCTCTACGAACACGGCGGTGCTGCAGCACAATTCCTCGTCATGCCGCGGCGCGCCGTGGTCTCGCTGGGACGCGTGACAGCAGAACCCGAACATGTCCTCATCGAACCGCTGGTGACCGTACTCGAGGCTGTCGACGCGGCGTCGGTGTCCCCGGGCGATCGGGTCCTCGTAGTCGGCGCGGGAACCATCGGAAGTCTCGCGGTGGCCATGCTGTCTCGCTATCCCGTCACCGTCGACATTCTCGAAACACGATGCATCGAGCACCTCGGCGCAAGCGCAGTGGCTCACAGCTTCACCGAGGCCGACGCCCTGACCGGTCCCTACGACATCGTCGTGGAAGCTTCGGGCGGCGTCGGCGCACTGAACACGGCAATCGGGGTACTGCGTCCCGGTGGAAAGTGCATTCTGGTCGGCGTAGCCGCGCACTCGGAGGCCATCGACCCCGGAGCGGTTGCCCTGGCGGGTATTTCGATCATCGGGATTCGTCACGGTGTCGATCACTATCGCCGCGCGGCGGCGCTCTTTCCGCTGATTCGTCCCGCACTGGCCGCGCTCATCGACAGCGTGGTCCCGTTGTCCGACGCCAAAGCGGCATTCGATCGTCTCGAAAGCCACAGGACACGACCGAAAGTGGTGATCGCAGTTGAGTAGGCCTGGCTTCACCGTCGTCACCGGTGCCAGCAGCGGAATCGGACGCGCGATCGCCCTGGCACTCGCACGCGAAGGGCACAATCTGATCCTCGGGTATGGCAACGGCACCGACCGAATCCGCCTACTGGTCAAAGACATTCGAGCCTCGTATCCCGTCGTTGCGACTGGGCTCCAGCTCGATCTGCGTGACGCGCGTGCCACGGTCGCCGCGGTCGAGGGCGCGGTAAGCGAGCTCGGTGAGATCCGGTGCCTCGTCAACAACGCCGGCGTCAACGACCGATCCTCGGCCGACACGCTCGATGTCCAACGGATCGAGGATGTCCTGGCGATCAACACCGTCACTCCGCTGGCATTGGCATCGGCAGTCGGTCGCCGCATGATCACCGACGGCACCCCGGGCTCGATCGTCAACATCACCTCCGTTCACGATTCGGTGCCCATCACCGGCGGCGCGATCTACTGCGCCAGCAAGGCAGCGTTGGCGGCGTCGGGCAGAGTGCTCGCACTCGAGTTCGCGCGGCACGGTGTCCGCGTCAATTCGGTGGCTCCCGGGGAAACAGCAACCGCGATGAACGGCGTTGCCGACGAATCCTCGTTCGCGAAAATCGCACGGCCGGCCATTCCGATGGGAAGGCCCGCCGGGGTGCACGAAGTTGCCGCGGCCGCAGTCTTTCTCGCCGGGCCCGAATCGAGTTATCTCACCGGTACCACCATCACCGTCGACGGCGGCCTCGTGCTGACCGCCGCAGAAGAAAATGCACGGTACTCGGGCGAGCTGGTGCCCGCGGCCGGAAGAGAGGAGATCGCATGAGAGCCGTTGTCATCACCGCCAAGGGTGAACCCGAGGTACTGACTGTCGCCGAGGTCGACGAACGTGCTGCCGGGCCGGGCGACATCGTCGTGTCGGTTGCTGCAGCAGCCGTCAATCCGGTCGACCTCAAGACTCGTTCGGGATACCTGGACATCGAATTGACGTACCCCGCAATCCTCGGTTGGGACGTGTCGGGCACCGTCGTCGCCGTCGGAGAGTCGGTGACGCGATTTGCGCCGGGCGACAACGTGATCGGGATGGTTGCGCAGCCCGCACACCGATTCGGTACCTACGCCGAGCGCGTGGTCGCCGACGAATCCCTGTTCGCGCACGCGCCCACCGGCGTCGGCCTCGCGCACGCGGCCGCGATCCCGCTCGCATCTCTCACCGCGGTTCAACAGCTCGACAAGATCACCCTTGCAGCAGAATCGACGGTCTTGGTGACCGGAGCGGCGGGCGCAGTGGGACGCATCGCGTCGGCGATTCTGCTCAGCCGCGGACACCGAGTGGACGCCCTCGCGCGAGAGTCCGATACCAGGGATCTACTCGCGCTCGGCGCACGGCGAGTGTTCGCCAAACCTGTCGACCTGCAGGCCGGTGAGTACGACGCCGTCGTCGACACCGCAGGCGTTGTCGACACAATCGACTCGGTGCGCGACGGCGGTGCGTACGTCTCGATCGAGGACGGCGACCAGCCGCAACCGCAACGGGGCATCACACCGGGGAAGAGCTATGTGAACGAGGACGGACCGGGACTCGAAGAGATTGCCGGACTCGTCTCGGCGGGCACGCTCACCGTGCCGGTTGCCCGCGAATTCGGATTCGACGAGGCCGCGCAGGCGCATGCGCTCCTTGCCGCAGGTGGAACACGAGGAAAGGTACTGCTGATCCCATGACCACGACCGAGAAGACCGAAACATCTCTCACCACAATCGGTATCACCGTGCCCGACGCCCACCAGGCAGCTGACTTCTTTGCATCTCTCCTCGGCGTGACCGCCACCGAAGGTGCCTCGGTGCCGGTCTCGGGCAGCACAACCGTCGAGTTCACGTCCTCGGCTCTCGCGGATCAGAGCCCGCCGCGAATAGTCGATGTGGGGACCAATCACCTGTGCTTCACCGTCGGCGACATCGATGCTGCGGCGAGCTACCTCGATGAGCGGCAGGATGTGTCGTTGCTCGGCGACGTGATCACCGTCCCCGAGGGGCCGATTGCGGGCAACCGGTGGATCTACTTCCGATCGCCGTGGGGCACATTGTTCGAGCTGCAGCAGTGGCCGGAGACGCCGGGCTACTTCGGTAGCACCGACGCCCGGCTGCATCATCGACTCGAGGACATTCCGTCGGCGCTGCTCCCCACCTGCCGAGGGCTCGACCACGCCGGGTACAGCGTGGCAGATCTCGACGCCACCGTTGCCCGGCTGGTGGCATCGCACTCCGCAACCGAGGTGCTCCGTACCGAGATCGAAGCGGATCGCGGTTTCATGCGTGCGCAATTCGATCTCGATGTGGAGGGTACGTCCCGGATGGCGATGGTGTCGGTCGGCGAGCTGAACGTCGAACTGTTCGAGCACAATATCGGCCGCAAGCACGGTGCCCGGCCGCTGACGGCCAATGGTGGCAACTTCCTCACCCTGCCCACCGCCGATCGGAACACCGGTGCAGTTCGACTGTTTCCAGGTGCGCTGTGAAGTACGGAATCAATCTCCCGAACTTCGGGCCGCAGATCGATCCGGACGGGCTGCTCGGGTGGGCACGCACGGCCGAATCCGCCGGATTCGACAATATTCTGCTCTCGGATCACGTGGTGCTGACCGACGACGCGCATCGCCGCTCTCCCGCGCCGTTCTACGAATGCTTGACGACATTGTCGTGGCTCGCGGGTCAGACCGATTCGATTCGCCTCGGTAGCGGAGTTCTGATCGGAAGCCACCGCCATCCGGCGTATCTCGCGCATGCCACCGCAACGATCGACCGGCTCAGCGCCGGACGACTCATCGTCGGAGTCGGTGTGGGTTGGACTGCGCAGGCGTTCGACGTTCTGGGCGTTCCGTTCCACCGCCGGGGCAGGTTGACCGACGCCGCGCTCGACACCCTGGCCGCCGCGTGGGCGTCGGAGACCTACGAATACCCCGGTGCCAGTGGCACATCCCGCCGTATCCACGGTGGGCCGATGCCGGTGCAGTCACCACATCCGCCGCTGTGGATCGGTGGTAACGGTCCCGCTGCGATCGACCGGACCAATACCCGCGGCACCGGTTGGCATCCGCTGCACCCATCCCGACAACTGTGCATCGCAGGATCGCGCGCCCTGGACGAGGGCAAGGAGTTCGTCCCGAGAATCTACTTTCTCCCCACCGACACTCCGGTGCAGTCGCCCAATCGTCCGCTCGGCTACGGGACCGTCGAACAGATCCGCCACGACATCGAATTCCTCAGCGATTTGGGTGCCGGCACCGTGGTTCTCGATACCGATCCGGGCGACCAACGACTACGCCGATCCACCGCACACGATCTCGAACTCGTCCGCTATGCCGGTGACGCCTTGGGGATGCGAGCGGAGGCAACGGTATGAGTCTGCAGCCCGATTCGATTCGTCGGTCCATCACCGCAGCCGCATTCCTGTTCGACATGGATGGGACGCTGGTCGATTCGCACGCATCGATCGAGGCGGTGTGGTTCGAGTTCGCCGAGCGCCACGGAGTCGACAAGGCCGTAATGGCCAAGGCGCTGCCGGGCCGACTGGCCGCCGACATCATTCTGCGTGTACTCGGACCCACCGCCGACCTACGCGCCGCACTCCGATGGATTCGAGAACGCGAACACCAGAGCCTGGTACCGGTTCGGCCCATCGCCGGCGCAGAGGAGTTTCTCGCCTCGGTGCCTGCGGACCGATGGGCGGTGGTGACGTCGGCGTCGCGTTCGATGATGGTGCGACGCCTCACCGCGGCCGGGCTCCCGACGCCGCGAGTCGCCGTGTGCGCCGAGGACGTCGCCGTCGGCAAGCCCGACCCCGAGGGATTTCTTCTTGCCGCAGAGCAATTGGGGGTCTCGATCGCGTCGTGCATCGTCTTCGAGGACGCCGACGCCGGGATTGCCGCAGCTCATGCCGCCGGCGCGCGGTGCATTGCCATCGGCAACGAGTCCGGTCCGCAGGTTGCCCGTGTGAACGACTTCGAGGGGTTGCGGGTCGGGATGCGAGACCGTGTACTGACGATCGACGTGGATTCGGAGCGATGAGCACAACCGTCTCGGTCGATCTCGGCGGGACGTGGCTGCGCATTCGACGCGGTGACGGTATCGAGCGGTTGCCGTCGCCCAGTGCAATCAGACAGCCCGGCACGTCGGCCGATGACCTCCTTCGACAATTGGTGGACACGCTCGATCTTCATGTGCCACAGGGTGCTGCGGCCAACATTTCCTGTGGCGCTGCACTCGACGAGCAGAACGGTGTTGCCCTCGGTTCGGGGCCTCTGTGGGGTGGAGCGCCGACCGGCGAAATTCCACTGTTGCACATCCTGTCGTCCCGTCGCCCCGACGTGCGATGGAGGCTCGTCAACGACGTGACGGCCGGGTTGGCGTCGTTCGCGCTCGGGTTCGCTCGACCCACCGATCGTCACGTCGCCTACCTCACGATCAGCAGCGGCATCGCCTCTCGCACTGCGCTTCTCACCGAGCGAACTATTCCGGTCGACCACCGAGGCCTACAGGGTGAGGTCGGTCATCTCCGAGCATCGACTTCGGCCCCCGAGGCAGTGCGGACCTTGCCCTGCGCATGCGGAGGAATCGGGCACGTCTCGTCCATCTCGTCCGGACCCGCAGTTCAGGCAGTGGCAGATGTTCTCGATATTCGCTACGACGTCGATACCTTTGCCTCTTCGCTGGCGGCCGGAGATCGCGATTCGTCCAGGCTGCTGCGGACAGTGGTAGAACCGATCGCCGAACTGATCAGGACCATGATTACCCTCGACCCGCGCTTGGACCGCATCGGAATAGGCGGCGGTGTAGCCGAGGGACTGTGGGAATTCTACGAACGCGAGCTCACCGGGCAGCTCGCGGAGACGCGCTCGTATGCCGACTCCCTCACTCCGGAGCGCGTCGCCGACATCATCCATCTCTGCCGCCCCGGCGACATCGACACCCTGGCCGGAGCCGACGCCATCGCCGACGGCTTTCTCCGCGTCACCAAGCTGTGAAAGAGGAGCTATGACAACACACTCGACGCATCGTGCCATCGTTCGGCACGGCAGTCACTCGGCCGTCGAAGAGCGCCCGACGCCGTCACCGGGACCCGGCGAACTGCTGATTGCTCCGGAATCGGTCTCGCTGTGCGGCACGGACATTCAGATCGTGCGCGGCGATCGCGACGATCCGTCCCCGATCGTCGGTCACGAGGGAGCGGCTCGTGTCGTGGAAGTAGGTGCCGGGGTAACGGAATTCGCCGTCGGTGATCGTGTTGTCGTCAATCCGACGCACCCGCACGACTCGTCGTTCCTGCTCGGCCACAACGTGGAGGGGTTGTTCCAGCAGCGGGTCATCATCGGTGCGTCCGCCGTCAGCGGCGGATTGGTGTCGCTGCTTCCGCCCGGTTTGTCCAGTGCCCGGGCGACTCTCGTCGAACCGTACGCGGTCGTCCGCTACGCACTCTCGTGCCTTGCGAGGGAGACACCGCAGACGCTCCTGATCTTCGGTGACGGAATGATCGGTAATCTCGCCGCCACTCTCGCGCCGTCCGTCCTGTTCCCCACTGTGGACGTCGCGATGGTGCATCGCACCGAACTGGGTGCGAAGTGGACCGCGAACTATCTGCCATCGGTGAAGAACTTCTCCATCGACGACGACTGGGAGCGGGACCTGACCGGATCGGTCGCGGTTCTGGTGGCCACGCACCGCGCCGGGACGGTGGCGTCCATCGATGCGGCGCTGCGTCGGCTCGGAGATCGAGTCGTCGCGGTACATCCCATCGGCGGGGTGCCGGCAAAGGCGACCTCAGATCTGCTCCCCGGTGTGGACATCGCCGGTGTCCGACAGGCCAACACCGGCGGCCCGACGCCGCCCGCAGTCACGACATTCACCCGCGGCGCTCAGCGCGTGGCACTGACGGGCAATCGGGGCGTGACCAACAGTCAACTCACCGCAGCAGCAACGGCATTGGCCAAAGCCGAAAACTCGATCGACAGACTCCTCACACATCGACGCGGAATCGACGAGGGAACCGCGCTGATGAACACCATCTGCGAGCAACGAACGCGAGTCATCGACGGGGAACTCGTGGTCCGATTGGTCGTGGACCTCAACAGCCACGACTGACCGCTGCTCGCTCCGGACTGTTCGTCGAGCTCTACGCCGCAACGCACAGCCGGTGTGTGCTGGCCGGATGCCGTAGCGCGTCCCTCGCTCACCCGATCACCCGATGCTTACGCGTGAGAACGCATGCATAACTGCGGGAAGCGTGGCTGCATGCTCATTCGACTCTTTTATGCCTATGTTGACAGGCATAGGGGCTGTTCACCCGATAGTTCACGATGTATGCTCCGATATGCATGCCTGCGCAAGCACAAGGAGCGATCATGGCCGAACCACGACGACGAGCTCGGAAGCACTCCGGCGAACTGGCCGGAGCCTTCGTCGCGCGTCGGCATCAGTTGCGCATGACTCAAGCCGAGTTGGCGCTGCTCGCCGGCGTGGGCCGCTCGACAGTCCAGGCGCTCGAGGGCGGAAGAGACACGGTGCAGCTCGACGGCGCGGTTGCTGTCGCGGAAGCGTTGGGCTGTGAGATCACATTGCTCACGCGCGCCGGATCGCCTGTGCCGCCGCTGGATCCGACATGATCCCAGTAGCCGAGCTGCGGGATGTCGATGCAGCCGATGTCTACAAGGGCGATCTTCTCGCGGGCTCACTGACGCGTGTGGGGAACGACGTCGTGTTTCGGTACCGCAGCGATTACCTCAACAGAGCTTCTGCGCCGGATCTCGCGTGGTCGATTCCGAAGTCGTCACCCGAGACGCGGGCATCGGGCGGTAGCGTCCCTGCCTTTTTCGCGGGCCTGCTGCCGGAAGGCGTTCGTCTCACCGGAGTGGTAACAGCTACCAAGACGTCCGAGGACGATCACTTCACACTGCTACTGGCGGTCGGATCGGACACCATCGGGGACGTTCGTGTACTTCCAAGCGGTCAAGAGATGTCGTTGGTGGGCAATGTATTCGATTCGAGGCACCGTGTTCCAGATCTTCGTCGCCTCTTCGATTCCCTGTCCACGGGTGAGTCGGTGAGCCGCGATTCGTCCGCTCTGCCGGGCGTTCAGGGCAAAGTGTCCGCGCAGATGTACTCGACTCCGGTGTCGACTACGGCCGGGCCCGCCATTTTGAAACTCGCCCCGCCGGCACGACTGCCGCGATTGGTCCAGAACGAGAGCTTCTTCATGAATCTGGCACGTAGATGCGGGCTTTCGGTGCCGGAACACCGCATGATCGAAGACGACAAGGGAATCAGCGGTCTACTGGTGGCGCGATTCGACCGGATCGGTGAACAACGGCTACCGCAAGAGGATGCGTGCCAAGTATCCGGGCTATATCCCGCGTCCAAGTACCGAATGAAGACCGAAGCGGTGATCACGCTGCTCGCCGACAATGTCGAGCGCGGCGGCGGTTCCGCGCGCCAGGCCACCGCCGAACTTCTTCGCTTGACGGCCTATTCGTATGCGATCGGAAACGGCGATCTGCACGGCAAGAACTATTCGATCCACAAGAACACTCGGGAAATCTGGTCGATCACACCCGCCTACGACCTTCTGTGCACGCAGCCCTACGCGTCGTGGAGCGATCCGATGGCATTGAACTTCTACGGGCGCGCCAACCGTTGGACACGAGCGCATTTCGTCGAGTCTGCAAGTCGCCTGGGAATGCCCGAGCGAGCGACTCTGAGAATCCTTGATGACGTGTGCGCTGGCGTTCGAGACGGAATCGATGAAGTCGATGTGATCGGATTCGATGACAAGCAAACTCGTCAGTTGAAGCAGCTACTCGATCAGCGCTGCACCGAGCTGTCCTGACCTCGGCTTGTGGTTGAGATTCGGTGTAAGGCAGGATGGTGGGTAGCAAACGTCACGCCGAGAGCAACCACAGCTAGTTTCCGAAGTTTCTAATCCGATTTGGACGGGTCCGGAACCCAGGTCAGGCCGGTGAACCGGCTTTCTTTCCGCAGCTCCCGTCGCTCTGCGATCACTGATCGCGCCGCCTCGATGACCGGAGCGATTACGCCGAAACTGACACCTGCTACGACCGCCAGACTGAAGGTCGCTGCCCAGAACAGCTCCACACCATTCCTCCACCCGGTGAGCCACTCATAGAACGACATGCCGATCCAGGCCGAGAATGCACAGGTGAAGGCGAACTGAAACGCCACAGCCCCGGTCCGCAGCACAGACCGATGATTTCTCAGATCGTGAATCGCGAAGAACAAAGCCGGCCACATGAGCCATGCTGCAAAATATCCCGTGTACGGAGCCGATTCATTCCAGATGTCCATGGCAGTTATATACAACGTCAGTCCGACAAGTTCGTGTGTAAGAAGCGGCGTCCAATCACTGAGCGGCACCCGGACCCTGCACCGACACGTCCCGAAGTGGGGAATTCCGTGACGGATAACCCCTCGAGCCTGAGGAACTACGTGACCGCTGACAGCGAAGCGCAGTCGACACCCAACTTTCGTCACCGGATTTGTCCAGCGGATGCGAATTCGGCCGCGTCAGCGGCTGACCGTACTGCGGGCCAATTCTGCCGGGTCAGTAGTCACACGCACGTTCCATAAGGCAGTGACGATGTGTTGCTGCCCAACATCTCTGCAACTGCATCGAGAATGGCGGTTCCGTCGTCGAACGATCCCGAATCAGGTTCAGCAGCGATTGCCACAGCCGTAAATCCGTCGGCGACGCCGAAGATGCCCAACTGACGGACCAGATAGCTTCCATCTTCTCCGGGTCCCCATCCACCTTTGAAAGCCGCGCCGGGGATACGTCCGAGTCCCCACGACTGGTCCGAGGAAATCTGTTGCATCAAATCCACGATCGCAGCTCCGAAGTCCAGACATTGCAGCTTCGAGGTGAACTGCGCCTGGTGGGCAAGCGACCATTCTGTCTGCCCGAATGATGTGTAACCAGAACGAATTCGTTCCTCCTGCACGCCGGTGGAAGGGTCACCACCATCGAGCAGTACTTGTTCGACGGCGGCCGCCGCGGCCGGCGCGTCACCCAGGCTCGTCCAGAGATCCTCCGCTGCTGCATTGTCCGAATAGACAATCGCCGATGTTGCAGAAGACAACTCGGCCGATCCACTCGCACGCATTGCGGCCACTGCGAGGGGGACCTTGATTGTCGACCAGGCAACCCCTGACGACCAATCGCCTAGAACCTGAACCTGACCACCACCGACCGGCATGTATGCCAGCCCGAGTCGACCGGGATAAGTCGTTGCGACAGTGGCGAACTCATCACGTATTACTTGCGCTCCGCTGGCAGGTAGCGGTAGGTCGATACGCGGTTCCGCGGGAACCACGGGTGTAGTCGAATCGACAACGGCCTCGGGTGCAAGTTCCGCGACCGCATGTCCCTCTACCGTGCTCGTTGCAATCGTGCATCCGGAGAGCGAGACCACCACCACTGCGGCCATGACACCGGCCATCCTCGTCGACGACGATCGGTGTCTAGTAGACATACACGACCGCGTTGTCACCACCGGTGCACGTGATCAGACCTCCCACGGGCGAACAGTTCATCGCATACGACCGGCCGGTGACGGGACTGGTCGCGTTGACCGTTCGAGCGACCCCGGCCTGTCCACCGCCCGCATAGGCCACTCGTACTGCTTCCGCGAACGGGCATGAGGTGATCGTCGTCCCCGCTGCTGACGATACGTATTCGCCGACCGGCCCGAACGCCGCTGGGCAAATTTGCGCATTCGACGGCGGCGCAACAGAAGCAGAGGACGTGGACCGGGAGGGCATCGTCGCTCTGGGTGTCACCTCTGCCGAGGCCGAAGGTATCTGATTTGCCGTAGTCGGCGGTCGAGCAGACTCATCGGCGGAGTTGCCTTGGAGTAAGAACCAGCCGCCGACGCCGAGTGCAGCCAGAAGAAATACCACCACGGCGACAATTGCCGCGATCAATCCACCGTTTCGACCACCACCTGGAGCAGGTGGACGCGGAGTGTTCGAGGGCGGACCATACGGCGCGCGAATCGAATTCGGCGAATAGCCGCTATTCGACGGGTTTGGCGGGGGCTGCGGAATGGAGCGTCCAGGCGGAGGCGGAACGTTGGGTGCCGAGGACGGATGGTAGGGATATTGCCCTGGACCCTGGCTGTAAGGCCCGGTTGCGTTCATGAAGCCTCCACACTCTCACGAGATGCGCTTTTCGACGAGAGCACCGGCCGACTATGCCACCGTCGAGGGTGGCCGCGCTATCGATCGAACAACCGACAGTTGCGTCCCCCGAAGAGAAATTCGTGCGTGTCTGTCGTTCAACAGGAGATCAGCAGGAAATGATCGCAGTCGGGTCCGTGGTCAGGTCCAGCCACTTTCCATAGGAACCGACCGGAGCTGCGTCGACAGCCGCACAGATGGACTGCGTCGTCGATCCCGCCGGTCGATAGACCGCATAGATCGGGTTGCCCGCGTCGGACCGTTGACGTAGCGACGGACACGAACTATCGGTGCGTAGATAGGAGGCTCCGGGGTTCGCGGCCAAAGCGGCCGAGATCTCCTGTGTGTACGACGCCGGATCGACGGCCGACTGAATCACCACGATCCCGGTTCCGTCGCACGAGGGCACCGTGATGGGAATGCCGAGTCCGAGGTCACCGCGGCCCGGTAGCGCCGAAACATTCGGGACGGACGCAGATGGGGCGGTCGGCATCTGCTGCACGCTCGGTGCCACCCCCGGGGTTTTTGGCGAAGGTGCCGAGTTGACTCGCACCGTCGGTGTCGCTGTTTCGTCGGCGTCCGACGCCAGCCCATTCGTTTCGTCGCCGAGAAAGCGGAAGACCGCGAATACGAAGCCACCGACCAGGACAATTGCGGCCAAGGCCGCGACGAGAACGAGGGCAACAGTGCGTTTCCGGCTACCTTGCTGATTCACGAGACCAAGAATGCCATCGAGCCGCCCGATAAGCGGGTGAACGCCCATACGTTCACCCGCAGTGTCGGGTGAGCGCTGTCTAGCCCGCCGAACCTGTGGTCGAAGACCCGGTTGGGCCTCCGATGGCCGCGGAGCCGGTATCGACCGCTGCTGGAATGAACGAAGCAGGTCCGATCAGGACGTCCTTGGTCGCGGTGAATGAGGTTCCAGCAGTAAGGCTGACGGTCGCCGTGATCTGGTACTTGCCGTCGAAAGGCACCTCTATGGTCGTTCCCGGGTTCGACGTGTTGCATCGCCCGCTGGACTCGTTGACACCGATGATGCCGAAATACCCACGAACAGTGATCGTCGTCTTGCAGCCGATTCCTATGAGCTCCTTACCCTGTGACCACGGCTCGATGTACAGCGCGAACTGGGTTGGCTTGAAGAGATTTCCTTCGTACACGTCGGGGGCGATCTCGTCGTAGCTCCACGTGCTCAGTTCGATGTAGTCGATTGGCGTGTATTCCGCTGATGCGGGCGGCGCTGACACGATCAGCACTGCTGCACTTGCCAGTCCAGCAAACAAGGACCTACGGAACCAAGTCGGTGTCTTCACGCATTCTCCAAAGTAAAGGCCTCATGTAAGGCGCTCGCCAATTCTCGAACCAGATACTTCACTGCAGCTGTGGACTCCGCAGTACCTCAATCGGATGAACCTCGGCCCGATTTGTACTGTCGTTCGTTCGAGCGACTGTGAAAGTGCCGAAAGCTTCGTACGATACGGATTTCATGGCAGTCCGCCGTGTCTGTTCGTTCGAGAGGCCTCGTGGTGACTAGCTCCGAAGTCTGCGTGCGGTGCGGTTCTGGGTTATCCCCCGGCGCACCGTTCTGTGCGGTGTGCGGCGGGGCGGTATCCAACCGAGCGGTTGCCCCGTCAACCCTCGCCAAGGCCGCAACGTCGCCGTTGCAGGTCGCTCCGGTCAGTCCTGGGTCCCGGATACTTCCCGCATCCAGGGGCCTGCGGGTCGTCTCCACGGTGATCGATTGCGGCGCAGTCGCACTCGGACCCTTCGCGTTCACCATGCTCGGTCTCGCACTCTCCAACGGTGCCGTTGCATTGGGGGTCGGATCGATATCCGCTGTGTGCACATGGATTTGGCTCGTCGTATGGAACGGAGTTCGCGGTCTCTCTTTCGGCAAGGCCGCCCTCGGTCTGCGTCTCGCCGATTCTGCCACCACCAGACCTGCAGGTATCGCTGCCGCTGCGGCTCGAAGCCTGGTGTTCTTGGCCATTCCCTGGCTGTGCGCGCTGAGCACGGCCTTCGACTCCTCGGGGCTGCGAAGAGGTTGGCACGACCGTGTCGCACGGACGGCCGTCATCGACGTCGTCAAGGGCCTGAATCCGATGGGACCTCAGGTCGTGACGACCGCCTTCCGCAAACCCGACCGCGGAACGCTCGCCGTGGCTTCTCCGGTACCCGTCGGGCCCACGGCAACGGCCCCCACCGCACCGCCCCCTCCTCCGCCACCGCCACCGTTCGACACCGTTGCGATGAGTTCATGACATGCACCTGAAGCTGATTCTGCGACGGCCGTCAGGCCACACCGTCGACCTGTCGATGGTCGCCGACGCCACCGCGACCGTCGGGGACATGGCGCGAGCACTGGCCGACGGCGACCCGAAAAGTTCGATCCCCTCGACGCCCGACCTCACGTTGACTGTCGAGCAGTCGGCATTCGAGTCCGCGGTGGACGGTCGGCAGTTGGACCCTGGTGTCAATCTCGTCGAATCGGGGGTGCGATCCGGCTCGACGGTGACAGTGGGGACCTACAACGGCAGCAATGCCGTGAGCCGTCGCGGACGAGCCATTGCGATGCTTCGAGTGTTGTCCGGCCCGGATGCCGGACGCGAGTTCCTTCTTCCCGAGGGTGCCAGCACCGTCGGCTCGTCTTCGGAAGCCGACATCTTCCTCACCGACAGCACAGTGCTGGGTTCACATGCCCTCATCCTCGTCGGAGAGAGTATCGAGATCGTCGATCGTACCGAAACCGGTGCCGGTATTCATATGGGCGGCAACTGGATCGAGCGCACCTACGTAGCCGGGTCCGATGTCGTTGGCCTCGGCGACACGACCATCGCGGTCTTTCACACGGTGCGTGCAAGGACCGACTCCGCAGACAGCCCAGCGATGGAGTTCAATCGATCACCGAGGGTGATACGGCGTTTCGACGGCCGGACATTCGAGGCGCCGCAGCCACCGAAACGGCTCGATCCCAATCGATTTCCGATCATCTCCATGTTGGCACCGCTGATCCTCGGTATCGCACTGTTCGCCTTCACACGCAATGCCCTCACCGTCGTCTTCGTTGCTCTGAGCCCCTTGCTCATGATCGGCATGTACATCGACACCGCGCTGCAGAACAAACGCAAGCAGCGCGAGGCCATCGAACAATTCGCATCGGGACTGCGAAATACCGCGGCCGATTTGCATTCTACCCAGGCCGTGGAACGCGCAGTGCGCCTCGGCGAGACCCCATCAGTATCCGACTCCGTCGAAGCCGTGCACCTACTGGGCACTCTGCTCTGGACCCACCGACCAGAGCACTCCGGGTTTCTGACTGTCCGAATGGGATTGGGAGATGCGCCGTCTCGGAGTGCGCTCGAACTGCCCAGCCGAGGCGAATCGCTGCCGGAGTACTGGCGGCAGCTCGAAGAGATGCGTGACGAGTTCTCCACGATCACCGATGTACCGATCGTCGCCGACCTCCGTTCCAGCGGATCGTTGGGAGTGTGCGGACCGAGAGGAGTCGTGGACGGGGTTGCACGTGGACTTGTCATTCAGCTGGTGGGATTGCACTCGCCGGCCGAACTCACGATTGCCGCCGTTGCGTCGTCCGCGACGCGCGCGTCATGGAGCTGGCTCGAATGGCTCCCGCACAGCGGCCCGACCTACAGCCCCCTGGCCGGCGACCTGTTCGCCGATTCCACCGAAGGTGGTACTTCCTTGGTGGCTCGTCTGGAGGACCTCGTTCGCGAGCGACTGGACGCGTCGGAGGTTCGTACCGGCCCCAGAAAGTCATTGGACACCGAGCAAGACGGAAGACCGACCCTCGACAAGGCCGATCCGATCCTTCCCGTCGTCGTGGTGGTGGTCGAGGACGACGCTCCCGTCGATCGATCACGGCTGACCAGACTCGCCGAGCGTGGTCCCGACGTCAACGTCCACCTCGTCTGGGTAGCAACACAATTGACGAGCGTACCCGCGGCGTGCAGGTCCTTCCTGCTCGTCGAGACGAACACATCCGGTTCGACGGCGGGTGAAGTACGCGTCGGAAAGCACACCTTCCCCGTGGCAAGTGAAACCGTCGACCTGCCGGACGCCCGCCAGATCGCGCTGTTGCTCGCGCCTGTCGTCGATGTCGGAGTGTCCGTCGAAGACGAGACCGACCTGCCACGCTCGGTCTCCTTCCTCGATCTGGACGATTTCTCGATCACCTCGGATCCAACGAAGCTGGTTCGACGTTGGGAACGCAACAACTCCATCCTGAAGCGTTCCGGGCCGCCCCCTCCTCGACGGACGTCGGATAATTCGTTACGGGCTCTCGTCGGATCGCGCGGTGTCGACACATTCCATCTGGACCTGCGCGAGCACGGGCCGCATGCTCTGGTCGGTGGTACGACGGGTTCTGGCAAGAGCGAGTTCCTCCAGGCCTGGATTCTCGGCATGGCCGCAGAGCACAGTCCGGACCGCGTCTCGTTTCTGTTCGTCGATTACAAGGGTGGAACGGCGTTCGCCGACTGCGTCGACCTACCCCACTCGGTCGGACTCGTCACCGACCTTTCCCCTCACCTCGTCAGGCGAGCGCTGATCTCGCTTCGAGCCGAGATCGGTTATCGCGAAAGGCTACTCAATCGCAAACGTGAGAAGGATCTTCTTTCGCTCGAGCGTTCGCAGGACCCGGAGACTCCGCCTTCGCTGGTGATCATCGTCGACGAGTTCGCAGCGTTGGCCAAGGAGATACCCGAGTTCGTCGACGGTGTCGTCGACATCGCTCAACGAGGACGTTCGCTGGGACTGCACCTGATTCTCGCGACTCAACGCCCAGCCGGTGTCATCAAGGACAATCTTCGGGCGAACACCAATCTTCGCGTGGCACTGCGGATGGCGGACGAGGACGATTCGGTCGATGTGCTCGGGTCCAAGGATGCCGCCTACTTCTCACCCAGCTTGCCCGGCCGCGCAACAGCCAAGGTCGGGCCGGGTCGGTTGACGACTTTCCAAACCGCATACACCGGTGGTTGGACGGTCGGTTCGGATACGCAAACGCCTATCGACATCACCGAGATGAACTTCGGCGACGGGAAGCCCTGGGAAACACCCATTCCGATAGTTGCTGCGCAATCGCAGGACACCGACATGATGCGGGTTGTTCGCTCGATCGCTCGTGCGGCCGAGCTGGCGAAGGTACCGAATCCACGAGTTCCGTGGCTCCCCGAGCTCAAACGGGCATACGACATGGTGACTCGGCCGAGCGTTTCAGTGGGTGGGTACCCGCTGGGCGTCGCCGACGACCCCGCCACCCAAAGCCAGCCGGCAGTCTGCTTCGATCCGGACAGAGACGGAAACTTCGCTGTGTTCGGCACTGGCGGATCGGGCAAGTCGACGGTCCTGCGTACCGTCGCCACCGCTGCCGTCCTGGCTGCGAGCGAGCAGGGGCCGGTCGAGATATACGGGATCGACTTCGGCTCGGGCGGACTGCGGATGCTCGACTCTCTCCCCGAGGTCGGAGCGATAGTCGGCGATGACGACGAACTCCTGGGACGTCTGATGCGGCGGCTCACCGGTCTCGTCGACAGTCGCTCCGAGGACTACTCGCGAGTGAATGCCTCCAGCATCGTCGACTATCGCAGCATCGCGCGGCGGCCGGACGAGCCGCGCATCCTGTTGTTGGTGGACGGTATCGGCGCGTTTCGAGAAGCGTACGAATCATCGCCGGTGTCCCCGTGGTTCGCGATGCTCAACCAGATGGCCACTGACGGCCGAGCCGTCGGGGTACATCTGATCGTGTCGGCCGACCGTCCCAATGCTGTTCCCACATCGCTCGGTTCGACAATTCAACGTCGTCTCGTTCTACGCATGGCCGCCGAGGACGATTATCTCCTACTAGGTGCGCCGAAGGACATCCTCGACCGCCTATCGCCGCCCGGACGAGGGATTGTGGACGATCGGGAAGTGCAAATATCGGTGCTCGGCGGTGACCCCAATGTCGAGACCCAGTTCCGCGTACTGACCGAGCTCGCAGATGCGTCGCGGGCAGCAGGTGTCCACCGTGCTGCTGCTGTGGAACGCCTCTCCGATGACGTCGCCTCGAGCTCCCTGCCCAACGAGGTCGGAGGCAGACCATCGATCGGCATCGGCTACGCAGATCTTGCGCCGGTGGGATTCGACCCGCGCGGCTTGCTCATGGTCGCGGGTCCACCGTTCAGCGGGCGCTCGACGGCGCTCGTGACCTTGGCGCAGTCCGTTGTGCGTGCAGAATCCGAAGTCCGGACGTTCTATCTCTCACCACGTGCCAGTGGCACCGAATCCGAGGACGTGTGGGATTCCGTGGCCATCGGGCTGGAGGCGGTGTCGACGTTGCTGCTCGAGATCATCGAGCGAGGCGAATCCCCCGACGCGCCACGCATGGTGGTTGTCGTCGAGTCGTTGAGCGAGTTCACCGACTCGGTGGTTCAACCGGACCTCGAACGGATGATCAAGTGTGTCGACGCTGCGGATGGCCTCGTCGTGGGCGAGTCGGAGATCTCCACCTGGCAGGGTGCCTACGCGCTCGGCGGCCCCTTCCGGTCCGGCCGTCGAGGACTCCTGTTGTGTCCCAGTGACATCGACGGCGAGAGCCTTCTCAGCACGCCGCTGGGCTCGAGGCAACGTGGCGCACAACCACCTGGCCGAGGATTCCTGATTGCGCAAGGTAAGGCGGTGAAGCTACAGCTTGCGCGTCCGAACTGACTATCACGAAAAACAACGAACGAATGGAGAAGCCGATGGCATTCTGGGGACAAGACGTCGAGCAGGTTCAGCAGCTTTCGCGTGAACTGAACAACAAGGCGAACGAAATTCAGGGCGTGCTGACGCGACTGACAAGTCAGCTCAACGGCGTTCAGTGGAAGGGCCCTGACGCCGATCGATTCCGCTCCGAATGGCAGGGCACGCACACCGCGCAACTCAAGGCTGTCGTCAATGCACTGCAGCAGGCATCGCAGACAGCAAGTCGCAATGCGCAGCAGCAACAGCAGACCAGCAGCAGCTCGTAGAACCTCGACACCGACAAGGAGCAGATTGTGGCCGAACACGGGGCAGACGTCCACGAGCTTCGCACACTGGCGAAGCAGTTCACCGACATCGCCAGCACCCTGGAGGAGACCATCCGCTCCTTGTCGGTCCGAATCTCCAATTCCAATGCATGGCGCGGTCCCGACGCGGACCGCTTCAGATCGCAGTGGAACACGACAGACACCGCACGATTGAGGTCGACGAGCCAAGCCATCACTGTGGCAGCCGATACGTTGCGACGCAACGCATCCGAACAGGAGTCGACCAGTGCAGCAGCAACGGGCGTCGCAGTCGCGACGGGTTTGGCGGTCTGCTCCGAACCGAGCGTCAGTACCAAGTCGCTGTTCGAGAAGATCGACCGCGACGACCACAACCGCGATGGAGTGCACATAGAGAAGATCACCGGCTCCGACGGTGTAGACCGTTACGTCGTGTACGTCGAAGGCACCGGCGGTGCGGGGGATGGCAACGGATTCAACCCAGGCAACCGGCTCAACTGGGCTGACAACATTTACAAAGTCACCGGCCTTCCTGACCCGTATCTACTCGGCCGAATGTCACGCATTCCTCACGGGGCAGAGATAATGATGGTCGGTTACAGCCAGGGCGGTATCGACGCTCAAACCATCGCGGCCACTGGCCTGTTCAACGTCACCGATGTGGTCACTTTCGGTGCACCCCGTCTGGCAGGCGTTGCCCCGGAGACTATGGGAGCCAATCTACTTACTTTGTCAGCCGAGGGCGATCCAGTGCCCTCGACGGCAGCAGCAAGCATGATTGTTCTCAACCCGATCACCACTGCAACAAACCTCACCGCATCGGTCTTCAACAACGACCAAGGCACGGTACAAAATTTCACCGCCGATGCCGCAGGAGACCGCACAGGCATCGACCTCCATTCAAACGGAGAAACGTACAGATCGATCGGTGAACAGTTCGACCGTTCTACCGATCCGAGATTCGACACGATCAGGCAGAGCATGGCGCGGTATCAGGGAAGCTCCACGAATCATGACTGAGCCGGACAAGCTCGCAGACAGTCGATCCACCTTCAACATATGGAGCACAACGTGACCACCGGATCCGAATCGTCGACCTGGCAGGATCCCAATCCTGATGCCGGAAAACGTGACACATCACGCACCATTCTGGGCGCTACCGCTGCGGCATTGTCGATGGTGGTGGTGAGCGCCCTTGCCGTGACCCTTCTGGTCACTGGAGGATCGTCGGCATCGACCAATGACATTGCACTGCAGTCGGCCGAGTCGATCGGTCCTGGACCGTTCACTCCATCGGTCGCTCTGGCCAGCCGTCCGTTGTCCGACCTGTCGAGCGATGAGATGCTCGCGCAGCTCGCCGGATCGTTGACCACCAATTCCAACGGCGGGTCGACCGTAGTGGGAACCACGCCGGGCCTCTACGGTGGAACCAACGACGACGCTTCCTGCGACGCTGCTGCGTTGGCCAACTACCTGTCCGAAGACCGTGCAAAGTCCGAGGCGTGGGCGTCCGCGTTCGGGATCCCGACCGAGGCCATTCCGTTCTACCTCGACACTTTGACGCCGGTTTCTCTGACGACCGATCTGAGAGTCACCAACTACAGCTTCTCCGACGGTCGAGCAACCCCGTTCCAGTCGGTTCTTCAGGCGGGTACCGCCGTCATGGTCGACGCCGCTGGTGTTCCTCGTATCCGTTGCAATTGCGGAAATCCGCTCGGCCCCCCGGCAAGCGAACCGTTGTCCGGCTATCAGCCGACCGGGGACAGGTGGCCGTCTTACCGCGAACAGAACGTCGTTTCCGTCGACTACGCCACGCAACCCGCCGCAGGTGAACCAATCCCTGTGACACCGAACAACTCAACCGTCGATCAATTCACTTTGGTCGATCTGGACACGCTGAAGCCACTGCTGAGATCGGTCGGCAGAACGATCGATACCTCCACACTGCAACGTCCCGCTACTCCGCTTCCTGATCCGCGGAGTATGAATTTGCCACTCGTACCGGCTTCGAGCAGCATCAGCGTCGGGCCCACGGAGTCGACCACAGTGAGTACGAGCCCGGCCCCTGGTTTCGAGAAGCCGACGCCTTCAGCCACGATAACCAGTCGCCCTTCGGCTCCCGTTCAACCGGTGCCTACCTTGCGCGAGCCGAGCGTCACCACTCCAGCTCCGCTCGAGAACGCAGCTGCAATAGAGCCTTCGCAAGTTCCTGCAGTCGTCTCGGCACCGCCGTCCCCTTCCTCGTCCGCTGTCCCGAGCTCGACCGCTGCGCCGACAACACCACCGACAACCACTGCAGCAACGCCCGCGGCGAAGACCACGTTCACAGGCGAGGCGTCGACCACAATTTCGGAATTCGTTCTGGCCGACGCGGTTCGCTGCACAGTCGTAGGTACCGAAGGTGAAGCAGCGCTGCAAAAGTCGATCGTCGAATGTTCGGACGAAACCCAACATCTGGTTGCCACATCGGACCTGACCGCCGAGAAGGTTATCGAGGCAACCAGGGACGGTGTGTGGCTCGTTCGATTCGAGTCGTCGTCGGTTGCCGTGCCTGTCGTCAGTGCCACCTACCGGGACGGAGAAGGACGCTGAAGTTTCGTCGTAGCACTGCTGACTTGGCCGAGCGATCCAGGTCATCCCGACTACTTCGCGTCATCGTGGCGTTACGGTGGCCGGCCATCGTCATAGGACTACTGGTCGTGGGCGCTTCACTGACATACGTTTTCGCTCCGCCAACCGGATCACCGGACAGCATTGTCGAATTCGATCCATCGGATCTCGTCGCGGCCCAATCCGGTTCGACACAGCCGATGCCATCGGTCCTCGGGCTCGATCGGGACGTAGCGTTGACCGTGCTGTCCGACGCCGGCCTCGGGTCGGTAGCTACTACATTCGCCGAAAAGCCTGCCGCGGGTCCGGTCGGATTGATTCTCACCCAGAGTCCCTCGGCTGCAGCCGCTTCCGTCGACGAGATCGAACTGACGGTGTCAATTCCAGCGACTGTACCCAGTACCCTCATCGGGTCCGACGAGCGCACCGCGCGCACCGCGCTCGAGCAGTCCGGCGCAGTGGTCCAGCTGGTCCGAGCCGTCGATGCCTCGGTTCCGCGAGGGCAGGTACTCGCAGTCGATCCCCCGGCAGGCGCGGTGATGCCTACCGTCGTGACTGTGACCGTCGCCGACCCAGGCGATGCACTGTCACTCGCGTCGGTCTCCACTGTTATGAGTTCGAGCTTCTCGACGGTGTCATCGGTCAACGTCAACGGCGGTGCGCTGGGCTCCAGCGTGGAACTCTCACCCTCCGCTCGGTCATCCGCTTACGGAGAGTACTCATTGTCCAGAGGTGCGGTTGCCCTCGAAGCCATTGCTGGAACCGATGATCGCGAGGGCACTGGATCCGGCACGATCACCGTGTTCGGCGACGGTCGAGAGCTGACTTCGGTGCAGGTGGGTCTCGGGCAGTCGACCCCGATTCGAGTCGATCTCAACGGCGTCATGAGGTTACGAATCGAGGCGACAACGACCAACGCCAAGGACAACCCGACTGTGATCCTCGGGGACGCGAAACTCCTCGGATCGACAGAAGGTCTGAACCTCATTGCGGGCACACGGTGAAGCTTGCGACGCGGCTCTGTGCTCTATCGGCAGTTGTTGCAGTGTCGCTGCTGCTGCCTTCGTCGGCCGGCGCGCAGGAAAACACAGACGTCTACGTCCCAGGCGGCCAATACGTCCCGGTGGTCGTCGTCCTCGACACCTCCGATTCGATGGATGCAAACTCCCTGACCGGTGAGTCGAAAATCGATGCGGCACGTTCGTCGGTGATCGACCTGGTCAACGCGTTGGGTCCACGTACACCGTTCGGCTTGATCGCTTATCCGGGGGCCGGGTCGAGGACGGTGGACGGGTGCTCCATCGGAAACGTCGAGGTGAAAATTGCGGAACTCGATGTGGCTTCGGCCTCAGCAGCTGTACGACGACTCGATCCCAATGGTGACACGCCGACCGGGCCAGCTCTACGACATGCTGCCGAACTGATCGGCAAGGACAACAAGGGCACGATCGTGCTGGTCAGCGACGGCGAATCCAATTGCGGTGCAACCGAAGTGTGCGATGTCGCGAACGAACTGGTTGCGGACGGAGTCGAGATCCAAGTCAACACCGTCGGCCTCCAGATCAGCGAAGACGGCGCGAACGAACTGAAATGCATCGCCGATGCCACAGGCGGCCAATACGCCTCGGCCACCGATACCGCTGGCCTACAGTCGGCGCTTCAACAGTTCGGCGGCGCACAGCTGAGCCTCACTGGCTCGGTTCCGAATCAGTTGCCCGTGGTCAGCGGAACCGGAAACGCGGGATCGACAGCATCTTTCACGGTCCACAACGGCGGACGCGTCCGCGCTGACGACGTTCGACTCTCACTCACCCTGAACGACGAAACAGGCGTTCCAGGACGGGTTCTCGTTCCACGACCGGTACGGTTCCTGGGCAACATCGATCCTGGGCAAAGCCGAAGGGTCGATATCACCATCAGGCCGGACGACTCTGTTCTCGGTACATTCACCTGGCTGGCGACAGCAACCGCGAACAATTCTGCGCCATCGGTGTTGGACGGAAAAACCTCCACGATCGAGCCTTTCGGCACACTCACCGGCATTCTCGGCGACGTGAGACACGCAGTGGTGGTGGGTGATTCCTACGCCTCCGGTGAGGGCACCCGAGACTACGTCCCCGGCACCGCCGACAAGGAATCCGGCAATATATGCCATCGTTCGACCAGCGCATACGGGGCAATCCTCTTCGGTGACAAGGTGCGAAACCTCGCCTGCTCGGGTGCGGTTGTCGGGGACTTCTACTCGCAGCAGCAGTCCGAAAACTACAAGGTGACGCCACAGCTCCTGTCACTACGCGCTGAGGCCGTCGGCCCCGACTCTCCCGACGCGGTGTTGCTCAGCATCGGCGGAAACGACGTCGGCTTCGGAACCAAAGTGATCCAATGCAGCGTGTGGCCGAACTGCTACCCGACTTTGCCGGACGGGAAGCCCATGGTCTTCGAAACGTGGGCCATGGACGGGATCAGCGCAATCGGGAACGACTTGCGGAGGGTCTACCGTGACGTCGATCGCGCCGTCAACGACGATGAAGCAAAGTCGGCTCGCGGCGGTAGGACAGCCCCGATCGTCGTAGTCCCCTATCCACGCATCGTGCCGACCGAAGCGGCCGGACTCGCTGCCGGGAGCGGGTGCCAGTTCGGCATCAGCGCGAACGAACTACGCTTCTTCAACCGGTTCATCGATGCGCTCAACCTCGAAATCGCAGCGGCTGTCGGTTCGTTGGCCTCGGAGAGAATCCCGGTGTACTACGCATCCGACGTGGCACCAGCCTTTCAACCGGATCACACCATCTGCGATCTGGCCCAGAGCTATGCGGTATTCGGATCTTCGAAGGGCACCTTGGCGAACAACATCGCAGCCGTTGCGGACCGCCACGAGTTGCTCCATCCCAACAAGCTCGGTCACGCTGCGATGGCTCGTGCCCTCTCCGCGTGGTCGGCGTCGCGAGCGACGATCGATCCACGCGAAAATGCACCGAAGTGGGATCATGCTGTGGTCGACCGCTCGAACCCCGTTTTGGACTTCTTCAAGAAGCCGTGGGCATCGGCGGCAGACATCTACGAGGCAGGCGGCGAAGCGACCATCGACGCCGCCGGATTCGCCCCGTCTTCGACAGTGGTGTTCCGGATAGATTCCGTCTCGCGAACTTTGGCTTCGGCTCGAGCCGATGACAACGGGCGCGTGCACGCCACACTGACCATTCCATCGGATATGCCAATCGGAAGTCACCATATTCACGCCCTCGGTGCCGACACCGAGGGCAACGATCTCGATGTATCGACATCCGTTCGGCTACTTCCGAAATACTCGAACCTGGCACTGCTGGCGACATGTGCAGGTTTGCTCCTCGTCGCGCTCGGAGGATTCGGAAGACGCACACACAAGCGCCGCCGGACATCGGAGGTCGACGCACACGACACCGGTCTCACCGACGTGACCGTTTCGATCGGTGCCGTGCCAGCTGCCGGCGAGAATCGTCCCCAGCAGACGGGAATCTCGCGGCCACCTCCCCCACCGTCGTCACCGCCCCCGCCGCCCAACAGCCCTCCGCCTCCCCCATCGGCGTAAGGACTGTCGGCCTGCATTCACTCCACACGAACCCCCTCGTCACACGGTGACGAGGGGGTTCGTGATCGACGAGTCACCGCTATCGCGTGGTCGCCACTACAGCCTGTGCCATTCTGTCGTGGTATCCCTGCAGGTTCGGCGAGTTGCTGATCGAGACGGTCAGTGCGATCGAGATACCGACCGTCGCAACAGTTCCGGGTATTCGACGGTCCACATGGCCGAATACCGAATAGACGGGGATGCGCATGTTCTTACTTCATTCCGCTCTGCAATCGTTGCAGGACACCCATCGCGATTTCGTTGGCCGGCCGACCGCCGGCGGGGCCGTCGCGCACATTGCACAGCACCACAATCGTGGTGTCGCTCACCGGATCGTGGCCCATGAAGGATTGGAAGCCGGGAATGGCACCGTCATGTCCGATCAACGGACCGTATGCCTGCCAGGCAAGCCCGTAGTCGCCGGGACTCGGATTGTCGGGCTCTAGCGTCACACTACCGATGCGTCGAGACTGAAGATCTTTGCCCAATATTTCTTCTCCGCGGACAAGAGCGCGACCGTACGTCGCGATATCGGCGGCCGTCGAGATCGCCCCGCCTGCCGCCCAGATCCACGACGGATTGAGGTCGGTGACGTCGTTGGGAACCAGCACTCCGCTCCGAGCATTGTCGACCTGGGCCGAGGACAACTTCACCGAGATCCGGGCGGATTCGTTCGTACCGAACAGGTACCCGTGGGGGTGCGGGTCAGGCAACTCGGCGTCCTCCGAGGCGGGGAAGCTGGTGTCGTCCAGTCCTAGAGGCTCGAATATCCGGTCTGCCAGTATATTTCGAAGATCGGTCCCGAGGATCGACTCGACGATTGTGCCGAGCAGAACTGTATTGGTGTTCGTGTATCGAAACTCCTGCCGGGGCGGTGAATACGGGGCTCCACCGAAGCCGATCGCCAACAACTCTTCCGGGTCCCATACCCGGCCGGGATTTTCATCGAGGACAGTATTGAAGTAGCTGTTCTCGGTGTAGCTGTAGAGGCCGCTCTGCATCTCGAGAAGGTCGGCGATGGTGATGGAGTCACCATTGGGCACGTCGGAACGAAAACTCGACACAGGGTCGGTGAGAGCGAGAGCACCGGATTCGACCAGTTGCAAGACCACCGTGCCAACCATTGTCTTCGTGATCGAACCGATCCGGAAGTGGTCGCCGACGGTAACAGGGACGTCTTGTCCCACCGTTCGAGTTCCGTATGCGTTCTGCCACAGTACGTTCCGCTCTTGCACCAGGACGACCGCACCCGGTACGGCAAGCTGGTCCATGGTGGCATGCACGACGGGGTCGACCAACGCCGCCAAGTCCGTTTGCGGCTTTTGCGTCGACACCGAGGCCGAGGTCGCCACCTCGACTCCCCCACCGACATCGGAAGTCTCCACATCGACCGCATGTGCGCAACTCGAAAGCAGCAGCGCTGCAACGCCGACGGCGACTGCTCGTCGCACAGCGCACACCATGATCACCTGTCAGAATCCGATGGCAGACAGTGTCGCGTCCTTGAAGTTGGTCACAAACAGGATTTCGCCATCGGAATCGACAGCGATGCCATGCGGATTGGTGCCGACCACGATGCTCGACTCGATGGAATTGGAACGCCCGTTCAGAACTGTGACGGTGTTGGAACCGTGATCGGCGACGAACACCGTCGAGCTGCTGGAGTCCACCGCCACACCGACCGGTGACACACCTGCGGGAACTGTCGTCACCACCGATCTGGACACCGTATCGATCACCGAAAGGGTGTTGTCGGCATGGTTGGTGACGTATGCCCGTTCCATCGCCGGATCGATTGCCACGCCCCACGGTTCGGCACCGACCGGGATGGTGGCCACCACCGTGCGGCGTGCCGCGTCGATCACCGACACCGAACGATCCCCGGCGTTGGTGACATAGATCGACCCCGAATTCGGCTCCGAAGCAATGCCATACGGTTTGGCACCCACTCTGACGGTTGCCGTCACCGCGTTGGTTCGACCGTCGATCACCGACACCGTGCCCTCGTCGAAGTTCGAGACGAACACGGCGTTGGTGGCATCGTCCGCGGCAATGGCGTACGGGCCGTTGCCCACGGCAACCACAGCTTCGATCGCGTTGGATTGCGCATCGATCACGGTCACCGACCGACCGTTGGCGTCGCTCACGTAGACCGCATCGTTCTGCGTGCTGTATGCCACGCCTGCGGGCTTGCTACCGACAGGGACACTCGCCCGTGTCACTCCCGTTTTAGTATCGACCACCGATACGGTTCCGTTGTCCGAGTTGGTGACGTAGGCGGTAGCGGCGGAGGGATCGAGGGCGACTGCCCATGGGCTCGCCCCGACGGGCGATGTCAATGTCCGGGAAACAGATTGCGGGGCGTCCGATGCACCGGTCGGGCTCGACGAATCCGAGCTCGAATCCGACTGCTCTACACCCGCGCTCGCGGTCGTACCCGCGCCGGACTCGCGTCCGAGCAGATACCACGCTCCCGTTCCTGCAGCAACGAGCACGAGCAGAGCAGCAAAGACCACCAGCACGATCGCTACGGCTGATCGCCGCCGTGGTGGCTGATCGGCGAGACCGGACAATGGTGCTCCAGGCGGTCGACTCGGACCAGTGGGCGGGGCATCGGGGACACGGCCGGCGGTGTGTTGCGTACGCGCCGGGAAGGCGGAGGCGTCGGTATCGGTGGCCGGTTGTCGGTCATCGACGAACTCCAACCGGGCTTCCGGAGGCATCCTGAACGCTCGATTCGAGAGACTGCGATTCGGTTGTCGACGACGCACGTCGACGGGCGAACCTGCGCATCAACGCTTGATCGACGCCACTGTAGATCAGCTGCGCAGCTGCGATCGACACCACGAGGCTGACCAATGCCCAGAACAACCATCCCGCGAAGTCGAAAGCATTGCCGCCGATGAACAGTCGCGTGATGATGACCATCACCGGAAATTGAATCATGTAGAACGCATACGAGATTTGGCCCAGCCACACCATGGGCCGCGTCGAATTCAACCCACGAACACCGTCGAGATCTCTGGAGGCCAGGGTGGCGACTACTGCGGCGACAGGAACCACGAGAAGTGCAGACATCTTGAAGTTGACCGGAACGACCCACGTCGCCGAAAAAGCGAGCGCCAGAGCGAGAAGTGGTGGTGTCAGGCGGATATTGCGCCAGCGACCCTCGATGACCAGCCGGGCGGCCAGAACCCCGAGAAAGAACTCGGGAAGACGCGAGAGCGGAAAGGTGTAGCTCAGCCAGTACGAGGGAGACACAGGGATGTCGTCCTGCGCGAACCACGCCGGTGAGGCGTGTATCTCGAACATCGGCGAAACATCTCCGGGGAGAAGCCTCGGGGCAAAGATGTTCGAAATTCCGCGTGGCCCGTCGACGAAGAGAAAGTACGACACGTGAATGGCCGCGATCATCAACACGAGAGCACCGAAAGCCCAGTACAGACGGTGGGTTCCGATTCTTCTGAGTAGAGGCAACGCCAACGGGAAGCAGGCATAGAACAGAATCTCGGCACACAGGGACCACGAAGGGACGTTCAATCCCCCCACCATCGTCCACTTCGGCACCCACGTGTGGACCAACAGCAGATTCGGGACCCACACCACCGCTCTGGACAAAGGGACCGAGGCGGCGACCACGAATACGAGGGCAGCGACGATGTGCGTCGGGTAGATCTTCAGCGCCCGCCGCCAGTAGAACTGGCGTATGGACGAACCGGGTCGAAACGACCAATAGATGACGAACCCCGAGAGCACGAAGAAGAATGTCACTCCGGCAGCACCGAGCTGCATGGGTACGAAGCTGTGAATCGTCTCGAAGGTCGAAGACTTCTGAAATGGATACACCGGCAGGAACACCAGCGCGTGGAGGAGAAAGACTGCGAAAGCCGCCCACCATCGCGCACCTGTGAGCGAGGGCAGATCACGCCGCTTCACTACCTCCGAATCGAGGCCCGACACCATCTGCGCGCTCAGAACGCGAGTCGGTCGCGCAGCGCTGACGCTACGACGGAGTTGCCGAGCGGTGTCGGATGAATCGGCGCACCGACATAGAGAGAATCCACTCCAGTGATGCCACCGATCCACGGATCACCGGTGCAGCTGCCGTGTCCCTTCGTGGCGGCAAGGGCGTCGAAGTAGTCGACTCCCAGGATTCTTGCGGCATCGCGCTGAGCGGCGTCCAGCGCCGTCAGGTATGTGATGTAGCCGGCTGCGTTGGGCTGCACTGCAATTCCAGCGCCGACCTGGATGCAGGCCGTTGCTTGGTCACCGGCGAACACTTCGGGATATCCGACGAGCACGATCTCGGCGTTCGGAGCGTAGTAGCGGACGTAGTCCACGACTGTTCGAACCCGATCGGCGTACACCTCGCCGGACACCGCCCGGTAGTCGGGCAGTCTGCCCTGGTCCGCCGCATCGAGCCCGCACCCGCGGATCACGTCCAGGAGGCAGTCCACCGACGGAAAGGCGCGGCCGGGAGAGCTTCCCCAGGTGTCGTTCCAACCGGCCTGGATGGTCACCGCGCGAGTGGCGGGCCCGAACGCTCCGGCGGCGGCTGCTTTGCGCGCCTGCTGCACCAGAGTGAAGCCCTCGCCGGTGTCGATTGTGCCACCGTTGCAGGACACATCGACGAAGCGATCGGTACCGCCGAGACCGATCTGGTCGGCGAGTTGCGCCGGCCACGACGTCGGTGGCCGCACGCAACCATCACCTCGGTCTCCGAGGATGGGCGCTGTGGCGGTGAAGGAATCGCCCATCGTGACCAGTGTCGCTCCGTCCTTCGGAGCAGCTACTGCCGAAGGCGCAGTCAGGAGCATCGCAGATCCGGCAATAGAGAGAGAGCACAAAAGAACAGTCCGGATGATGGAACGTTTCATGGAGTCGTCGAATCTTTCTGCTCACCGGACTGAAGTCCAGGGTTACTTTAGACGCTGGACAAAACAATACTGGCCGGTGGCGGCCATTCCACAATCGATTCATTCGAATAGAGGACACCAGCGCCGCCACTTCGATCGGGTGTTACGTTCACACCGACTCGACGCGAACCGTTTCGATTTTCGACAGGAGCACTCATTCGAATGGCACATTCCCTGAAGGCCATCTCTGCAATAGCAGCGGTATCGTTGTCGCTGCTACTCACTGGCTGCGGAGATGACGACACAACTGCACCGGCGACGACGACCACAGCAACACCCACGACGACCGTTCCCAGCACGTCGCCGGAATTACCGACTACAGAGCCCGCACCCGCGGATGTCCTGCCTCCTGCTGCGGAATTCACCGCGCCGGAGCCTGCTCCCAACCCAGCACCAGCACCAGCAGAAGAAGCTCCGGTGGAGCAAGAACCCGAGCCGGCACAGGTCGAACAGGCTCCCCCGGTTCTCCCCGATCCCGGCTTCGAGCCTCGCCCTGGCTACTGATCCCCGCATTTTTTCGTCACCGCAACGAACCGGCCCCTCGCTTACGACTTGGCGAGGGGCCGGTTGCGTGCGCAAACTACCGGGTGGCGATCACGTCGGCGTCAGCCAATTTGTCGTGAAATCCCTGGAGGTTGGGGGAATTGCTGATCGAAACGATGAGTGCGATCGATAGTCCGACCGTCGCGATATTTCCGAGGATTCCTACTGTTCCTCCATACATCATCGATGACATCGTACCCGCGAAATCCTGATCGCTGCCGAGCATGACCAGGGACGAAACCACCGCACCCAAATACATCGGCAGCACGAACGCGTTGCGCTTGAATGCTTGACCGAGACTCAACTGGCCACCTGCTGCCGAGCGAACCTTGATTCCCAGAATCAGTTTGCCCACAGTTGTCCCCCACAAGGATTCAGCGAAGAGGAAATAGGCGATGGCACCGAGCGAGATGATGAGGCTGATCACTCCGGACGTTGTCCGGTAAGCGTCGTAGTCGAAGTTGCTCGAGAGCGCAGTCGATGAGATGAGGCCACCGATGAACGACACAATGGCGATCAGAACGAAATCGAGCAGTCGGGCTGCAACCCGCATTCCCGTGCCCGCTAGACGCGCACCGTCGTGGGTGTAACGATGCTGCCCGGGCGGCCCTGAGGCGTACTGCGGCTGCGCGGGAGGTACCGGGTTGGACGAGATGCCGTGCCCCCACTGCTGGGGCGGAGGAGGAGGGGGCGGCGGTGGCGGACCGGTGGGTACGCCTCGATTCGGGATTTGCTCGTTCGTCATGAGGTATTCCGATGCTCAGGCAATAGGTTCCCCGAAGCTTCACATGATGCTTGCTCGTTCGGTATCCACCGTTCGGATGATCACGGTTGGTGGTCGTGTCATCGACAGGTTCAGACCGCGTACAGCCTCCCGATGAACACCACGTAGGCAATGGTCAACCCAACGTAGACCACGATCGCAACGTAGCCGAGAATCAATCCGGCAGTGGCCATTCCGGATCCACGCTCACCACTTCGCCGAATCTGACCGCGCGCGACGTGTCCGAGCACCACCGCGATGATCCCGGAACCGAAGAGCCCGAATACCAGAGACAAGACGGCTGTCGTGTTGGTGCCATACGACGTCTGCACAGTCGAATATCCTGTGGCTGGCGAGTATTCACGCAGTGGACCTACTTCGTCGGTCCCGACCTGCGCCGCACGTGGCTTGACCAGTTTGTCGATACCTGCTGCCAGCCAAGCAAAAGCAGCCAAGCACAGCATCACTGGCAGGAGTGTCACGATGATCCCGGCTCCAGACCCGCGATCGATCGTGAGGAAGGTGAGCGCAACGGTGCACACTGCTGCGAACGGAGGGAAGATCAACGGAATCAGGGATCGACGTCGAACCAGAATCCAAGCAGCGAGTATGCATCCAGCGGCGAGCAGCATTGCAATGTCCGACAACGGCCATGCGATTGCAACAATCGTCAACACGGTGGCACCGCAGCGCCTCGTCACACTCACGTTTTGAAGCCATGCAAAGACGAGAAAGCCGACGGCGGCAACTGAGGACGCGATGACCCGTTGGACCCAGTTTTCGGAGAAACCCAGCATCGACAATGCCAGTCCTGCAACAATGCCGGCGACCAGAGCAGTAACGGCAAGGATTCGACGTGTAGCGGAGTTGGATGCCGGAGCTCGGTAAGAGGACTCGTAGCCGGAATACGTGTTGTAGCTCGTTGTCGGTCCACCAGAGACGTTCGATTGCGGTGGAGGAGCCAGGGGTGGAGGAGGCGGAGGCGGTGTGTGCGCCGACGAGGACCACGGCTGAGTGGGTGGAGGGGGCGGAGGCGGAGGCGGAGGCCCGATGGTCGTCATCGTCGTTGAGCCAGAGCGTCGTTCACGGCTGAATCACCGAGTCCTCCAAGCCAGGTCAACAGTCCTGGATAGGCGTTGGGGTGCCCGGCAACGATCACGCGAAGGTCGGGCCGGTGTTCAGCAACACGAAACAGCACCGCCGCGGGGCACATCGGGTCCGAGACCGCCGACTTGTCCTCGTCGGTAGCAACCTGTTCCGCAGTCTCGGCAGGCAGCGACGCCGAGAGTGTAGGAGCAGTTTCGGGATTCGCGACAACCGCGCTCGGAGCGTCGGGCTTCGATTCGGCAGCTACGCCGGATATAGCCGTTTCGTCTGCAGCGGGACGCTTTTCCGCTCGACGAGTCAGAGCGGCATCGACCTCGGGGTCTCCCAGTTTGCCGAGCCACTCGAGCAGATCGTCGTATGTCGCCGGGTTCGCGGCCACAAGTGGGCGCAATTCCGGTGAGTTGCTGGCAATGTCGAACAGCACAGCAGCCGGAGTACCAGGGTCGGTAGCGGCGTGTTCGCGAGACGACGCAGGGGGGCCGGCAACGACCACGGTGGGTGCCTCGGTCACCCGCGGAGCCGGTTGGCTGCGGTTCTGCGCAGGCCCTGATCGACCTGACTCTCGTTGCGCCAGAGCAGCATCCACCGCAGGATCCCCCAACTGCCCGAGCCAGGTCAGCAGGTCGGCGTAGGTCGACGGGTTCGCAGCTACCGCCGGTCGGAGTGACGGAGAGTTCGTGGCGATCTCGAACAAAGTCACGGCAGGTGTGTTCGGATCCGACGCTACCGAATCCCCAATTCTGGTCTCTTGTGTGGTGGCTGTCGACGGTTGCGGTGACGAGTTGTCGGATCGGTTGGCTTTCTGAAGGCTCGGCCGGGCATCCGCGGCGGAGTCGTCGGGCGACCACGTCCCATCCGGGGAGACCGTGGAATGGCCGGGCGCCCCTTCGGGCAGGCCGAACTGCCCGGCTGCGCGGCGAGACAGGGCGGCGTCGACGGCGGGGTCACCGAGCTTTCCGAGCCACACGATCAGGTCCTCGTAGGTCGACGGATTCGCAGCTACCGCTGGACGCAGTTCCGGTGATGTCGTGGCGATCTCGAACAGTGTCGCGGCGGAAGTGCGCGGGTCGGACGCGGCGTCGACAGGCCCAACGAACTGCTGGGACTGCGTGTACTGCACCTGCGAAGAATGAGACTGTCCGTAACCACCGACCGGCGAGGGGCCCGCTGTGACCGACGCGAAGAGGGACACCCCGGAGTAGAGGTCACGCACGGCGGGTGCGACGGCAACCGACAGGGCGATGATGATCGTCGAGGCGCTCATCGCCAGGTCGAAGACCCAGACGCTGGGAAAGTCGGAGTCGTACATGATCGACTGAGTAATGAGCCGACCGATCATCAGCGCCAAAAGACCCAGACAGATTCCGATGACCACCTCTCGCGAGGGTCGCGGATCCGGCGAGTTGTAACGAAATGCCAATGATTGAGCCCCGACGACCGCAAGTACACCGATCAGCAGAGCGAAGACAGCGAGAGCAATCGATTCGCCGACGTCGTTCCAGCCCGACACCGCTTGGGTGATGACGTAGGCGAGCAGCGAGAATGCGGTGCCGAAGCTCCAGAATGCTATGACTCGAAGTCCGTTCCGGGCTGCATCGAGCCATACGTATCCTGCGTGAGTGGCGTCGGTCGCCGCGGGAAGCCCGAACGGCAGGTAGGCGATCACACTGGCCGCGACGAGCAAGGTGATCGCATAATAGGGACTTCCGAATGCGTTGTGAAACAGCTCTACTCCGGTCAGATCGTCGAACGAGAGAAAGAACGCACCGACGAGCAGGGCAGGGCCGAGGCCTGCAACCGTGAGCCTCCAGGACTCGAAGCGGTTGGCCGCCCCGGCCGCTATCACACCCAGCACCACGACCGGTACTGCCGCCGAAGTCACTCCACCGACCAGACTTTGAAGAACGTAGCCACCGTCCGACGAATACCGACTCGCCGACACCAGAACGAAAATCAGAGACAGTAGGCCGGATACGACTGCCAATCCGGCTGCAACGATCAATAGCGGTTTGATCCACCCCAACCAACGGCTTCCTGCGCGTGAGTCCATTCGTAGCTCTGCTGCACGAGGTTGCGCGGCCAAGAGTGCACCCGCCACACCGAACCACGCAGCCGAACCGATCCCGTCGCCGGTGAAAATCGACGAGGTTTCGCTGAAGCGAAACATCCCTCGGATCACGTCGTACAGAAGGAATACCACCACCATCGCGATGAGCGGACCGTTCAGAGCGAGTCGCAGCACCCGCACCTGGCCGACCTGCCAGTTCTGCCCCAGCATTCCCAAGCGCGCGAAGTAGGGCAGGCCGAGCGACGCCAAGGACAGCAAGGTCAGGAGAACAACGAGCGCGATGATGCCACCCGATCCCCCGCGTGTGATGCCGAACTCGAGCGTCCACGGCAGAAAGAACGAGACGAAGAGCAGGACGCCGGCCACGCCGTCCCGAATGTAGTCTCCCACCGGTATGTCGGTGAAGGCCGACCGCGCTGGAGCACGGTTCTGCTGCGGAGGTTGTGGCGGCGGTGTCCCGGGGTGGCCGGGCGGTGGCGGGTAGAAGGTAGGGGGTTGAGGCGCACCGCTGGTAGTCGGTTGACCGTACTGATATTGGTTTTCTCCGGGCACGCGCCGAGCTCCTCGGGGGATATGGACAGTGGGCTGAATTATCCGACGGGGATGGGGAATTGAACAGTCATTTGATCGGTGGACGATGCTCCACCGATCACCGTCGGTACTTTGTGGTGCCCGAAGAATCTCGGCTGTTGCTCACGATCTTCGCGAAACACTGATCGAGGGCGATATTTTTCGAGTCGCACCATCCGTTGGCTGCGTCCGCATCGGCAAAAGTCAGGCCCGCAACGGTGATCCACCAACCGCGCAGATCGAATGTTCGCCACTCGTCACTCCACAGCAGCCGTACTTCCGGATACATCAGTCTCAACTGCAAGTGCTGACGCAAGATCTCTTCGGCCGTCCACCGGACCTGAGCGCCGTTGATGTCAGCGGCGTCGAGTCCAATTCGCTTGGAGGAGATCTGCGCCACCCATCGGTCGGCCAAATCGCCTCGGACGTAGGGCAAATCGGCGTTGGCCTGTGCCCTGAGTGCGTCGAGGCTCGTGGTCTCGACGTCGGCGGTGGTCGGCGCTGCGCTACGTACGGCCGTGATGGGGCTGTTTGTCCGAGCCTGTGACGGAGAGCCGGTCGTCAAGCTGGAGTCGCTCGTTCCTTCGTCCTCGCATTCGACGAGTTGGGAGCCCGACGCCGTTGCGTCGGTCAGGCTGGAGGACGAACCGAGGCTGTTCGGTAGTCGCCAGAAACTGTCGAGTTCGTACAGGAACTCGCGCTCGATCGAGTTCGTGGTGTTCGTTCTGTCCGTCCTCGGCAGATAGACAGGCGAATCCGAGAAGTCGAACACTGCCGATGCGACACTGGATCCGCTGTCGGTGATCGATACCCTCATCGCGTTCGTCGAGACGATGTCTCCGCCTGGACAGGACGCTTTCATCTCCATGCGCACAACGAGACCCTCGGCCTGTGTGCGATATTCGATCGGCGTGAGAACGGGAGTACTGCCGCACTTGGTAACGAACTGGTCCTCGGAATCGCCGCTGTCTCCGGCGCTCGGGAGCCTGCCGGGTACACCGGACGCTCCCCCGGTCGGCGGGTAATAGGTGAAGGCGTCGTTGGTGATGGAGGCCAGCCCGTCGTGAGCCTTACCCCACCTCGCGTAGCCGTCGTCACCGTCCAAGAACCAGCTGGTTGTGCCGTCCGTCAGGTTCACTGCTACGAGACCGTCGTCGACGCTGAGCAGGACCTGCTCACCATCCGATTCGACGAACTGGAGGTTCTCCCCCACTCGCGTCGACCAGAGCTGCTCACCGGTGTCGAGTCGGTACCCGGACAACGTCTCCGTATCCGTTCCCAACACGATGTCGCCGATAACCTTCTTGAGCGAGAAGTACTCGCCCCCTTCGACAGTCCACACAGGGGATCCGTCCTCGATGTTGTATGCACCGTCGGATCCCACGAACGGGCGACTCTCGGACTCGGCGACCAACCATGGGTCTGCCGGGTATTCACGCTCAGCTCGAAAAATCTCGGTTCCATCGCCCGACGAGACGGCTGTGGTGTATCCGTCGTCAGAAATGGGCATTTCACACAGAACCCCAGCGAAACCCTGACCGGGCAACCGGACGAAGCTTCCGAGATTCGGATCGGAAATCAGTCGCCCATCGGCCGCGTCGAGAGCGATGGTCCGGATGCTCGAAAAGTGCACAATGCCCTCGGAAACGTCGAAGTGATGAGCATCGCCCGACCCGACACATTGGGTATCCCACGTCTCGGTGGTCGACCACTGCGCATCGAGGTCGCGCTGAGTTCCGCGAGCGATCGTGTAGCCGCCTTGGAAGCTGTCGATGGTGAAAACAGAGCCGTCGGACACTTCGACCATTTCCGCCGACGGCCGATCGACCGTGGACTGGACGTCACCCGTCTCGATATCGTAGAACTGGACCTCCGCTGCCCGCTCGCCCCGCTTGCTCACGACGCACGGCAGAGTGGAGTCGATGACGTTGGTTGCACACGTGATGGTTCCGTCGGCGGGGGTGTGCCACTTGACTCGGCCTGTCGCCGCGTCCACGGCCACGACTTCGCTCTGCTGCCCCGGGCCCGTGCCCACTGTGGTCACCAAGGTCGAACCGATCTCGGTGAAGTTGGCGACGCCGTACGTAGCCGACAGAGAGTCGGGCCACAGGAACGATCCACCCGGCAGTACTTCATCTACCGACAAGGACCAACCTTCTTGGGGCTGAGTGGGATACGTGTTCGTCAGTTGGCCGGCGACTGGCCCGTCTTCGGAGTCACGCAGGAGGTTGACCGCCGTCAGGCCGCCTGCAGCAAGCGCACCGACCACCACAACGGCCACGGAAGCGATCACCCAACCCCGCCTACGCGTTGCGACTGCTGGGTGCTGAGAACCAACGGGCGGTGGCGGAGGCGGCGGCGGGGGCAGACTCACGAGCGAACTCTTCTTGTGGCGGCTCGCAGGCCCGCGGTCATTGTTCGGTGAGACACAACACGACGATCGGATTATCGGTGCTCACCCAGTCGTACGAGCAGTCCGAGGCACGCGATCCTCGGCTCGTGACGCGGTGAGTAGCACTGGCCGATCCGCACGATGCCTCGGTGACCGTGACGGAGTTGGTCCCGTCTCCGTTGGATGATCCAAGTATCCGCGAGACGCAATCACCTACGGACGCATTTTCGATTACCTCGGCCGTACTTGCCGAGTCGTACGTCGGTGCCGTGCTTGCGTACGTCGAGTAGGACTGAGAAGTCTGAGTGGCGTAGTAATCGGACGAGTAGGTATCCGAATCGAAATTGTCGAACGCACTGCTGACGGCATTGGCGATCATCATCAGCCACACGATCGACAGAACCATCAGCGTGGTGAAGATGTACCCGATGATCAGGCCCGCCAGGGCGAGGCCGCGACCCTGCTCACCCGAGCGCTTGATCTGTGACAGCGCGATGTGCCCCAGCACGATCCCCAAGGGCGCGAGAACCAGCCCACCGACCAACGCTGCAATCGCCAGACCATTGGTGCGTGGCTGTTGCTGGTATCCGTAGGGCTGCTGTCCGTTCCAGTACGGCTGCTCGTGGCCCGGGGCCGGAGGCAGAGAGGGAGGAGGGGGTGGTGGGGGCGGCGGAATACTCACCGGGAAAGCCGTCCATTGCGCATGTCGGGAATCTACTGGCACCGGGATGCGGAACGCAGTCCTCTGTTCGGATGACCTCGGTACTCCCCGGAAGCGGGTGTCATCCGATCGGTCGACATTCCAGATCGCAGATCGGTGCAACAATCGCCTTGCTTCCGCCCCTCTGATCGGTTGGACAATGTCGTCGTTTCGCTTGCTCGTGGCACCCTTGACGGTTCTGTGCCTGGTGGCGGCATCCTGTAGTTCCGAGGTCGACACTGCGGGCACTGCACAATCAGGTACACCGCAGACAGGAAATTCTGCGGTGGCCAGCATGGAGACGGACGGTGCCAGCGTGTCGCTGGACGTCGACGGTATTCGAGTCACAGCGACGGCACGCTCCGAAACTGCTCCGCCGGGGACATCTCTGACCATCGCACCCACGAGTGACCCCATCGAAGGTTCCGACATTCAAGCCATCCTGGGTGAAATGGATTCTGTAGCAATAGAACTCGAAGGCGGGGCGCAACCGTCATCCCCCATCGAATTGAAATTCGATCTGTCAGACCGACCTGAGCTTGCACATTTGATCAGCGACACCGTCCGACCGCTTGTTCGATCCAGCACCGCGGGCGAGCCAACTTCCTCAGATTACGAGACGGCTGATTGGGATCCGGTCACACGAATCGTATCCGCGAGTACGTCCCATCTGACGGACTTCCAACTGGTCATTGCCGACGCAGGTAAAGCGTTCGATCAGTTGATCGCTGATATGACGATGAGTTCCGGCCCTACCGGTAGTTCATGCAGCACCGAGCTCACCATCGATGGTGCCGACTACTCTCTTGCATCCACCGCACCGGATGCACCCGTACAGGGGTGCTTGACGGATGTGGACGGCGTTGGGATCGAGTTCGCCAACCGTTCGGATCAGTACTACGGCGTCTCCTCAGCCCCGAACGGCACGTATTCCAACACCGGCGCGGTGGGTAGCAATGAGCTTCTCGCCACGTGGCTACACAGTAGGTCCGGGGATGGCCTCCTACTACCGCAAACGGGTGGCCGAGTGGTGTTTCCGCCAGGGACCGCCGAGGCCACAGTGAATATCGACGTGGACCCTGTCGCGCTCCAACTGGGAACCATCCTCACCGGCGTCGGCATGCTCGGAGTCGACGGCGATGCCCTTCTCACTGCGTTCGAGACCGGCAGTACCGCATGGCAGTGCTTCACATCCGCAGCCGAAGTGATGCGCACTTACGACAAGATCGACGCCCGGCAGTTCCGCGACATGTTGGCGGACGTTGCACAGTGTGGATTGACGGCCGGTCAGCTGGTCAACGGTTCGGCGCGGAACCGCGCGCTTCACCGGATGAGCGTTGCTGTCTCACTTTTCACCGATCTACCGGACGCCTTGATCGCGAACGCGGCTGGAGCATGGAATGAAGTAATCGGCAACAATCATCTGAAATTTGCCCTGACGTCGACTACTTCGGATCTGAAAGCTTCGGTGCCGGTGGCACCTTAGTCGAATCTGGTGCCGCTGATCATCAAGGGTCACGGAAGCCCGGCCGACTCAGGGACTGAGATTGCGCCGAACCACTTCGCGGTTGGCTCGATATTGAAGGACATCGGAGCGCTTTATGCGAGCCTGAACCTGCACTGGGAGAACGACAACGGTCGAGGCGTTGGCCAATACTGCGTAGAAAAATCCAAGGTTCTCGACGCATCCGGATCTGTAATGCTTACTCGAGAGCAAAAACTCGGTGGTTGCGACAACGGAGGAGGATGGGGCTTCAACATCGGACCCGGTTCTTACACCTACGTCCTGGATGTCGATGTTCGTGATGGGGAATCACTTCATGCCGAGCAAAGCTTTTTGGTCGAGTGACAAGAGATGCTGAGGCAACGCCATCACCCCACCGCACACCATGCTGGCCCCGAGTCGCGACATCAAGGAAGACTCTCATGTCCAGGAGATCGACTTGGTTGATCTCACCAGTGTCTCCGCCCGGCAGGGTCAAAGCGTTGTGGGCGGAACCGGGCCGGTCGGGGCGACTGCATCGGTCCACCGCCCGCCGTCGAACCACCTGAGCTGGCATCGATTTTCGGGGTCGACATACCAACCCGGTGCGGCTGTGTGAGGAAGAGCCGCTACAGCTGAAGAACGTCGACGGTTCGAGGAGAGAACGGCATAGACGATTGCGCCGATGATCGCTATCGGAATCATCAGAAGGAACAGGAGGATCAGAATGTGCCAGGGGCTTGCCATTGGGGTCCTTCTCTCATCGGGTGTCATGGAATGTTTGCGTACCGGTGTTCATCCGCGTAGAACGTGATCAGCTTTCAGTCAGCCGTCGCAATCGTGTCGCAACCTTCGATTGTCGACGCAAGAGCCGCCCAAGGGACTTCGTTCGATTTTTACGATGCGCGATATTGCTGGAAGATCAGGACACCACGAAGTGCGAGAGAATCGCTTGGACCTCGTAGATGTCGACCTGCTTGGTGAACTGCTTTTGAATAGGTGTCGCATTGCCCGAAATCCAGATCTTCAATTCAGCGTCCAGGTCGAAAGTTCCAGCGGTTTCGACGGCGAAGTGCGTGATCGAACGGTAGAGCACGCTGTGGTACTCGACCTTCTTACCGGTAAGCCCTTGCTTGTCGATCATCAGCAACCGACGGTTCGTGAACAGGAACGCATCCCGCACCAGCTGATACGCCGCGTGAATCTGCTCGCCGCTACCCAGTAGTCGGCTGTATTCCTGATGCGCTGCAGCTGGATCGATCTTTCCTGCGTTGCCGATCAAGCCATCCATGAAACCCATGCGCTCGCACTCTCTCGTCCCAAGTCCGCTGTGCGCGGACACTCCAGAAATAGTCGCTGGCAAACGCGCGGACGTTACCGAATCTATTCCAGCCACGACTTGCGCTGGTAGTAGCGGTCAACGTCCGCTTCGGACTTGTTGGGGCCGCGGCCCACAGACCGGGTATGCGACAGCGCCGAGAAAGCCTGCTGTGCAACGGACTTGTCCCCGGGCTGAGACAACTCAACCGGCCGCATTGCCGGTTCCGACGTGTCGCATGCCCCTTCGAGCCTCACGCCATGGTTTGCTCTGCTGTCGGTCACGTCGGAGATCCGAGCCACCATCGGGTCTTCGCGCAGTTCCGCCATCACTGCTGCAGTGCGCCGCTGGACATCGTCAGCAGTCCGGTTGTACGCACGCATGATCAGGTCGGCCAACACGTCGGGTCCACGGACGTAGGCGTCGCGGCTCACCTGGAGCCCGGTGAGGCGACCGTTCGCATCCGTCCGGACAGTGACGCCATCGAGTTGTGTGATGCCATGGATGTCGGCCACGGTTTGTTGCAGTCGACGAACTTTCGCGCCGAGTTCTTCGTGGGAGCTGATCACAGTATTGGCCTCTTCGTTGAAACGATGTACCCGTCGAATACGTCCGGTCAATTCGCGGAATCTGGCCAACCAGGGTAGGCGGGCTGTACCGGTGGCGGAGTGTCCATGGCATCACGCTCGATGGTGGGAGTCGTGTCCGGATACAGCGATCGCGCCCACTGAGTGCAGCGGCCGACCCCTGCGGTGGCCGGATCGTTGTCAACGAATCCGTCGATTTCCCAACCGATGAATTGATCATCGACAGGTGCCTGCCACTGCGCCTGATCGGGCTGTGGTCCGACCGGGGGCTGGGTTGCGATGGGTGCCCCTACTGCGCCGCCGGCGCGAGTGAATCGCGTTCGCAATTCTTCGCCCTCACCGTTGGCGAAACGTGCCGGCGAGTATTTCTCGTTCTCCAGCACTCCGACTCCGACAGACAGCACACAGACCACAGCGTCGAAGCCACGTTCGTTCGGGATGATTTGTTGAATGTGACCGTAGACGGTTCCAACAAAAGGCCCTTGGCCGGTATCAGTAATGAAATCTCCCTGATATATCCCACCGCCCTTACTACGCGAACTTTCCGCGAACCCTATGTACGAATATTTGAGACCAATCATCATCGCAATGACGGCAGACTCATCGGCCGCGCGAATCACTGTTCCCTCAGCCGAGAAGAGGTCAATACCCGGTTCCGCCGACCACACCATCGTTGTATCGCGTAGTTGATCGGGAACCACATAGGCATCAGTAGCGGGCCAGCTCGGTGCCAGTGTAGTCAGCGGAGCAGCTCTGTCCTTTGTCTCCAAGCCACAGGCAGTCATCCCAGTTGCCACAATCAACAGTATCGCGCTGACATTTCGCAGACTTCTACCCATACTCATCCGTAGATCGCTGTCGGCCAGGCATTGCGTGGACTGAGCGCCGATTCCTCACTTGCCAACCACTTCAAAATCTCCTCCCTATCAGGGCTATTTCCCACCGGACGAATCGCAGTCCATAGTAAATCTTCCTGCTCATCACCCGTCGCATTCTGCGAGTATTCTTCAAGATTCGAGATACCGGCACGCTCGATCAGCTGGGCAACAATGTGCGACGCATCAGTACGCACTCGGTATGGCTCATCCAGATAGTTCCTTACGGCCTCAGAATACGGAAGCAGTGCCGTCCCATCCTCATTCCTGTACGAATCAGGAACATCCTGGATATTCACCGCACCAGCGCTGACCAGTGCGTCGAGAACGCTATGTCGCCTGAAGTCCGGGCTGCCCCACTTACTCGCCGAATACTCATCACTCCTGCGATCGAATCCGAACTGCGATGCATCGAGGGTCAGCTCGGGAGCCACCGGCGAATCGAGATCCTCGACAGACAGCACATACGGCTTCAGAAACTCGGAGCCAGCCGCGACGGCGATTCCACCAGGGCCCAATCCACCGGCAACGATTTGCCCCGCTGTCCACGCTGCAGTGAACTTCGAGTTCCGGGCATCGGCAGCTTCCTGCTTGTCGACTCCGTCCTGCACACGTTGGTCCATTTCGGTACTGAGCCCGTGATCGACAAGCCACTGCAGTCGATAAGCCTGGTCCCCCAGCGACGCATCGCCGGTTGTCGCGAACAGCCGATCCATCCGTTGACTCTCAGCGAGCGCAGTGCCGTTGATGATCTGGCTGGCCTGATCATCGGAGTCGAGAATACTGAAAACACGAAGCGGCTCAACAGGTCCGCCGATGTAGTCCTTGCTGCCGCCGAACTCGCCGAAGCCATGCGTCTGCGTGAGATCACCCGGCATACCGGTCATGTCCCCCACGAACGGGGCGAGCGCCTCGGCGACCTGAACCGCCGTACCGCCACCGATCTTCGGATCACCCGACAGCAGTGTCGTGTAATTGTTTGTGCCATACGATGATTCGGTACTGGCCATGATCTCTGCCAGACCACGTGCCGCGGCCCCTGCCCGCACCGAGTCCTCGACCTCGGCGGACCCTTCGGCCGCCGTCGAGTGCGCATCACGCGGAATCCAATCGGTGAGAGATGCCATCGCCGTACCGTCGTCGCGCTGCAGCAACGGCATCACCGCAGTATCTGCGTGGTACCCCGATCCGAGGATCTCCGGCCCACCCTCGCCGGTCAGGATGGCGTGCGCACCTTCGGCATTACGGGAACCGAGAGCAATTGCCTTCTCGAGGGCTTCCGTGTGACCGGCAGTGTCGATAGGTTCGTTGCTGAAAGGCAGGGCTCCGCCATGGGCATCGATCGCGGACAGGTGCATTCCCTGTCGAATCAGCTCGGTCGACATCTTCGTCCCGGGCTCGTTGCCCGCCTCCGCCAGCGACAGGGCGTCGAACAGCTTGCTCTGGCCCTCGTCGAAGTTCCGGTGATCATCGACGATCGGACCGTCACCGGGATACGTGAACGCATTGCTGTCCAGTCCGTCGATACCGAGACGTGGTCGAGTCGAAATGAGGTCACGCATGTCCTGAGGCAAGTTTTCGTAGGTGCCGGCTCCGGTGAGAGTCCCATCCGCGCCTCGGCCGGTGCCGACGTTCTCGTTGGACAAGACCATGACGCCGTTGGCGAGTGAGGCTGCCGCCTGCTGACCGGCCGAACCCTGCGATTGCAACTCTCGGCTGGCGGCGGTGAAGCCGTCGACACCCGCGGCGTCGTAGAACTCCTTCAGAAACTGCTGGGTGCTCGCAGGGATCGTTGCAGTGCCGCCGCCCAAGTAGTTCTCGAGCTGCGCGGGTTCGATCCCCGTGGCCCGCAGGTCCTCGGTGAGTTCGACGAGGATGTCAGCTGGGATCGATTCACCGTCACCGATGGCATCTCGCACCGCAGTACCGATCGCCCTACCGTCTTCGGCCGAGAGCACCGCTGAACCGACACTGGTACCACCGGGACCACCGTGTTGTTCGAGGTCTGCCAGACCATCGGTCAGTGCCGACCTCAGCGCCGTCAGAGCGGATCCGCAGTGAGCCAGATTCTCTTTCAAGCTGATTTGGAAATCCGCCGCTTGCCTGTCGAGTATGCCCTGCAACACCGGGCGGAGTGGGTCATCGTTGGCACCGGGAACCGTTGGGCTGGTGACAGTTCCGTCCGGTGCAACGGACATGCCGTTGAGGTCGACAGCGGTATCGCGAACGGTCAGAAGTGCTGTGCGATAGGCATCGAGCGCCTCTCCATGCGTGACCATCGCGTCACCTGCGGTGTCGGCCGCGCGTTTCGACGCCGTTGCGGTAAGCACCTCCGAGACCGCGGACATCGACGCGGCCGCGCTTGCGTCGCCTACCCACGTCTGTGCGCACCGGTCGACCGCGAGGTCCACTTCGGCCAAGCGGTCGACGAGAGCCGTCCCCGCTGTCTTCATCGCGCTGCCCGCCGCAGCCAGCGTCTGCGGGTTCCACGACTCGACCTGGGGAATCGTCGGAGTCATCACTGGCCGAACCCGTGGGTCAACGAGCCGAGCTGTCGCATGAATGCGTCCTCAACGGCTTCATAGGTGGCCGCGGACGTAGTAGCGCCTTCGGCCAAGGCGAGCGCTGCGGAACTGTGTTCCGCCACGGTGGTCTCGAAAGCCGCCGTCAGCCGACCCAGAAGATCGTCGATACCGGCGTCAGGCATCACCACTGCGTCAGTACTGCCGCTGACGGGCGCGGCAACCTGCGCGACTTCGTCCGCTGTGACCTTCAGCTGCGCCCCCAACGACCTGATCGCATCGAGATCGGCTTTCAGCATCTCCCCCACTGCACCTCCCCCAAAAAACTGGCGTCACCATGTCGCAGCCACAACGATCGGTATTCGACGAACAGAATCCGACCGGGCCCCGGACTCCGGCCAATCACATGCCCGTACCCGCGGCGACGTCGGCGATGGACTTCAACGTCCGATGATCTGCATACTCGGCCTCGTCGAAATAGCGCTTGAACACCGACCGCATCAATTCGATGACTTCGATGTGCTGCAACAGCACGACGCGCAGTGATCGATCACCACTGAAGGCAATCCTCTCGAACTTTTCGCCGAGCTGCCTAGCCGAATCCAAGGTGCCGAATGCCTCGACGTCGACGAGCGACTTGGTCTGGCCCAACATGTCTTGCAGGTGCCTGATGTATGCGGCACAGATCTCGTCGCACTGGAACGCCACGCCCTCTGGGATTTCCAGCACTCCCGCATCTGCCTGCGCAGATAGCGACTGCCACTGAATCATCGACGACGCCAGGTCATTCGGTTCCATTAACTCCCCTGTCACTTCGAGGACGGCAACGACGAACGAAGCGACCGGGCCAGGCGCTCGACCTCAGCGCACGGATCGGCGCGGGGCTCAGTCCGGGCAAGACCATCGAGCATGAAATAGACAACGCCTCCGTCGCGCCCGAAAGCGATGCCGCAACTGACTTCGTCGTACTTGATCTTGCGTTGAAACCGCAGACCGTCGAACCCGTCGACCGCGGTGAATTGCTCGAACGGTCCCTCCTCGCGCAGATAGTCCAACGAAAACACGGACGAGAAGACGCCGAGGTGGTACCACGATTCGGGGAGCGGATTCCTCCAATAGCACGTTGACCAATCCGGCGATATCGGCCGTTCACCAATTAAAGTTGACTTTTTGGTTTCTACCGCCAATCCAGCGGCTTCGATCGCCTCATCCGGAATGGTGCACGGATCCCATGTTTCAGTCGACACGGGCGCAGAGACTGCCGAGGTCGTCGACGGTGCTGCAGTCGGCGCACCGTCGGACACCCCGCCACATCCGGCTACGAGCAGCATTACGCCGACAACACCCGCTGCCCACCATCGCATCGCGCTCACACCACTCCATTTCGTCGACCCGCCCAATGCATTGGACGCAGCCCACGACGAATCGGTTCCAGCCTTGTCCGGCGACGTCAGCTTTGGATGCCGACTTGCCCGGTCTTGTCCCTTCGACAGAGATGAATTCGTCGCCGTCGTCAGCCCCAGCGGCTGCGGCACGCCGGGGCGCTGTTCGAGGTCCGCGCGGATCGGAAGGACAATGGTGAGCTGGCCGAGGCTGATCCGGACGCACCGCACCCCTTGGCAATCTGTTCGACGCCTGGTCGACTGACACGGATCACACTCATAGTTCGTACACGCCCAGGAGGAAACTTGACCGATCCTGCACGCACCGACGAGTACTTTCTCGGACTGGCAATCGAACAGGCACGAATCGGCTGGGATGAAGGCGGCGTTCCGATCGGCGCGGCACTCGTGCACGACGGCGAAGTTCTTGCTGTGGGACGGAACCGTCGTGTCCAGATGAACAGCGCAATCCGTCACGGTGAAACCGACTGCATCGAACGAGCAGGTCGTCTCCCCGCGTCGGTGTACCGAAAGTCGGTGCTCTACACAACCCTGTCTCCGTGCTTCATGTGCGCGGGAACCGCCCTGCTGTACGAGATTCCGCGAATCGTCGTCGGTGAGAACCGATCGTTCGAGAGGTCGGAGCGATTGCTACGCGAGCACGGAGTGCAGGTCGACGTCGTCGACAACGCCGAATGCGTGCAACTGATGGAACGCATGCTCGCTGAGCGCCCGAGCCTGTGGTTCGAGGACATCGGGGAGGACGCATAAGCGGCCCCGCCGAACCGGGCCTGTCTGTGCTGGGATCACTCAGCGAGCCAGCGCCTGCCAAGTCGCCTCGCCCGCGCGATATCCCGCCTCGAACAGCCACGGCCACTCGGAGAAGTCCTCGGGATCGACCACCACCGTCTCGACGCCGCCGTTCCCGCGCCGTTTGGGCATGTTCTCGGGATGGGACGCGAATCGATCCTTCAGGTAAGCGGGTTCGAGACTCTGTCGAAATATCAGCCACGTCTGAGGCGTGAAGCCCACGGCTTCAGCACGTTTCGCAAGGTCGATCCAGACTTCGGCATTGGCGTACCCGCCTTCGAGCACCAGCCTCCGAGTCTCGATCATCGGAAACACGCCGTACCAGATCGGCGGGTAACTCAATAGCGTTTGGCACCACGTACGACGCCGTTCCGGCGGAATGGGTTCCCACTTCGCCTGCGCTGCTTCGAGTTCGTCACTACCGGACATCGTTCACCTCGCCCCGGAGGTGCAACCCTCCATCGACTTGCGCGCCTGCGGTTGCGGGACGCGCCGGTTCTTCCCCTGGGGCACCCTGTCGATGGAGACGGGGTTGCCGGACAGCCGGCCAGGTACCGACAGCTGCCACTCATGAACTTCTCCCGACCATAGCCGAGAGGATCGACGCACACCACAGTCCGTGTGATAGACATATTCAGTTAGATGCACTATGCAATTAAATTGGGAGGGATCGTGCGTCACCTGCTTCGCGGTGCCATTGCCACCGCCGCTCTGCCGCTGCTTCTCGCGGGATGCGCGGGCTCGGGCAGCACCGAACCGGAAACCATGTCCGATGGCGGGACGACGACTGCAGCTTCCAGGGCTGTCTCAGCCGCCGAACAAGCAGGAGCTCAGCAGGCCACCGAGTTCCAGTACGACGGCGAGTTGGGCCCCGCCACCTGGTCGACCCTCAGCCCCGAATGGGGCGCGTGCGCCGACACGTCGGCACAATCCCCGATAGACCTCCACGATGCGACCCCTGCCGACCTACCTGCACTCGAATTCGATTATCGGCCAGGTGATGTCGCGCTGAAGAACACGACACACACGGTGCAGGCCGACGAGACACCTGGATCGGAGGTGGTCGTCGACGACAAGCACTTTCGGTTGACCCAGTTCCATCTCCACGAACCGGCCGAGCACGAACTCGACGGCGTCCGTCACGACGCCGAATTGCATCTGGTGCACACCGCCGAGGACGGAAGCATCACCGTAGTCGGGGTCCTCATCGACAAGGGCGCGCCCAACGCGGCACTGGGAAACTACTTCGACGAGTTGCCTGCCGTTGGTGACACCGCAGAACTCGACGATTTCGATCCTTCACAACTACTGCCTGCCGACCGCACGAACGTGCGCTACACCGGCTCCCTCACCACTCCCCCGTGCACCGAGGGCGTGCAGTGGATCGTCATGACAACTCCGATACAGGCCTCGGCCGAGCAGCTCGACGAATTTCGAGCGGTGATCGAACAGAACGCGCGGCCGCTACAGCAGCAAGGCGGCCGCAGCGTTCTACTCGACAGTGAAGGACGCTGACAGAGCGCTGCGCCGGGTGCTCCAAACGCCGCCGTCGTCAACTGGCGATGTCACCAACGAAATCAGGAACCAACAGAATCCGAAAAATACGACTGCGCCTTACAGAAAGAATCCAACCAAGGGCGGTGCTGACGTACTCGGATGCGGAGTGCTCGTCACCGCCCGATTGCATACGCGATCGTCAGCGTGAGTCCTGTACCTGCCACGCAGAGTACGAACGTAATCGGTACCGCCCAGAAGAGGGACGACCATCAGTAGAACCGCGCAGTACGTGCGTGGCGCTCAATTGCCCTACTGCTCAATACAATTCAATCGGTATTGAGCCTCTGCTCGAACACCGATTCGGCAGCAGGGCTGCATCTGTTCAGATTCATAGCGGCATTGAGCAAACGGACTTAGTATGAAAATCACTTGCCCAGACCCTCCGCGATCTCCCCGATGGACTTCAAGGTCCGCTGATCGGCGTACTCGGCCTCATCGAAATAGCGCTTGAACACCGACCGCATCAGCTCGATGACCTCGATGTGTTGCGTCAGCACGACGCGCAGCGATCGATCACCACTGAAGGCAATCCTCTCGAACTTTTCGCCGAGCTGCCTGGCCGAATCCAAGGTGCCGAATGCCTCGACGTCGACCAAATACTCCGTCTTACGCGCCATATTTTGCAAGTGCCGAATGTAGGCAGCGCAGACCTCGTCGCACCGGAACGCCACACCTTCGGGAATTTCGAGCTGACCGGACTCTGCCTGCATCGACAGCGACTGCCACTGCTGCATCGAAGCCGCCAGCTCGTTCGTTTCTGACCCCATTGCTTCTTCCCCAACTAGTTCGATGAAGGCATGGATGGCCGGAGCGAACGCGCCAACCGTTCGACCTCGACACACGGATCTCCAAGGGGCTCGGTCGCCAGAAAGCCGTCGAGGATGAGGTAGAACACGCCATTAGGGTGCTCGAAGGCGACGCCGCAGTTGACCTCGTCGTACTGAGCAGTCCGGCGGAACCTCAAACCGTCGAGGCCCTCAATCGGCTCGACCTGCCCGAAACGTCCACTGCCAAGTAGATAGTCCAGGCTCTCATCGGACGAGAAGATCCCGAGGTAATACCACGGCGTCGGCAAAGGGTTGGTCCAGATACACGTCATCCAGTTCTCCGAAATCGGCAGCTCCCCCACCAAGTTCGAAGACTTCGTCTCCACGGCCAACCCCGCGCCGCCGATGGCAGCGTCTGGGATGGTGCACGGATCCCACGCACCATTCGCCGGAGCGGTTGTCATCACCGATGTCGTCGACGGTGCCGCAACGGGCATGCCTTCGGTCGCGCCGCACCCGGTTGCAATCAGCATCACACCGACCACACCCGCGACCAGCAATCGCATCTTGCTCACAGCACTCCGTCCATGGAACCCATCCTTGATGTTGGACGCAGCTACCGATGCATCGGTTCCATTGCATCGGGACGCAGTTGTGCCTGGCGTTCCCGATCGGTGCGACGCTGTCCCCACTCGAGTGGACACCGTCGCACCCCGGGGTCGAAGCCGTGACCGGGCAACACTCCGGCCGAATTTCCCTACGAAGATCGGACATCCGTCATCATTGACGCGTGATCAAACAGGGAAGTGGTTTTGCTTTGCTCGGCGCGGTGATTGCGGTGCTGGGTCACTCGGCGACCGCGACTGCGGGGTACTCGGCGTACGTCTCCGGCGGGTCGTTCTATGGTCCGGACACCACGCTGGGGCCGTGGGTGCAGCCCATTGTCGCTGCTTCGACCGGCGCAGTGGTCGGCATGCTCGCAGGCCTGGTGCTGTACCTGTGCGGCTTTCGATTCGCCGTCGATCCCTCTCGGCGAGTAGGACTGGTCGCCGTTGCCGGTCTGATCGGAGTGACGCTGGGAATGACTCCCGTACTGATTCTGGTCGCAACAAGCTTTTCCGGTCTGAGTTCGAGCGTCTCGACCGACTACTTACTGCCGATATACGCAGGTACCGGAGTTTTGGCCTACATGCTCGGAATCGCCTCGGTTCGGTTGCTGCTCAGGGCAAGTCACGATCCGTTGTCGTCCCGGACGACCAAAGTCGTGGCTTCCTTTCTCCCGGTAGGAGGTGTCCTCGCCACTCTCGTCGGAACGGGGACTGCCTGGATTCGCGGATTCTCCACGACGGCATCGACCTTCGTCGCCGTGATCGTGGCGGTGCTGTGCGTACTCGTGGCAACCTTTGCACTCGCGCGGGCGTGGGCATTGCGCACGACGGCATAGGAGTTCGAGGGTCGACCGCCGCGCCGCCTAGAGTTGTGCGCGTGGCCGTGTCGGTCGACGCGGCTAGCCAAGGTCGTTTTGCCTCGGGGCAGTTGAACGAGAGAGGAAGCCGATGATCATCACCGGGTTGTTCTTCGCGGAGTACGCGCGAGCCTCCAACGACATGCTCGACATCCTCGGCGGCGTCTGGGATTCCTGCACGATTCCTCGCGACACCCGCATGCTTGAATGCCGCCTGATCGCGCTGCTGCAGACGGGCCCCGACGACATCGGCAAAGACTTCCCCGCGACTCTCGAAGTGCTCGACGCGAACGGCGAACACATCGTCAACCAACGCGGCCTCCAGATCCCCGGTGCCGGCTTCACCGGCGAGAATCGGTTCTGGTTCCTACCGATGCAGATGGTGTTCCGCGACGAAGGACGACACAACTTCATCCTCAGCGCCGGTGGGGCCACAGTGAGCGTCGGACTTCGCATCGCGTTCGCCTGACGCCATACGTGGAACAATTTGTGTGACAACGCGATTCAGCGATCCCTCAAGGCGCGCTATGCGGCCCCACGTTAGCGCCGAATCCCAACATGGTGGCGCTGATCCTCGTAATCAGCGTGCCACCAACGCCCTGCACGGGTTGAAAAATGCATCACCTCGAATGGACGTAGACGATCTTGGTTGAACACTCAATTCGCAGCGCCAGGTATTGAGGGTAGGTCGCATGCTCGGTACCTATGTCCTCCAAGTCCCATATACGGTTGTGGCATGTCGGGTCGGGGAACATCAAATGGCGCTGTCGCGCGAAGACAACAACCTTTAGACGGGTCTATTGCGACATGGCAATGGGTGCGCGAGCAAACGCTAAAGGGTCTCGACGCACTGATCGCGCGTAGAGTTCGACAAGCGAAACTCGTCAAGGTAACGAACAAGCCATTGCCGTTGCCCGAGCGAAAGCTACTGACCGTCATGACATCGGTTCCCTCACCTCGAAGTGGATGGTCGGGCCGCACCTTTGTCGTGTTGGATGCCGATACTGCGAGCGCAAGCGACCCAGTGCGAACCGAAGTCGAGTTGGCTTACGAACCGAGCGCCCGCCGGCTGGTACTGACGATCACCCCTTCCACTCGTAGGGCACTCGGCACTGCGACCCATGTACAAGTCGCGTACGTCGACGACTTCGATCTCGATCTACTTCAACAATTAAGGGTGCGACTCGAGGAGTCGACGCGCGCCCCTCTGGTCGTCGACTTGTGGTCACGTGAAGCGGTTCCTCCGATTCCCGCACGTTCCGCACTGAACCTGGAGCAACGGCAAGCCTTGACAGCGATGACAGAAGGGGGTGCGTGGCTGGTCTGGGGACCACCCGGAACTGGAAAGACGAAGGTCATCGTAGAAGCCGTGTCTCATGCGTTGAGTCGCGGCCGATCGGTTCTGATTACGTCGCACACCAACGTGGCAGTGGACAACGTGGTGAAATCCGTGGTGGAGGCGGTGACCGTACCCGGCCAGGTCGTTCGAGTCGGTGCGTCGGACAATCTCACGCCCAAGGTATCCGAACATCCCTGGCTCACAGTCGACAAGGCTGCCGCAGTAATGACCGACCGCGTCGCGCGATTACACGCGATCCAGTCGGCAGTCGCCGTTAATCGTGCCCACCCTGATCGCAATTACCTCGACGTCGTAATACAGCGACTCGAACGGGGCAACGGGGTACAGCTGGAATCCGCGCTTCGAGCGCGAGAAGCTGCAAACACCGCACAGGAGCTCGCCGAGCGCATCTCGGCGAGCACGGAAGAGTCGGCACGTCGACTCTCCGAGGTCGCGCGGGTCGAGCGGGCCGCTGAATCCAGCGCGATCGTGGCGTCGGTGTTGCCGGGGCTCAGAGAACGCGCGGCGGCGGCCGCGTCCAACGCACATAGGGTGGCTGAAGATGCCCTTTCCGGCGAGCGCAGGCTCACATCGCTGAGGGTCGCACACTCCGACTCGGTCCTGGAATGGTCGAAGGCCACGTCGGCGCGCCAATCCTGGAGTGCAGGACTGCCATGGCGGCGCCGAGAGGCGGATGCACGTGTGCTCCGCGCTCTCCAGATACGTGATGCGCTCGCGTCAGAGGTGCAGACTGCCCAGGCCGCGCTCGAAGCTTTGGCCGGCGAGGCTGCGATCATGGGTAGGGAGGCCACGACCGCCCAAGAGCAAGTCTTGGTCGGCGAATCAGCCGAGCGCCGCACCCGTGAGCTGATGAGGCAAGCGTCGGCCTTGCGAGCTGAGGAGTCTGCGGCGCAGGTGCATCGGGCGCACGTCATGGAAGAACACGACGAAGCGCGGCGCTCCGCCGACGCCGTGTCGAATCACGAGGGGATCATCGCCACGGCGCGCGAGGACGGAACTCTGGAGGCCCTCTCTGAACGCGACGAATACAACGAACGCGTGGCGACGCTCGAAGCCGCGTCGAGGGAGCTCGATCGCCAGAAGAAGCTGCTCGAAGACGAGTATGCGACGACCAAACGGGACCTGCTCGAAGGCGCACCGGTAATCGCGTGCACGCTCTCTTCGTTGACGACCAAGGCCGAGCTGTCGAACCGACGATTCGACACCGTAATTGTAGACGAGGCTGCGTCGGCTCAAATTGCGCAATTGATCTACGCTGGGTCGAAAGCTGATCGCTGCCTTGCATATGTTGGTGACTTTCTCCAGAATGCGCCGATCACCGATACTGATGACGCAATCACCGAGGACGACAAACAGGTGCTGCACTGGCAGGAAGATGACATCTTTGCATTGCTGGGTGTCACGGATCGTGCTTCTGCTGAGAATAATTCACACTGCGTGGCTCTGCTTACACAATATCGATACCCACCCATTATCGCGGGCATAGTCAACGATTTCTGCTACGATGGGCTTTTGGAGAGCTCCTGGCGAAAAAACGACGAATTGGCACCGACGCCCTACGTGATCTTCGTGGACACAGCAGCTCATCCTCGGCAGGGGTTGCGCCGGGACAACGAGTCGTGGACCCACCCCCTCGGTCTCGACTTGATCGAGACCATCCATGCTCGTCACCGGCCAGACGCGAACGCTCCATTAGGTCTTGTATCCCCGTACGCGGCGCATGCCCGGCGAGCGGAGGCACTTGCACGGAGGAACGCACTGTCCATCGAATGCGGGACCGCGCACAAATTTCAAGGACGGCAGTACAACGTCGTCATCCTCGACCTGATGCAGGACTCTGGACCCCTCCGCTGGGCCGCGCAAGCAGACTTATCCGGCAACAAGCGTGAGGTCTCCGCCGCCAAGCTGCTGAATGTTGGTATTACTCGAGCTCAACAGCGGCTCTACATCATCGGCGATTGGCGGGTAGTTCGTAGTACCCAGACTCCTGGAATGACGGCTATCGCGAGCTTGGTCGGCAGACCTGGGTTCGAACTTGTCTCAGCATTGGATATGACGGAAATGCGCTAGGGAGGCGCAGTCCACCTAATTCGAGTTCTGATCACGACTACCATGCTCTCGGGACCAAAATCATCCACATTTCGCACTACACCTTTTATCAATGAACCGACTAGGTTTAGTGCAGAAAGTTCGTGCGGCGACGGACAAGCTCGTTCCGCGGCAATCGTGTGCCTGAGAGCGAATTGCAGCTGCGCTAATACCTTCAAACATGGCCGCGACTGAACGAGCTTGCGCCAGAGCCCGATTGTCGCTGTCGAGTTAATGGCATCGACACAAGCACCCATCTCGTTAGCTGAATCGATGGCTGGCCGAGCACTGTTCGTGCTCGGCCAGCCAAGAATCGCCGATCTATCGCAGGGATATCTCAGCCCCGCCGGAGAACATCGAGTCGTGAACCTCAAGCGTCGCGGGAACCGCATCCACCGGGATGTCAAACACGATTGTGATATTCTGCGAGAGACCGGGATTGATATCGCCCCCGATCGCGGTTTCTGCCTCCAAATTGATCGCTGCCATCGCGTCGTTTTCGAATTCACGACCCTGTTCGTCGATCAATTTCTGGTTCGAGCCGAAATAGCTTTGCGCACGGTCGGACACATTGGTCACCGTGACACTGACCAGAACGAACTGCCCAAGTGCGTCTTTCTGGAGGTACGGGTTGTCGCCCAGGGTCGTGATTCCCGTCTCGACACCGGTCACGACGAAACCGAACTTGCCATCGCGCACTTCCTGGCCGATACCCGGTGCCGTCTGCTCAGGTTCTGGTGCGGGAGCAACCGATTCGACCGGAGCAACGACCGCAGCAGAAGGAGAATTTCCGGCTGCGATAGGTGCAGCCGTGGACGAGGTTGTGGATTGCGCCGTCGTACTGGATGTCTCCTCGTCACCCCCACCCACCATCCCGGCCACTATGAGCACAAGCACTACGCCACCTACCACCCACGGCCACTTCCGCTTTTTCTGCACTGGCGGTTGCGGCTCACCGTACGGCTGCTGAGGGTAGGGCTGCCCATGCGGAGGCGGGGCACCGTAAGGACCCTGGGGCTGCCCATAGGGGGACTGCCCTGAGGGCTGCGGCTGATTGGGATCGTGCGGAAATGTCATGAAGTCCTGGCCTCTGGTCGAAGTGGTGCCTAGTAGGTATACAACCGGCGAGTCGGAATGTTTCGCTCCAGCTTCGAGGTTCATCCGACCGAATGACTACGCGCCGTACAGTCTCCCCATCTCCCCTACTCCCCCGCGCTCGTCTGCGGTCCTCCGGAGTGAAAGCCGAAACCGAACACGCATCGACTCCCGCCGATCGCTTCCGGTGCTGGTAGTCCGCCACCGAGTCGAAGGCCGCCGTCACGCCGACCGAGTCGAAGGCCGCCGTCACGCCGACCGATGTCGAGACGTACGTTATCGACTTGTCCCGCTGGAAGCCCAGATCGGCACCCACCTCGACGGCATCGATGTTCGATCCCAGGAACAGGAAGTCTCAATTGTACTCAGCTTCCTGCCGCTGGATCAGCTCTCGCACAGCAGAATTCGTCCATTCCCGGCTCGCATTCTCGTGACCGTCGGTCATCACGAGCACCGTCAGCGAGCCGGGACGCTCGTCCTCCGGTATCGCGGCCAGACCGGCACCGACCTCGCTGACGAGCCGGCCGATCGCGTCGTACAACGCGGTGCTTCCCCGCGGCTCGAGCACGAGCGGCTCGACGTCCTCGATGGGCGCGTTGTCGTAGACCAGCTCGTACCGGTCGTCGAACTGCGCGAGCGTGACCACGGTCCGCCCCTCGGCCTCACGCTCCTTGGTGATGAACGAGTCGAATCCGCCGCGGGTGTCGTCGGCGATGGAATGCATCGAGCCGGACCGGTCGAGCAAAGCAGCAACGAGGGACAGCTGAAGGTTGGTCATAGTTTCCTCCTTCAGGTCGCAGCCGGAACTGCTCCGAGTGAATTGGATTGAGAGATAAAGGAAGAGCGATTGGCGCCGGCTACCGCAGCGCCACCGTCGTACCGCCCGAGAACGCCGAATCATGCAGCTCGATCTCGGCAGGCACGGTTCCTACAGGGACGTCGAACACGACGGTCGTATCCAGCGCGTTGCCTGGGTTGATCTGTTCGTAGCCGATGCCCTCGTCGAGGTAGGCAGTCGCGAGGCTGTCGACCGAGTACTGCTTGCCGTCGGCGTCGAGCAGCTTCTGCGAGGACGCGTCCAAGCTCTGCGCACGATCGCCGATGTTGCGCACGGACATCATCACCTGGACGTACTCACCCTGAGCAGTCTGCGTCAGGTATTCCGAGCCGACGGTCGTGACGGGCGGCGCGACGGCCGTGACGATGAACTCGAACTTCCCGTCACGCACTGGGACGCCGATACCCGGCTGAGTCGGCTCGCCAGGGGCAGCAGGAGCCGCTTCTTCCGACGACGGGGATCCGGCCGGCGCGGGAGCTGTCGGGTTCTCCGACGAACCACCACCGATGAGCCGAATGAGGACACCCAGCACGACGATCGCCAATATGACGGTCAGGATCTTGTGGCGGGCAAACCAACTCTTCTTCTGCTCGGGAGCGGGCGGGGCGTACTGCTGCTGGGGGTTCGGGTTGTGGTTGGTCATGTCGAAATTCCTCTCGTTCGGCGATGCATCAACCACACCGCAGTCGGCCCTGTCCGCGCCTCGGCTGACCGGTCGGTGTGCCTCCTCCTTTCGGTCGCATTAGGACAGTGATGCGGGCCGATCGGGCGATCCGCCGTGTCGGTGCTCGCCCGTACGCTGCAGTTCGTGAGCACCCACCGAACAGGCACCCTTCGCCGCAAAGCCTGGACCACGGCGGCGGTGGCCTTCAGCCTGTTCTGCTCGCTCATGACCGCCGGGTTGGCGGGATCGTCCGAAACGCCGGGGTGGAACCTGGGCATCGGAGTCACGCTCAACCTGATCGCCGGCGTCGCCTTGATCTGGCGACACGAACGGCCATGGGTGGTGCTGGGACTGGCGCTGGCCGGGCCGCTGTTCTTCGCGACCGATGCGACGGCAGCGTTGATTGCCCTGTTTGCCGTCGGTGCGTTCGCACGAACCAAGCCGCTCGTGATGGCTGCCGTCGCGGTATACGTCGCGTGCGGGGTGTCGTTGACGTACGACGCGCATCGCAGTCGGTACTACTCCGTACTGACCCTCGGCTCGACGAAGGCCGAGGACGGGTCCATGCCGGTGGAATGGGACGTCCCAGCGTGGATTCCGTGGGTCGTCGCGGCAGTGCTCGTCGGGTTGGTCCTGGGTGGAGCAATGCTGCACCGCACACGATCCGACCTGACGGAGGCTGTGGTCACGCGAGACAAGGTGACGGTGGAGTCCAACGCACTTCGTGAGGAGATGCTTCTCAACGCGGAACGTGCCCGCATCGCCCGCGACATGCACGACACCCTCGCTGCCAGCCTCAGTCGCATCTCGTTGTTCGCGGGCGGAATGCAGGTCGACAGCACCGAGGGGCCTAGAAGGTAGCCCAGACGGCCTAGTTGATTCGGCAGACCGCGCACGATGCGCTCGATGAGCTCAAGCGCATCATCGGCATGCTGCATGGATCGGTCAATGACTCGGACGGGGGCCGGCAGAGTGTCGAGGGCATTTCCAATCTGGTGAACTCATCGCGGTCGCCATCGCGACCTGTGCGAGTGAGACGACATGGTCGCTGTCGCGGATGATCGGTGCCCAGACCGTCGGCGCAACCGTGTGCTGGCGACAGTGATCACTGGCGGCAGTAAAAATGCCGGATCGACCTGCTCAGCATTGGTCTCACCGCGATCAAGACTATTTGTCGGGGCAAACCCATGGAAAACCGTATGAGGCAGCAGCCGGTGTGTCGACTCCTACGTTCAAGTCATGCTCGCTAGCCTGAACCTATGCCCGACTCCAAACCTTCGATGCCAGCACAAGTCCGCCATGTCAAAGATGCACTTGTAACGGAATTTTACGGAAGAATCGACCTGAGCGATCTTTCACCGACCAGACAGAACGCAGACGATTCCGCATTTCTCACCCGCGCACTTTCCGCTCTATCTACCCGAATGCTGACGAACTGTACGTCGGACGAAGCAGCAATATGCGTCATCGATGGCCGCGACGACTACGGGATTGATGCGGTGGGCACTTCAGATACTGCACCGGTAATCTGGCTTATACAAGCCAAATGGAGCAACAAAGGCGAGGCAGGTTTTGATACCGCAGCTGCGAACAAGCTTGTGCGTGGTTTCAAGAAACTTGACGAACAAGACTTCGACCGCTTCAACTCAAAATTTCAAACGCTTGCACCCAAGGTTAAATCAATACTGAGCGATCCCAACTGCATGGTAAAATTAGTCGTCGCCATTATGGGGGAGAATGAACTTCACACTGACGTGGAAGAGGTTCTTATCGACGCGGCCAACGACTTTAATGTCTTCGGAAGAAGCGTCTCTCATCAAATCCTCAAAGGAACAGACTTTCACGCACAAGTACGTGCCGACATTGCGCCTCAGCCCATCTCTATCACTGCCACCATGGACTCAGGCTGGCACTACCGAGACACGCCATACGAAGCTTACTACGGACTCGTTTCGATGGACGAAGTCGCAAACTGGCACCAAACCTTCGGAGACAAACTATTCGCTAAGAATGTTCGCAAATCACTCGGCCTCACCACCGTAAACAAAAGGATAGTCGACACCTTAAACGAATCGCCCGAAAATTTCTGGTATTTCAACAACGGAATCACCATAATATGCCAAGAAGTAAATAAAGAATTCTTCAAAAAGAGAGCGGCTGGCGAACCCGTGAAGATTCATATGCGTGATGCCAGCATTGTAAATGGGGCACAAACGGTAGCCTCTACCGACCTCGCGACCAAAAATACCGAGACCACTCTTACAGACGCGTACGCAACGGTGAGAGTTACGGCCTTCAGGAGGCTGAAAAAGATTTCGCGGCGCAGATCACTGAAGCCACAAACACGCAGAACCATATGGAACAAAGAGATTTTATCGCCATTGACTCGACTCAGGAAAGGATTAGGGAGGAATTCGAGCTCTCGTTGCAGAAGTCATATACCTTCAAACGGGGCGAAATGGACCCTCCACCAGAACTCGGATGCTCCGTTGTTCACGCGGCCATCGCCCTCGCGTGCGCGCATCCCAATCCAATCTGGGCAATAAATGCCAAACAAAATTCCGATTTGCTTTGGGAGAAAGGAAGCGGTGGCGCGTATACAGTCTTGTTTGGCAACTCACCAACTGCATTTCAAATTTGGCGTTCGGTACAAGCTATGCGCATGACTGCGGCCGAGTTGCACTCGATTCGCGACGGTCTAGTGGGTCGAGCTTCCGCCATAATTGACCACGGCGACTTGCTTATACTGCATCTTGTTTTCCAGTTTCTCGATACTAATGAGATCGATGACCCCGATCTGGACTGGTCCGCTAAGCTAGCCCAGATTCCACAAACGGTTACGTCAATTGTCTGGATTTTAATTCACAGCCTAAACGAAGAATTTGGCCTCACCTCTTTTGTTTCAAGCACTTTCGCAAGCACAGATCGAGCACTCAGGCTCGTCGATTTGGTAAAAATTGGATTGGCAAAAGAGCCCGCTAAGCCAGTCAATATCGACGAGTTCCGAAAGCCGACCAAAACTACTGGCAAGAGGCGTCCAACCGCGGTCAAACTACTTCTTGATGCCAAAATTCTTAAAACCGGCACTCCCCTCGCCTACAACATAACGAGCGAAACCGAGCGCAAAGCTATTAGCCGCTGGATCTCACAGGATGCCTCACGGGGACTTGCCACCTGGAACGGCGGAACCTCTCGTCCGCTAACATGGAAGTATGACGGCGAAGACTATTCCCCGTCGGGATTAACAACTAAGATTTGGTCCATGGCAGGCTGGGATGACTCATGGGTTGCGGTGCAGGGACCAAAGCAGTGGTCAGTCCTCGGAGGCGAGACGCTCGCAGAGCTGGCAAGTGCAATATGGTCGGATCTCTCGAAGTCATCAGATTGATTTGCCAACATCTTATTGATCGGGCGGGGAAACTCGATATTCGAGGATTCGGTTTCATTTCTGCACGACCGCACAAATGTAGAACCCTGAATGAACCGCCGCGCTGCAACGGTCATCTCAGCAGAAGATTAATGGTCGTCGAGTCGAAGTTCAGGCAAGTCCAGAACTTCTTCGATCACGGATTCGTTAGACGACATAAAAATATGGTGGCGCTCGTCATTTGTGAGATACGTTAGGAGCTCATCCCTAAGTTTGTGCATACCCTCATAATATGCCCGCATTGGTGCTGAGTACTCATACGCGGTTCGCGCATCAGGAGCAATTGGAACACGAATCTCTCTATATCGCGTACCCACATCTTCACGATTAGTCTGCATAAATATTATGCGATCCCATTGACGGCGCACCGCTTTAAGCGACATTGCCCAGAGCAAGTAGAAATTGTCAAACTCCGCGGAATCGGAAGCGTGAAGTACAAGTATTTCCTTGGTCAGAACTAGATGCTCTTGACCGGGCATCAATACTGCAAAGTCTCCGATATTTTTGCTGGTTCTGATTGGGGTGAGTAGGTCGAATGGTGCCAGACCAGAGGACCCGCCGCGCCAGTATTTCTTCGCCACCACCTCTGTAACTCGATTTGTAGGATTAATATTAACCTGTCCGGCACGCAGATCCGAAACTTTGATGTAAGGAACAGTTCCAGTACGCATATCTGCAGAGGGAGAACCATGACCCTGTCGGGCGATAACAGATCCGCGATCAATTAGGTCACCAAGTGAAATTGATTCGAATCCTTGCATGTCTTCGCACTTAAGCAAATTTTCAAGGTCAAAGTCGGGACGGTTGTCGAAATACACCGGGACACCGATGTAGGGCTCGGCGATTGACTGACTCTCCACCCATCGGGAAGTGTCCGTCGTCTCCCCGTCCAGCAAAGCCGCGATGTCGCGTCGGACGAGATCGTTTACTTTATTAGTTCGCGTTCCAGTCTCAGCATCGATATCGTAGAGGGTATCCCCATCCTTATTTATTCCAACTGTTGGAGCATAGGAAACAAAGACTTTCCCATTCGTGAACCATTCCGGGGTGTGAGACATGATCAGACCTTCTCAAAAATGTAGAAGTTAGTTTTCGCACGACAGAACCCCTGAAAGGCCTCCATCGGTATATTAACCACACCTCGAAGAATGAATCTACAATCGAGCCACTTCGGGAACCATGAATATGACGATGAGAAGAAATATGTCTCAGGGAGTACGATTCCCAGTCGGCCGCCCTTCTCGAGCAGCCGGAAGGCGCGTTCGATGAATACTAGCCCAATCTCAACATCATGATATGGATCGGTTTCGCTTCCACCCTTGCGTGCGATTGTATACTTGTTTCGAGCTGAATCACTCTTGCTTACTTTCAGATTTTGACCAAAGGGCGGGTTGGTGATTACGACCGAGAACTGCGCGTTATCCATAGCGACCCCCAGTTTGGGATAGTCTTTTTCCCACCTATCCTCTCGTATAGAGTCGCCCGAAATGACATTCACCGACCCGTCACCCAGCCCCATGAGAATCGCGCGGGTCAGCTTGACATTAATCTGATCGCGGTCGATTCCATACAAATTGCGATGAGCCCAAGTTCTCGCATTTGCTAGCGCATTTGGTCCTTGCGAGCGTCCTGCACGTTCGAGAAGTTGCAAGTAGGCTTCGGAAAGAAATCCTCCAGTGCCACAAGCCGGGTCGATTACACGGTCTGACACCCTAATGTCCATAATCGAAACTGCGGCTTCAATAACGCGACTCGGGGTGTAGTACTGTCCCTCTCCCGCTTTCAAATTGGCGGTGCGGAAGATTTGAAATGCTGCAGAAAGCGCCTCCGGCCGCACTGTCAACAAGTCTAGACCCGACAGCTCGTAGACCGCTTGATGAATCGAATGATCATCAAGACGGATACTTTCCTCCATTGTGTCTGCGAAAATCTGAGGACGCCTGCTCCTCAATTTTTTGAACTGCTGATCAAGATTAGCTGCTGTAGCGTGTTCAGTTGCTGAAAGCTGAAAGTCGAGAGGTCTGTCAGGTTCATCTTGACCAATGGTGTCTGATTCCATTTTTATCAGCAGCAGGTTGCAGATCTCATTCAGCCGTGCTTCCGATCGCGTGGACACGCTGTCTCGTGCAACGATCACGTTCAGGAGCCTGTAGAAGACCGACTTCAGGACATTGATCTCAGCTGGCTTGAGGTCACCATACGTTAGCGGTTTCTCAGACGGCTTGGAGAAATTCTCACCCGGCTGTGGAAGACCGTGGTTCCTAAGGTGCTTGAATGTACCGTCTGCAAGACGGTACACTCGAATGTCCTCGGTTCCATTTGTCCAATACCCCATCCGGGCTCTTGGTTCTCGATTCAGATATATTTCAAGCTGAGAAACACCCTCCATAAGGTTTGGAGCCTTGAACTCAAACACAACGAGAACGTACTCCCACGAACCAATATGATCCTCGTCTTGAAACAAGACAAGATCCACCGGCCACCCACTGAATGAACTACTCGTCTCCCTCTTAGCCGCGTCATGTGGAGACTTGGGAACGCGCCACTCGGGCTTCCACTGTAGTTGCTCGCGTTTCCAGCCCAGCGTCACTAGCTTTTCGATCGCTGGCAACCGAACTTGCTGATGCTCGGGGCCTGACAGCGTCCGGCCTGGGCCGTCTTTACTGAAAAGCGTTTCGTTGCCGGAGGGGCTAGCGGTACTCATGAGATCTCCATAGCTCTTTCGATGACCCCTACCACGCTAGTCGAGTGGGAAGTTTCAATGTGTACGTGCACCCTGTGGACTCAGCTACAGCGTAGGGTACGCCTGATTTTGCGACGCTCGTCTCGATGAGGGGTTTAGCCGTCCGAGCCAGATTCGTTGCTGATCGTCTGCGACCTCTTGATGCGGTGCCTAACGTACTTTCCGTCCCAATAGCCGTCCATCTGGTTGACAACCAATGGACGAGGTTACGGCGACGTGTCTTGAAGGAGGTCATCCAGGCGGTCGAGTCCATCAATCGGGTATCGAACAGGATCCGAGGATGTACTTGGGCGTTTCGTACGCTCGGCCGCGGTCACCGGTCCCGACCTGGATGCGATTGCTGTCTCGCTGCGACGTTCTTTGCGGCCCAGCGAACGGCCGAAGAGCTGCACACGGGGAGCCCTGCGGGTGAGCAGGCGCATTCTAACACCCAGTACGATCCGAAGTCAGCGACGCTCAGGAGCGCAACACCATCTTGAACTGGAAATGGCTTCTAGGATTGCCCCCCTTGGGGTGAGTCACCATGAGCTCGCACCGTCAGGCCATATTGCGCGCAGCATCCATAGCGGAGTACAGGACGCTGAGACACCGCTTCCCATCGACGGCATGGTCATTTGCCATCCAACAGAACTGTCACCCTGCCGCTAAAATACCGCACCTCGTCCACGGTCGGCGCAAGTTCAAAAGCATGTTGTTGCATGCGTTGCTTAATCGGTTCCATGCCATCGCTGCAGCGTCCGCGTTCTCGGCCGTATCGAGTGACCGAAGAATCACCAACCGCGATCGCATGCTCGGCCGCTCGATGTCTACGCCCAACGCCACGCAACGCTCGACTACCAGCTCCTCCAACGCCTGGCGAGCAAGGAACGCAGCCAGGCGCGCCGATCCGCCTGCAGCGCCATGACTTCCGTCCAGCAGCAGCTCGGCGCTTCGGAGCGCCACTGCCGGCGACGTTGTCGTAGTCATTCGGCGAGGATCCCGTCGACCATCTTCTTGAGATCAGTGACCACTTCCCAAGTGATCGGTCGATCCGCGCCTTTGTGACTGCCGGCGTTCGCGATATGCAGCGTCGGGAATCGTTCGGTGCGAAATCCCAGCCACTGCGACACGTCTTGATCGGCATCCTGGTGCACGGCCAGCGCAATCTTGTTGCGAGTCTTGAGCACCGCTGACCACCGCTCCTCGGTCTGCAGTCGACTCTCCCCCGCCCGGTGCTGCTTCGCGTAGAACACCTGCTGCGCAGCAGATTCCAACGCCAACCGGAACAACCCGGGCGCAACGCGACGCTTGACGTAGTCGGGGACGTTCTCGTCCAGCACCAGAGCCCGCACATCCTGGACGTACCGCGTCGCCTGGTTCAACGTCTCGGCAACGCTGATCCGCGAACCGTATTCGCGCGTCACCTCGACCAGCCGAGCATCGACCGCGAGCTGCCTTATCGCCGTGGCCAATCGGTCGTCGTGCGAGAACACGATGACCTGACGAGTTGTCGCCAAGCTCGACAGCACCTTGATGAAGCCGTCGATCTTCGCCGGATCCATGGCCTGAATCGGGTCGTCCAACACGACGAAGCGGAACGGACTGTCCGGCGTGGTCGCTCTCGGAATGAACAACGCCAACGCCAACGCGTGTAGCTCACCCTGACTCATCACCGACAGCGCCGGGGATTCGACACCATCCACAGACCCGGTCAGCTCGACCCGTCGACTGGTGTTGACGCCCAGCAGATTGATGGCCCCGAGGTCGACGTTGCTTTCCTGCCGCAGTTCTGCCCAGATCGTCCGAGCCTGCTCGGCAATGGGAGCCAGACGCTGATCCCGTAGGTCCTGTGTGTGCGAGGCGATCCACTTCTTGGCCGCCTCGACATTCTTGACCGTCTCGTCGACACCGCGTGCCTCGGTCTCCAGATTCGCCCACGATGCCAGACTCCCCGCCAGCGGTGCCCACGTGTCCTCTAGCTGGGTGACGGCGGCTGCTGCTTCGCTGCGCAGTGCCTCCGCCTGCTCGATCACCGTGGGAAGCGTCGTCGCGACATGATTCACGAGTTCCGAGGGATGCTCAGGCTTCGTCCGGGATGCGGCTACTGCAGCCTGATATGCCTGCAGCGACGGCAGATCCACCCCATCGACCTCCACCGCGTCGGCGATGTCGTCGAGAAGTTCGGACGCCGCACGTTGCGCCTGCTCGAGCCGACGTCGACTTGCCTTGTACGCTAGGAGCTTCTCGCTCTGATCCGCCAGCTGCGCCCGCGAATGCTCCGCCCACGCGTCATCGAGAGTTTACGCCTCGCAGACCGGACACTCGATCGTCCCCGTCTCGCCGTGCAGACGCAGAGCGGCGTCGAGCAGATCGTAGCGCTGTTCCACAACGGACAGCGCTTCACTGGCCGAATCCGCAGTCTCCGCCGTCGCCGCACGAAGATCCTCAACAACCTCATTCACCCTCTGCTGAGTAGGCGCAGTGAGTGCGGAGATCTTCTTGAGTCCACTCAACGCGGGTGACGCAGAGGCGTCGGTGCCGGTGGCCAACGCCAACACGGCATCGAGATCGGCAACTTTTTCCTGATTGGTGCTGCAGCAGGTTTCGCGCGATCATCGGTCGACTCGACCAGACTGGCTTTCAGCTGACGCAGGCTGTCCGAAGCCCGCTGACGCGGCCCCTTCATGCCCTTCAGCGTGTCCGCCAGTAGCTTCTCGGCTGCCGTGATCTCGTCGAGTCCGAGAAGTTTCGCGATCGCATCGTGCAGGGCCGAAGGCACGGAGTCGAAGAGCCTTTCCGAGCTCATCATACGACAGAATCGGTCGGTGCAGCTCAACAGCAGTCTTCCAGCCGAGCGCGTCGGTACCCGTACTGCGCTTCTGCTTTCCGACCTGCGTCCATGTCGTGCAGCTCTTGAGCTCGGCATCGGCGGTCCAGTCGACGCCGACGACCGTGGGCTCGGATCCTTCGACAGTGAGACCTACACGGACTTCACACGGATTGCCGTGATGCAGATTGCGCCAGCTGTCGGCCCAGAGTGAGGCCTTGTTCTTCCATCGGTAGCTCTCGCCGGTCACCGCGAATTCGAGGGCCTCGGCGAAGCTCGACTTACCCGAGCCGTTACGTCCACTGACGACTGTGATGCCGGGAGCAGGGTGCAGTTCGAGCCTTGCCTTCGGGCCGATACCGCGGAAGCCTGCAACACCGACGGACGTCAGGAATGCGCCGACTGGCTCTTCGACAGTTCTGTCGGCCGATGACTCGGGGACGTGAGGAGTCGAGACGCCGTCGAGCAGGTCTTGCAGTGACGTCGGCCCTTCGAGTGCTGCCAACACGTAGTACTTGACCTCATCGGACAGGTCATTGTCCGCGTCGATGGCGTCGATCACCACGTCGACGAGTGGCCTGTCGACAGCATTGTCGGCAACGGTCACCGGCACTCCCCTGTTCGTTCTGATGGCTAACCAGACCCCACAGTTCCATATGGGACCGACAGTTCGCAGAGAGATCGCCGTGACTCAACCGTTCGAGTGCCCTAGCCAGACATAGCGGCGTTTGGGGCTTCTCGGCAAACCGTCGGCGCGTGCTGCCTCGTGCGATGAGCGCATTGAGTTGCTTGACCACCGCTCCCCGGCTAATGCCGGCACGTTCGGCCAGTTCGAGTGCTCCTGCCTCACCCATCTGCGCGATCGGCCCCTTCACGGATTCGCGTCGCCCGGAGCCGACCTTGGTCTCCGCCGGCGGCCTCGTCACCGACGGATCCAGAACGTATCTCGCGTATCGCCGTCCTCCCTGCCTCACCGCGACACCGTTCTCGACCAGATCACGCAGAACCTGGCCTGCGGACAGTCTGTCTGCGCCAGACTCGCGCATTGCCTTGAATCCACATACTTGAAAGCAAAATGCATCGTTGCAAGTTGGTTGTAAGTCGGTTACAAGTAGTCGTACATGTAAGCCCGCAGTTCCGCAGAAGTTGCTGCAGGGCCAGCACACGACTCGCCTGTCGGATGGTCAGCAACGCTCCGACCGCCCCATTCTCGGCCACAATAGCGAGCATGGAGAGGTACCCGGGCGAGGTGGACGAGCTACGTGCAGAGGCCGCTCGGCTCCGCGCGCTACTCCGACTGAAAGAAGGTGACGCACCTCTGCCTGCGGGTGACCAAGCATCCATCGGAACCGTCACGATGGCGTCCCGGCCGATCGACAAGCTTCGTCTCTACCGATCGCTGTTCATCGCCCGCAGCGACGTACATGCGATTCGATGGCAGAACATCAAGGACGGCCGCTCCGGCTGGATGCCTGCCATCGAGGGACGCTGGCACAAGGGGATGAATCCCGACAACGCTTCATATCTCCCACTGACAGACGACGTTCTCGAACGACATTTGCGGGGCGACCTACACATCGGCCTGTACGCGCTCACAAAGGATGATAGTTGCCGTTGGCTTGCAGCGGATTTCGACAAGGACTCGGCAATGTTGGATGCGCTGAGTTACGTCAAAGCCGCGCGCAAACAAGGTATTCCAGCAGCGCTCGAGGTTTCTCAATCCGGGAGAGGTGCTCACGCTTGGATATTCTTCGCCGATCAGGTCCCGAGTGCGCTCGCTCGTGAGATGGGAACGGGGCTAATTCGCGAAGCATCGGCGCTGCGCAACAGCATGAGTCTCGACTCGTACGACCGGTTGTTCCCCTCCCAAGACACTCATCTCGGACGGGGGCTTGGCAACCTCATTGCGGCACCGCTGAACGGGCGCAAAAGAATTCACGGCACCACCGTATTTCTCGATCCCGCAACGCTCGAACCGTTCGAGGACCAGTGGGCGCTGCTGTCTACAGTTCACCGTCTGTCCACCAACGAAGTGCGCCGCGCACTCGCCGCCCTACCTAAGGCAGAGGTGGGCAGATCCGTCCGGAGAGTTGCCCTTCCAACATCGTCGAAGATCGTCCCTCAACCGGCCATCGTGATCCGGGCGACGCTACGCGCACGACTGCAACTGACAGCCGACGACCTCGGTCCCGCCATGATCTCGAGCATCAAGCACGCATCGTCGATTCAGAATCCCGAATTCTACGACCGGCAACGTCGACGGCTCAGCACCTGGAACACCCCACGATTCCTGGAAAGCTTCGACGAAACTGTGGACGGCGACCTCATCCTGCCGCGCGGGCTCATCTCGCTGCTCACCGAAATGATCAAGTCAGTTGGAAGCAGACTGCAGGTAACCGATACCCGCGAAGTCGGCGCTGCAATGACGTTCGCGTTCGACGGCGAACTCCGATCCGAGCAGATCCAGGCCCTGAATGCCGCGATGAGCGTCGACCACTGCGTCATCGTCGCGCAACCAGGTGCGGGCAAGACAGTGATCGCCTGCGCAGCAATTGCGAAGCGGTCGACGTCCACTCTCGTACTCGTCGACCGGAAGGCACTCGCCGACCAATGGCGTGAACGAATCGAGAAGTACCTCGGAGTCAAGGCGGGCCAGATCGGTGGTGGCAGGAAGAAGCTGACAGGATCGATCGACGTGGGCTTGCTGCCCACGTTGGCGCGTCGAGACGATGTCGAGGCGTTGACATCGCCCTACGGCTTCGTGGTTGTCGATGAATGTCACCACGTCCCTGGGACCGCATTCTCAACTGTTCTGAATCAAATTCCGTCGAAATACTGGCTGGGGCTTACCGCGACGCCCTACCGTCGAGATGGTCTCGACGACCTGATCTTTCACCAAATCGGGTCGACGATCCATAGCGTCGAATCTGGCCGACCAGGCGAGTTGACCGAGGGATCAGCGGACGCACCGCCTCCCGAGCGCAAACTTGTTGTTCACTCGACGACCTACGAGTACTCGGGTGATGCCGACCCCTCACGTCCAGGCGGCATGGCGGAAATCTATCGAGATTTGGTGGCCGACGAGGCGCGCCTTGCCCTCATCGCCGACGACGTAAGCGCCGCAAGTCAGGAGGGTAGCAATATTCTTGTGCTCACAACGTGGACAACGCATCTCGAACGCCTGGTCTCCGCGCTCGCTGAGCGGGGACATAGCGTGACGGTACTTCGTGGAGGAATGGGCGCGAAGGCCAGGAAGGCGGCTGTGCAAGAGCTCACAGAGCAGCAATCGACAGGAATCCCGATGCTGGCGGTTGCAATCGGGTCGTTCATCGGCGAAGGGTTCGATATTCCCGCCTTCGACACGCTCTTCCTCGCTGCGCCGATCTCGTTCAAAGGCCGCCTCGTTCAGTATGTGGGTCGAGTGGTTCGATCCCACCCGGGCAAGACCACCGCAACGGTCCACGACTACCACGACGCCCTGACCCCGGTGCTGGCGTCCTCTCTGAACAAACGAGCTCCCGGATACCTGGACATGGGCTTTCCTGATCCGCGAAAAGTACCCTCAGCTCGCTTCCCTCAGGATGCGAAGTAAGCACGAAGGCGGACTGTCGGTACTCGATGTTTCGATGGCGGTATGTCACGACTCGACGAGGGGTTCCCGCCGCCCACAGCCTGTGTGCAGTGGTGTCAGCACCGCAGCTACGACCTGCATGTCCTCGACGACGGCGTGGAGGTAGACCTGGATTGGTGGAACGGCCACCTCGACCGAGCCGGCCATGATCTCCGGCTACGCGGCCGCAACCTCGACGGCGAAATCGTCGAGTACGGCGGTGCCACCGTGCAGCGCAACGATCTTCGGATCGGCACCGATCTGGCTGATGGCAAACATGATTCGCTCGGACTGCTGTTTCTCTGCGCGGCCTGGCAGGGCAGCCACAAACACCGCAGATCCAAGCGTCGTTTTCCCGACGTCATGAACCCGCACCTCAGCCGTCCCGACGAGAACCCGGTCGCCAAGACTCTCGCTGTGCTCGACAGCTGTGTCCGCAACCGCGCAGTGCCCGACCATCCGAACTCGACCTGGTCCGGATGGCCCGACGCGCCCGGCGTCGGAACATCTCTGATGGCGACGTTCCTGTGGGCGGTGAAGGCGTCGGTCTACGGTGGCCCGGCGCAGCTGATCGACCAATACGGAGTCTCGACACTCATCCACGAAGGATGGCTCGAAGACCCGTCCGTCACCGGCTTCACTCGTCGCCGCTACGACCGGTACGTCGAACTCATCACCGCATGGGCCACCGACATCGGCACCAGCCCTGAGCTCGTCGAAATGTGGCTCGTGCAGCGCTGGAGCGCCCGACTGAACGAAGCAGGACACGGTCGATACACCGCACCCACGTTGTTCTGAATCGGTCTACTCGACCTGAATCCAGCGTTTCTATCGCAGCCAACGCTATTCGGACACCATCCGCACATGCGAAATTCCAGCATCCAGGTAGTTCTCCCCCACGCGAACGAATCCGAAGCGGCCGTACCACTCTTCGAGGTGCGCCTGCGCGGAGAGTTCGACGACCCCGGGATACACCGTCTGTGCCGCTTTCACGAGTTCTCCGGCGTAGCCCTTACCCCGTGCACTGGCGGCGGTCGCGACTCGGCCGATGTGAACGGTGTCGTCGACGAGCACGTGAATGGTCGCCAGCACCTCACCGTCATCCTCCTGCATCCAGAACAACTCCGTTGTCGGGAGCAGGTCGGCACCGTCGAGTTCGATGTCGTCGACGATGCGCTGCTCGTGCACGAACACTGCGACCCGAAGCGCCATGATGCGGTAAAGGGTGTTCTGGTCGACGCGCGCCAGCGGGGCGTGATGGAGAGTAGGCATGGGGTTTCCGTTTCGTAATGGTGGAGACAATTAAAGCCCGTGAGCGTTGCCTCTACACGATCGGTCGTCGACTCGATCCGCGCGTTACGGTTCCTCACCGGCTCTTGCCCCAACATCCGGAACGAAGTTCCATCAATCAGTAGGTTCTGGATTATTCTTCCGTCGTTCATCTTCACTGCCGTCGTGGTTCATGTCCGCCCTTTAGGTTTTCCCTCGTGACCGAGAACGAGACCATCGCCACCAACCCTGTCGGTAGTTCATCCAAACGTGCTCTCCTCGAGGACATTCGGATGCGCTCAGCCGGCCTTTCGCCGGCCGAGCAGCGGGTGTCACGACAGGTATTGAGCCACCCGGAGGACGTTCTCGAGCTCTCGGTCACCGAACTCGCCGCACGCTCCGACACCTCCGTCGGAACCGTGATGCGCTTCTGCACCCGCCTCGGATTACGTGGGTATCAGGATCTCAAACTCAATCTCGCCCGCACCGTCATCTCGGTGACGGACTCACTCGCCGCCGAAGTCCACGCAGACGACACCGACGACGTTGTCCTCGCAAAAGTGTTGGCGAGCAGCGCAACTGCCATCTCCCACGCCTCCGACCTCATCGACAGCACCGCACTGACTGCCATCGTCGACAGTCTCGTCACCGCCCGCCGCGTTGCCTTCGCCGCGGTCGGCACGTCGGCCCCACTCGCAGCCGACATCTCGTACCGCCTCACCACCATCGGCGTCGACGCCACCTTCACCCCCGACCCGCACGTCCAACACGTCACCGCCCGCATGCTCGGCCCCGGCGACGTCTGCTTCGCCATCAGCCACACCGGCTCCACCCAGGAAACACTCGCCGTGATGCGCACCGCAGCGCAGACCGGAGCCACCACCGCCGCCCTCACCAGCTTCACCTCATCCCCGCTCACCGACATCGTGGACCACCGACTCGTCGCCGGTAGCCGCGAAACCTCCTACCGCATCGAATCGATGACCAGTCGACTCGTCCACCTCGCCGTGCTCGACGCCATCCACGTCGCACTCGTACTCCGCCGAGACGGCTGCCGCGAGGCCCTCGCGGCCAGCGGCGACATCATCACCGAACACCGCATCTAGCACCTTCAACAGCCACCGAACCCCAACTTCAGGAGACACCCATGCGCGGACGCGTCTTGTACGACGACGGCCTCCCCCGCCCAGGAACCATGATCAGCGACGGAATCACCGTCACGACAACCGCATTCGACGGTAGCTTCACTCTCGACGTCGCCGGAGCGTTCGTCTTCGTGACGCGCCCCGCAGGCTGGACCTGCGATCGCTGGTATGTCCCCGCCACCGCCGATACCGTCGACTTCGTTCTGCGACGCGACTCGGACCTGTACCCGCACAGCTTCGTTCACATCTCCGACACCCACGTGGGCCGCGGACCGTACTACCCACAGCCCGTCGAACTCGGCGGCCGCTCCACCCTCACAGAATTCCTCACCCGCCTGCCCGACGCGGTCTCGGGACTGTCCTCGGTCATCGCGACCGGCGACCTCACCGACCGCGGCATCGACGTCGAGTACGGCGAACTGAAAGACGCCGTGGCCGCAAGCCCCATCCCGCTGCACCTATTACCCGGCAACCACGATCACATGGGCGGCACCATCGTCGGAGCCGTCAGCCGCAACAACTACTCCATTCACACCGCCGACCCCTCCGCGTACGAACGGCATCTCGGCCCGCGCTGGTACTCCTTCGACCTTCCCGGGCTGCACGTGGTCGCGCTCGACTGGCACACCCACGAACTCGGCATCGACCACGAACTCCAGAATGCCTGGATGACAGCCGATCTGGAATCCATCCCCGCAGACATGCCGTGGATTCTGCTCAGTCACGACCAGCCCTGGCACTCCATTCTCGAGGCGGCCCCGCGCTCCCCACTCGCCACGTTCTCCGGTCACCGACACACGTCGCGAGTCGTCGACGTGGACGGCACCCTGCACGTCAACACCCCCACACCGTTGTTCGCCGGTCTGGACTTCTCGCCGCCGTCGTTCCGCGTCGTCCGTTGGGACGGGGAGCGTATCTCCCTCGACACCCGCAGCCTCGCCAAGACCGGTCTCGAAAAGGCCACCTTCGCACTCGGCAGCACTGTTCCGCGACCGGACGAATCCCTTTGGCGTGTTGAGCTTCCGGGTGCCGCGCACCGGGCATCGGTCCGGGTGATCGGCGATATCGTGCTGGCCCCGGTCAAGGACGAGGACCGCGCCGCCGGCGGTATCCAGGCCATCGACGCGACATCCGGCGAGCTGCTCTGGCACCGCGAACTGGGTTCCGCCGTCAAATGCACTCCGGCCGTCAGCGGCACCACAGCCATCGCCGTCGCAGTATCCGGCGACGTCACCGCCCTCGACATCGCCACCGGTGATCGACTGTGGCACGCACCGTCTCCCGACCCGCTGCGCCTTTTCGCTTTCGCGGAACCACTGATCGAGGACGGCCGCGTTGTCGTCGGTGACCTCTCGCACCTGCGCTGCCTCGATGTGACGAACGGCGAGACGGTGTGGGAACGTACCGACCTCTCGACCTACCAAACGATCGTGGACCATACCCGGCCCGTCATGGTCGACGGCACCCTCGTCGTCGGAAGCTGGCCCACGCCAGACAGATTGGTTGGCCTCGATCTCGCCTCCGGCGCGACGCTCTGGCCCACACAGGTTGCCGAGGCCGAGCTCGGCAAAGGATTCGAGAAGGCCGACACCCCTGTCGGCACCCCGCTCTACGACGAAACGACCGGAGCATTGTTCGTCTCCGTCATCGGGGCGTTGGCCCGCATCGACGCCACCGGCCACACCCAGTGGAAGGTGCCGATGAGCTTGCCCTGGAACCCGGCCACCCCGGTCGCGACCGAATACGGCATCGCGATCGTCGATGCCGGTGCGCGGTTGGCCCTGCTCGACCGCGAAACCGGCGGGGTGCTGTGGTCACTGTCCGTCGACGGGGACGCGCCGTTCGCCATGGCCAGCTACCAGCGCACCCCGCACGTGTTGTTCGCGGAACCGGCTCTGTGCCAGGACATGTTGCTCGTGCCCACGCTCGACGGACGACTGCATCTGGTCAATGCGAAGACCGGTGAGCTCGAGGGTTCGATGACCGTCGGCGCACCGATCGCGGCGGCCCCCGTCGTCATCGACGATCGTGTCTACCTCACCACCGTCGACGGCGGCGTGATCGCCTACTCGGTCGACACCATCCTGGGACGGGCGTCATGACCGCCGTCCTGGAAAAACCCGACGCACCGACGTCGATACCCCGCCGAAGCTCGTCGCGCACCGGCTGGTTCCTCGTCGCCCCGGCGATGTCTCTGACCGCCCTGTTCATCGTCATCCCCGGCGCACTTGCGTTGGTGGGCAGTCTTTTTGCCATCGACATCACCAGCGGAGTCGAGTGGACCTGGGTGGGACTGGACAACTACACCGCTCTGTTCGCCGATTCTGCCGTCCGGCAATCTCTGCTCAACACGGTGCTCTACTGCGCGATGACAATCGTCCCGAGCCTGGTGATCGGCTTCTGGCTTGCCGTGCTTGCTCATTCGCTGACTCGGGGCCGCCGGCTGGTGCAGACGCTACTGTTCCTCCCGTTCACCGCGAATCTCGTCGCGATGGCGGTGGTGTTCCGCTGGATCTTCTCTCTCAACGGCGGGTTCGCCAACGAAATGCTCGCCCTGATCGGGGTCGCGCCACTGAACTTCCTGGGAGAGAGCACCTACGCACTTCCCACCGTCGCCGCCGTCGGTGTGTGGCGCGGGGCTGCATTGGCGATGATCCTGTTCCTGTCCGGACTGACCAGCATCCCCACCTCCGTCGACGAGGCCTGTGCGGCCGACGGCATCACCGGGCTCACCCGCCTGCGGAGAGTCGTTCTGCCCCTGCTCAAACCGATCACGATCTTCGTCACCGTCATGATCGTTCTGCAATCGGTGCAGGTCTTCGACACCATCAACGTCATGACCGGCGGCGGTCCCCTCGGAGCTACCGAAACCGCACTCACGATGACGTGGCGGCTGGGGTTCGCGTACTACGACCTCGGACAAGCCGCCGCCCTGTCCACCATCCTGCTGCTCGTCCTCATCGCGATCGGCGTTCTACGCCGGCGCTCCCTCAGCGGAGGAAACCAGTGATACTTCGCATCGCTCGCATCACCACGATCGTCCTCGCCTGCCTCGTCTCCATCTTCCCCTTCTACTGGATGCTCCGCACGTCCATCGCCAGCCCCGACTCGGTGATGATGAACGGATTGTCCTGGTTGCCAGACTCGTTCGACCTGAGCAACTACTCCCGCGCCTGGACCGAGGCCAACCTCGGCCGGGCCATGATCAACGGGGCCGTGGTCACACTCGGCATCCTCGCGCTCCAACTTCTCACCTGCGTCCCGGCTGCGTATGCGTTCGCGAAGGTTCCCTTCCGCGGCCGCAGCACGCTGTTCGCACTGACGTTGGCCTGCCTGCTCATTCCCACCCAGGCCACGGCATTGCCGCTCTACCTCGGTGTCGGATCGGCCGGGCTCGCCAACACCATGACCGCGCTCATCATCCCCTTCGCCACCAGCGCCTTCGGCATCTTCCTGATGCGACAGCACATGCTCACTATCCCCGACGCCCTACTCGATGCCGCGAAAGCCGATGGGCTACGGACATTCTCGACGCTCTGGCGCGTCGTCGTCCCCTCGGCCATGCCCGCGATCGCCACGTTCTCGGTGTTCTCGATCTTCGTGCACTGGAACGACTACCTCTGGCCCCTTCTCGTCGCTCGCGACGCCTCCCTCCACACACCGCCGCTCGCCCTCGCGGTCTTCCAGCAAGCCGACACCGGATTCGACTACGGCGCCCTCACCGCCGGTGCCGCCATCATCACCACCCCGATCGTCGTTCTCTTCCTCATCGCTCAGCGTCGATTCGTAGCCGGCATCGCCGGTGGCGAACTGCCGGGCTGACCTCCTCACGAACAGGAATTCATGACATGACCACGTCCAAACTCGTCCTCGCGGCGGGCACCCTGTCCATTGCACTGCTCGCTACCGCATGCGGTAGCAGCGATTCCGGCGGCACCACCGCCACCGCAGCCGACATCTCGAGCTGCGACCCCAACGGCACCACCATCACCGCCCAGTACCTTCCGCAGGGAGACTCTGCCGCGCAGGCAGCTAAAGTGTCCATGGAACAGGAGTTTCCAGGTCTTACCGTCGAGCTCAAGCCCGGTGGAGACTCCGGCTACGACAAAGCCACTCAGCAGATGGTCGCCGACATCGCCGCGGGATCGCGTCCTGACGTCGCCATGATCGGACTCGGCCAGATCCGCTTCTGGGTGGACCAGTACAAGCCGCAGCCCCTCGACACCTCCGCGCTAGCGGAAACCTACGACCAGCGTTTTCTCGACATCGGCAAGGTCGACGGCACCTCCTACATCGCGCCGTTCCAGGTCTCGATCCCCGTGCTATACACCAATACAACGATGACCGAAAGTGCAGGCGTGACTGCCCCGCCGACATCGACGTCCCAATGGCTCGACGACGCCGCAACCGTCAAAGCTGCGACTGGATCTGCGTCCGTGTCGCTCCCCCGCGACCAGATTGCCGACTGGGTTGCGCAGGCCATGATCCAGAGCGCCGGAGCAACATTTGTCGACGCCGAGGGTAAGCCCGGTTTCGACAACGACGAGGGACGAGCCGGAATGGGCATCTACGCAGAGCTCGGCGCACAGAAACTGCAGGACCCCATCGGAGCCAATGATGCTCTGACGCAATTCAACACCGGCAATCTCGCCTACATGGTGACCTCACCGGCCAGTGCAGCGAGCATCAAGAAGGCCATCGGCGACAAGTTCGACTGGACCGTCACCGCGATGCCGGTCCCCGACGGCGGCGAAGCCTCGCTCCCCGCAGGCGGAAACGGATGGATGGTGCTCTCCGAGGACCCGTGCAAGGCAGCGTTCGGCAACGCGCTGATCGGCCACATGCTCGATCCCCAGGTGATCACCGAAAGCTCGAAGTCGTTCAGCTACATACCCGTCGACACCGAAGCTGCGGCGACGCTGGCCGCCGATCCCGACGCACAGTCCCAGCTCGGCTTCGCCTGGACCTACACCGGTACCCCCACACCGTGGGGTGGCTGGCACGGCGATGCAACTCCGAAGGTGAACCAGTTCATTCAGGACATGGTGCAGCGCCTCACCGGCGGCGAACCGCTCGACGCCGTCATGACCGACACCGTACGTCGTATCGATGCGGCGGTGCGCTGACATGAGCAGCATCTCATTGACCAACGTGATCAAGACCTTCGGCGAACTTCGCGCCATCGACAACGTGTCGATCGAGGTCGCCAGCGGTGAGAGCCTCGTCGTGCTCGGCCCGTCCGGATCGGGCAAGTCGACGCTCCTGCGCGTCATCGCCGGCCTCGAGCTGCAGGACTCCGGCGACATCACCATCGGCGGCGTACCCCAAACTCACCTGCCTCCGCACAAGCGCGACGTTGCCATCGTGTTCCAGAACTTCGCGCTCTATCCGCATCTCTCGGCCTTCGACAACATCGCCCTCGGCCTTCGTCATGGGTTGAAACTCTCTCGGGCCGAGGCACAGTCACGAGCCGACGACGTCGCACAGCGTCTGGAAATCACGGAGCTGCTGGGCCGTCGTCCGCGAGCGATGTCCGGTGGTCAGCGTCAACGCGTCGCGTTGGCGCGGGCATTGGCGCGTCGGTCGGGGGTGGTGTTGCTCGACGAGCCGCTCTCGGGCCTCGACGCGCAGTTGCGATTGACGTTGCGCTCGGAGATCGCGTCGCTGCTCCGTAGTACCGGTGCGACCACCCTGCACGTCACCCACGATCAGAACGATGCCATGGCGATGGCCGACCGCATCGCCGTGGTGCGCGGCGGCGTCATCGAACAACTGGGCACACCGGAGGACCTGTACGCGCGTCCGAACAGCCTGTTCGTCGCCGGCTTCATCGGCTCCCCGGCCATGAACCTGCTCGACGGCTCGTCGGGGGCGTTCGGCCCGGTACGGTCCGGAATGACCCTGGGTATCCGTCCCGAACACGTCAAGTTGGGTGGCCACGGGGACTGGACGTTCGACGGAGTTGTCAAGACGGTCGAACACGAGGGGCCGTCGAAGATCGTGCACCTGGACGTATCCGGGCAGCCGGTGATCGCTCGAGTGCAGCCTCAGGAGGACGTACAGCCGGACACGGTGGTGCCGCTCTCGTGCACCTCGGCCGATGTGCATGTGTTCGACAGTGAGTCGGGGCTCGCTCTGGGTACTGCGGATACGGTGTGGGACAGAGCGGTGGTGTCGCAATGACCTCGACGACCGACCGCGAAACACTGGTGGTGTTCGACTGGAACGGCACCGTCATGGACGACGTGTCCCGCGCCACGAATGCCATGAATCAGGTTCTCTCGCACTACGACCGAGACGACATCACCGAGGACGATGTTCGGCGTACATTCCGTTTGCCGATGACCGAATGGACCACAGCGCTCGGTCTCCCCGATGAGGCAGCGGACCTGTGGAGCGTCGAAGTCTCCTTCCTCGACGCCGCGGCCCGCCCCGAGGCTCACGCCGTGCTCCTCGAATTACGTTCGGCCGGTGTCGTTGTGGGCGTTGCATCCGCGGCTTCCGAAGCCGCCGTGGTTGCCGACGCCCGACGCTGCGGACTCATCGACGTCATCGACCTACTGGCCACGGGCGTATCCGACAAGACCGAGTACCTGCGATCGGTTCGTCGACTCGCAGACCGCGCGGTGTACGTCGGGGACTGCGAATACGACGTGGAATGTGCGCGTGCTGCCGGTTTCGAGGCGGTGGCGATCGCCGGCGGATACCGAAGTGTGGCGGATCTGGAATCCGCCATGCCGGATGTCGTGGTGACCGATCTCGGCGACGTAGCCGGACTGGTCACGGCAACGATTCGATCGTAGGCCCGCGAGCCTCCACAGTGCCGAGGGGTTGTCGCATCGAGAGATCCGATCTATGGTTCTCCGTAATTACGGAATAACGGATGGGAGAACTCGATGCGACGCTCGACCTGGATCTCGGCAGCTTGTGCAGCTGCGCTGTTGGTGGGCGGATGCGCCACCGACACCGACGCAACTGCAGCGACCACCACTACTCCGACGCCGGAGAACTGCGCTCCCGTCACCTCGACGGACCTCGCGACCGAGGACGGATGGATCGGGCTGATCGATCAAGCACCCGACACCGTCAGCCTCGTGATCGACGACGGACGCGGCCGAACCGTCGAACATCGGGCAGACCAACAGCAGGTACTCGCCTCCGCGATCAAAGTGGTGCATCTCGCCGCCTACGCGCAGGCCGTCGCAAACGGCACCATCGACCCCAACGAGCAAGTGGCCCTCTCGGATTGGGAGCGGTGGTATCTTCCCGGCACCGACGCCAATGCACATCCGAAGGCCTTGACCCGGTTGGGTATTGCGAACGCCGGCACCAACGCAACCGACCCCAATGCCACGGTCCGCATCGATGACATGGTCTCGGCCATGATCCAGGAGAGCGACAATTCGGTGCCCGACTACCTCCGATACCGACTCGGCGATCAAGCACTCGTCGACGGCGCAGCAGCCGGAGGTTGGGAGAACTTCGAGCCGCCGAGCATGGTGGCCGACATGCTCTCGGTCTTCGATCCCGAACTTGCCGATGCCGATACCTGGGAGACCGCCCAGAAGTGGGCATTCGACCCGCAGTTCCGGGCCCAGGTCGAGGCGTCCGTGCAAGTGCCGACCTTCGAAGACCAGGCCGCCAGGGTTGAGAGCAGTTTCCGCGGCGGTTCGGCCGAAGAATTGAACGGAATGTATCGCGCCTTCACGGACGGGACCTACGGCGACGCATCCGACACCATTCTGCGCCAACTGGAATGGCAACCCGCAGGTGACGGCGTTCTCGGTGTCGGCTTCAAAGGTGGCAGCCTCCCCGGTGTGCTGACTCAGGGTTTTGAGCTGCGCCGCAATGACGGAACTGTCGCGACGGCGGTGTGGCTCATCGATGGTCTTTCTGCAGACAGATTCGAGCAAGCGTATGCAGGAGCCGGCGCGCAACAGCAACTCATCGTCGATGCGATGCTCTCGCCCGAGGTTCTAGACCGGATAGCCTGCGTGGTGTGAGTTCAAAGTTCGAGTCGAGACTGGCAGAGCTGGAAGCCCGCGTTGCCGAGCTTGAACGACGCGGCGCTCCCCAGCAGCTCGACGCCACCCCGTCGACCGGCGGCATGATCGCCTACCAAGGCGACGTACATCTGCACGGCACGGTCCGCTGGGACATCGGCTACTCCCCCGACGCCATCGTGGAACTACCGGTGCCCTCCGCGTCGGAAGTTCTTGCTGCTCTGGGACATCCGGTGCGGCTGCAGATCGTGCGAACACTGCTGCGAGGCCCCGCGAACGCGGCGGATCTGCACGCGGCGGTGGGAGTCGGCTCGTCCGGTCAGATCTATCACCACCTCAAGACGCTGAGCTCGGCGAACATCGTCGAGCAGCAGGGCCGCGGTGACTACCGAATCGCCGCGAAGCGCGTCGTGCCGGTGCTTGTTTCGATGCTCGCTGCTGCCGATATTGCCGGCGACCTGGGTACCTGACGCCAAGCCGGTCAGGGAACAATCACCAGTCCAGCACCGGGGAGCAGAGTGTCGAGATACGGCGAGCCCCACCGGTCGCCGTTCGAGTAGTCCTTGGTGTGCGTCACCGTCACCACCACGGGACCCGTCCCGGTGTTCGCGACCACCTCGAGCGGCAGATCTTCCCGTCCGTAGGACCCCTCCGCCGGCGGTGTCGGATCGTCTTGCCAGTGCCGAAGGTCGGCAGCACCCGTTGCGCCTGTCGCCAAGTTCCGCCAGCTCAGGTTGAGATACCGATAGGGATACTGATCAGCGAGCCTCATCCACGCGAGGCTCCATGACAAAGTCGTTCAGATCGGCCCGCCGCGTCATTTCCCAGTAGTCGACGATGCGCCATGGCAGTGTCGAGACGACGCGTCCGGCGTCGTTGCGGTACCAGTTGTCCGTGCCGCCGTGCGACCAGATCATCTTTGCATGCGCCTCGTCGTGCTTGCGGACGTACTCCGCCTCCACGTCGGCCTTGCACTCGATGGCTCCGATTCGCTTGTCCACCATGTCGTTCAGCACATCGATGATGTACCGCACCTGACATTCGGCGATGGTGATGTAACTACCCCCGTGGCCCAATACCGTTCCGGGACCGCAGGTGATGAAGAAGTTCGGGAAGTCCGGGACGGTGATGCCGAGATACGCGTGCGCATCCTCCGGGCCCCAAATATCACGGATGGACTCCCCCGATCGTCCGCGCACATCGATCGGCGTCAACAGCTTGTGGGTCTCGAAGCCCGTCGCGAGAATCACCACATCGACCTCGGTCTCCGAACCATCCCGTGCAACAACCGAGTTGGCGGTGATCGAGGAGACGGCGTCGGCGATGAGGGTGACGTTGTCGCGCTTGAGCGCGGCATACCAACCGTTGTCGAGCAGCATCCGCTTACCGAAGGGCGGGTAATCGGGGAGCGACTTCTCGATCAGATCCGGTCGGCCCTCGAGCTCGGCTTCGATGTAGCGAGTGAATACCCGTCGATGCGCGTCATTCATCGGGTTGATCGAACGCTGCGGATGCTCCCACTCGGGGTCGACCTGCAGCGAGCTGTGCACGCGGTCGTTGAAGTTCCACGCCAGCCTGGTGCGGTACCAAAGCCGATACAGCGGAACGACATCCATCAGATAGTTGGCGTCGTCGCCCATCTCGGTGAAATACACGTCACTCGACGACACCCACTGCGGCGAACGCTGAAAGACCGTCGCATGCCCCACCGTCGACGCGATGGCCGGCAGCACCTGCATGGCACTGGCCCCGGTGCCGACGATGGCGACGCGCTTACCGGCCAGATCCAGATGGCCCGGCCAGTTCGCCGTGTGGAAGATCGGCCCGTCGAACGACTCGAGCCCAGGAATGTGAGGCACCTTCGGCCGATTGAGCTGACCGGTCGCGGTGATCACCACATCGGCGGTCAAAGTCTCGCCGTCGACCGTCGTCACGGTCCAGCCCTGCCTCTGCGCGTCGTACTCGGCGGTCGCCACCTCGGTATCGAAGCGAATGCGTTGCCGCAGATCGTGTTCGGACGCGACATCGCTGAGGTACTGCCACACCTCGTCGCGCTTGCCGAAGTGGGTGCTCCAGGCCCGCGGCGCGAAGGAGTAGGAATACAGGTGACTCGGGGTGTCGACGCCCGCACCAGGGTAGGTGTTCTCGAACCAGCCTCCGCCCACGTCGGTGTTCTTCTCCAGCACCATGTGACTGATGCCCGCCTCGTCCAGCTTGATGGAAGCGAGCATGCCGGAGACACCGGCACCGATCACGATGACCGACAGATCGTTCGGAGCCGCCACCGGAGTGTCCGAGGCGGTGAAGCCCATGTCCTCGGCGACCATGACACCGAACTCGGGAGGAACTTGCTCACCGACGGCCACGCTGATCATCTCGACGAGGTGCTCCGGGTCGGGTGAGGGCACCGCCATGGGCGCACCGTCGTGGAACGCGCAGATCGCATCGAGCGCCGCGGAACGGATGCGGTCGGCAACTGCGTCGTCGAATCCGCCCGTGTCGTTGTTGTCCATGCCCCGACTACGCGTCGGGCGATACGGATCGGCGAGCCACATGGGATCGCCGGTCAACTGATAGAGCACCGCCACCAAAGAGGGCAGGTTGGCCGCGGTGAGTGCGCGCGAGAGCCGATCTCGATCGATCCGACCCACGGTTTCCGCAGCCGTTGCTGCGTCTGTGGACACCGGTACCTCCTGTTGCGAGCTGCTCCATCCGACTCCGACAACTCAACTAACCATGGTTAGGCAATTTTGCGCAAGGGATTCGCGATCTCGAGATTCACAGCTTTTGGACCCTTGACAATGTGGCCCACGCCACATGATGCTTCATGGCACTACCTAACAGCGGACAGGCGAAGGGAAACACCCATGGAACTCACCGAGGCGATGCGCACCACCGGCACCTGCAGGCGGTACCTCAGCGATCCTGTTCCCGACGAGGTGTTCAAGGCCGCGTTCGACGTCGCCCGCTTCGGCCCGCAGGGCGGCAACCGTCAGCCCGTGCGATGGATCGTCGTGCGCGATGCCGCCCGCAAGCAGGCCCTCGCCGACCTCTACCTCCCGATGTGGGACGCCTACTTCGCCGGCATCACCGGCGGAACCGTCGCCGTCGGCGCATTGCCCAAGACCGTCCAGGACGCCGACTACTTCGCTCGCCACCTCCACGAGGTGCCCGCCATCGTGGTGGTCTGTGCCGCGTTGGACGGACTGCACCCCACCGACCACGAACTCGGCCGACTCTCCGTCGTCGGCGGGGCGTCCATCTACCCGACCGTGCAGAACCTGTGCCTGAGCCTGCGCGATCAGGGCGTCGCCACCGCGGTGACGACGTTGCTGTGCCACGAGGAGCCCGCCATTCGCGAACTGCTCGGCATCCCGGACGACTACATCACCGCCGCACACATCGCCGTCGGCTATCCCGAGAAGCCGTTCCCCCGCAAGCTCACTCGCGATCCCGTCGAGCAGATCGTTGCGGCAGAGACATTCTCGCAGCCGATGTTCGACTCCGCTGCACTCTCCCCCGCCCTCTGACCCACGTACCCCTCTCAGGAGTCCGCCGTGCCCGGTACCGCCATCCACCACCGCTCCCCCATCGGCCGCGCCACCATCGGCGATCAGCTTCGTCGCCATGCGCGGACTCAGCCGAACAAGGTTGCGTTCATCAGCTACGCGGCGGACGGCACCCGCGAGGTCACCACGTACGGCGAACTCGACTCTCGGACAAACCAGTTCGCCAACCTGCTGGTCGATCTCGGGGTGCGCTCGGGTGACCGCGTCGCATCGATGGCTCGTAACAGCGTCGACGTGATGGTGGCGTACTACGGAACCCTCAAAGCGGGTGCGGCCTTCACCGGCATCAACGTGATGTATCGCGCCGCCGAGGTGAAGCACCAACTCGAACACGCGGAACCGACTGTGGTGGTGGCCGATCCGGCCTACGCCGAGATCATCTCCTCGATGAAGCCGGACACCACCACTCTGGTGACGTTCGGTACCGAGTACGCCGCACTGACGGCGAACACCCCGTCCACCGAGCCCGACGTCGAGATGGACGAGAACGACGTCGCGATGGTCATCTACACCTCCGGAACCGAAGCGGCTCCCAAGGGCGTGATGATCCCGCACCGCAACTTCCTCATCTCCACCGCGCCCGCGTGGAGTTGGGGCCTGCGTACCGGGCCGGAGGACACCTGGCTGTTCGTCATGCCCTTCCACACCATCGCCGGACTCGGCTCGATGACGACGCTGACTCTGATGGGTGCCACCCTGGTCCTGCCCGCGACGGTCGACCCGGCTCAATCACTGCGCATCATCGCCGCCGAGAAGATCTCCGTCATCGCACAGACTCCCACGTTCTACCTGGCCTTGGCCCGTGACGAGCAGTTCGGCCCCGAGTCCGTCAGCCAGGTTCGACGCTGCCTCACCTACGGTGGCCAGGTGTCACCGCACACGATCAGCGCCTGGGCCGCCGCGGCACCCGAGGCCATCTGGGGCACCTACTGGGGACAGTCGGAACTCTCGCAGCTCGGCTCGGTCGGCTGGTTCTCGAGCCTCGACGACATTCCCGACAGCGACGCGTCGTGGATCGGCAAGCCCGTCACCCACCTGGAAATCAAGGTGGTCGACCCCGCGGGCAACGAGAGCGAGATCGGTGAATTGCTCTGCCGCACTCCATCGGTGATGCTCGGCTACTTCAAGGACCCCGAGCGCACCGCCGAGGTGTTCCGGGACGGATGGGTGCATACCGGCGACATGGTGCGCATCGACACCGACGGCAACCTGTTCTTCTACGATCGGATGAAGGACATGATCAAGTCGGGAGGGATGAACGTGTCGTCGCAGGAAGTAGAACGCACCATTCACAGTCACCCGGATGTGCTGCGTGCCGCCGTCGTCGGAGTACCCGACCCGTACTGGTCCGAGGCCGTCACGGCCTTCGTCATCGCCCGCGATGGGGTGACCGCCGACCCGGCCGCGATCATCGAGTACTGCCGCACCGAGTTGGCGTCGTACAAGGCCCCGAAGTCGGTACACATCGTGGCCGAGCTGCCCGTCGACCCGCAGGGCAAAATCCTCAAGCGTGAACTGCGACTGCTGGCGGCGGTGGAGGAGACCGTATGACTCAGCCCGATGCTGTGACTCCACTCCCTAGGCAGATACGTACCCGGCAACGCCGAGAAGACATCGTGGCCAACGCAGCGAATATCTTTGCGCGTGAGGGCTACTCGAATGTGGGGATGCGCGATATCGCCGACGCCGTCGGCATCAAGGGAGCAAGCCTCTACCACCACTTCCCGTCCAAGGAAGACATCCTGTTCGCGATCTGCCTGACGGTCACACAGGAACCGGCCGAGGAGAACCTGCCACTGCTCGACGCAGCCGGAACCCCCACCACGCGCCTGTCGTCACTGGTGCGTGCGCACCTGGTGCACCTGAACCGTCGACGGGTGGAGTACATCGTGGGCCTGCACGAGCTGGCCTCACTCACCCATGAGCACCGCACTGTCATCGAGGATTACCGTCGCCAGTACCAACGACGCGTCCGCGATGTCATCACCGCCGGAATGCGCAGTGGTGAATTCACCGTTCCGGACGCACGGCTGGCGTCGTTCGCCCTGACCGACATGCTCAACGGCATCAGCAACTGGTTCCACGACGGCGGCGAGCTGAGCATCGAGGACGTGGCCGACGGTTACGTGGAACTGGCGGTCCACCGCGTTCTCGGTGCATCACATGGGGATTGACGGTCACTGCGATCCCGAGTTCGTGGGCGTGCGCGACGCGTTGGCCGCCAACCTCGACAGCGGGGCCGAACTCGGCGCGTCCATTGTGGTCGACATCGACGGCCACACCGCCGTCGACCTGTGGGGCGGCTACCGAGATATCGATCGCCGCCTGCCGTGGGAGTCGGACACGATCACCAACGTGTGGTCGACGACCAAGATGGTGACGTGCCTGGCCGCGTTGATGCTCATCGACCGCGGAGTGCTCGATCCCGATGCACCGGTGGCGACGTACTGGCCCGAGTTCGCGGCCGCAGGGAAGCAAGACATCGCGGTACGGAATCTGCTGTCGCACACGTCCGGGGTCTCGGGCTGGGACCGCCCGTTCAGCGAGGAGGACCTCTACGACTGGGAACTCTCGACCTCGCGTCTGGCAGCGCAGGCTCCGTGGTGGGATTCGCGCACCACGTCGGGATATCACGCGGCCAGCCAGGGCCACCTGATCGGAGAAGTCGTCCGCCGGGTCACCGGAAAGCCGTTGCGGCAGTTCGTTGCCGATGAGATCTCCGGACCCCTCGGTGCCGACTTCCAGATCGGTGCCGACCAGGGCGACTTGGATCGGATCGCCGACGTCGTACCGCCGCCTCCGCCCACCGACGACGCTGTGCCCGACCCATCGATGGTGCGTCGAAAGACGTTCCTCGGGCCGTTGGTGCACGCCGAGTCGGCGAACACCGCGGCCTGGCGCGGCGCGGACATGGGCGCCTTGAACGGGCATGGCAATGCGCGATCGGTTGCGAGAATCCTGTCGGTGATTTCCCGAGGCGGCACCGTGGACGGCATACGACTGCTGAGCCCGGAGACGATCGACACGATCTTCGAGGAGCAATCCAACGGAGTCGATCTGGCTATCGGCATTCCATTGCGCTTCGGCCTGGGCTTCGCTCTGCCACAGCAGGAATCGGTGCCCTACATCCCCGACGGCAAGATCTGCTTCTGGGGTGGTTGGGGTGGATCCTTGGTCGTCATGCACCCGGAATCGCAGCTGACCATCGCGTATGTGATGAACCGAATGGGACCGGGAATCATCGGCTCGGATCGGGCGGAGCAGTACGTGCGCGCGGTGTACGCCGGAATCTGCTGACAGGGCGTATCACCGACTCCGAGCGGCCGAGGCCCGGCTATGGCGCGAGCAAAGCCAACGGAATCACCGCGACACCGTCCTGTCGGCGGTAAGCGTGAGGACCTGTCGTCACTACGATCGCGTCCCTCATTCGACTGCCCACTGCGCTCCGAAGCCACTTCAGATGTCGGACATCGTGGTCCGTGATGTCGGGCGAGACTTTCACCTCGATGCCGATGAACGATCCATCGCCTTGCTCGACGATCAGATCCACTTCGGCAGTCCTGCCACGGAAATGAAACAGCCTCGCCTCGTTCGCTTGCGCGTACACCTCGAGGCTTTGCGTTACGAACGACTCGAAAAGGTGCCCCAATCTGACGCCCGCCGAGCCGCCGGGCGTCAACAGGGACTCAGCTGTCACGCCGAGCAATCGAGCGCACAGGGCTGGGTCCACTAGATGGTGCTTCGGTGCCTTGGCCAGCTTCCCCAACGAATTATCCTGCGGCAACCATGCTTCTACGTCATGCAGCATGCGCAGGCGACTGAGCACATCGCGATAGTTGATCGATGTTTGACGGGTTGGCTTGTGGGTCGCACCCGGCGTTGCCGCATCCCTGATCGACTCCCAGGATGCTGTGGTCGATGTGGCTGCAGCGTATGCAGTCATCCAGGCACGAAGGGATTCCGGACGTCGAACCACGTGGCCTTGCTCCGGAAAGTCGTGTTCGATGATCGCGTGCAGGTAGCCGTCCAAAGCTGCGCGATTCGCGCGACCGGCGAGACGACGGATGCCAGGGAAGCCGGAAACCAGCACTTCTTCGATGTAATCGGCGAGCATGGTCTCGGTCGAACCCGAAATAGTCACCTGCCGGGGAGACAGCAAGTCCTTCAGGGATACAGCCGAATCCGACGGCCGACGTTCGGCGAAGCTCATAGGCCACATTCGTACACGGACAATTCGGCCTGCACCGGAGTGGACGACAGCGTCGGAAGGCGGCGCGTTTCCCGTCAGCAGAAATTGCCCACCCGACGCATCGTTGTCCACGGCTCTGCGAACCAGATCCCATGACGGCGGGAATCGTTGCCATTCATCGATAAGCATGGGGCGCGCCGATCTCGCGAGCAGATCTGGGTCCGCAGAAATCAGCTGCCGATCCACCGCGTTGTCGAGTTCGAGAACCGACTTCGCACGGCGGGTGGCGGTAGCGGTCTTGCCTACGCCCTTCGCACCGTCAAGGTTGATCGCGGCTAGGTGAGGGAGGAGGTCGTCGAGCTCCTCGTCCACGATTCGCGGGACGTACATGGCACTGGACACTCAGCAATCATACAGATTTGCACTCTTCTATCATCCATTTTTCACACCATCTACTGAACAGATTTCCCAAATGCGTAGTCCCGTCGGGTTCGATCCCACGTGCTCTAGCGCGCGGGAACCGTGATTCCTCGGGTGTCGAGGATCGGGCGCACTCCCTCGGCGAAGTGATACGCCTCCTCCAGGTGCGGGTAGCCCGAGAGGATGAACTCGTCGAAGCCGGCGTCGTGGTACTCCCCGATCAGGTTCGCGACCTCCTCGTGCGAACCGACCAACGCCGTCCCTGCGCCGCCGCGAACGAGTCCTACGCCGGCCCACAGGTTCGGGTAGATCTCGAGCGAATCCTTGCTGCCACCGTGCAAAGCGGCCATCCGACGCTGACCCTCGGACTGTGACGACGAGTGCAGTCGATGCGCCTCGGACACCTGCTCCTCGGGGAGCTCGTCGAGAAGCTTCTGCGCGACGGCCCAGGCCTCCTCGGACGTATCGCGGCTGATGGTGTGCAGCCGGATGCCGTAGGTCAGCTTGCGTCCCTCGGCGTCCGCGAGCGCCTGCACCCGCTCGATCTTGGCGCGAGCATCGGCCGGCGGCTCGCCCCACGTCAGGTACGTCTGAACCCGCTTGGCGGCGACGGCCAAGGCCGGCTCGGACGAACCACCGAACCAGAACTCCGGCACCGGATCCGGCGCTTCGGACACCCGCGCATCGGCGACCTTGAAGAACTCGCCTTCGTGATCGACCGACGTTTCGGTCCAGATCCGTTGCACGAGTTCGAGGAACTCGTCGGTGCGTGCGTAGCGCCGATCGTGGTCGATCCAGTCCCCGAAACGGCGCTGTTCGACGTCATCGCCCCCGGTGACGATGTTGAACAACACTCGCCCTTCCGAGAACCGCTGCAACGTCGCCGCCTGCTGCGCGGCCAACGTCGGGGGCGTCAGACCGGGACGGAAGGCGACGAGAAACTTCAACCGTCGCGTGCTTTGCAGTAGAGCCGCCGTGGTCAGCCATGCGTCCTCGCACCAGGTTCCCGTCGGTGTCAACACACCCTCGAAGCCGAGTCGATCGGCGGCCTGCGCCACCTCGGTGAGATAGCGCAGCGACGGGCGACGAAATCCGGCCGGTTCGCGGAGGTTGCCGGATGCGTGGGACGCGCCGACGATGGAGCGGCCGTCGCCTGCGGTGGGGAGGAACCAGAAGATGCGTGCGGTCACGAGTGAACTCCTACGACGTGGTGGGTGATCAGTTGGTCGAGGCGGTCGCGTCGGCGATGGAGTCGTTGTAGCGCGTGTCGACGAAGTCTGCGAACGTGTTGCCGCCGGGGATGCTTCCGCTCTCGACGAAGGCATCGAAGAGTGCCTGCTCGGACTCGATCACACTCTCATCCAATGCAATTGCGGGTCGCTGGCTCCGTCCCTGCGCCAATTCTCCTGCAGCTGGATCGATGCCGACCGCGGCCGAGTACGCTGCCGCCCACTCGGCCGGGTTGGCGTCCGCCCATGCAGAGGCTTTGGCTAGGCGAATCACGAAGTCCTGCAACGCCGTGTTCTTCGCGGGATCGTCCAGAGCCTGCTGCGAGGCGATGCCGAAGCCGTAACCGTTGGCGACCCCCTCGGCTGTGGTCAGTGTCTTCGAGCCGTTCTGCACCTGCGCGATCGCGGTGAACGGATCCCAGATCGCCCAGGCATCGACCTCACCCGAGGTGAATGCCGTCAACGCATCGGCGGGCTGGAGGAATACCAGCTGAACGTCGTCGGTGGTCAAGCCGGCCTTCTGCAACTGCAGCAGCACATGGCCGTGCGCCGAGCTTCCCTTGCCCACTGCGATCTTCTTGCCGCGCAGGTCTGCGAACGACGCGAGAGTCGAATCGGCAGGCACGAGGATCTGATCCCCACTGGCGTCGTTGGTGTAGGCGGAGACGACCTTGATGCGCGCGTTGGCTGCCACACCGAACACCGGAGGTGTGTTGCCCGTGACCGCGAAGTCGATCTGGCCGGCGGTTGCGGCCTCCACCTGCGGCGGGCCGGAGGTGAAGGTGGAGAACGCGACATCGTACGGCGCAGAGTCCAGCTCACCCGATGCGCGAAGCAGCGCCTCGGTGCCGCCTTTCTGGTCGCCGACGTCGAGGGTGACGGTGGTGAGCTGGTCGTTCGAGACGAGGGCGGGGGCTTCGGTGGCAGTGGTGTCGCTGCCGCGGGAGACGCAACCGGTGAGTCCGACGACTGTCAGGGACAGGGCAGCGAGTATCCCGACGGCGCGCAGCGAGCGGGAAGGAGCGTGTGACGACATGCGTGAAAGATCCTTCGTATCAGTGAAATCAGTGGACGCCGAGGGCACCGAGTAGATGGGTGCGGATGCGAGAGAATCCGGCTGTTCCCCGGTCGCGGGGACGAGGAGGATCGACGGTGACGGTATCGACCACGGCACCAGCGTCGAGCACCAACACCCTGTCCCCCAACGCAATCGCCTCGTCGACGTCGTGCGTGACCAGAAGGATGCCGAATCGGTGCCGTCCCCACAAATCGAGCAGGAGCGACTGCATGGTCAGCCGAGTCAATGCGTCGAGCGCTCCGAACGGCTCGTCGAGGAGCAGCAGTTCTGGCTCCCCCACCAACGCTCTGGCCAACGCGGCGCGCTGAGCTTGGCCGCCGGACAGCGTCATCGGCCATGCGTCCCGCTTGTCGGCGAGCCCCACTTCGTCGAGGGTCGCATCCGCAGCAGTCAACGCCTCGTTACCCGTCACGCCTGCGGTGTTGAGCCCGTAGGACACATTCTGGCGAACCGACCGCCACGGAAACAGTCGTGGTTCCTGGAACGCCACTGCGGGGTGCCCGGCGACGCGTCGCTCCCCCGTGTGGTCCGTCGACAGACCTGCCAGAATGCGCAGGATCGTCGACTTGCCGGAGCCGGATCGTCCGACCAACGACACGATTTCGCCGCGTTCGATGGACAGGTCGACGCCCTGCAACACGTGACTCGAGCCGTAGAACTTGTCGATGCCGCGCAGCGTGGCGACGGACGTAGTTGTCGTGGTCATGGGTCAGACATCCAATCGGTAGCGGAGAGCGCGCTTTTCGAGAACTCGCACTATGCCGTCGGTGGCGATCCCCATCAGTGCGTAGACGACAAGTCCGAAGATGATGGTGTCGACCCTCAGGAAATCGCGCGCATTGTTGATGATGTAGCCGATCCCGGATTCGGCGTTGATCTGCTCGGCCACGATCAGCGACAACCACGCAATGGCCAACGACTGACGAAGTCCCACCAGCAGTTGCGGGGCAATGCTCGGCAAAATGATGGTGGTGAATCGCTGCCGCCACGAGAACCCGAGTACGACGGCCGTGTCGAGGAAATTGCGATCGATCTGACGAATCGCCGAGAAGGTGTTCAGGTACAACGGAAATGCGACGCCGAGGGCGACCAACAGAATCTTCGGAGTCTCACCGATCCCGAACCACAGAATGAACAGCGGGATCAGGCCGAGATGCGGTAACGCGCGCAGCATCTGCAACGGCGGGTCGACGGTTGCCTCGGCAAGTTTGGACAATCCGACCAGCGCTCCGAGTGCCACTCCGATCACCCCACCCAGCACGAGTCCCTGGACTACGCGGGTTCCCGAAATGGCCAGGGCGTCGACCAGTTCTCCGTTGCGCAGCAATTCCAGCCCTGCGTCGAAGATCAGCGACGGGGCGGGCAGTACTCGTTCGGAGAGCACGCCTGCAGCACTGGCGATCTGCCACAGGACGAGGAGGGCGACGGGTGACAGGACACGTAGAACGGTCCATCGGTACCGCTGCCATGCCGAGTCTCTCGGTGACAGGGTTATGGGGCCGACGTCGGAGGCGGCACTGTCACGCATGTCCACAGGTCCCGCGGGAGCGGCGTACGACGTCACGACCATGGATACAGGCCTTCCGGTTGAGTGCGAGCGGGTTCGAGTACTCACCCTCGTTCACACCGGGTTCTACGACCAGGGTTCGAATCAGCGTGAATCTAGGTCGGGCAAGATTGGACTCATGAATGTCGAGCCCATCCACACCGAGCGCCTGACGCTGCGCCTGTACCAACCAGACGATGCGGACAAGATTCTCGCGTACTACAGCGACCCGGAGGTCTGCCGCTACCTTCTGCACGAAGCCTGGTCACACGCCGATGCCGTTGCCGCGGTGGGTAAACGGATGAAACGAACCGGATTGCATACCCAGGCGCTGTCGATGGTCGTCGAACACGAGGGCACGGTGGTGGGCAACGTCGAGGCATGGTTGATCGACGGATCACCGGCCCTCGCCGAACTCGGGTGGACGTTCTCCCCCGACGTTGCGGGCCGCGGGTACGCCACCGAGGCGGTCAACGCGCTGATCGAGCACGTGTTCTTACTACCCCAGATTCACCGGATCAGCGCACAGCTGGACGGACGCAACGACGCCTCTGCCCGTCTGGCCGCCCGGGTCGGGATGCGTCAGGAAGCGCACTTCCGCCAGAACTGGTGGTGCAAGGGTGAATGGACCGACACCCTCGTCTACGCGATGTTGCGCGAGGATCGCTGAGTCGGTTGTGCGGAGGCATCGTGAGCAGAACCCGTGAGTGACGTCTCGACACCAGGCCGTCGTTCGTCGTTTCGCCGGTTTCTGACGGCCGCAGTGATCAGCTCGGCCGGCTCGTCGGTGACGGCGGTTGCGCTGCCCATCTTGGTGGTGCAGCTTCTGGACGCGACACCCTTCGAGGTCGGGGTGGTGAACGCTGCACAGTTCATCCCATATGCGGTACTTGGGTTGGTCGCCGGGGTATACGTCGACCGGTGGCGTCGCAAGCCGATTCTCGTGTGGGCCAGCGTCGGCCGCGCAGTGACGCTCGGTGCTGTGCCGCTCCTGTGGCTCGCAGGCCTACTTCACATCTGGGTACTGATCATCGTGTTGCTCTTGTTCGGATCCTTCTCGGTGTTCGGATTCGCTGCGATGCAGTCGTTCCTGCCTCGGTTGGTGCCACGCGGTGAACTGGTGCAGGCGAACGCTCGACTCGACCAAGCCGACGCGGCAGCAACGACATTGGGACCGACACTCGGAGGCGGACTCGTAGGCCTGCTCGGCGCTCCCCTGGTGATTACCGTCGATGCCATCAGCTATCTAGTCGATGCAGCACTCAATGCAAGTCTCGATGTGGACGAGCCTCGACCTACTGCTAACGCCCGCAACCTGATCCGCGAAGTACGTGACGGTCTGAAATTCACGTACCGCCACCGCACGCTCAACCCGCTCGCTGTCTCGACACACGTGTGGTTTCTCGCCAACGGAGCCGCATTGACCGTGCTGTCGCTCTTCGCGCTCCGCTCACTCGGATTCAGCGCCTACACATACGGATTGCTGCTGACGACGTTCGGCGCCGCCAGCCTGCTCGGAGCGTCCGTTGCCCACACGCTCGGCAAACGACTCGGCTCGGGTCCAGCAGTGGTTCTCGCCCGCTCGCTGTATCCCCTCGCCTGGATTCTCGTGGCCTTCGCAACCGACACATTGATCGGCCATGTTGTGCTTTTCGCAGCCCTGGGCCTCCAAGGCCTCGCGGCGGGCGCGGAGAACGCGAACGAGATGGGGTACTGGCAAGCGCTCACCCCGGATGAGCTACTCGGGCGTGTGAATGCTGCCAGGCGCTCCGTCAACCGCACCATGGCCGCGGTCGGTGCCGTGATCGCGGGCCTGTTGGTCAGCGTGATCGGTGAACGACCGACCCTGATCGGCGTCATCATCGTATTCGCCATCGCCGCAGCCATAGTGGCATTCTCGCCACTGCGGCACCCTGAAGCCGGGTTCTGACACAGCCATCCCAGGGCTGTGTCCGCGATGTGACGCGTTCACCTCACGAACACCTCTGCGTCGGTTACACGACATCGACCGGTGACCGTGGTGCGACAGTCTCGGGAAACTTCACTCGAACTCATGGGAGTTTTCACCGATGGCCCTGCGTCGTAGCGCTGCCCTGCTGGGCACACTTGCCCTGATCTCTATTTTGTCCACGTCGATGGGCGGCGTTGCCACGGCCGCTCCGACACGGACGGTGTCGCCGTTGTGTCAGGTCGCGGACCTGCTTCCCACCGGATCGTCCGCGGGCCTCGGCTACCAATGTGCCGAAGCGGGTGAGCTTCTCGATCTCCCGATCGGTGAGGTGCGCGCAACGCAACCGTCGCTCGGGTACGACGAGGTGTACTACAAGCTCGGTCGATACACGCTCGGGAAAGACGAGATCAACAAGAAGTTCGACGACTGGTGCGAAGCCAACGGCCAGGAAGAGGCCGCGTCCGCGTTACCCGATGCACGACTGGACAATCCGTCGTCGTTCACCTGCACCGTCCCCGTCGGCCAGGAAACGCCCGACACCATCGCCCCGATGAAGACTGTCGTCATCGGGCCGGGCGGTGTGCCGTACCTGACCGACGGACACCACACGCTCACCTCGTTCTACGAAACGGCCGACGGCGGACCGAATCTGCACCTCCGCCTGCGGGTGGTCGCGAACCTCAGTGACCTGAGCACCGCCGACTTCTGGGCGCGAATGAAAGCCGAGAAGTGGGTGTGGAACTACGACGTCGACGGCAACGAGGTTCCAGTGGAACAGCTGCCGTCGGGAGTCGGTCTCGCCAAGTTCCAGAACGACAAGTACCGCAGCCTGACGTACTTCGCCCGAGACATCGGCTTCACCCCCGGAACCATCCCGTTCCAGGAATTCTATTGGGGTGCATGGGTTCGCGACTCCGGCGCAGTCGACATCAGCGGCTGGGACAGCAACAACCTGGCGAGCTACCTGAGCACCGTCGAGTCGGTCTCGCGCGCCCAGGTCGCGGCACCGAAAGACGCGGTGATCGACAGTGGCCGCACTGCAGCAGAACTCGGTGCACTGAGCGCATGGAACGACGGCAAGGCCGCGACCAAGGGTGAGTTCGGAAAGCTGTCGGCCCCGTACTCGGACGACAAGCCCGGCAAGCTGGCCTACGCCATGCAGTACAAAATGGGGCTGCCCAGGTAGTTCCGTTCCGGCGTCGTCACAGCCGGGCGCGGCGGGACCGCAACCGCATAGCTACGAATCCGACAGTGGCGACTGCAATCGACACGATGACGATCTTCTGCAGGATTTCGGCGTAGGCGTCGACCAGGTGCCAGTTCTCGCCGAGTTGATATCCCGCAGTGACGAAAATGGTGTTCCAGATCAAGCTGCCGAGTGTGGTGAGTACGAGGAACTTCGCCATCCCCATTCGCTCGATTCCAGCGGGCAGGGAGATGAAGCTGCGAAACAGTGGGACCATCCGGCCGAGGAACACTGCCTTCGAGCCGTGCTTGGCGAACCAGGCCTCCGTTCTGTCGAAGTCGGTGGCCTTGATCAGCGGGATCTGCACCACCAGTGCCCTCGTGCGCTCGCGCCCGATGAGCGCGCCCACCGCGTAGACGATGATCGCGCCCAGGACCGAGCCGAGCGTCGTCCAGAAGAGAGCAGCACCGAAGGAGAACACGCCCTGACTGGCCGAGAAACCGGCAAGGGGCAGAACGAGTTCGCTCGGGATCGGCGGAAACAGATTGTCGGCACCGACGACGACGGCGGCACCGGGCCCGCCGAGTGCGTCCATGACCCCGACCGCCCATCCGGCCAGCCCGTCCAGTTGCTCGGTGTCAGCAGTTGCAGCAATCAGCAAGTTGGACATATTCATTCCCCTGTTCGTCGGTGACGCCTCCCGTCGGGACGGCCACTGAGAACGCTAGAAATTCTCCGAATGGGGGACATCGAGGAAAACCGTCGACCATTCATGCGGACTCCCCCCGCCGAAATCTTGCGGTTTACCGCAATACCAGCGGCCACATACCCCGCTACGCTGCTCGAGTGCTCGGAAACGACGTCGTACATCCACCTGACCTGGCGGATCGGATTGCCGTCAGCTCGCTTGTTCGGCGTTGGCTGATGGCTTTTGCCGGGGTCCTTCTCGGCAGCGTCACGGCGGTCTCTGCCCTGTTGTTCTCCGTGGCTGCGGTACTCGCCCTCGCGTTGGCGCGACTCCTCGGCCGGTGGGGAGCGCCACTGAGGGCTGTAGTCGATGCTGGTGCACTGACGTTGAGCGAGTGGGAGATTCGGCGAATCACCCGCTTCCACGGCACGCTCCACACTGATGTGGCGACCCCTCACCGCTGTCGCTGGTATCTCGGAACACGCTGGACGATAGGGCTACTCGGTATCGGCGTGGTCCTGCTGCTGACGCTGTGTCTCGTCGTGGCCGGCTCGATGATCTCGGCATGGGTGCTGAGCGGCGGCTGGGGCCTGATCGAGAACTCCGACCGGGTCGACGGCGGACTCGTAGCGCTGGTGTCGCTGCCCGGCATCCTCTTGATCTTCGTCGCAATCGTCGGAGTAGCAGGGGTGGGATCGTTGGACCGCTGGTTCGCCGTCCAAGTACTCGGCCGACAGTCGGATCGGTTGCTGCACCAGCGGGTAGCCGAGCTGACGAGCAGCCGCGATCACGTGGTCGATGCCATCGACGACGAACGCCGCCGCATCGAGCGCGACCTGCACGACGGCATACAGCAGCATCTGGTGGCCCTGGGGATGCTCATCGGCCGAGCCCGCCGCGCCGAGAAGCCCGACAAGGTGCACGAACTCCTCACCCAGGCCCAGGCCACATCACGCGAGGCGATCACCGAGCTACGCGAGGTCGCCAACCGGGTGTACCCGATCGCGCTCGACAAGGACGGACTGCGCGCATCTGTCGAGGCGATGGCCGACCGGGCCAGTGTTCCGGTCCGAGTCACCTACGACCTGACGGACAGGTTGCGACCCGCGGTGGAGTCGGTCCTCTATTTCGTCATCTCGGAGGCCGTCACCAACGCAGCCAAGCATGCGTGCCCGAAACACTTGGAGGTCAACGTCACTCACCAGAAGTTGAACCGCGTGCTGGCCACCGTCACCGACGACGGACCCGGTGGAGCCGATCCGTCCGGCACCGGCTTGTCCGGGCTGTCCCGCCGCGTCGCCGCCGTGGACGGCACGCTGAGTGTGCACAGCCCGGTCGGCGGCCCGACTGTCGTGACGGCGAGCGTCCCGTGCGGGTGATCGTCGCGGAGGACTCGACATTGCTGTGTGAGGGTCTGGTCCGTCTGCTCGTCGACGAAGGCCATGACGTGATCGCGTCCGTGGGCGACGCCGATGCGCTTCTCGCCGCGGTGGAACAGGATCGTCCGGACATCGTCGTCACCGACGTGCGCATGCCTCCGGGTCACAGCGACGAGGGACTGCGGGCAGCGCTGACGATTCGCCGTCGCTGGCCTGAGGTGGCGGTGCTCGTACTGTCCCAGTACGTCGAGAACCGTTACGCAGCAGAGCTGATCAGCGGATCCGGCGGCAAGGTCGGGTATCTGCTCAAGGACCGCGTCGCGCAGGTCGACGAATTCCTGGACGCCTTGGACAGGGTGGCCGATGGCGGAACGGCTTTCGATCCGGAGGTGGTGCGACAGTTGTTGTCACGCAGCAGCCGATCGAATCCGCTCGACCGACTCACTCCGCGCGAACGCGATGTGCTCGAGCTGATGGCTCAAGGTCTCACCAACGCGCGCATTGCAGCTGATCTCTACATCTCGGTGAGCTCGGTCGAGAAACACATCAACGCAGTGTTCGACAAACTCGGATTGGCGAACTCCACCGGTATGAGCCGCCGAGTGATGGCTGTGGTGGCGTACCTGCGCACCTGATCGGGACTGCTATCCCTCCGACATCTACAGCGACGCGAAGACGTTCTCCCGGTGCCAGGTCAGGTACGACACTTCAGGAGCTATCGACTCTTCACCGAGAATGAGCTTCTCGTGGAGTGGGGGCTTTCCCAGCGCATGACGCAACGGCGGTGACACTTTCAGGTCGTTCTCGATCCCAGGCGCATAACTGACACTGAGATCTTTGTTCACCGTGATGAGTCCGGTGTCGAAAGCGACGTCATGGGTTGGACACGCCGTGAGACCGTTGCGTCTATCGAGACGTTCTTTGTTCGTGCTGTCTCGCCACGGTTTGATATGGCTCGCCGCCAGCAACCGCGGCCGACGCTTTCCGCCGATTACACCGCTCATGCCGCAGAACACACAGCGGTGCTGATGATTTCGCAACACCGACTGCGCGAAGCGGTGCTGCCCCACGCGTACCGCGGAGATCAGCATTCTTTCTGTCGTTGCGATCGGCACGTCAGCGCGCTCGCGAGCCCATCTTTCCAACGCATCGACGAGCGAGGACTCGACATCGCTGGAATCCAGCTCGTACTGCCCTTCGAGCTCGAACTGCTCACCGTCCTCGAGCCCGAGGAAGTCCGGCAACTGATCGCGGTCGATACCGAGGCTGCGCGCAGCATCGAGAATTCGGAGATAGATTCCCTGCAGAAGTTCGACATCGCCCAGACGCGCCGCAACCTCGAGTTCGTACTTGCCGCCGTTGCTACGGGTTCCGTCCAGATTTGCCATCTTCGCAATGATCGATGTCGGGGGTCGTTTGAACAATTGGGCCAGGTGCTGCACCGGAAACTCTGCCTTGTGTGCAGTCGAGCTGCCGTATTTGCTGTGATCCATCAACAGCGACGCGCAGTGACACAGAACTACTTCGCAGGGAACGAAATTCACCTGTCGCACGCCCTGTGGAACCACCTTGCGGGCAAGCACCGACAGCCACTGATCCCGCAGCAAGTCGGCACTCGGATCGACGAATGCTGCTACCCCGGCACTCATCGGGTCAATCGTCATTCACTCTCCAGCAGCACAGTGAGCACGCTACACAGATGCGCGAACGGCGGTGCGCAGTCGTTGCCTCGAGTTGGCAACGCCTCCGAATCAGACAGAACCCGCTACTGTATTGCCGGAGTCAGCACGCCGGGGGTTGCTGACGTCGACTTACCGGGGGGTAAATGTTCGAGCATCGCGGCAGTTCGCCGGGGTTGTATGTGCCGCTTCAACCGTCGGAGGGCACTGCCAGCAGGACGGTTGATCTGCGAATCCTGCCCGACGGCCGAGTCGGGTTGGCGGCATACACGTCGCTGACATCATTGGTCCAGAACTGCGGCAACGGACAGCCGTGGGGGCTGGTGGACGAACACGGGCTCGCGGAGATCCGCGAGTCGGCCGAAATCAACGTCGTCCTACTCGATGCCGCACTTCCGCTGCCGGACAGACGTATCGGTGTTGCTAGCAGTACACCCGGTACCTACATGACGGATCCGCTCCGATGAGCCTGCCAGGCATCGAGATCGGTGACCTGAACGAACCCGCTCGGATACTGATCGAGAACACGCAAGCGTTGGATTCGAGTGGCGACAGCGCACCCGAGGTGCCGAACGCAGGCCCGTCCACCATCTTCGTCGGCGAGGCCATAACGTCTCTGGCGCAGGCGATGTCGGAGCTGATGATCGCCTCGGCTCGCGCAGCCGACGCAGTGCAGGCGTGCGACGAGAACTACGCGACGGCAGAAGACTCGAACACTGCGGCCGTTGTCGATGCCGGTACACCGGGCGGTCCCCGCTGATGACGATCTACGTGTACCTCGACGTGGACATCGATGCCTGCCGCGAGTGTGCGGCAGCGTTGCGCACGCTCGGCGAGAGTGCAGAAGGCGGATTCGAGAGGTTCCGCGACGCACGCGACCGATCCGAGGAAGTGTGGAAGTCCGGAGCCGGAGACAGTTTCCGCGACACGATCTCGACGCTGAGTACCGCGGCAGAACGCACCGCCGACCGCGCCGAAGCGTTGGCGCAGGCACTCGAGTCATTCGCCGACTCGATGCTCACAGCCCGGGAGTCCCTGAACCGAGCGGTCGCCCGCGCCATGGAAACCGGCATCTGGGTCGGCCCGGATGTCTGCAACGCAACCTGGATCGGTGATCCTGAACCACTACATCCGACGGGCCCCTGGTCGATCGATCAACTGACAACGCAGGCGAACCAGATCGCGGCGTACAACGATGCCGTCGACATGGTCGTCGAGGCACGGACGACCGAGTCGAAAGCTCACACGGCGCTGCAGTCCGCCTTCGATGACCGTGCTGGCTGGCTGGACCGGCTGCGCAGCTCTGCGCCGTGGATGGCCGCCGGCGGAGCGATCAGCTACCTGGGCACTGCCGCTCAGCAAGCCGATCACTGGGGCGCGATTGCTCAGACCAGGGCTGCGCAACTGGAACGGTTCGTGGCCCTTGCCGCGGAAGCTGCACCAGATTCGGTCACTGCGGCTGCAACGAGATCGACATCGGCCTTCACACCTGCGGCAGATGATGCAATTCGAGTCGCTGCGCAAAACAGGGCGCTGTTGCCGGGGACTAGCGCTACTACGCTCGGGCGTCTCGCAACTGTTGGACTTCCTTTCGGAGGCAAGGTCGGATCAAAAATCCCGATTGTTGGAATCGGGGTCACCGCAGGCCAAGTCGTCTATGACCTCCAAGATGCTGAAAGCCCGGGAGACGCGGCCAAGATAGTCGCAAAAGACGCTGGGGGTTTCCTCGCAGGTACTGCAGTGAACCGTCCCGGGTTTGATGCCGCTTCGTTCTTTGTGAAGGATGAAGTACATGGCGAAGCAGTACCCGGCCGAGCAACGTGAGCGTGCGGTGAAGATGGTCCTCGACCACCTCCACGAGTACAACTCCGTGTACGGCGCGTGCAAAGCGATCGGACCGAAATTGGGCGTCGGCGCGGAGTCGCTCCGGCTCTGGACACGCCAGGCTCAGATCGATGCCAACCAAGCCCCCGGAGCAACAACCGAGGAGCAGCAACGCATCAAGGAACTCGAACGTGAAAATCGAGATCTCAAGGAAGCCAACGAGATCCTGAAGTCGGCATCGATTTTCTTCGCGAGGGAGCTCGACCCTCGCCGCCGCAAATAGTCCAGTTCATCGATCAGATGCGTGCACAAAATTACCGGGTCGAGTCGATCTGCCGCGTGCTTACCGAGCACGGCGTGCAGGTCGCCCCACGCACGTACCGCAACTGGAAAACCGCACCACCATCGGCTCGCACTGTCTCCGACGCCTACCTCACCGCCGCTCTCCGCGACACGGTCGGCGAACCGGAAGAGCTCTACGGTCGCCGCAAGATGTACCGGCACCTGCGCAGGAAGGGCCATCACGCCGCTGCCTGCACGATCGACCGCCTGATGGGTGACGAGGGTATGTCCGGCGTCGTCCGAGGCAAACGGCACCGCACCACGATCCAGGGCGGCAAGAACGCCACACGGGCTCCTGACCTGCTCGACCGTGACTTCACGTCCGAGGCCCCGAATCGGAAGTGGGTCACCGACTTCACGTACATCAGAACATGGGCCGGGTTCGTCTACGTCGCGTTCGTCATCGACTGCTTCTCCCGAGCGATCGTCGGGTGGCACGCCTCGACGGTCAAAGACACAGCGATGGTCACCACGGCGCTGAAGATGGCACTGTGGCGACGAGATCACGGGGGACACCGCGTCGGCTCGGGGCTCATTCATCACAGCGACGCGGGCAGTCAATACACGTCGATCGCGTTCGCGGAAACGCTTGTGCTCGAGGGCATTGCAGCATCGATCGGCAGTGTCGGGGATGCCTACGACAATGCGTTGGCGGAGAGCACAATTGGGTTGTTCAAGACCGAGGCGGTATCGAAGAGGAGTCCGTTCCTGAACGGTCCGATGAAGACCATCGACGATGTCGAGTTCGCCACGATGGGATGGGTCGACTGGTTCAACCAACGCCGCCTGCACAGCACCCTCGACTACCTCACACCGGACGAATTCGAGGAGGTCTACTACAGTCAAGAATCGGCACTCCGCCCGGAGATGTTGCAAGCGTAGGAGCGGCAAGAAACCCGGGACGGTTCACAGCGACGACTTTGCTACTCGGGAGCGTCGCTGGGGGGCCAGCAACAGTCGCGGCCGTTGGCGTCGGAATTTTGGTCAGCTACGGCGTGGGCGAGCTCATCGAATGGGCCGCCGACTGATGTCGAAATCGCGACGCATTGCGAGGAAGCCAGCTCCGATGCCGAATCCGACGACAGGCGAACCTCGACCACCGACCGCGCACCGAGGTGAGGCACGCGCACATTGGGTGACGATGCCGGGCGACCTCGAAAAAAGCGTTGTGCCACTCGAACACGGCCCAGCATTGGAAGCTTTCGAGGAGCCCCGAGGGACTAAAGTTCTCCAAGCTTGGATGCTGTTCGCGATTTTCTTGCTGGTTTTTGTCGTTCCCTTCCGCGGCTTCGGATGGGCTGACCTTTGGTTTCCTTGGTTCGTGATTCTAGGACTCCCTCTTCTGCACTATCGCAAGTCCCTCGGCGACCGCGTCCTGGCAGGAGCCCGCTGGGTTCAACAGCGCGACCAGTGGATCTCGACCTACGAAATCACCAAAATCCGATCCACCACCGTCGGACTGAACCGAGCATCCAAGATCGAAGATGTCCACGGCAACAAGCTCATCCTTGTACTGCGCGACGCCCAGATGAACCCATTGCTGTGGAACCTCGTCTACAACGGCATCGCGCACTCCGTCGCCTACGGCAATTGCGACATATCGAAAGCGGCACGCCGAATTCTTAGGGTGTAGAGGCAATCTCCCGTCAATCGTTCCGCGCCCAGCAGAGAAGACCGAACATGCGCAGAGTCACCCAACCCGCCCGAATGCCCGACCCGATGACTGGCGAACTGAGACCGCCATCTGCACCCCGCACCGAATCCAAGGGCATCCGCACAACACCACCCGGCTTCCCCACGACCGAAGTCGTCGCACCCGAAGAAATGGGACCACCCCTCGAATGGTGCGAAGAATCCAAGCACTACCCACTTCAGGGAGCGATCTTCTACCTCTGTCTTTTTGCCGTCAGCGGAACAATCATCTACCGCGGATTCGAGTGGACATCCAATTGGTTTCTGTGGGTCTTCATCACCGTGATCTGCGTGGCGATGTACTTCCATCTGAAGAAGGACCGTGTTGTCGCCGGATCCCGGTGGGTTCAACAACGCGACGAATGGATCTCGACATACGAGATCACCAAAATCCGATCCACCACCGTTGGACTCAACCGAGCATCCAAGATCGAAGACGTCCACGGCAACAAGCTCATCCTCGTACTCCGCGACGCCCAGATGAACCCACTGCTGTGGAACCTCGTCTACAACGGCATCGTCCACTCCGTCGCCCACGGCAACTGCGACATATCGAAAGCCGCACGCCGAATTCTGAAAATCTAGTCGCCGCCTGAATAGAACCGTATTGGCGACAGCGCCATCATAATTCGGTTCGTCCGACATCGTTCCTCGGCTCCGCATCCTGCCAAGCCGATTCACCACCGATCGACGTGCAGCACCGTCTCGATCGGATCCCGCGGAGCGACTTTGAACGTCTCCCCCGTGTAGTACGCCGTGGGTATCAGCGCACCCTGGTGGAAGCCCTCGGGGATGCCGAGCAGTTCGGAGATCTCGGCTTCCTTCGCGAGATGAATTGTCGTCCAGGCTGTTCCGAGACCGCGCGCCCGCGCAGCCAGGGCGTAATTCCATACCGCGGGCAGCAGCGAGCCCCACAGACCTGCCTGATTACCCGCTGGCAACGTCTTGCCCGCCTGGATGCAGGGAATCAGCAGAACCGGAACCTCACCCATGTGCTCGCCGAGCCAGCTCGCACTGTCTCCGACGCGCTTCTGGACCGATGCGCGTTCCGGGTCGTCGGTGAACAAGGCCGTCGCGGAATGCTTGGACGCCTGATACGCGGTGAACAGTTCGCCGTAGATAGCGCCGATGCGTGCACGCAGATCAGGATCGGTGACGACAATCCACTGCCACCCCTGCTTGTTCGAGCCGGACGGAGCCTGCAGAGCGATCTCCAGACATTCCTTGATCAGCTCCGTCGGAACCGGACGCGTCAGGTCGAGGCGCTTGCGGACTGTACGCGTCGTGGTCAGCAGCTCGTCGGGAGTCAGGTCGATGATCGGGAAGGAAGTCACTTCTCGATCATGCACCATTCGGTGACCGCAGTGCCCTGTCGACCAAATCTTGGTTCGCTGCATCCCAGTACGCACTCATGGACTTGCCCCCGTGCCCGTCATTTTCGTCGACGACGAGCGTCGATCCGGGCCAAACCCGGTGCAGACGCCACGCAGTGACAGCGGGTCCGGACACGTCGCGTCGACCGTGGATCAGTACGCCCGGCATCTCGCCCAGATCTGCTGCGCGGTCGAGCAGCGGCGGATCGCAGAACCCGTCGTGTGCCCAGTAGTGCGTGGTTAGTCGCACGAAGGCAAGGCGGAACCGGTCGTCTTCCCACCTGGGATTACGTCGGATGCCGCCGGTGCCGATCGAGATGTGGACGTCTTCCCACAACGCCCACTCTCGGGAAGCCCTGTCCCGCAACGCAAGATCGTTCAAGTTCAACAGTTGGGCGTAGGCGTCGACTATTCGTCCGTGTCCGCGGTGGTAGCCGACGCCGGCCTGCTCGGCGAAGGTGGCGAAACGATCCCACGCTTCGGGGAAGATCGCGCCGACGCCCTCGGTGATCCAGTCGACCTCCTCGCGGCCGGTCGTCGTGACGGCGGCCAGGACAACGCCGATGACGCGCTCCGGGCGTGCGAGAGCGTAAGCAACTGCGAGAGTCGATCCCCAGGATGCGCCGTTGACAATCCACGCCTCGACGCCGAGGTGCTCACGCAGGGCTTCGATGTCGGCAATCAGATGGGCAGTGGTGTTGGTGGACAACGACGTCGAGGGATCGGACGCGTGTGGAGTGGACCGTCCACACCCGCGCTGCTCGAATCCGACCGCTCGAACTTTGGAGAGGTCGAAGTGGCGACGAAACTGGCTCGCGTTCAGAGTCCCACCCGGACCGCCGTGCAGGTACACCGCCGGCACGCCATCGGACGGACCCCACTGCTCCCAGTAGATGTTCTGGCCGTCCCCCACATCCAACATTCCGTGCAGCGTCGGCTCGTCGTCGAGTGTCATGCAGCCATCACATCATTGAAGGCAGCAACTGTCGGATCACTGCCCACGCGGACGCGTCGACCCACGACGGATTCGATTGCTGCGGTGAGCGGAACACCTCGAGGGCCGACAGTGCTGCGATGGACTGAATGCCAGACGCAAGGATCGGCTCGTCGAACAACACAATGTCGCTGGCTACCTTCCACTGCGGACCCGGGACCGGGGTACCGGTCAAGGTGCCGGCACCCCAGATTCCGCGTCGCGGATGGCTACTGACCCAGAACAGGACCGGTTGGCCGGGCACCATCAGTCGAGTGCGGTAGTTGTCGGCGACGCACCAGTGCTCGTGGGCTTTCACTGACGCGACCATCGGTGCCAAGTCGGTCTTGTGCGGATTGCACTTGATCACCCATGCGCCGAAAGTCTGATCAGTTATCGCACGAGCAGTCACCATTGCCAGTGTAGGGACTCAGGCCACCGCGTCGTTGCCCTGCGCTGCAGAGACAACCAAATTGTTTGCTGTGAGCCCGTTTCCATTCTTGGCGGCGTCGATCCACTGATCCGTCGTCGCCACCGCCGCGAAGTTCGACTGGTAGAGCACCATCAGCGCCTTGTGCAGTTGTTCGGCCGACACGGTGCCAGCCTCGTTCGATAGGTTGATCGCGCCGGTGGCGTCGGACAGGATCTCGACGGTCAGCTCCAGCGCCTCGGCGTCGGCGCTGGAGGCGAGGTCGCAATTGTTGGTCATGTAACCGACGATCGTGACGGTGTCGATGTTGTTGCCCTGCAGCCACTTCGCAACGCCAGTACCGGCGAACACGCTGCTGTACTTCTTCTCGACCCGCTCGAAGGAGGGCTGCACGACGGCCTGAATATCGGGGTGCAGCTCGTACGTCGGGGTGCCTTTGACGAAAGCGGGCGAACCTTCGGGCATCTCGTGCTGCACGATGGCCACGGGAACATCCTGCGCCACAGCCGCTTCGATGGCGCGGACGATATTGGCCAACGACTCCTCGCGAGGCGGGTACTGAATCTTCAGCACTCCCTCGAAGTATTCCTGCTGGACATCGATGACGATGAGAGCTCTGCGCGGTGCAGTCATGGGCGTTCTCCTTCACGTGGCGTTCTCGGTCGATACCCATACTTCGTCATCGACCTTGCATCCACGAGTGGCACGGATGCATACTTTCGATGGAATTGCGCCAACCCGTCGATCGGAGTCCCATGCGCATCGCGCTGTACGTGTTCGACGGCATGACGATGTTTCATCTCGCCGCCCCACTGATGGTGTTCGGCGAGGTGACCCGACTCGGTCTCGCCGCGGACTGGGAGACGCGAGTGTGGTCCGAAAAACCAGGGTCGATCCTCACCGAGGAGGGGTTCCCGATCGGGGAGATCGCGGGTCCCAACACTGTCGACTGGGCCGATATCGTCATCGTGACGTCGTGGCCGGAGTCGTTGCCGCACATAGGCACTGACTTCTCGAAGGCTCTCCGCGAAGCACATACCCGAGGCGCAGAGATCGCGGGTATGTGTCTCGGTTCGTTCGCCGTCGCAGACACTGGATTGCTGGCCGGCCGCCCCGCCGTCACGCACTGGACCAAGATGACCGAACTGCGGGCGCGAAACGCACACGCCGGCGTCGACGAGTCGGTTCTCTACATCGACCACGGAGACGTGATGACCTCCGCGGGAACCGCGTCGTCGATCGATTCCTGCCTCCACATCGTCCGCAAGCACCTCGGTTCGGCTGCGGCGACGCGGGTGGCGCGCAGTCTGGTGGTCGCACCGCATCGCGACGGCGGTCAAGCGCAGTACATCGAACGGCCGGTCATCGAGGCATCCGGAGATACTGCGATCGCCGACGCACAGAGCTGGGCACTCGAACGACTGGACGAGGCGTTACCCATCGAGCGACTGGCCGAACACGCGCGCATGAGCCGACGCAGCTTCATCCGTCAGTTTCAGCGCGAGACGGGGTCCACCCCGGCTCGCTGGGTGCTCGACAAGCGACTGAACGAGGCCAGGAGCCTGCTGGAGACCACCGATCGCAGCATCGACAACATCGCTGCCCTGTGCGGATTCGGCAGCGCCGTGACCCTGCGTCAGAACTTCCGCTCGGCATTCGCAGTGACACCGACGGCCTACCGACGGCAATTCGCCGTCGGATGTGCGCCCACACATGCGGTCGACAGGCAAGGATGAGCGACGTGATCCTGTGGATAGTTGCCGGAGTAGAGCTCGCCGCCATCATCGCGCTCGGTGTGGTCCTGATCGTGTCGCGTCGCAAGCTGAAGCACACGCGCCGAGCGCTCGACCGCGCCCTCGAATCGCAGCACCGCCGTAAGCGACGCGGCCTGGTGCCCTTCGCGATCAGAACCGCCTTCCACACCACCGACTTGCTCATCAACAAGGGCTTCGGCGCAACGGTCCGCAACTCGGTCGAGGATCTCGCCGGCTGGGCCAAGGTGGAACGCCCCGATCTGGCACGCATGACCGCCGACGGCGACATCGTGGTGATGTTCTCCGACATCGAGGGATCCACCGCACGCAACGAGGAACTGGGCGATCGCGGCTGGGTGAAGCTGCTCGAAAAACACAACAAACTGATCTGCAAGAACGTCGCGGATCACGGCGGACACGTGGTCAAGAGCCAGGGCGACGGATACATGATCGCCTTCTCCGACCCAGCTCAGGCCGTGCGCTGCGGGGTGAAAGTGCAGGAAGCACTGCTGGAGAACCCCGATCGATGGGACCGCATCCGCGTCCGAATGGGCGTGCACGTGGGCAGCTCGGTGCGCCGAGGTGACGACCTGTTCGGCCTCAACGTGGCAATGGCAGCACGCGTCGCGGGACAGGCCGACGGCGGCGAAATTCTGGTCAGCGAACCGGTCCGCAACGCCATCGGTGCAGCGCACGATCTGTCTCTCGGTACACCGCGAGACGTCGAACTCAAGGGTATGAGCGGAAGTTTCCAACTGTTTCCGGTGGAGCTCCCGGTGCTGCCCAATGCGGAGGTCGCCCTGAACGAATGAATGGTCCATTCAGTACGTCTGAGCGCGTGAAAGTCACATCGATCCGGACGGGGTGGGTGGCGGACCGAATTCTGTTGCGTCCCAGAACGAATGAATGGCCCATTCACAACGTCTGAGCGCGTGAATGGACCATTCATTCGATGGGGGTGAACCAGTGGGAACTACTGCTTGGCCGACTCCAGAGCCTCGTTGAAGGTCTTGGACGGACGCATCACTGCCGCGGTGGCTTCGGGGTCCGGGTAGTAGTAGCCGCCGATGTCGACTGCGTTGCCCTGAACCTCGTTGAGCTCGGCGACGATCTTGTCTTCGTTGTCGGACAAGGTCTTCGCCAGAGCAGCGAAGTGCTTGGCCAGCTCGGTGTCCTCGGTCTGTGCGGCGAGTTCCTCGGCCCAGTAGAGAGCGAGGTAGAACTGGCTGCCACGGTTGTCGAGTTCACCGGTCGAGCGCGACGGTCCCTTGCTGTTCTCGAGCAGCTTGCCGGTGGCGGAGTCGAGTGCCTTGGCGAGGATGGTCGCCTTGACGTCGCCGGTCTTGGTACCCAGATCTTCGAGGCTCACTGCCAGAGCCAGGAACTCGCCGAGCGAATCCCAGCGCAGGTGGTTCTCCTCGATGAGCTGCTTGACGTGCTTGGGAGCCGAGCCACCCGCACCCGTCTCGTACAGTCCGCCGCCTGCCATCAGGGGAACGATGGAGAGCATCTTGGCGCTGGTGCCGAGCTCGAGGATCGGGAACAGGTCGGTGAGGTAGTCACGCAGGATGTTGCCGGTGGCCGAGATGGTGTCGAGTCCGCGGACCAGACGCTCCATCGTGTACCGGATCGCGCGAACCTGCGACATGATCTGGATGTCGAGGCCCTCGGTGTCGTGATCCTTCAGGTACTTGCGCACCTTGCCGATGAGCTCGTTCTCGTGCGGGCGGTACGGGTCGAGCCAGAAGACGACCGGCATGCCGGACTCGCGCGCACGGCGCACGGCCAGCTTGACCCAATCCTGGATCGGGGCATCCTTGACGATGCACAGACGCCAGATGTCGCCCTCTTCGACGGTCTGCGTCAGCAGTACCTCGCCGGTGGCCTTGTCGGTGATGTTCGCGATGCCCGCCTTCGGCACCTCGAACGTCTTGTCGTGCGAGCCGTACTCCTCGGCCTTCTGCGCCATCAAGCCGACGTTGGGCACGGTGCCCATCGTCGTCGGATCGAACTGGCCGTTGGTCTTGCAGAAGTTCACCATCTCCTGGTAGATCCGGGAGAAGGTCGACTCGGGGTTGACGGCCTTGGTGTCCTTGGGACGGCCGTCCGCTCCCCACATCTTGCCGCCGGCGCGAATCATCGCAGGCATGGACGCGTCGACGATAACGTCGCTGGGAGAGTGGAAGTTGGAGATGCCGCGAGCGGAGTCGACCATCGCGAGCTCCGGACGGGTCTCGTGACACTTGTGCAGGTCCTCGATGATCTCGTCGCGCTTGGACGCCGGGAGGGTCTCGATCTTGGTGTAGAGATCCGACAGGCCGTTGTTGACGTTGACGCCCAGCTCCTCGAAGAGCTCGTTGTGCTTGGCGAACGCATCCTTGTAGAACACTCGCACGGCGTGGCCGAACACGATGGGGTGCGATACCCGCATCATCGTCGCCTTGACGTGCAAGGAGAACATCACGCCGGTGTCGTAGGCGTCCTGCATCTCGTGCTCGTAGAAATCGAGCAGGGCCTTCTTGCTCATGAACATCGAGTCGATGACGTCACCGTCGGTGAGCGACACCGTCTCCTTGAGCACGATCGGCTCGCCGTCGGTGGGCAGTAGCTCCATCTTGATCTCGCGGTCGCCGTCGACGACGGTCGACTTCTCACCGTGGTAGAAATCGCCCTCGCGCATGTGCGCAACGTGGGTGCGCGACGCCATCGACCACTCGGTCATGCTGTGCGGGTGCTTACGGGCGAATTCCTTCACGGCCTTCGGGGCACGACGGTCCGAGTTACCCTCGCGCAGAACCGGATTGACCGCGCTGCCGAGGCACTTGGTGTACCGGTCGCGGATTTCGCGCTCTTCGTCGGTCTTCGGATTGCCGGGGAAGTCGGGAATCGCATAGCCCTTGTCCTGCAGTTCCTTGACGGCTGCGAGCAACTGCGGCACCGAGGCGCTGATGTTCGGCAGCTTGATGATGTTGGTCTCGGGCAGCTGCGTCAGCTTGCCCAGCTCGGCGAGGTTGTCGGTCACTCGCTGGTCTTCGTTGAGGTAATCGGGGAACTCGGCGAGGATGCGGTTGGCAACGGAGATGTCACTCGACTCGACGTTGATCTCGGCCGCGCTGGCGAAAGAACGTATGACCGGCAGAAACGCGTGAGTCGCCAGCATGGGCGCCTCGTCGGTCAGGGTATAGATGATGGTCGGCTTCTTCGCAGTCATGTTTCGCCTTTGCCTCAGTTTCAACGTCGTCTTTTGGATGCGTCCACTGTCGACTTTAATCTTTGAACCCGCCGCTGTGCGTCCCAGTGGGGTATCACTCCACCTGCGGTTCCAAGTTACCGACCAGTAGGGCGCTCAAAGGTTTTCGCAGCGTTCCTCGATCAGCCCCTGACCACCGCCGGAGCATCCGATTTGCCCGAATAGGAACAACAACCCCCGTCGCGGCCGTTGAACCGGATATGACGACCTACAAAACTGTCAATCCTGCCGATGGCACAACCGTCAAGGAATTCGAGACTCTCGATACGGCCGGCGTCGAGCGCGCACTCGCCGACGCCCACGCCGGGTTCCAGACGTGGCGCAAGACCTCACCGAAGCACCGCGCCGAGATTCTGCACAAGGTCGCCGACCTCTACACCGAGCGTTCCGAGGAACTGGCCCGAACGATCTCGCTCGAAATGGGCAAGCCGCTGACCGAGTCGCAGGGCGAGGTGGAACTGTCGTCGAACATCTACCGCTACTACGCCGACAACGGCCCCGCCCTCCTCGAGGACGAGAAGCTCGACGTGCCCGGTGCGGAAGACACTGTGCTGCAGCGCAAGCCGGTCGGCGCGCTCGTCGGCGTCATGCCGTGGAACTTCCCCTACTACCAGGTGGCCCGGTTCGCAGGCCCGAACCTGATGGTGGGCAACACGATTCTGCTCAAGCACGCACCGAACTGCCCGCAGTCGGCACTGCTGATGGAAGAGATCTTCCAGCAGGCCGGACTCCCTCAGGACGCGTACATCAACATCTTCGCGACCAACGAGCAGATCGCCGACATGATCGCCGACTCACGCGTGCAGGGCGTCTCGCTCACCGGTAGCGAGCGAGCCGGAACCTCCGTCGCCGAAACCGCAGGACGCAACCTCAAGAAGGTCGTCCTCGAACTGGGCGGATCGGACGTCTTCATCATGCTCGACTCCGACGACATGGACGCAACCGTCGAATCCGCAACTCGGGCGCGGCTGTCCAACGCAGGTCAGGCCTGCAACGCCGCAAAGCGGATCCTCGTCGCCGAGGAGTTCTACGACGACTTCGTCACCAAGCTCGTCGCATCCTTCGAGGCCGTGCAGACCGGTGACCCGTTGGACGCGAACACCACCCTCGGCCCCCTGTCGTCGCAGACCGCTGCCGACACATTGATCGAGCAGATCGACGACGCCGTCGCCAAGGGCGCGACGCTTCTGACCGGCGGCAAGAAGATCGACGGACCGGGTGCATTCGTGCAGCCGACACTGCTGACCGACGTCACCCCCGACATGCGGGCGTACAGCGAAGAGCTGTTCGGACCGGCCGGAGTGATCTACAAGGTCGAAAGCCCGCAGCAGGCAATCGAATTGGCGAACTCCTCGCCCTACGGCCTGAGCGGATCGGTGTGGAGCACCGATCTGGACAAGGCCCGTGATGTGGCCGAGCAGCTCGAGGTCGGTATGGCCTTCGTCAACGAGCACGGCACCACCCTCCCCGGCCTGCCGTTCGGCGGAGTCAAGCGCTCCGGCGTCGGCCGTGAGCTGGGACCGTGGGGCATGGACGAGTTCGTGAACAAGAAACTCGTGCGGGTCTCCGCGAAATAAGCACCATCTCGACCGAGCTGCTCCCCGGCCCCGCGGCCGGGGAGCAGCTCGTCTGTTGGTTCGTCGGATCTGCTAGGTCTGCCGAATTCGGCTGTAGTTGACCACCTGATCGGCCACGACCAAGGCAGACGCGAGGAACACCGTGCCGAGCAGAATCCAGAACGCCAGAGTGACGTCGGGAGCCCACAGGGCCATGACCGACAGTGACGCACCGACGATCGACGGCACCCCGATGTAGGCACCGATCAGCACCGACCCGCCCAACACCGTGGTGATCGCGATACGAAGCGCTGCACCGCCGAGCGAACGCTGTCGAACCTGCCCGGTGAACAGCCGAACGGTGACCCAGACGACGATGGCGAGCAGGACCGCCACGGCCGAGAAGATGGCACCCAACACCATCGGAGCCGACGACGACGGTAGGCCGGTGGTCGACCCGTCGATGACGAGTGTGGTGAGATTTCTGCCCACCGCGGCGATGTGTTCGGCTTCGATCTCGCCGTATCGATTGGTGGCCAACACCATTGACCTGTCCAGGGCTGGCACGAATGCCACGTAGGTGTAGTAACCGGGGACGGCTCCGGAATGCCACCACACGTCCTGTCCGGCGATCTTCTCGTGAAACAGTCCGTCGCCGTACTCGGTGCCCTCGCCGGTGTCGACCTCGGGGGCTGTGTCCTCCCCGCCCTGCAGTTGGCTCAGTCGCCAGGATGCGTAGCGTCCGAGATCGCCCGTGGAGCCCGCGAGGTAGCCGTAGCCCAGACCAGCCGAATCGACACCGACGTCGATGGGTCGGGCCGAGCCGAAGAACGGCACATGACCCGGTGGAACATCTTCGGTGAACTGCTCCGGATCGGTGATGGCGGACGTCTCGGCAGGCGCGAGGACCTCGGCGTCGAGCGCATCGGCGAACGACTCCCCCGTCACCGACTCGACGACTGCCTGCAGGAGCAGATAGTTCAGGCTCGAATACCGGAACGATCCACGTTCGGTCGTCCCCACCGGATGCGAGATGGTCGCGACTGCGTCGACGGCCGAACCGCGGCGGGACCAGTCGTCGGTGACCGTGATGTCGTGCGGCAAGCCGCTGGTGTGGTGCACCAGGTCGTCGACTGTCGTTGCCGGATCGCCCAGCATGTCCCGCGCTCGCGGAACGATGTCCACGACGGGCGTGGACTCGTCGAGTGCACCCTGCCGTTCCAACCCGACGACAGTGGCCGCCGTGAACTGCTTGGACACCGAGCCCCACACGAACGGTGTCGAGGCATCGACGGGCTCGCCGTTGCCGTCGACACCGCTCGATGCTTCCGCCACCACCGCGTCCGAGTCGAGAACCTGGACCGACATTCCCGGGGCTCCGATCTCGGCCGCCCACCCATCCACTGCATTCTGCAGCTCCGTGTTCGACAACGACACTGCCGCAGCAGGACCGGGCGCAAGCCCGAGAAGGAAGGTCAGAGTCACCAGCACTCCCACGACGAGTCGTCGGGTACCTGCCGCTACGGTCGCCATCCTTCTCGAGCTCCTGTCCGTGAGGTGATCGGCCGTACCGGTGGTCAGTGATGCCCCGCGCCGTCGAGCGAGCGCTTCCACACGCCGGCCCCCAGCAGTCGCAATGCGGCAGGGACGAGAATGCCGCGAACGACAGTCGCGTCCAGAGCAATTGCCGCGGCCAGCCCGACACCGAGCTGCTTCATCTCCGGCGTCGGCAACAGCGTGAACATCGCGAAGATCACCACCATCACGGCCGCAGCCGCAGTGACGGGCGGCGCGGACCGGACCACACCCTGCCGGACGGCATCCTCGACACCGAGGCCACGACCGAATGCTTCGCGCACCCGAGTGAGGATGAAGACGTGGTAGTCCATCGACAGGCCGATGAGGATGACCAGCATCATCACCGGCAGCAAAGTCACCACCGGGCCGACGTACTCCGATCCGAACACCGTTGCACCCCAGCCGTACTGGAACAACAGCACCAGGATGCCGTAGGACGCGAGCACCGACAGCAGATTCAGACCCACACTCAGAGCGGCCAGCCCGACACTGCGGAAGGCGAGGTAGATCAACGCGAAAGCGACCAGCAGGACGATCGGTATGACGATCAACAGATCACGCGACGTCGATTCCGAGACATCGACGCTGACCGCGGTCTCACCACCGACGAGGATCTCACGATCACCCGCGAACTCCGGAACGAGGTTGCCTCGCAACTCGTTCAGAGAATCCCTCGCCGATTGCGCGTCGATACCGTCTGCGTCGGTGCCGATCTCGATGCGCGCCACCGACTCGTCCGTGGAGATCTGAACCTCTCGTACCTGCCCGTCGAATCCGGGCAGCCCGGCCGCGTCCTCGGCGATGTCGGTGAGGACCGCCGAGGTACCGGCGACGTCACCGCCGGTCTCGGTGACCACGGTATGGCTGACGCCGTACAGCGGGAACTGCTCGGAGACGTCGTCCAGCGTGCGCAGCGTCTCGAAGGTGCGCGGCATGCTGTCGGTTCCCGGAAACTGCAACTTCATGGTCGCGACCGGTGCTGCCAACAAGACCATCACGGCCAGTCCGGCGAGCAGCGCAGGCACCGGGCGCCGAACGACCGTGCCCGACAGCCGACCCCAGAACCCTGTCTCCTCCGCCGCGTCGTCCGGGGTCTTGCCGAACAACTGCTTGACGACTCGTCGACGCCCCAACGCCAACAGCGCCGGGAGCAAGGTGATCGACGCAAGCATCGCGGCGACGACGACGAGAATGATGCCGAGTGTGAGCGAGTGGAAAATCGGCGATTCGGTCAGGAAGGCTGCGATCACCGACACACCGGTCACCAGACCGGCCACCAGAACCGAGCGCACCGTCATCGACACTGCGATCGTGGCGGCCGCGTCGGCGTCACCGGATCGGGCGAACTCCTCGCGGGCGCGTCTGACGAAGAACAACGAGTAGTCCACGCCCAGAGCGAGACCCATCAGCAAGATGACGCTCATCTGGTTGCTCTCCATGGGCACCAACAACGACGTCGGCCCGCTCCAGAGGATGGCCAGTGCCACCACGGCGAGGCCGGTGACAAGCGGGATCAACGTGGCAATCAGACCGGCGAACACGAGGAACAACACGACGGCCGTGACGGGGAGGCTGAGCATTTCCAGCAAGACCAGTCGCTCACCGTAACTGGTGGTGACGTCGGCCTGCACCGAGATGGGCCCGGTAGCCGATATGGCAGCACCCGGGTTGGCCTCGCGGGCGCTCTCGATCGCAGACTCGATCCCCTGCACGCGCTCGGACGGCGATGCCTGCTCGTCGGGCAGCAGCACCTGCAGAACCCGTTGGTCCCCGGCAGCGGCCGTCAACTTCTCCGGAGGCTGCTGCGCCGTCCCCGCCAGCGCCGCGGCCAACTCGTCCGCGATGCGATCGGAGTCCCCCGCCGAGTTGCCCTGCACCAGAATGGTTTCGGTGCGCGAGGACAGGAAGTCCGAGCCCGTTTCCAATTGCTCCGCCGCGCCGGACTCGCCGACGAACCCTTCCGCAGGAGACAACTCGGACATACCGAGTCCCACGTATGCCCCGGCCGACAACACCAGCGCCACAAGCCATCCCGCAAGCACTGCGAGACGATGACGGTAGCTCCACCTGGCCACTCCCGCGAAACGTTCCAGGATGGAGCCATCCCTCGTCGCGCCCTCGATCGGGGGCCTCTCCCTCGTGGTCACCATGACATCTCCTCCTGTCCACGGCTCGACGCCGATGCGCCGACCGACAGACGATTCGTTTCTCTGTCCACGACCGACGCGATCTCACGCACGGTCAGTCCCTCCACTACATCCGCCAACTGCAACCGCACCCCGAACTCACGGGCGATGCCGTTGACCAAGCGCGCGACCAACAAGGAGTGGCCGCCCAGCGCGAAGAAATGGTGATCGGTACCGATCTCCTCGATTCCCAGCAGACGTCGCCACAGCGTCAGCAACCGCTCCTCGGTTTCGGTCTCTGCCGCGCGGCCCGCGGTGGTGCCGGCAACGAAGTCGGTGATCACCGGCGCGGGCAACTTCGCGACATCCAACTTCTGGCCGACGGTCACTGGAACCTCGACCACGTTCACCAGAGCGGCAGGCACTGCGTGGCGCGGCAGCGTGCGATAGAGCTGCGACCACAACTCCGCACGATCGACATCGACATCGTCGAAGGTGGCGAAGTACGCGACGAGAACATCGAGGTCGGTGCCGCCGACCGTGGCATGGGACCACCGGATCCCCGGGTGCGACGCGATCGCTCGCTCCACCTCGCCGAGCTCGAGCCGGTACCCCCGCAACTGCACCTGGTCGTCGGCGCGGCCGTGATAGACGAAGCGGTCGCCGGCGTCGGTACCGACGATGTCCCCGGTGAGATACAACCGATCACCGTGACCGGCCGGGTCCGGGACGAACGCTGCTGCGGTCGCGCGCGAGTTTCCGAGGTATCCGTGCGCGAGCTGGTCGCCGCCTACCGCAAGTTGCCCGAGGCCGTCGACCGAACCGACACCGTCCGCGACCGGCAGTACCGCCGTTCGCACACCCGACAGAGCGGGCCCGATGGACGTTCTCGGCTCGGCGAGATCCTGTTCGACGAGTTCGCCGCCGGTGCAGGACACCGTGACCTCGGTCGGGCCGTACCAATTGACGAGTCGGCACCGGCCGAAAGACGGTGCGGCCATGACGTCGGCGAGCCTGCCGCCGTCGGAGGCCTCACCGCCCACCAGCAACGATCTCAGCGCCAGCCCGCCCCCGATCGCCTCGTCGTACGCGCCGAGTTGATACGCCGCGGACGGCGTGGTCGAGAGCACGGACGCACCTGTCTGCGTAAGAAGCTCGTGCAGCCGAGCAGTATCGGCCGCAACACCTTCCACGACGAGGACTGCGGTGGTGCCTGCCTCCACCGATGCGAACAGTTCCCACACCGACAGATCGAAGGCAGCGGACGAACGCGCAGCCACGACATCGGATGTCGAGAGGGCGACGACCCCGCGGGCCGCGTCGAGAAAGGCCAGCACGGCTCGGTGCGGCACCAGAACGGCTTTCGGCGTACCCGACGTCCCGGATGTGGTGATGATGTACGCGGGGTCGTCGATGCTGCGCGGTGAGGGCGACACCGGCTCGAACGAACCGAACAGGAAGACGACGGCGTCGCCGAGTGCCATGGACGGGCGTCCGCGCCAGGACGCCGGATGCAGGTCCTCCCACACCACCATGGCGGCAGGCTCGACGGTCTCGAGCAACAGCGCTTCGACCGCCTGCGGACTGTTGTACGGGATGACCGTGTACGCGGCACCGGCACCGAGAATGCCCAGCAACGTCGGTAGCAACCAGGAGTCGCGGCGGCCTTTCACGGCCACGACGTGCCCGCGGCCGACGCCGGCACGCAACAGGGCCTCGCGGACCTGTGTGCTCCGCTGTAGGAGTGCGGTGACGCTCAATTCACCGTCCGCGCAGAGCTGCACGGGACGGACACCGAAACGCTCCGAGAGCCCGGTGAGCACGAGTTCGTCGACGGAGGCTGTCACGAGCGACCCACCGCCGTCAGTGACCGAGTCACTGCATCGAACGACAGTGCCAGTTCCTGCTCGGTGACCAACAGGGACGGACGCCAACGAATCGACCGGGTCCCGCACGGCAGGAGCACGGTGTCGTGTTCGTCCAATGCGATGCCGAGCACGGCGTCGCGCAGCTCGCGCGAGGACAGTGAGACGGCTCCCCACAAGCCCCGTGAGCGGGCCGCAGTGACACGACCGCCCGAGGAACTCACCATCGCGTCGAGTCCGGCGCGCACGAAGGGGCCCATCGCCGCCGCTCGCGCGATCACGTTCTCTCGCGCGATGTATTCGTAGAGCAGTGCGAAGCGCACCAGATCCACCAACGAACCGCCCCAGGTCGAGCTGATCCGACCTGGTACTGCGAACGCATTGGTGTCGAGATCGTCGACGCGACGGCCACCGATGACCCCGCACACCTGCAACCGCTTACCGAATGCCACCAAGTCCGGATGCAGTCCCAATGCCTCGTGCGCCCACCGGGCGCCGACTGTGCCGCCACCGGTCTGGACCTCGTCCGCGACGGTGAGGACGTCGTGCTCGACGCACAACGACTGCACGGCCCTGAGGAATGCAGCACCCAGGTGTCGGTCGCCGCCTTCCCCTTGAATCGGCTCGTAGACGAAGCACGCGATCCTGTCACCGTCGGCGACGAGGGTCGCTTCGATCTCGGCGAGTGTCCGACGTTCGGCCGCACTGAGCTCGGCTCGGTCGGCTTCGTCACCGCCGTCCTCACCGCGAGCCGGGGCTTCGATTCTGGGCCAGTCGAATTTGGGGAACCGCGCCGTCTTGGCCGGATCGGTATTGGTCAGAGACATGGTGTAACCGCTGCGACCGTGGAAGGCCCAACGAAGATGCAGCGCTTGCAGTTTCGATTCGTCGGTGCCTGCACGCTGGGATTTCCAGTCGAAGGCGACTTTCAGTGCGTTCTCGACGGCAGCCGCACCACCGTCTATGAGGAACAGATGCGGCATGTCCTCCGGCATGAGCAGGCGACGAAAGGTCGAGACCGAATCCGCCAGTACGCGGGACGCGAAATCCGGGTTCGAGGGCTTCATCTTGGCTGCTGCCAACAGCTTTCGCTCGGCTTCGATGTGCGCGAGCGGTGTGGGATTGTGGCCGAGCGGGGACGACGAGAAGAACATCCCCATGTCCAGGACCGGTCGCCCGGCTGCCTCGTCCCAGAGGTAGGAACCGGACGAACGCTCGATGTCGATGGTCATCGGCAGGAAATCGCCCACGAGGGTCCTGGCCAGCGACGCGGGGACTCCCGACGCGGTATCGAGGACGGTCATCACGCCACCCCCAGCGCGCGGCGTAGCGACAAAGGGCGGATGTCGGTCCACACCAGTTCGATGTGGTCCAGGCACGCCTCACGGTCGCCGGTGAATCCGACCTCGTACCACCCCAGCGGCAGTGGTCGCTTCGCCGGCCAGATCGAATGCTGTTCCTCGTCGTTCCGTACGACTGTCCATTCGGAAATGTTGTCCTGCACTGTGATCCCCTGTTCCTTCGACTGGTTGCGTGATGGCTTGCGTCAGTTGTGTACGGGCTGATCGACGAACACCTGCGCGCCCCGCTCGAGTTTGACGAGGTGATCGCACAGGTCGAAGTAGCGATCGTCGTGGGTCACGACGATCACGATGCGGCCTTCGTCGCGAATGCGCGGAAGGATGTCGGTGTAGAAGCGGTGGCGGTTCTCCGGATCCTGTTCTGCGGCCCACTCGTCGAGCACCACGACATCGCGTGGGTCGGCCAGCGTTTCCACCAGGGCCAGCCGCTTGCGCTGTCCGCTCGAGAGTCCCTCGAAGATCAGCCGTTCCCCGTCGAGCTCGACGACCGCGTCGAGACCGAGCTCGTGCAGCCAGTAGCGGGCACGCGCGGCGACCTCGGGATCGGCCGACCGCAACCGTCCGAACACGAACGAGTCGGCGAAGCAAGCCGAGACGTTCTCCCGATAGGCGACGATCTCGTTGGGTGAGAGGGCACTGCCGTCGACCTCGAGCGATCCACCGTCCGGGGTGTACAACCCGGCCAGTACGCGGCCCAATGTGCTTTTGCCGCTGCCGTTTCCGCCCACGAGGAAGGTGATGGTGCCGCGGGCGAAGCGCTGTGTCACCGGTCCGATCGCGAAGGCCTCCCCTGGCGAGGCAGCGTCGTACGCGAATGTCATACCCTCGACGCCTATCTCGTCGACCACGGCGGGTCGCTCGACGTCGACGACAACTTCGCTGTCCTCGCGCAGTGTCGCGACCTCGCCGATTCGGCGCAGTGCCACGACGGCACGCGACAGAACCGGTCCGATGTTGAGCACGGTGACGAGCGGGGTGTTGAGGTACAGAACCGCCAGGGCGACACCGACCCGATCCTGCGCCGGAATACCGAGGGCGTCCCCGCCGAAGGCGACGGCACCGACGCACGCCAGGAAGAGCATCTGCCCCCAGTACCCCGTGACGAGGCTGACGGTGGAACCTCTGACGACACTGCGCGCGTAGTCGGCCGATTGCCGACGCAGGTCCTGCTCCACCAGGGATGCCCTCAGCCGGGAGCTGAGCTTGACGTCCTTGAAGCCGTGCGTGATGGCCTGGTATGTCTCGTGCAGTCCGTCCTGAGCTTCTCGTGCTCGGTACATGTGAGCTCCGGCTTTGCCATTCGCGAACGCGTACGCACTGCCGCCGATGACGATGACCAGCACCAAGACTCCCAGCGCAACGGGCGAGAGTATGCCCACGTACCCCAGTGCACAGATGACGATCACCGAGTTGATGAGCAGCAACGGCAAGGACTGGACGGCCTGACCCACGGCGGCGAGGTCCTCGGTGAGCACCGCCATCGCGCGGGCCGTGCGGAACGACTCGAATCCGCGCAGCGGCACCGACAGAAGGTCGTCGACGAGCTTCGTGCGCAGTCGGTCGACCGACTTCTGTGTCACCCGCACCAACGCGTTCGAGGCCAACGCACCGGACAGCAGTACCGCCACGGCCGCCGCGACGAACGGTGCCAGTGCGTCGAGTCCGGTGTCGGAGGTCACCGCGCTGGTGATGGTCGCAACCATGACGATGGTGGCAACACCGGTGACGATTCCCGCAATCACGGCCAGGGCCGAGATTCCGCGACCGCCTCGAAGTAGAACTGCGAGCAATGTTTTCATGACGAGGTGTCTCCTTCGGTGGCGTCGACCGCTGTCGCCGCATCGGCCAGTGCTGCGCGGTACGCCTGGATGATCCGTCGGTGCCGCGGCGGTGACACACGGGCGGTGTCGACGACGAGCATCAACGCGAGCCGATGCTCGGGTGGGTGTATCGAGAACGTCGCCATCAGGGCGAAGTCGGTGTCCTCCTGCGAGAAGTGGGAATCGTCGTCTTTCGATCCGAAGGTGTGCGTCTTCTCGATGTCCGAAAGACGATGGAAACGAACGAAATTGAATCCGTAGTCGAACAACGGTCCCTTGCCGACGGCCGTCGTGATGTCCACGTTCGGCAGGCGTCGGTGCGGCATCAAGGCTGCCTCGGTGCGAGCGCATTCCTCCGCTGTCGCGATCGGATCGGCCAGGGCACGCAGCTGCAGCGGCAGCATGTTCAGGAACATCCCGCGGGCGTCGACACCGCCCTCGCGCTCGAGCCGGCCGTTCGCGGTTGTACCGGTGACCAGTTCACGATCGCCGAAGACGTCGGCCAGCGCGTGAACGTGCACGGCCATCGCGAGGTGACGAACCGAAATACCTGCTGCTGCGGCACGTTCACGCAGAGCGTCGGCGTCGATCTCGGTGCGCCGGACGTGTCTGTCACCGATGCTGCGAACATCGGCTACCCGGCGCGGCCGGACGCCGCGCAGGTGCTCGGCCCAGGCCTGCGATGTCGCTGCGGACGATTGCGCACGTCGTTCTGCTGCAACGTAGTCGACGAACTTGACGGGTACGGGTGGGTAGCGGGTGTCGTACGCCTGATCTCGTCGGAGCAGAGCGTTGTGTCGGTCGACGACCTCGGCCAGTGTCGAGGTCCAACTCCACCCGTCGAGTACGAGGTGGCTGTCGCTGATGATCAGCTGGTCCTCCCCCGGCGCGACGCGAACCAGCGTGAGGCGGAACAGCGGTGCCCGGTCGAGGTCGAACGGGCGCACCCGTTCCGCGGAGACGATCTCGTCGATCACCGCATCGGCGTCCGAACCGGCAGGCACCGAGACCACCGACAGGGGTGTGGCCACGTGCCGATGCACCAATTGCAGGGGCTCCGCTGCACTCCACTCGTCGACGGAGGTGCGCAGCACCTCGTGCCTGCGCACGGTATCGGCGAGTGCCACTCGAAACGCCAACGGATCGAGCCCGCCGCGAATGCGCACGCTGACCGTGTTGTGGTAGACGCCAACGGCCGAATCGGAGCGAATATGGAACAACATGCCCTCCTGCGCTGCCGACAACGGGTACGCATCGGCCACGTCGTAGGGCAGGCCATCACGAACCTCGGCGTCGATCAGCGAGAACGGCAGCAGCTCTTCGTCTTCGGGCTCGGTCCTGGGCCCACGATCTGCAACGAGTGCGGCAAGTTCTCTCAGACTCGATGCGCCGAGTACATCGCCGATTCCGAGTTCTGTTCCACGCGAGCGGGCATCGCTGACGAGGCGGACCGCGAGAATCGAATCGCCGCCGTTGGCCAGGAACGACCGGTCTTCGTCGTGCGACCGAACTCCCAGCGCATCGGTGAGTGCGCGCTCGAACCACCCTCGGGCAGAATCCGATTCGTCACGCTGCCTCACCTCCGGCGGGAGCGCCACAGCAGTCAGCGACTCCACTCGCCGATCGAGCTTGCCGTTGACCGTCACCGGGAACTCGCGCACGCGATGGATTCGGTCGGGTACCTCGTAGGCGGCCAGGCCATCGGCTGCACCGGCGTACAGATCGGCGCAGTCGTCGGCGGCGTCGACGAACGCGAGCAGACGGTTCTCGTGGGCGACGACGCAGGCCCGCCGAACGCCGGGGAGCTGCTCGAGCACGGCCTCGACACCGGCCGTTTCGATCCGGTGTCCGCGAACCTTCACCTGAGAGTCGATGCGACCATCGACGTGCAGTTCCCGTGGTGCGAGCCACCGGCCCTTGTCGCCGGTGAGGTAGAGCCTCGAACCGGGCAGAGCATCGGGAAACGGATCGGGAACGAAGCGTGACGCTGTCAATCGACCGCGTCCGAGATAGCCGAGAGCCAGACCTGCGCCACGAACGGTGATCTGGCCTTCGAGGCCCCTCGGCAGTGCCCGCCCGGCCGCGTCGATCACGACGACGTCGAGATGTGCGAGCGGTTCCCCCACCTGGACGGCGGAGGCCTCGAGATCGGTCCGGGTGACCACCCGCCGAGTGGTGTGCACCGTGGTCTCGGTGGCACCGAGCATGTTGATGACTTCGACGCTCCCCGCAGGGTGTTCGACTGCGTCGAGCCACTGCTGCACGTAGCCGGACGAGACCTGTTCCCCGCCGAGCACCACGCGTCGCAGCGACGGCAGAACCGGCCGCGCCGCAATGAGCGACCCGAACGCCGAGTTCGTCAGCGACACAACGCTCACACTGTCCGCGTTCAGCCGCACGGCCAATTCGAAGGGGTCGCGAGCGACGTCCTCCTCGTAGATCACGACGCGCGCCCCGCGGGAGAGCGCCGTCCATATCTCCCAGACACTGAAGTCGAAGGTGAACGCGTGCACGGCGGAGACGATGTCGCTCGGCTCGATGATCGACGCGGTGGCATCGCGCAGCGCCAACAGATTGGCGTGAGTGACCGGGACACCCTTGGGAGTGCCGGTGGTGCCCGAGGTGAAGATGACGTACGCGGGGAGACCTGACACGACAGTCGGCAGCTCGACCGCATCGACCTCGGGAACCACCGGTTCGCGGTCGATCGCGTCGAGACCGGGCGGAGCATCGGCGGCGTCCGAGAACACACCCGACTTCGCATTCGACTGTGCCGCAATGGAAGCGATGCGCGCTGCTCCGTGCCGAGTGTCCACCGGAACATAGGCTGCTCCGAGCGCCATGATCGCCGCAGCCCATGCCACGAACTCGTGGTCACGCTCGACCGACAACAGGACTGCGTCTCCGCGGACCACGCCGTGCTGCGTCAGAACTCCTGCACGCACCCGAATTTCCCGAACCAGCTCCGCACGCGTGAGGGTGCGATCGGGTGCCACCAGCGCTACTCGGGAATCGTCTGTCGCGGACAGCAGCGGCGCGAGAATCGAGGTGTCGAGCGTCGATCGAGACGCCGTCCTACCCGTGAGTCCGACCGAGAGTTCCCCGACGGGCACGGACGAATCTGCGTGGAGCACGGTGAGCAGGACGTCTCGAATGCCGTCGTGTGTCACCGCCGACCAACCCGGCAGCGCCGACTCGATCTGCACCTCCGGCGATTCGGTCGCCGAGATACTCACCGTCAGTGCGGCTTTCATCTCACCTGTGTGCACTGCGACAGGCCGAGCTGTCGCGCCGCCCAGCGCGATGTCGGACCGATCGACGCTCTGGACGTTGACGAACACCTCGGTCGGCAGAAAGAACTCGGGGTCATCGCGGCGGAGGTCGCCGACCACGCCTGCCAGATCCACATCTGCATGCGCGCTCGCATCCTCGACCAGTGCTTCGATGCGGCTACGAACCGTGCCGAGACTGTCGGACTCGCACACCTCGACGACCAGAGGCACGGTGCTCACGAGTGGGCCGACCACGTCGAATTCCTCGACCTCTCGACGGTTGGCCAGTGGCACCGACAGGCACAGAACCTCCGAGCCCAAAAGCCTCGACAGCGTGACGGCCACTGCAGTGAACCAGCTCGTGGCATCCCGGCGACCGGCCTTCACCGGGCCACGGCTTACGACGGGTTCGCCGGGCTCGGACGGCCGCCAGGCGCGGTGATACGGCACCGTGGACAGGTGGTCCGTCCACCACGACCTCGACGAACGCCGAACGCGGACAACATCGCGGTACCGGGGACGAGTCCGCATCGAGGACGTACCCGGTTCGGCGAGCTCCCGGGCGATGTCGGTGATCAGGAGCGACACCGAATGGCCGTCGATCACGGCATGGTGAAACACCATGGCGATGCGGTCCGAGCGTCCCTCTCGGCGAAACAGCGCGACCCGCACCAACGGTCCGCTCGACCACCCACGTGCAAGCAGTTCCTCGGTCGCGGCGTCCAAGTCGGCCACGACAGCGATCTCGGGAACGATCGGACCGACGGGTTCGAGAGCGAAGCCGGGGCCGTCCGCGTCGACGATGCGCGTGGCGAACACGTCGTGCGCTGCCAGGACCTCGAGGATCGCCGCGAGCACGCGTGCGCTGTCTCCGCCGTCCAGATCGAACACACACGGCACCGAATATGCGGTCGACGGTGCAGCGCAGTGCGCTCTCCAGAGCCGTTCCTGGTACGGGCTCGGTGCCCGCAGATCTGCGGCCTCCTTCGCGTCGACCCCCGTGTCTGCGACAGCGAGGAGGAGGTCGATGTCGCTCACCGTTTCGCCCCGTTCAACGATGCGGCCATTCGGTCGAGGTGGGCGACGTCGACGCGCTCGAGGAGTAGGTCTTCGTGTTCACCCAGGGTGTCGCGTTGCTTGAAATCCTGAAGCGAGACGTCCACTTTGAGGATGCGCCGGTAGAGCGCGACGATCTTGAGCTGCTTCATCGAATCGCCGCCGAGCGCAACGATGGACGACGACCGAGTCGGCTCGGATCCGAGCACGGACGTCCAGATCGTCTCGAGCACGCGGTGCGGCGGCGCGGGCGCTGCCGCTGCCGCCGTCGGTTCGAGGCCTGCCGACACAGCCGGCCGGTCCGCGTGCCGGGCGAGGGCCGCGACGTCGACCTTGCCCACCTCGGTACGAGGAATCTCGGCCACCCAACGCACCCGGCTGGTGCGCAATTCGCGTCGCCAGGTGGTGTCGATTCGTTCTCGCACCGATCCGAGCACATCGTCCCGCTGTTGCGGTGCGCATTCGACGACGACTTCGATCCCGCCGTCCACCACGACCACGGCGGCTCTCGTCACCCCCGGGACGACGGCGATGTCGTTGCGCAGAGCCTCGAGGTCGGTGCGGACTCCGTTGACCTTCACTTCGGCATCGGTACGGCCGAGATAGACCAGCCCGTCGGACGTGGCTCGCACCCGGTCGCCGGTCGCGTACATCCTGGTGCCCGATCCGGTTCCGCAGTCCACTGCCATGGGCAGGAACGAGGCCGCGGTGCGACGCGTGTCGCCGTGGTAGCCCCGCGCAACGCTGTCGCCCGCGATATGCAGGGTCCCGACAGCGCCTACGGGTACTGGGGTGAGGCGGTCATCGAGTACCACTGCGACCGAACCACGGATCGCGGCGCCGATGGGCGTGCGATCGCGCCTGCGGGTGACCTCGCGCAACCACGTTGCGTTGGAGGTGCATTCGGACGGTCCGTACAGGTTGACGATACGTACGCCCGGCCACAGAGCCCGGGTGCGGTCGACCAGAACCGGATCGAGCGCCTCACCACCGAGCAGTAGCGTTCCCTGCGTCGTGATCGGACGGTGCGTCGCCACGTCCAGGAATTGATTCCACACGGCCGGCACCGTGTTGATCGACACGTTGTCGATCGCAGTGGCGCGGTCGATCTCCCGTAGTACGTCGCCCGACTCGGGCAGCACCACCGTGCCCCCGGCGGTGAGCTGCCCCCAGATCTGCTTGACGATGGCGTCGAATTCAGGAGCGCTGAGGACCGGCATGGTCACCCCTGGGCCGCAGAGGTTCTCGGCCTCGAGAAACGCGCAGTAGGCCGACAACTGAGCCCGTTCGACGACGATCGCCTTCGGCTTCCCCGACGTTCCCGACGTGAACTGCACGTACGCGGCGGCGGAGGCCGACGTTCGATCGAACCCGCCGGAGGCCGATTCCTGATCCGAGGCGATGGTCGATGCGATGCGGGCATAACCGGATTCGTCGTCGGAGGACAACAACAGATAGGCGCGCCCCGAGATCAGGGCTCCGAGCAGTTCCACCACCGAGCCGATCGACCGATCGAATCGCACCGCAACCACCTGACCGGCTCGTGATGCATCGAGTTCGTCGGCACGCACCTCGGCGGCGCGGACCAGGTCCGCATAGTCGACAGCCGCGGTAGCGGAACGAATTGCAGTGCGGTCGGGTGTGATTCGGGCATGTCTGCGGATGCGCTCGACGACATCGACGTTCTCGAACTGTTCGGCCGCGGGCAAAGGCACGTGACCGGCGATACCCGCGTCGAGTCGGCGTGCCGTTTCGGTCGCGATGGAGTGCGCGACCAACGAATCGAGTGTCCACCCGTCCGCCTGCCCCGAGACCTCCACCCGTTCGGATGTGGCCGTGATGGTGATGTCACCGGCGTCCACCACCCAACCGGCACCGGTACGCGTCGTCCGCAGCGAACCGATAGTGCCTTCCCCCAACAGAAACGGTGTCAGCGCAGCATGGATGGCGGCCTCGACAGCATCGACGGAGGTGTCGGCCACGTGCGCCGTCACCCCGTTCGGTTCGTGGCCTGCGCTGTCGTCGACCGCGACCCAGGCCCCGGCCAAACGAGCGAACAACGTATCGGCGGTCATACCCAACTCCCCTCTCCGGTCATGCACACCCGCACCTCCCGGGAGCCGGTGTACGGCTGCCGTCCGTGTGCGAAGCGGCGATTGTCGACGATGGTCAGATCTCCTGCCGCCCAGGGCACAGCGGTCGATGTCGCGTCGACCGCATCACGTACCGCGCTGATGTCGGATTCGACGAACGGCGTGCCGTCACCGAGCAGAGTGTTCTTGGGAATTCCGTCCTCACCCACGACGTCGAGCAAGTCCTCTCGCACCCCTGACGGCAGCGTGCGCACGTTGAACGCGACCATCTGGTTGAACCACGACTCGACGCCGCCCTCGCTGTCTCGGTACGCAGGCAGGGTCCACGACGACGTGACGACGTCACCGTCGATGCGCACGTCCTCTCCGCGTCGGGCGGCAGCGTCGAGAAGCTCGGCCTCGTCGTTCACGCCGTATGCGCTGCGCCAGTCGGTGCCGAGCAGCGGGTGAAAGGCGCGCCGGTACCGGATGCCGAGGAGACGGAGCCGCTCGGCAAGCGTGCTCGGAATTCGCTCGGCGATCGCCACAGTCGATGCAAGCGGAGTGGCCCCGCCCGAACGTGGAGGCTGCGCACAGCAGAATGCGAGGTAGAGCGGCCAGGTACGCGAGTACGCCATCTCCGAGTGCAGATCGATCGCATACTCGGACGGGAAATCCGTGGACGAGTACACGTTTCGATCGATTCGGGTACGCGGCGTTGCGCCGCCGTGGTACTCGAGTGGCGCAGCGCCCGTCACGGTTTCGGTGATCGCGTCGAACTCGCGAACTGCCTCTCCGAGACCGCGCAGCCGCAGCACGCCCTCGGTCGTGAGAATCTCGCGGAGTTCGATCAGATGGGAATCGATCCACGCGGTCGCGTCGGCCCCGACGTCGATCGCCGTGCTGGTGGTGGTGGTCAACGTGTACTCCTCGGTGCAGAGTCGGCTGTGGTGCTGATGGGCAGATCGGGAACGCGTCGGTCCGTGGAATCGGCAGGCTCGGCGAGCTCGGCCAGGATCGCGAGAAGATCACACAGGATGCGGTGTCCGTCCTGCTCGGTCACCTGCTCCAGATCGCAGTTGAGGGTCACCTCGATGCCCGACGCGCCGCCGTGGTCGATCACCGACACGGTCAGCGCAAGGCCCGTGCGTTCACGGGTAGACAGCACATCGACGGGGCGACCGAGAAACTCTGCGGCCGAACCGGTTCCTCGCGCGTCGTCGACGATCACCGCGGTCTCGTACATGGCACCGACACCGGCCGTGACGGCATCATTTGGATCATGTTCGTGCACATCGGATTCGGCCTCTGTTCGCAGAGCGCTGTGCATCGACTTCAGCAGAACGTCGACATCGGCGGGCAGTCGCACGTCCAGCGTGCGGGTTTCGATGTACATGCCGGGCGCATCGTCGTGGCCCGCCGGACGGTGTTGTCCCACACTGCCGAACCGCACGTGCCGACCGGACCGGCCGAGCAGCAGTGCCCAGCCGGCGTGGGCAAGTGATGCCAGAGTGACACCGCGTCGGGCGGCGGCCCGCCGGAGCTGCCGAGCAGCCCCCGGTTCGACGGAGCGGGTCAGATCGATGTTCCCGTGGCCCGCCGCGGGTGCGTCCGGATCGAGTGGTGGCAGCAGCGTGGCCGGGGAACGGTCGAGGGAGGGGGGCCGGTGCCGATTCGCCGATACCACCATGTGCAGGAGCATCCGGTGATCGGCGTCCGTCGGCACGGGTCGATCGAAATAGTGATCGTTTATGTGCTGCAGCAGCATTCGGACAGTCCAGCCATCGGCGACGAGATGATGGAAGGTCAGGGCCAGTGCACCGTTCGAGATGGTGGCCCGAAAGAGCGCCGAACCGTGTGCAAGAGAATCGACTTCGATCCCGGCATCGAGGGTGTCGGACACGAAGACCGGTTCGGCGTGCGCTCGCACCACCAGGATGGGATCGGCGAGCCCCTCCCATACGATGTCGCCGCGTAGAAGGGGCATCACCGCGACCGCGGATCGGACGGCTGCGCACAACCGGTCGACCTCCACGCCGTCCGGCAGTCTCAGGACGATCTGCTCGACGTACGCAGCAGCGGGATCGGAACCGCTGCGCAGGTACATCGCCTCCTGAACTTCGGTGAGCGGCGCGAGGGCCTCGACAGGCCCGGAAGCAAGTACGTCGTCGATCGTGTTGCCGCGCAGATCGATCGCACACAGTCCTGCCTCGACCGCAATCGGCCGGGCCGTCGTCGCGGCTGTCACCGCCGCGACGATCGCATCCGCGACCAGTTCCGCCGACTCCCCGTCCACGTGTTCGACCGCCACGACGAATTCCCCGCCTCTGAACCAGGCGTCGATCTGTACGGCGACCGGTCGCGCAGCGTGCGCGGCACGCAGGTGCCCCTCGCCGTACGCACCCGCCGAGCCCGTCCGATCGGCGTCGAGCCTCCCGACGTAGTTCACGCCGACGTGTGGACGCAGTCCCGGGCACGGATCCGACCCGAGGACGTACCGCAGGACCGTGGGCAGCTGGCCGGTCGCGCCGAGACACGTTCTTCTCGAGCGGATCTCGGCGATCTGCTCGCCCGGTGTCGCGGGGTGCACCGGAACCGCGGACAGTCCGGTGAACCACCCGACGGTTCGGGTGAGATCGATACCCTCCGCATCGAGCTCACGTCCGTGCGTCTCGACTTCGATGACGACCGGCGATGCGCCTGCTGTCTCGGCGTACGCCGTGACCGCCGCCGACTGCAGGATCTCCTCGACGCTGGCGCCGATCGCTGCCGTCGCCGCGTCGATCACCGCTGCGGGAACACTTCGGTGCACCGAGACCGCGTCGCCCTCGGTGCCCGGGTCGACGCGTCCGGCATCAGCGCCTGTCGGCGTCAGTCCTCGATAGGCCGCGCGGCATCGCTCGTACGCACCGGGCGCGCTCGCGTCGGAGGCCAGCCATTGCACCCACTCGTGAACGCTGGTGCGCTCGGACGGAAGACGAGCGCCGTCGTTGCCGTGAGCGATGGCCTCGATCAGGTCGCCCGCAACGATGTGCAGGGACACGACATCCATGACCAGGTGATGCGCCAGCACGATGATCGTGGCCGCACCCGAGTCCATAGCTCGGACGACACCGAAACCGATCGGTGTGCCGTTGTCGATGCCGACTCGGCCGGTCAACCGGTTGAACACCCGCTTGCACGCGTTCGTCACTTCGTGTTCGACCGTGTCGAAGAAGAACAGAACAGGGCATGCCTCCGTGAGAACGAACTCCCGAACCGAGTCCGTTTCTTCGAGTCGGACGCGAAGCATCGGGTGTACGCGAAGCACCTCCGCTACTGCCGCGTCCACGTGGGCACTGTCCGGCAGGAAGTCCAGATCGAGCCGAATTGCCATGTTCCACTGCGCGATCGGCTCGCTCGACACGCGATCGCTGAACCAGTGCACTGCCGGCGGTAGGAGTCTGCTGCGATTCGGCTGGGTACCGTCGGCCATGGCAGACGGGTCGACGGATGCGGTTGCCACCAGGGCATCGACGGTGCCGTCGGCGAGGGCTACCCGTACGTCGAGTACGACACCGCTGCGCCGCACTATCGCCGACAGTTCCAGCGCACGCAGCGAATCGCCTCCGGCGGAGACGAACCCGACGTTTCGATCGGTGACTCCGAGAACCTCCCGCACCGCCGAGGTGACGATCCCGTCGATGTCGGCGGCGTCGCCGGGGTCACCCACGGCTGAGGTACCGGCGAGAATCCGAGTCCGCAACGCGACGTCGTCCACTTTCCCGTTTCGGGTCAGCGGCAACTCGGGGACCACGTGCACACGCGACGGCACCAGATGGGCAGGCAGGGTGGTTCCCATTGCCGCACGAACGGACCGAGCGTCCCTGTCTCGAACCACGACAACGCATTCGATGCGCACCGCCACACCGTCGCTGGGTGCTACGAGCAGTGCGCGCGCCGAGACCACGCCGTCCACTGCAACCGCCGCGGTCTCGATCTCGGCCGGATCGACTCGGTATCCTCGGACCTTCGCCTGACGGTCGACCCGGCCGACGAACGTGATGGAACCGTCGGCAGCCCTGAAGCCGAGATCTGCAGTGCGATACATCCGTTCGCCCGCCGATGCTCCGGTGACCGAGTTCGGCCGGAACGCATCGGCCGTACTTCGGGGGTCTCCCAGATAGCCTGCGGCCAGAATGCCGGTCAGCCAGATCTCGCCGATCACGCCGTCGGCGACCTGCAGCAGATCGGGGCCGAGGACCGCCGCACCGCGGCCCGGCTGCGACGTTCCGATCGGGAGTGGATCGATCGCCCGGCCGTCGACGCGGTGGGCGAGCGCCGTCACCACCGCCTCCGTCGGGCCGTACGCGTTCCAGAGCGCCACCCCGTCCGGTACGCGAGTTGCCCACGCCGGCAACGCCTCTCCACCGACGATGACCGTGCGCACGGTCGGGGGCAGCGCAGCGGAGGTGAACTGGGTCCAATAGCCCGTGGGCGGGTTGAACACAGTGACGGCGAAGTCCTTCAGGAACTGTGCGAGTTCGGTCGGCGCAACGATGTCCTTCGGTCTGCCCACCGCCGTAGCACCGACATACAGTGCACCCAACAACTGTTCGAGCGACGCATCGAACGCCACGGAGCCGAACACCAACACGACGTCGGTCGGCCGATAGTCGAAACGCGAGCACGTACCGGAAAGATGGCGAGCAAGTGCGCCGTGCTCCACAGCGATCACCTTGGGCTCACCGGTGGTGCCGGACGTGAAGATCAGGTATGCGAGATGATCGGCCGAGCTCGCCCCGGAACTCGGCGGCAGCGCCACGGTCGACCGCACGGCCCGCTCGCCCGGCACCAACGACCAGTGCGCACCGGATCGGGCGAGCATGGCGTCGATTCGCTGGGCCGGAAGGTCGTCGTCGACGACCAGCCAGGTGGCACCCACGGTCACGATCGCGAGAAGCGTACGGGCCAGCGACACGGACGCCGGTGCGTGCACGGCCACCACGTGCCCTGGCGCGACACCGACGGCACGCAATCGAGCCGCGTCGTCTCTACGAAGCTCGTCCAGTTCGGCGTAGGTCGAGCGGACGCGACCGTCGACCAGGGCGACCTGAGCGGGATGGTTCCGCGCGTTCTCGGCGAATCTCTCGACCATCGAAACCGCTTGTTCGACAGCGTGATCGATCTCTCGGTGCACGGGGGCGGCGAGGATCGCCGCCACCGGAGTATCACCCGTGGCAGTCGCGAGCCCCGAGAGCACGGCTCGAACTCGTCGAGCCACGGCTCCTGCGGCTGCCGGCGAGACCCTCGTGGTGTCGACGTGCAGATGCAGCGCGCTCGTCGGCCATGTCCGGTACTGCAGAACCAGTGCGAACTCGGTCTGTTCGACGAGCTCCACCGATGCCGTCTCGATCCCTGGTCCGAACGAGAGCGCCGACGGATCGAGGGGATAGTTCTCGACGACAACGAGGGTCTCCGGTGCCCACCCGGTGGCAACAGGTCCGTCCATTGCGGCGGCCACCTGATCGGCGACCAGAGCACCGAGGTCGGCGAGTTCGGTGACGTCGGTCCACGTCGAGGTGATCGGGTCGATCCGCACGAACATCCCCACCGCGCGATCCATCCCCGGTGTACCGATGTAACGGCCGCTGCCGACCATGCCGTGCTCGACGGTCTGCACTCCGAAGACACTTCCGAGCACCAGCGACCACACCGTGTTGACCAGTGCGGCCTCCGTGATGCCGAGTCGGTCGGCCACGACATCGAGATCGACTGGTGGAGTGATGGTGTGGGTCCGGGTGGCACCGAGTTCGAGCTCCGTCGGCGAGGTCAGCCTCTCCACCAGAGGGCGTGCACTCGATCGATGGGCGGCAACGGACTCGTCCGCCGACGACTCGAATCCGGCTTGTCTTTCGCCGACGTCGCCCGAGCGATACGCGGCCGCGAGGCCGCCGACTATCACCGGAAGGGACCAACCGTCGGCGATTGCGTGGTGATGAGTCCACAGGACCCGCACACCTTCCGCGTGCGGCGCAATCAGCACCCGCGAGAGCGGGTCGACCGGCAGGGTGAAGCCGCGCGCACGATCTTCGGTCAGCACGTCGGTCCAATTCACGACCTCGTGGCGGACGTCGATCGGAACGGTGCCTGCTCGTCCGGTGTCGAGGGTGAGGTACGGGGCCGCAGTGGCGTGCGCACCGAGGACTGGGAAGGCCTCGAACACGGCTCGCCACGCGGCGGCGAGCCGGACCACGTCGACATCACCCGACAGTTCGAGCACCAACTGCTCGACGTAGACCCCCGGGGACGACGCCTGCGCGGTCTGCAGCAGCATCGCTCGTTGAGCACGGCTGGTGGCGAGCGCATCCGTCCGATCGCCTGTGGGCCGGACCGAGGGAACCACCTCCTGTCCGGCGACGAGCGACAGTTCGCGTAGCGGTACCGGTGCCAGAAGTCGGCGCGGTGACAGCTGCACACCCCGTCGGTGCAAAAATCCCACGACCCGCATAGCGGCGATCGAGTCACCGCCGTGCTCGACGAACGTTCGACTCGCGTCGACCTCTCGCGACAACGCACGCCGAACCGCATCCAGGAGTAGGCCGTCGGTGTCGGTGGAGGGCACATCGGCCGCATCGCGCTCGGTCGTCGGGACCGCGACCTCGGACAACAATGCCGCAACCGCACGCCTGTCCACCTTGCCGTTGACATTGCGCGGGATGGACTCGACGACCCGCACAGCGCGCGGCGCGAGATGTGCAGGCACCTCCTCGCGAATGCGCGAGAGCATCGCTTCGACATCCACGTCTGCGAACACGGCATCGTCGACGGCGATGACGAGGTCGCGGCGTCCACCAGGCCCCGTCGCGACACCCGCGACGCACTGATGCCCGGTGATCCGACGCACCACCGCTTCGACCTCGCGCGGTTCGATACGAAACCCGGAAATCTTGAATTGCTCGTCGACTCGGCCGTCGAACAACAGCCGACCGTCGGATCCGATCCGCACTCGATCCCCGGTTGCGTACACCCGCCGTCCGCCGGTCCCCCACGGATCGGGCCGAAACTTGTCGGCCGTCGCGCGCGGGTCGCCGTCGTATCCGTAGGCCAGTGTGCCGGTCAGGTGAAGTTCTCCTGGCGTGCCTGCCGGGACCGGGCGACCGGACTCGTCGACCACGCGAGTACCGATACCGGGGACTGCTCGCCCGATCGTGACCGGCTCACTCGCCGCGACGTGATCGGCGGTCGACCAGATCGCACTTTCGGACGGGCCGTACTCGTTGGTCAGTGTGGCACCGGGAAGTCTCGCATGGTGTCGATCGACCAGAGCCTCGGTGCACTCCTCGCCCGCGACGATCACCTGTCGCAGCGAGAACAGGCTCGCGGACTCGTCGAGCAGTGCCTCGTACAGCGACGGGATGGCAAGTACGTGGGTGACACCCCGATGGGCGACGATATCGGCCAGTTCTGCGGTCGAGCGCGGTTCCCCGGTGTCGACGAGCAACAGCTCACCGCCCCGCACCAACGTCCAGAACAGACCGGCGTATGCACTGTCGAACGACAGCGACGACAGGTGCAGAAAGCGTTGCGGCTCTTCGTCGTACACGACATCGCGGGCAGCCGTGGAGTACGCCAGAGCTGTGCGACCGACGAGCACCCTTTTCGGCCGTCCGGTCGATCCCGAGGTGTGCACGGCGTATGCAGCACGCGTCGGAGGTGTGCGGTCCGGTATCGGAAGCGCACCGGCCGTGGGACTCCCGACCGCACCGCCGTGTTCGATGACGGCCCCTGCGAACGTCTCGGGAATCGCGCCCCTCGTACCGGTCGCGACGACGACCACGTCGAGGCCGGCGAGCATGATGGCACGGCGCTGCTCGGGATACATCGGGTCCACGACGACGAAAGCGTTGCCGGACAACATCACCCCGAGCATTGCGGCCACCGTGTCGGGCTCTTTCGGCATCGACACGGCCACGATCTCGCCCCGTCGACCGCTCAGCAGGCGGGCCACCCGACTCGCCGAATGCCACAGGTCTGCGTAATTCAGCCGGTCCGAACCGGACGACACTGCGGAACGGTTGGGGTGCGAACGCGCGATGTCTCCGATTCGTGCGATCACATCGGCAGGTGGCGGAGCAGGCTCGCGATCGGCCGGATGCACCCAACCCGAACCGAAGCGACCCGGTTCGACGAAAGCGATGGACGCCGGTCCCGATAGGCGCTGGAGATCGTCTCGGATGTGTTCGGCGATCAGCACTGCGGCACGGTGATGCCGCGGTCCGAAATGCACTGCACAGACATATCTTCCGTGCACCAGTCCGACCTGGAATCTCAGATCGAATTGGCCGGTCTGAGAGGGCACCGGATACGGGTTCGCCCGATAATCCGACAGATCGAATTCCCATCGATCGCCGAGAACGAAGGCAGTGCCGAACGCCAGATGTGACGGCTCGTAGAGAAAGGTGGTGCGAGTCAGGTGTGCCGGTTCGTCGGCGTACTGTGCGTACTCCGAGAGCGGAAGGCGTCCGTGGCGCCTGGCACCCGCAATGGCCGCGCCTGCTGCCCGAAGGTCGTCGTCGAACGAGAGCCCCACACGCGAACGCGCCACTGCGAGTTGGGTGAAGCTGCCCAGCGTCGTCAGATGTCGTTCGTCGCGCTGCAGCACCGGCATTCCGACAGCGATGTCGGCGGCGCTGGAGGTCGAGACGGCGGCGAGAGCGCGCTGGAAGGCTGCGAGGAACAGTGCGGCCGGCGACACCGCGGCGGACTTCGCATGTGCGCGAAGAGCGTCGGCGACGTCGGGCTCGGCCTCGAAACGCACGAACGGTTCGAGAGGGTCGTGAGCGGGGTCGGTCGAGGTCGGCAGATCGGCCAGCGGATCGTTCGAGTAGCCCTCGACTGCAGCACGCCAGTACGCTCGATCTGCTTCCGCGTCGGCGGATCGCAGGTAGGCCTGCTCGGCATCGACGAACTGCTCGAAGTTCGCTCCTGGATCGATCGTCGTTCCCGGTTCGCCGAATTCGAGCGCTCGCAGGTTCGCGAAGTATTCGTTGAGAATCAGTGGTGCGCTCGCGACGTCGATCAAGATGTGATGGACCACCAGCGACACCACGGCACGGTGCCCGTCACAACGGACCGCCGCGCGGACGAGGGGGCCGGCGAACAGGTCGAACGGTTGCATCGCACGAAGCGCGAGGTCCTCTCGCACACTCCGGTCACGCACATCGGGCACCTGAGCAACGTCGACCGACATCGACCCGTCGGCCGTCTGGAATCGGAACCCGCTGTCGTGAGCCACAATTCGGCTCGTCAGAACCGGGTGCCGTCGCAGTGCGTCCTCCCACGCCGATCGGTGCGCGGCCGCCGATGCCGCACTCGCAACGATCACCGACGCCACGACGTTGTTCCCCACATCCGTGGGTTCGGCGATCTGGTCGAACAGCATCGCCGACTGAGCGGCGGTCAATCGATTCATCTCGCAGATCTCCCATGGGCTGGCGTCGGAATCCCCGAAGGCGCGACGCGCATCGGCTCCGACGGTGCAATGCGGGGTACAGGTCGGGTCCGGGGTTCTACTCCGCCGGGTCGTTCTTCCCCGGCACCGTGCGGTGATCGTCCGAGCGGGATGCCGTCTGGCGTCCGCGTACCAGGACCACCAGTGCAACGACGACCACCACGATGATGATGGCGATGAAAGCCATCCATCCGAGCGCCAACCAGACATAGTCCGTGTTCACGAGCATTCCACCTTCGTAGGCCGATGAGAGTCGGCGACTGTCGTTCTCGTGCGCCGGGTTCCGATTCCGTCGAATGCGGTGTTACAACTCGAAAGCTAAGTGGCAGAACACCGAAAGCCAATGGGGTCGCCGCGAAGGTGCACCCTCCACTACGACCAAGGTCGTAGTGGACTACGACCCTCGGGCCATAGACGTGCGTCGCCCGGCCGTAGACGATCGACGCATGGCCACCGCTAGTGGAACAGTCGGTCCCAGCACTGCATCGCCGAGTCACGTTGTCGCTGCCGGTGCGCCCGATCGGACGCTGCGGTCGTCGATCCGCTCCGCCTGGTCCGAAGCTCGCCCCGCGGTGCAGATCATCTTCCAGCTTCGGATTATCGCGGTTGTCGCCGTGGCTTCTCTCGACGCCGGAGCTGTTCCCCGGTGGACGGCCGTCGCACTGTGCTGTGCGGGTTGGTTGTGCATCACGTGGTCGATCTATCTGCTCAACGGTCTTGCCGACCGCGTCGAGGATCGGTTGAACGGTTCCACGCGGCCACTTGCGCGGGGAACGCTCGATGCGGGAGTTGCTCGCCAGCTCGTCCCCGTTCTTGCGTGCGCGGGTGTGATTCTGTGCGCGTCGGCCGGCCGATCGGTCCTGGTGTCGGCGCTCGTCATGGTCGCCCTCGGCTTTCTGTACTCCGCCGGGCCCGCGCCGTTGAAGAACAGAGTGTGGGGAGTCCAGGTCTCGGTGATCGGAGGCGGACTTGCCACCTACACTGCCGGAGCCTGTGCGGCCGGCATCGGGATCTCGCCGGCCGTGGCCGTCTTCGCTGTCGTCATGTCCGCGTGGATGGGAGTCGGAGGTCTGGCCAAGGACCTGTCCGACGTCGAGGGCGACCGCGCCGCCGGACGGTCGACGCTGGCGATGTGGAGCGAACGCGGTACCTGTCTGATCGTCGCTTCGCTGGCCGGGATCATCGCCGTCGGCTTCGCCGTCTCGGCATTCACGGTGGAAGAACGTCTCCTCGTCCCCGCCCTCGCCTTGGGCTGTGGAGTAGCGGCGATAGGCGCATGCGCGGTCGCCGGACGATCGCGTCGATGGCATCCGCGTACCCCGTACCACGCCTTCATGTACTCGCAATACGGTGCGCACACGGGCGCGCTGTGCATGCTGCTGTGATCGACACCCGGTCGCCGCGAATCGAGATCCGACCCGACCACGCAGCGAACCACCGGTGACCAGCAGGTGAACCACTTCGGGCGAAGTCCCGAACGGAAGCGCCTCGACGTGCGGGTATCCGTGTCCTCGGTACCAATTGCGCTGTTTGTCCCGCTAATATGATGCGATCGGGATCGGCGTCGCGAATCAGGCTTTCCAGGGCCTGATCCGTCCGGTTCTCCAGGGCGGGGGCGAACGAAGTGAGTGTCGAGCCGAATCGACTCGTCGATCGAGCGGTCGCGGCGTACACCACCCTTCTCGACGGTTCGGGAAGCCCGGTCCTCACCGACCGATCGTTGCAATTGCAGCTGACGCGTCAGGCCGAAGCCGTCGTGCGCGTCGTCGCAACAGCGTTCGCCGCTTTCGGGACACCGACATCGACGTTGCCCGCGCCCGATCCGAGCGAGGCCATCGGTGAGCAGCGCGCCAAATCCGGTATTCACCCGACCCAGTCGCTGGCAGCGGCCACCTTGATGTTCGAAGCCCTGTTTCCCGTACTCGTCGAAGCATTCGACCCACCGACCGCGACCGATACCGTCGTGGCCTTGGGAACCGCTCTGCAACGCGAGATCCAGGAACGGTTGGCGGTCGGATCGATCCCGTACGTCAACTATCTCTTGACGAAGCTTCTGTCCTCGCAGCAGGACGAACGTAGCCGGATCGCTCGCGACCTACACGACCGCATCGCTCACGGAATGGGTGCCGCACTCCAACAACTCGACCTCTACGACCACTACCGCTCGCGCGATCCCGTTCGAGCCCAAGCCCATCTCGCCACCGCACGCGAGTCGATCAAGTCGAGCTTCGACAGTACTCGGCAGGTGTCGGCGGACCTGTGGGTTCGGTTGGGCGGCGAATCGCTGAGCCAGTCGTTGGCGTCCTACCTGGAATCGACCGTCCCCGAGGGAACGGTCTCCGAAGTAACGGTGGACGGGGACGAACCGGGTCTGGCGGACGAAGTTGCCCAGGAGCTCTACCTGCTGCTGCGAGAAGCGATCCGCAACGCCGTCGTCCATGGGAAGCCCGACACGATCACCGTCGAACTCGCCACCCAGCAGGACAGACTGCGCGCCGTCGTCCGCGACAACGGGTGCGGCTTCGACGTCGGAGCCGTCACGGCGATCAAGATCGTGGGTGGGCTGGCGTCCATTCGCGAACGCGCCGAGTTGCTCGGTGGGCGCGCCGTGATCACAGCCGATCCGGGGTGCGGCACCACGGTCGAGGTGCAGCTGCCGTTGCTCGACCGCACCGCCGAGTCGCTCGGGAGGAACCGGTGGTGACCGGCCACGCCATCCGTGTGATCCTCGCCGACGACCACACGCTCTTCCGCGACGGTCTCGCAGCGTTGATCGAGACCGACCCCGCGTTCACGGTGGTCGCGCAGTGCCCGGACGGAACGACCGCCATCGAGGTGATCACTCGAGACGTTCCGGACATCGCGGTGGTCGACATCGAAATGCCGGGCCCAGGAGCACACGCGGTGGTGACGGCGATTCGCGCCGCAGCACCGACCGTCTCCATCGTCGTCCTGTCGATGCATCAGGATGCCGAACTGTTGCGCAGCCTGCTCGATGCCGGGGCATCGGCATTTCTGTCCAAAACCGTCGCGCGCGATCAACTGATCGCCGGGCTGCACTCCGTCCAGCGCAGTCCGGACAACGTACTGCTGTCCACGTCTCGCGATTCGATCAGCTCGGCGCTCGACTCCGACATGCCGGGAACGCCGAACCTGTTGTCGCCCAGGGAACTCGAAGTTCTGCACCTGCTCGCCCAGGCGCGTTCGAACTGGCAGATCGGGCGAGAACTCGGAATCACGGAATCCACGGTGAAGCGCCACCTGACCAATATCTATGCCAAACTCGGTGCTGTGTCACGGGTGGATTGCGTCCGTAAGGCCACGGCGTTCGGAATTCCGGGCGTCTAGGGCTTCGGGCCCGCCGAACCGGCGCCGGGCTGCGCCTCGCATACTGTCCCGATGATCGTCGAACACGCCCTCCTGCATGTCATTCCCCGCCGAACCGACGAGTTCGAGGCAGCCTTCGCCGACGCGAAATCGATCATCGCGTCGATGCCTGGGTTCGTGAATCTGACGCTCTCGCGTGGCGTCGAGCAGCCCTCTGTTTATCTGCTTTTGGTGGAGTGGGAACGCCTCGAAGACCACACCGAGGGCTTCAGGCAGTCCGACGAGTACCAGGAGTGGAAGGCGCTGCTGCATCACTTCTACGAGCCGTTCCCCGTCGTCTCGCATTTCGACCCGATAGAGAACGCCTAGGAGATAAGTTCGAGTCTCGTCCCCATCGCCGTTTCGAGGAGATATTCGTGGCCAACGCTTCGTCGTTCGTATCCAAGCAGGACGACATCGAGATCAGCACCTACACCTGGGCCACGTCGGCCGATCCGGCTCGCGGCGTCGTCCAGATCGCGCACGGACTCGCCGAACACGGCAGCCGCTACGCCCGATTCGCCGCTGCCCTGAACGACGCCGGATTTCACGTCGTCGCGTCCGATCATCGTGGTCACGGCCAGTCGATCGTCGACACCCCCGGTGATTTCGGTGCGGCAGCGTTCGCGGGTCTGTGGGCCGACATCGAGCAGTTGGGCGAATCGTTGCTGGGCGAGTACCCGCACCTGCCCCTGTTCTTGTTCGCGCACTCGATGGGTTCGTTTGCCGCGCAACATGTTCTGATCGAACGATCCGACTTGTACGAGGGCGTGGTGCTGTCGGGATCGACGACACTGAACATCCTCGCGGCCGGGATGGCCGACGCCCCCGCGGGCGATCTGAGCGTGTTCAACGCCGCCTTCGAGCATCGCACCGGATACGAATGGCTCACCCGCGACGAGGCAGAAGTGGACGCGTACGTCGCCGATCCTCTGTGCGGATTCGACCTCCCGGAGTCGACGGTCCCCGCGTTGTTCGGTGAGGCCGACAAGCTGGCCGACCCGCACAATCTCGAGCAGATCCGCTCCGACCTACCGCTGCTCATCACCTCGGGAACCGACGACCCACTCGCCGGCGGCGGACAGTTGATCGAGACTCTCGCCGCCCGGTACCGCGAGGCCGGGATGAGCGACGTGACCGTCACCCTCTACCCCGGCGCGCGCCACGAAATCCTCAACGAGACCAACCGGGACGAGATCACCGCGAACATCATCGGCTGGCTCACCGACCGCGCCGGATAGACCTACCGCTTTCGTAGCTGCACGGGCTGCCCGTCCTCCGGGAAGGGCAGCGACGTGAAGTTCAGCGGCGCAACGTAATCGGGATCGACCGACCAGTCGAACCGCAGCAGCAGGTGGTGCATGATCGTCTTGATCTCCGCACCTGCGAAGAACATGCCGATGCACTTGTGCACGCCTCCGCCGAACGGCTCCCACGCGTAGCGGTGCACCTTGTCTTCCCGGCGGTCGTCGGCGAACCGGCCGGGGTCGAACTTCTCGGGGTTGGGCCAGTACTGCTCCATGTGGTGCGTGAAGTGCGGCGCGACCGACGCGTACGTCCCCGCGGGTACGAACTTTCCCTGCACCTCGGTGTCCTTGACAGCGCGTCGCGCCACCACCGGAGTGGGCGAGACCAACCGCAGGCATTCCTTCATCACCAGGTCGACACTGTGCAGTTCGTCGAGTTCCGCGAGCGTCGGCGCATCGGTGCCCAGTGACTCCGATTCCGCGCGGCACTTGTCCTGCCACTCCGGATGCTGCCCGAGGTACTGCATCATCGTCGAGAGCGTGATCGTCGACGTGTCGTGCGCGGCCATCAGCAGGAAGATCATGTGGTCGATCACTTCGTCGTCGGAGAAACGCTCGCCGTCGTTCCCCTCGATGTGGCACAGAACCGAGAACAGGTCGTCGGACTCGTTGGCTCGCCGCGCTGGTATGTAGCGCCGGAAGAACTGCTCGAGCATGGCGCGGCCATCGAGGCCACGCTTCCACCGCGTTCCCGGAACGCGATAGCGCACTATCGAGGTCGCAGCCTGGACGCACGCCACGAAACTCGAGTTGAGCTCGGCTATCTCGGCTTCGGTGCTGCCCTCGGCACCGCCCATGAAGATGCTCGTTGCCACCTCCAGGGTCAACGCCTTGAGCGCCGGGTAGACCTGGACGTCGCGCCCGCCCTGCCACGCGTCCAAACCGGTTGCGGTGACAGGATTCAACGCCTCGACGGATTTGGTGAGCCGGTCCCTCGTGAAGGCCTGCTGCATGATTCGTCGATGCTTCAGATGCTCGTCGGAGTCGAGCAGCATCAAACCACCGTGAAAGAACGGGCCGATCAGCAGCGACCAGCCGTCACCGTTCGCGAACGCCTTGTCTGCGTTCTGCAACACCTCTTGGCACGCATCCGGACCGAGAACGGTGATCCACTTCTGCCCGGCCATCGTCAGCCACGACACCTCGCCGTATTTCTCCCACCGACTCCCGAGCAGTTTCAGCGGATCTCGGATGTACTCGAGGGTGTGCCCCACGACCGGCATGCCGCCATCGCCGTATACCGGTTGGAGCGTTGAATCAGCAGGTGGAGCAGCCAGAGCACGTGCCATCGTCTACCTCCGTCAATCTGACAGAGTGTCCTGTCAGATGGGATGTAGTCTGCGTCACACATGCTTCCTCTGTCAAGATCCATCCATGGCTTCCACGAAGCGCCGCTACAACGGCATGAGTGCCGACGATCGCACCGCCGACCGTCGCGCGCGGTTGCTCGAAGCCGGACTCGAGGTGTTCTCGACGGCCGGTGCCCAGAACACGACCATGACCGCGATCTGCGCGGAGGCCAAGCTGACCGAGCGCTACTTCTATCAGAACTTCTCCAGCAAAGAGGACTTGCTCGAGAAGGTGGTCGAGTCGGTCTCCGACGAGATCCGGGCCGCTGCTCTGGACGCGCTGCACTCCCCGGCACCCACCGTCGAGGAACAGGTGCGTAACGCCATCGGCGCGTTCGTCGGCGTGCTCACCGACGACCGACGCAAGGGCCGCGTCGCGATGATCGAGTCACTGGCCGTCGACTCACTGCGGGACTACCGACGAAAGTCCATGCGCGCGTTTGCCCATCTGGTAGCCGAGCAGTCACGCGAACTGTTCGGCGAACAGGCCTGGCCGCAACCACAATCCGAAATCAACGGCCTGCTGTTCATCGGCGGACTCGCCGAACTGGTCATCGCGTGGTTGAACGACGAAATCGACGTCACCCCAACAGACATCGTCGACGCCGCCGCCCGCCACTTCGTCGCGACAGCACACCGCTGAGGTGCCTTCGACAGTGGCGTGATTATGTGCCCGCGCAGGCACTTATTCGCACCACTGCGCCGAAGGCGCACTCCTACCGGTCGAAGTGCGCCTTCGAGATCTGGCCGTGCACGCCGACGGTCTTGTCGACCACCTGCGACACGGTGAAGTTCGCGGCCGCGGAGAGGTACGCATAGGCCGTCGCCCGGTCCATGCCGAGGTCGGTCTCGAGGAAGTCGAGCGCGTTGACCACGGCGCGACGCATGGCGGCGTTCAGGTCCGAACTCTGGCCGCCGACGGCACCGTCCGGATCGGACAGGCCGATCGGAATCCACGAGTCCTCGTTCTCGGCAAAGGGATACGAGTACGCGACGGACGGGGCATCCCCGCTGCCCGCCTTGCAGACCGTGAGGCGGAAGGTGCCGCGCAGGGAGCCTTCCATCGCAGTCAGCGCCACCTCACCGTCGCCCATCGCCATGTGCGGATCGCCGACGTAGAACAACGCACCCTCCGCGAACACGGGGAGGTAGAACGTCGATCCGACGCCGAGCAGGCCGACGTCGATGTTGCCGCCGCCGAGTGTCGGTGGAATCGAATTCGCATTCGGTGACGTCAGACCCGGGTCGCTGGCGAACGCGACACCCATCATGCCCATGAACGGACGGAGCGGAAAGCGCACGGCCGCATCGCCGTACCGCATCACACCCTGCCCGTCCTCGACGGCGGTGAACGTGGAGATGTTCCCGTACTGAGTCGGGTCGCCCGAAGTCCTGCCATCGTTTGCGATCGGCGGCATCACCTCGTCGAGGCTGATGCCCGCAGGTGCCTCACCGGACCCAGTGACCGCCAGAGCGCCCTTGCCGTGCCTGCTCGACACCACACCGTACGGAACGCGTGGAATCGCCTCGAGCGTCTCGATCTTGAGCACGTCGCCTCGCTGCGCCCCTTCGACGAACACCGGGCCCGTCACCACATGCGGGCCGTCGACGTCGAAATTACGGACCGTCCGGTCGTAACCGCCGGCGATGTCGATGGCGTCCTGCAGCACGTCGGATTCCAATACACCTTTGCCGCCGAAGAATTCGACGGGGTCGCGGCCCTGGTCTTCGAGAATTCCCTCATGGCTGAGCGCGTCGATGGTCACCGTCTCACCGGACTTCATCTGCAGCACCGACTCGGACTCGACCGTCGGGACGTAGCCCCACAGGACCTTGTCGACTTCGGAACTCAGGTAGTGATCGCCGGCGATGTCGCCGGCTCCGGGCTGAAGGATCCCGCCAGCGGTAGTTGCGGGTGCCGATGAACTCGCAGCGGCTGTGTTCGACGAGGACGTAGAACACGCTGCCGTTCCGGCGATTCCGACGCCCGCGCCCAGGGCCGCCACCGCCTGGATGAAACCGCGCCGACCGATTCCCTTGGTGATCGTCTCGGCTGCGTGCTCCGCCATCGACTGCGCCATTGCTACCTCCAGAATTGTCCGAATCTCGAACGTAGACCGGAGGTGTTTCTCGGCAGTTACGAACACGCGTCGTCGCAATTGCTCCGCAGCTCAATTGCTCCGCAGCTCAACTGGGATCGCTCCCGCCTATCGCGGACCACCAGAGCGCGGTGACCGCGGCCAGAACGGAGACTGCAACGAACTCGGCGAATCCTCCCCCGTCGACGATCAGCCACAGCAGGCCGATGATCGGGCCGGCCACCGCGGCGGGGGCGTCGAGCGAAGCACCCGGAGAAATCGTCGACCGCAATATTCATGGCTCGACGGGAAAAGCGAGAATAGGTGCTGCCCACTCACATCGGTAGATTCACCACTATGCCGACTGCCTCCACACCCGACGGATTCACCTTCGAGCGATTCGACGTCACCGACGCCGGATCCATCGCCACGGTCTTCGCGGCCAAGGAACACCGAGCCGGGCTCTACGTTCTGCACTTCACCGACGGCTCGGCCTACGTCGACCATTCCGATTCGGTGGCCGCGCGGTTCGCCGCGGACCTCGACGCGTGGACCGACATCGAGGCACTCGACTTCACCGCAGGCACAGCAGACCAGCTCGAGCAGTTGCAGGATCTCGTGTCGCGCCTGACCCGCCTACGCGAACGCCCCTCGGTGCCCGGTGCAAACGGCGAGGCCCCGAGCGCGAAATCCGCACTGCCGAAGGAAAGAGCCAAGCGGGCCACACTGCTCGACACGGCCGTCGGCAAGGCGCGCAAGCAGTTCTGGGACCTGTCCGACCACATCGCGTATCCCGCCATCCGCAGCATCGTGGCCGACTACATCAACTCCTCGATCCCCGACCCGGCGAACACCGCGAAATATCTGTGGCAGATCGCCGCCCTATCCGACGAGCCCGCAGACACCGGGCCTCGACGCTTGGTGACGCTGACGTGCGGCGGCTTCGAGACGCTCCGCGTCGACGAGATCGTGCACGACGACGACACGATCGAACTCGACCTGCGGATCAACACCAACGTTCCGCGCGACCGGACCGACGAGCAACTCGAGGTCTCCAACGAGACCGTCAGCGCCGGGCGCGGACCATACCGGGACGAACGCGTGTGGTCGTGGTCGATCGACCTCGGGGCGCTACTGGAAGAAGACGTGGACGTCGACCTCGGCATCGACGACGACACGTTCGACGACCTCGCCTACGGCCTTAACGCCAGGCTGATGCGATCCGGAAACTCGACGGGCGCAGCGTCACACAACCACGACCTCGCGGCCGACCTGCTCGCCGAGGCGTACCGGCAGCTGTTCGAGACCGAGTGACCGGTCAGCTCTGGTACGTCTCGTACGGTTCGAATCTGCTGCGCGAGAGGTTCTTCACCTACCTGACGGGATCCGACGAAAGCTCCGAATTCGGTGCGCACCCACCGGCACCCTCGACAGCGTTGCCTGCCGGGGAAAGATGGCTGTGGATCGATTATCCGCTGTACTTCGCCGGAGTCTCGCGGCGGTGGACCGGAGCATCTGCGTTCGTCTCGACGACGGCAGATACCGCGAATCGGTCTGTAGCGCATGGCTATCTACTCGACCGCGTCCAGTTCGCTCACCTGGCTGCCGTCGAGAACGTCGTCGCATCCATCGATGCCGGGGCGACGGAGACACTTGCCATCGGACAGTGGTCGCAACTGGCAGTGGATCGCGAAGGTGAGAGCTTCCGTGGGAAATACGATGCACTGCTGCGGCTTCCGGACATCGACGGACGTCCCGCGTTCACGCTGACAAGTTCGATCGTACGGGAGCCCGGCGAACCGTCGAGCAGATATCTCTCGACGATCCGGCGCGGATTACTTTCCGCCCCCGACGATCTCGATGTGGACGCCTACCTGCAGGCGGCGATCGAACGATCGGCGGAGCTCACTTCAACGCATCGAGGTTCGTCTTCAACAGCAACACGTTGTAGTCCGACCACCGAGAAGCAGTGAAGTACAGGTCTTTTCCGCTCGACATCGGGTGAATGAACGGCGCATAGATTCCGCCGGCCGTCTGACCGGCGTCGAGGATCGTCTTCGGAGCACTCCACGGACCCTCGGGATTGTCTGCAGTGCGCGCGACCAAGGTTCGGGAGTTCTCGTCCCCGTACATCATCACGTAGCGGCCGAGGTAGTCGTTCCACGCAACCGACATCTCGCTGACCGGGCCCTTGACGATGGCAACGGTGTCACCGATGTTCTTCGACCACTGCTTCGTCGGATCAGGATCCTGCGTCGAGTACTCGTACGCGTCGAGATTCTCGATGTCGTTCGGTGCCACCCGCGAGACGAAGGCGTCGCCGAATCGTCCGTTGGGAGTACCGAACTGGTACAGGTATTGGCCGTCGCGACCCAGCACGTACGCACTCTGCTGGAACTTGCCCTGGCTTTCGTGGACGTTGGTGAAACCCGGGATGGTCACACCCTTGTTGACGCGGATCGTCTTGGGATCCGTCGACCAATTCTGGCCGTTGTCAGTAGATTTCGCCGTCGCAGAGTAGTTCGTGATCCAGCGCCCGGGTGTGCCCCAGCTCTGCACCGACATGTAGTTGATGTACTGGGTGTTGCCGATCGCTATGGCCGCCGTGGGAATCGTCGTGTCCTCGACGCTGGGCAGCTTTGCGCTGGAGATGATCTCGGCTGCATAGTTCGGACTGCCGGCCCGCACGACGGCACCGGAGGTGTTGTCCGCGGGGTCGGCCGGACCGATCTCGATGCCCTGCGCCAAATTCGTCGACGCCTTGTCCGACCGGAAGAGCGCGTTGCTGCGCCACTGGGCATTGCCGGAGGAGCAGTCTCCGAAGGTGTCACCGAACGCCATCAGGATCTGGCCGGCCCCGTTGTCCCAACTGATCCCGAGGTCGGTGCCGGACATCGCGAGGTCGTTGTAGGTGTTGTTCACACTCTGCGGACCCGTGACCCAGGCGATGCTCTGCGTGTTCCCGGTGATCCGAGGAAGCGGCCCCTGAGGGCCTTGCGGGTTCTTGCCCGACATCCCGGCACTGCCCGACGACCCGAACAGCGGAGACGAGCCCGGCCCACCGAGCCCACCGCACGGTTCGGCCGACACGGTGGGCGCGGTCAGAGCGCTGAGTCCGCTCACTGCCAGTGCCAGGACAGCCCCGACAGCAATCTGCCGACTACGTACACGCATGAACGAACCCACCGTTTCCCGTGTGACCCACGATACTGATGTGACTGATGGGACGAGTGTTACGCAAATCTACTGATCACGCAACAAATCGGGCGTGTTGATACTTGACAAAACGCCTACGGCGAGAATGACACTCGTGTGATTAGCCGGCAATCATGCGGGCGTGTGTCGTGTCCAATACGAGAAGCGCAGCGCCCTGGACGACGACGGCAGAGCCGTGGCCCAGCGCCTGGTCAGCAGTGATCCGGCCGCCGAACCGAGGCTTCCTGACGGCGATGTGCGCACCGGTCGCGATGTAGAGGACGTCGAGACCGGCATTGATCCACAACAGCTTGGTCAAGCTCTTGGACGTCGGGACCGAGGAGTTCAGCGCCCCGGCACCGGCGATGGCCACATCGATTGCTCCCCACCCGGCGGTCTGCTGACCGAACGCCCGCCAGGCAGGCGACGACCCGCGCAAGGCCAACACCGTTCCAACAAGCACACTTCCTCCGCCCCACACCGAGAGACGACGGCCGAGCCGCTGGGCAACGATGGGCGCTTCGAGTGCTGTCATCACTCCAGTGTGCCGGGTTCGAGGGAGGAACCGGTTCGTAACGCGCGGTCGGTTGCGGCCGATCCCATGAGCACTGAGCATTCGTGCTCGAAACGAACGGAGCCACCATGCTGAAGAAGATCCTCGCCGGAGTCGCGCTGGCAATCGGCGGCGCAGTGTTCGTCGCACCGACAGCCTCCGCCGCTCCCGAAGACAACCCGTTCGGGCCCAAGGACTCCACCTCTAGTTTCGTCAGCGCATTCGACCCCGCGGCGTTCAGCAGCAATAAGTCGTTGATCGTCAGCCCGTTCGGCACGAGTATGCAGATCGATTGTTGGTCGTTTCACGCCCGCGGTTCGTGCTCCCAGAACGGCCGGGTCCTGACGGAGATTCGAATCCCGGCCGGATCCTCGGAGTGGGACTACCGGATGCTCTACGTCTACAACCCGTTCTGATGATCGTCGGACGCGCGCTGTGCGGACTGGCTCTCGTCGCTCTCGCCGGTTGCGCCGCAACGGAACCCGAGCCGACGATCGACGCCGCGGTGAACGTTGCGCCGTCGTCGTTCCCGGCACCTCCTCCCTCCGTCGCACCCTCCGCCATCCCGACCCCGGACGAAGCGACCGCCATCTTCCGTACCGTTTTCGACTGGACCGCAGAGCGGTCCGACCGCGCCGACGCACTCGCAGGCACTCTCGAGGAGAACGCAGCGTTGTTCGACAGCGGCGGGGTCATGTCGGACCTGACGTTCGACCGCGTCGACGCCGTCGCACCCGGACGGGTCGAGGCGAGCGGCACTTCCGACGGGCCAGTGTCCTCGATCGGTTTCGTTGTCTCCGAGGGCCGTTGGAAGCTGGAACGCGCAGCGGCATGCGCACTCACCGGAGTGTGTTGATCGCCGGTTCAGGTCACCATCCGAAAGGGTCCGAGTCGGACCCGGGCAGCCAACTGTTGCCGGGTCCGACCCATCCTCGCGCCTTGATCATCTTCTTCGCAGCACGCTGATTGCGGCCGATCAGGCGATCGAGGTACAGGTGACCGGCCAGATGGTCGGACTCGTGCTGCAGACACCGAGCCAGGTAACCGTGGCCCTCGACCGACACGGGATCGTTCTTCGCATCGACACCGGTCACGCGGGCCCAGTCCGCACGGCCGGTCGGGTACCGCTCCCCCGGTACCGACAGACACCCTTCACCGTCTTCGGGGTCGGGCATCGTCTCCGGGATCGCCGACGTCTCGAGCACTGGGTTGACCACGTGCCCGCGGTGACGGACCCCGCCGTCCCTGAGGTCGTAGACGAACACTGCACGCGGGTCGCCGACCTGGTTGGCAGCAAGACCCGCACCGTGCGCCGCGGTGTTGGTCTCGAACAGGTCCTCCACGAACGCCGCCAACTCGGCGTCGAACACGGTGACGGGTTCGGCGACCGTCGTCAGCCGCGGGTCACCGGCAATGAGAATGGGTCGAATCGCCATGCACCGAGGTTACTGTCGAAGCATGGCCCATTCTCGTCGCTCCTCCACTGCGCCGCCCGCCGACAAGGTCTGCGCATCGTGCGGGCGGCGAATCGAATGGCGCAAGAAGTGGGAGAAGAACTGGGATGACATCAAGTACTGCAGCGACGCATGCCGGCGGCACAAGGTGAGCACCACCGACAAGGAACTCGAAGACAAGATCCGTTCCCTGCTCGACGCCCGGTCCCGCGACTCCACGATCTGCCCCTCCGACGTCGCACGTGCCCTGTCCGACGACGGTTGGCGGGAGTTGATGGAACCGGTCCGCCGCGCCGCCCGCCGGATGGTCGACGCGGGAGAAGTCGAGATAACCCAGAAAGGATCCGTCGTCGATCCGTCGACCGCGAAGGGGCCCATCCGCATCCGGTGGACGCGCTGACCTGCGCCGACAGAAGTTGTCGGTGGGTGGGTATAGCTTTCGTGGTGTGAAGACATGGGGGGATGTGTTCGGGCTCGGGGACCAGGACTTGGTCTCCGCGCTCGCTGAGGTGTCCTCCCACGAAAATGCCGCCGCCGCAGCCAGATACACGATGCTCGCGAAGATCGAGCGACGTGGTCTGGCGATGAAACTCGGGCATTCGACGGTCACCCGCTGGTACGCGAGGTCGGTGCGGATCACCGACGGGTCCGCTGCCCGTCAGATGGAGTTGGGGCAGTGGCTCACCGGCCGGCGCACGGTGCTCGACGCCCTCGCCGGTGGTGACATCCACGCCGCGCACGCCTCGGTGATCGCCGACGGCTACGCCACCGTGCTGGTCGCCGACCCCACCCTCGACGAACAGCGCCGCGACGCTGTCGTCGCGGAACTGCTCGAGACCGCGATGCGCAGCACCGCCGGGCAGGTCACCTCCCGTGCGCAGGCTCTCGCGCATTCTGCGGCAGAGGACGCGCGAGAAAGGCACGAGCAGGCCGAGAAGAAACGACGGGAGCAGGAGCGCGAGCGCGAACGGGAGCAGGCGAGCCGAGCCGATGCAGGTGGCTCCGGTGATTCAGGCGGCTCGGGTGCCACTGGGCCCGAACCTGCTGGGCCGGAGCCTGTTCCGTCGGGGCCGCCGCCGGTACCGGTGTCGGAGAACCCGAACCTGAACCGGTTCGACGTTCACCCGTTGTCCGACGGCCGCTTCCAGATCGGTGGCAACGTCGACCGGCTCCTCGCCGAGAAACTGCTCACGACACTGTCGGCTTTGACCGCACCGCGGCCCGGCCCCGGTGGTGAGCGTGACCCGCGGAGTCCGTCGAAGCGCCGAGCCGATGCACTCGATCAGATCCTCGACAGGCACCTACGCGGCAGCACCCGCGGATCGGCAGGTGGGTCACGGGCATCGGTGCACCTGATCGTTCCACTGCGGGACCTACTCAGCGACCGCGGAAAACAGCACACTGCCAGCGCACCAACGAGTTCGACAACACACGGCACCGGTGCCGACGGCGGCGACCGCGCCGGCGGGAGCAGCGCTGGTGCCGGCGACCGTTCACGAACCGGCGATACCACCACGGCACCCGAAGCCGGTGCTGACGGCGGTCGCGTCCGCGGGAGCAATGCTGGCACCGTCGGCAACTCACGAACCGGTGATGCCGACGCCGGTCCCGATCGTGGTGCTGACGGCGGTCACCGCACCAGCGAGAGTGCTGGTGCCAGCGACCGTTCACGAACCGGCGATTTCCGCGACGATCGTGTCGGCCGTAGCGATGCCGGTAGTGATGCCGGTGGTGATGCTGCCGGTGGTGGTGGCGCTGCCGGGGAGAAGTCTGCTCCCGAGTCGGGCGATGCCGAGTGGCCGTTCCACTTCGATTGGACCGGGCCGATGAGCCGGTCCCTCGCCGAGCTTCTCACCTGCGACGCCGACCTCACCCCGGTCATCGTCGACCACCACGGAGTCCCGCTCGCGCTCGGCCGCACCACCCGACTCGCCTCCGACGACCAACGCATCGCCCTGACCATCCGCGACCGATGCTGCGTGATGTGCGGCCGCCCCGCGCAGTGGTGCCAGGCCCACCACGTGAAATTCTGGGAACACGGCGGCCCCACCGACCTGAACAACCTCGCCCTGGTCTGCGGAGAATGCCACCGCCTCGTCCACCACGGCGACTGGCAACTACTCATGGGCGACGACGGACACCCCTACGCCATCCCACCCGAATCCATCGACCCCACCCGACAACCCATCCCCAGCTACCACCGACGAAAACGCCGCGCAGCCTGACAAGGAGAACCACCCAGCGCAGGCACCAAAAGACCCACACCCATGTGGGGCAACTCGTCGTCGAGTGTTGCTCGAACGGAACTCACCCACGCGAGCACCCCTCAGCCGACCCTGCGGATGACGGCAATGCGAATGACGGCAATGCCCATTGCTCGACGTCGACGCAGTTGCGCCCTGGATCCTGCCGGCAGGACCTTCGAGGCTGTCCAGTGACGCCGTCCGCGGCGTTCGACCCTGTGCGCAGTAGCGTCCGTATTCCGCCCAGTGTTTGGCTGCCCTTGGGGTTGGCACATCCCCAGTGGGGCATTCGCCCAGGTATGACACTCAAGCAAGCACTCGACAGCCTCGAATCGGCATCGTTCCTCGACGGAGCCGGCAACGCCATCAACGACGTCCTCGAGCCCGCACTCGACGACAGCACCGTCGGTAGCGCGCTCCGGGGACGGTGGATCGGACACCCCATCCACCCGGCTCTCGTCAACGTCACCATCGGTAGCTGGACCAGCGCCGTTGCCCTCGACCTACTCAATCACCAATCGAGGGCCAGCAAGCTCGTCATCTCCGTCGGGCTCGTGTCCGCGCCGGCGGCCATCGCCACCGGATGGGCCGACTGGTCGACGATGAACACCCGCCAGCGACGCGTCGGGATGATCCACGCGGCCTCCAACGCGACCGGCGTCTTCCTCTTCCTCGGCTCCTACCTACGGCGTCGGAAGCAGACCGATGGCATCGCCAAGGCCCTGGCTGCTGCCGGTCTGGCAACAGCAAGCGTCGGCGGCCTCATCGGAGGCCACCTCGCCTACAGCTCGACCGAGCAGGAACCGACTCCAGCAGGAAAGCACAGCCTTCTCCGCTAGATCAGCAGTTGTTCGGCTCCCCGATCTTCACCGCAGACAGCAGAGCGTCGCCCTCACCGACGAGCACCCCTGCTTGCGGATCCTGCGCCACAACAATCCAGTTCGAGTCGTTGACCTGTCTGCGGCTCGCACCGGACGCATCGACGCTCCGGGAGTAGAAGATCCCTGCCGCCTGGATCGCGTTCTGGGCGGACTGCAGGTTAATGCACACGACCGAAGGCATCGCGGCGAGGACAGGCTCCGCCGCGGGCGGCTCGGTCGCGGTGGTGTCCGGGACGCCGATCCTCTCGACCGGTGTCGGTGCGGGCGTGGTCGCCTCCACGGTCACAGTCCGCACTTCGGTCCGAACGTCGGGCTCGGAAGAATCCGTTGATCCGCAGCCCGCGAGGACGATCACAGGAAGGGCGAGCACGATGACCGACTGCACGCGGGAACGACTATTGCTCGTCATGGAGACCTTTCGACACGACCGATGGCCTGATGCAACCGGCACCATGTGAGATCGCCAGACCGGTAAGTCTGTTACCTGCCATCACCGGTAGCAATTCCGTACACCGTACGGTAGACTGCGTCGGCCCCGGACGAACCAGCGTCGGGGGCGGCGAAAGGCGACCGAAGCGCACATGACCCAGGCCCAGCCGACGACACCAGCTCAGCCATTTATCGACGAACTGTCCACCATCCTCGTTCGCGGAGCACGCGAGAACAATCTTCGCGACGTGAACCTCGACCTACCCAAGCGTTCGCTCGTCGTGTTCGCGGGCGTCTCCGGGTCGGGGAAGTCATCACTCGTCTTCGACACCATCGCAGCCGAAGCTCAACGGCAGATCAACTCCACGTTCACCGCGTTCGCGCAGACATTTCTTCCGTCCTACGGTCGCCCCGACGCCGATCTGATCGCCAACCTGTCGGCCGTCGTGATCGTCGACCAGAAGCGACTGTTCGGTGGCCCGCGGTCGACGGTCGGCACCATCACCGACATCGGCGACTGGCTGCGCATGCTCTGGTCCCGCGGCGTCACCCCGACGATCGGGTTCGCGAACGCGTTCTCGTTCAACGACCCGGCCGGCATGTGCCTCGAGTGCGAGGGGCTCGGCGAGGCGAAGGTCGTGGACCTCGCAGAACTGGTGGACGAGTCGAAGTCCCTGCGCGAGGGGCCGTTCAAGCATCCGGACTTCGAGGTCGGCAAATGGCCGTATCGGGTGTTCGCCGACTCGGGCCTGTTCGATCTCGACGTCCCGATCGATCAGTACTCCGCCCGCGAGCGCCACATCTTCTTCGACGCCAAGCCCGGCGAGGTCGACGTGCTGAATCCCGACGCCGTCATGAAAAGCTACGAAGGGATCGTCTCCCGGTTCCGGCGCAGCTACCTGGCGAAGGACGCCGATGCCCTCAAGGGCAAGGCCAAGCTCGCGTTCGAGCGCATCGTCACGCGCGGCGTCTGCGAGTCCTGCGGCGGCTCCCGCTACAACGAGACCATCCGCGGTGCCACCCTCGAGGGCCTGTCTCTGCCCGACGCGTTCGCGATGCAGGTGTCCGAACTCGCCGATCGTATCGACGGGTGGCAGATCAACGGCCTGGGTACCGTCACCGCCGAAATCGTCACGCAGCTGCGAAGACTCGTCGATCTCGGTCTCGGCTACCTCAGCCTGGACCGAGCGACGTCGTCGCTGTCGGGCGGTGAATCGCAGCGCATCAAGATGGTGCGGCACCTGGGAGCCACCCTCAACGACATGCTCTACGTCTTCGACGAACCGACGACAGGCCTCCACCCCCGCGACGTCCACCGTCTCGACGACATGTTGCTCGCGCTGCGCGACAAGGGCAACACCGTCCTCGTCGTCGAGCACGACCCCGAGGTCATGGCCATAGCCGACCGCATCGTCGAGATCGGTCCCGGCGCGGGAAAGGCCGGTGGCACGGTGGTATTCGAGGGAACCTACGACGAACTACGCAGCGCCGACACCAGGACGGGTGCCACGTTGCGGCGCGAGGGCGTCGAATTACGCACTCCCCGTGCCGCTTCGGGCTGGTTGAGCATCACCGGAGCGAGTACGCACAACCTGCGTGATGTCAGCGTCGACGTTCCGCTCGGAGTGTTGACCGCCGTCACCGGCGTCGCCGGTTCCGGCAAGTCGAGCCTCATCCACGGCCATCTCCGTGACGCCGCGCCGGACGCCGTCATCATCGACCAGGCACCCATCCGCGGATCGCGCCGCTCCTCCCCCGCGACCTACACCGGTCTGCTCGATCCGATCCGCGCCTACTTCGCCAAGAAGACCGGGCAACCGCCGTCGCTGTTCTCGCCCAACTCCGACGGCGCGTGCCCCGACTGCCAGGGCAGCGGCGTCATCTTCACCGACCTCGGATTCACCGACCCGGTGACGAGCACCTGTGAGACGTGCCAGGGCAGGCGGTTTCGGTCGGGCGCGATCCGGCACACCGTCGACGGCATCAGCATCGCCGACATCTTCGAGATGTCCGTCGAGGACGCGCAGGACTTCTTCGAGGTCAAGAAGATCCGCGACATCCTCCGCCGGTGCCGGGACGTCGGGCTCGGCTACCTCTCTCTCGGCCAGAACCTCTCGTCGCTCTCCGGCGGCGAGCGTCAACGGCTCAAGCTCGCCACCGAACTGGTCGGGTCGTCCCCGGTGCTGGTTCTCGACGAGCCGACGACCGGTCTGCACCCGTCGGACGTGTCGAACCTGATCGCGTTGCTGTCCGGGATGGTCGACGAGGGCAGGTCGGTGATCGTGATCGAGCACAACCTCGACGTCATCGCCGCTGCCGACTGGGTCATCGACCTCGGCCCCGACGGCGGACACAACGGCGGTCTGATCACCTTCACCGGAACCGTCGACGAGTTGGTGGTCTCCGACACCCACACCGGCACGTACCTGGCACGGAGCCTGGGTCGCTGACCACGACCCGATAGTGTTGGCGCTCCACGAGGTATCGGAAACACAGGAGTGGCAGTGCAGCGTCGATCGGCACGAATGATCTCAGCCGGGTTCGCGGTCATCGCGCTGGTCGCAACCGGATGCGGCAGCACGACCACGGGCTCCCCGCCGACTACCACCTCGGCCATGGCGTCGAGCGGGGAGTTCCCGAGGACGATCGCGTCGGGCTCGGACGGCGGGACCGTCACCATCGACGCGATGCCTCGTTCGATCGTCTCCCTGAGCCCGACGGCGACGGAGACCCTGTATGCCGTCGGGGCAGGTGAGCAGGTGGCGGCCGTCGATGATCAGTCGGACTATCCCGCCGACGCTCCGAAGACCGGGCTGTCGGCGTTCACGCCGAGCCTCGAGGCGATCGTCGCCTACGACCCTGATCTGGTGATCACCTCCACCGACCTCGGCCTGGTGACGTCCACTCTGGCCGAGGCCGGCATTCCGACGCTGCTGGTCCCGGCCGCGACGAGCCTCGACGACGCGTACTCCCAGATCGAGCGCGTCGCGGACGCGACCGGGCACGACGCGGACGGCGACGCAGCGGTCGCGCAGATGCGGTCCCGGATCGACGCTGCCGTGGCGAGCGTTCCGGATCGTGATCGGCCGCTGACGTACTTCCACGAACTCGACGACACGTTGTACACGGTGTCGAGCGCGAGCTTCGTCGGCCAGATCTACGGTCTGTTCGGCCTGACGAGCATCGCCGACGGCTCCGGCGCAGGCGACTACCCACAACTGTCCGCCGAATCGGTGATCACCGCGGATCCCGATATCGTCTTCCTCGCCGACGCCCAATGCTGTGGCGTCACAGCCGAATCGGTCGCAGCTCGGCCAGGGTGGGGTTCTATGACAGCCGTCCGAGACGGCAGGATCTTCCCGATGGACGAGGACCTGTCGAGTCGGTGGGGACCACGCATCGCGGATCAGGTGGAAGCCGTCGCCGCCGTGGTGCAGCAGATTCCCGAGTAGATCACCCCTGCCCGATGCGTACCCCGTCGATGAATTCGTCTGCAGCGCAGGATAATTTCTGCCGAAGCGAATCCGGCACGGTGACCGTCACCTGAACCAGATACTGATCGACGATGTGGTGGACGACGACGTACCGGGTGCGGGCGAAGAGCAACCGTCCGTCGCAGTCGTAGCGGCCCGCGGTCGAGACCGCCGGCAGACCACGGAACGGGTCTCGGTCGTGACCGATCTCGACCCAGCCGGGAAGAGCCCTGGAGTCTCCGAACCCATACTCCAGCAACGATTCCGGATGAACAGATCGACTGAGCTTGCCGACCAGAACCACCGCGTTCGGAACGAATCCATCGACTGCGTCGGTCGGCGAGCACAGCACCGCGGTGGCGTGCGGGAACAGGTGCTCGGGAACGACGTCCCAGTCCGGTAGCACCGGGAGCTCGAGCCCGAACCTGTCGCATTCGGCGCGGTGCGCCGGAACGAGTTCGACACCCTGTTGCTGAAGAAACGCCCCTATCGATTTCTCTCGAACCGTCACTGGAGAGCATTCCCTTCACCGGAGGTCGATGCGGCACGGTCGGCGCGGATACGGTCGAGCAGCCTGGGCGGGCGCAGCAACTCGCGCGCATCATCGTGGTCCAGTTGCGCACGAGCCCAGGGATTGTCGCGACACCACAGAAGCAGCGCGAGCAGCGAATTCGGTTCGACCTTCTTCTCACACGCCATGATGACCAGCTCCGGTTCGTCGGTCTCGCTCGAAAGGCGCGGGACTCGAATCACCGGCAGGTCACCCCGGTGCGGGACCGCTGGATTCGGATGCTCCTCCAGGCGCAGATCCGCAATGTCGCTCCATCGCACGACCGTCACGTCCTTCGACACCTTCCACCCACGACGTCGATAGATCTGTTGGACAATACCTTCGGGGTGCAGAGAGACCCTGGTGCGGTTGACGACGACGAACCCCAGGACGAACCACGCCAGGCATGCCGGCGCGCCTATCGCCGTCAGCAACTCGGCCATCTCTTGGCGAGGGTCCGGTCCGTCATCCCTGAATACGAAGTAGGACAGGCCCACCACCGACGCGAAGGCAAGTAGACCTGCCCGAGCCACGAAGTCCCCGCGCCCGGGCACCGACAAACCTGCGCCGACGCCTGCAACGTCGACCCGCCGCACGAAACGTGACAATCGTGCAGATCCGATGCCGGAGATCGGCACAGCCATCCCCAAGGGAAGGAGCACGAAGAACGCGAGCCACAACAGTGTCAGGAGGCCTCCTGCGCCCGTCCTGGCAATCACAGGGACGGCGACAACCAGCAGCCCCACCACTACCGTACAGATGCCGAAAACCACTGCGAGCCAGCCGAGGTGGACACTGCGCCATCTCCGCACCCACACAGGTCTCGGATTCGCTGTCGCAGGCGTGTTCGCGCCTGTGTCCTCACGGTCGGTCATCGCAGCGTCCATTCGAAGACCTTCGATACGCCGTGGCTGACGGAACCCCCGACCAAGGCACCCAACGCGACGCCTGCGGCAGCACCGGCCACCGTGCCCGGCCCGGGAAACACCGAACCCGCGGCACCACCGAGTCCCGCAAGGGCGCCGGTCACGTAGCTCGCAGCTGCGAGGCCGGCGGCGGTACTCGCCGTATTGACCGCAATCGCCTCGGTGGGGCTCACCCCCTCATCGATGTCGTGTGCAATCGAGGGAATCGTTCCGGCGACCGCACCGAACGCCCCGAGTCCTCGGCCGATGTTCTTGGCGACGTCGTCCACGGAACTGATACCGGGCAATTCCAGCGCCCTCTTCGTGACGTCGCTCATGCCTCCGATCACCGTCGCAGCTGCGGTCGTCGGCCAGTCCGGGATCCATGAGAACGATCCGTCCGGGTTCTCGACGAACTTGCCGGTCGGACTGCCGAGCGCCAACTCGGTCAACAGCTTCGTGGGTTCGGCCAACTGCTGCGCAGCGTCGACCGCAGCGCGCTCGGCCTGCAACAACGCCCCCTGGATGTCCCGCGTCAATTGGGCTGCAGCAGCGCGAAGTTCGTCCGCCTGGCGTACCTTCTCCTCGCCGAGGCTGTCGGGAATCAGCGCAATCATCCCCTCGGGATCCACCACGCCGTCGGCCCGTACGGCGAACCCGCTCGTCGTTGCTGCGGACACCTGCGCCTGCAGGTGCGCCTTGGCGGCGTCGACCATTCCGGCGGCGCTCTCGAATGCCATGCCGAGCGACTCGATCTCACCGCATACCGTGCCCATCCGGGAGCATTCGGTCACCACACGTTCGGCTGCGGCGTCGGCTGCTTCGCCGGTCCACGTCTCGGCCAACGTGTCTTGCTCCTCCAGCACTCCGGTGCGTTGGCCGTTGACGCGCTCGACGATCTCCGACAGTTCGATCATCGTCTTACGCATCGACTCCGGCTCCCACCCCGCGACGTGCGGGACCGTCGGGGTCACTTCGGCTGGTCCATCGCAGCGAGGCGGCGGGCGAGTTCGTCGTCGGCGATCTCGTAGTTCTGCGCGACGCCGCGGGCGATGCCTGCGATACATTCGGCTCGCCCGGCCAGTGCCGCAACTGCTCCGGCCGCTGCTGCTGCCGCCGCCGCACATGCTGCGTGAAAGTCACTACCCTGCAACGCATTCTCCGACGCACGGAACGGAGCAAGAGCATCCACCTCACGGATCACCCCGCCAGTTGCCGACAACACATTCGAGAACTGCCGCAGGATCGCTGGATCCACGTTCACTGTCATGACGCTCCCCCGAGTCGCACTCTGTCGACGCCCGGTCGTTCGGCGTCATCGGGTTTGACGCCCGCGGTCTCCGATCGGTTCCATCCCATCGGTAGACGGGTTTGCGCGAATCTCTCCCGAATCGAGGGGGCGTCGCATCAGGTTGGGCGTGGCGTACATCGGTTCGGTTGCCTGCCTTGCACCGCCGAGCCGATCGGTTCCCTTCGATCCGTTTCGGACGAACTCGGGCGCGGCAGGTGGCCTACAGCGTCGGACAAGTGCTGGCACCGTCGGGCGTAGTGCCTGCGACCGACGCACCGATCCCCGGGGCGCTGCGGAGGGCACCGTCCTCACGGCCGTGCAGCGATCCCGTGCCGTCGCGCAACCGTCCGCCGGAGCGCCCGTTCGATACCGCGACCATTTCGGCCACGATCGACAACGCGGTCCCTCCGGGGCTACGCCCACCGAGATCCAGACCCACGGGCGAGGCCAACCGCGCCAAAGAATCCGCGTCGACCCCGCGTGCAAGGAGTCGGCGACGGCGATCCTCGTGTGTTCGACGGCTCCCCAGCACGCCGATGTAGCCGGCCGGGGTGCGTACCGCGACGTCGAGCAGCGGGACATCGAACTTCTCATCGTGCGTCAGTACACACAGTGCGGTGGAGCCGCCGATCGATCCCTTGCCCCACTGAGCCGTCAGATACTCGTGCGGCCAGGCCACCACGACCTCGTCGGCGTGTGGAAAGCGTTCGGCCGTAGCGAAGATCGGCCGAGCGTCGCACACCACGGTGCGGTATCCCACGATCGCGGCTGCCCGGGCGACGGAGTCGGCGAGGTCGAGCGCGCCGAAGACGATCAGTAGCGGCGGAGCCGGGAACGATCGCACGAAGACCTCGACGGCGTCGATCTCACGAAGTCCGCTCGATCCGTCCGCCAACATGACCCGAGCGAGCTCGGTGGCTCCAGCGTCGAGAAGCGGGTGGCCGATGGAGCCGAACGAATCGTCGGCCGTCACCACGAGGTGACCGCCCGCAGCACCGGAGGCGACGGTCACTTCGGCAACCGAAGATCGCGACATGATTCGCTCCAACAGCTGTCCGTAGTGCGGGCGGCTGTTCCGATCGACTCGGTCCACCACGACCTCGATGGTGCCGCCGCAGGTGAGCCCGATGGCGAACGGGTCATCTGCCGCGACGCCGAATCGAAGCCGATCAACGAATCCACCCGTCGCCGCCGACACCGCAGCGTCGAACACTGCACCTTCGACGCATCCGCCGGATACACCTCCGAGTGCTCCGCCGCCGGCGTCGACGGCCATGACGGCACCCACCTCTCGGACCGCACTGCCGGAGGTTGCCACGACGGTGGCCACACCGAACGGCCGTCCGCTGATGAACCAGTCGTGGAGTGTGGCGGCGAAGTCGAGCATCGCGAACCTACCGTCGCCCGAAAGCCCTGGACACCAACCATCCCTCGACCATTCCGGCGAGGAAGATGCCGGCAATCGGCGCGTATTTGCGCACCGGTTCGGGCATCAGAGACATCGCATTCAATTCGCCGTCCATCGGGCTCGGAACAGCGGCCTTCACCGCCGAAGGCGGGGTTGATTCGGCCGTAGCCGAACCACTGAGCAGCGCACCGAGATTGACGGCGAACTGTTGCAGGACCTTGTTCGACACCGCCACGATCGCGCCCTTGCCGAACGAGACGATCTTGCCGCTGATCACCAGATCGGTGTTCAGGGTCAACCGCGAACGGTCACCGATCGACTCGACCGCGAGATCGACCTGGGCCTCGGCGTCGCCGTTGCCGTGCGAGTCCGCTCCTTTGGCCTCAAGTGTGAGCGTGCGCGTCTCGGCGTCGACCTCGAGGAATCGAATCGTGCCGGCGTACGACGCACTGATCGGGCCTACTTTGACCTTGACTCCACCGAGGTAGGTCTCGCCGTCCTTACCCGTGATGGCGGCCCCCGGTACGCACGTCGCCACCTTCTCGACGTCGTTGATCAATCGGAACACGTCCTCGGCGGACGCGTCGATGTCGAGTGTATTGGTCAGTATCACTTGCGAACTCCGTTCACACAGCCGGCGCAGCGGCGCTGCTCGGCGCACGAGTCGATGGCCTCGACGATGGTTTGATATCCGGTACAGCGGCAGTAGTTCGATGCCACCACCTCGCGGATCTGTTCCTTGGTGGCATCGGGGTTGTCGGCGAGGTAGCCCTCGGCCAGCATCAGGAATCCCGGTGTGCAGAAGCCGCATTGCAGGCCGTGGTGGTCTGCGAAGGCCTGCTGCAGATCGTTCAGTTCGCCGTCGTTGCCGAGCGATTCGACGGTCTCGATGTCCGAGTTCTCCACCTGCGCTGCGAACGTCAGGCACGCGCGGGCCGGCTTGCCGTCGATCAGCACGGTGCAGGCCCCGCACACGCCGTGCTCGCAGCCGACGTGTGTTCCGGTGAGCTGCAGGTCGTGCCGCAGTACATCGACCAGAGTTCGGCGTGGTTCGGTGATCACCTCGTGGACGGTGCCGTTGACGTTCAGTTCGATCAGTTGCTTGTTGCTCATGGCCTTCCCTTCGCCAGTGCTGCCTGTACTGCCACAGGGGTGATCGGTGTGTCGTTCAGTTCGACTCCGGTGGAACGCAATCCGTCGTTGACGGCGTTGAGCACGGCGGCGGGTGCCCCGATCGTGCCGCCCTCACCGGCTCCCTTGGCTCCGGATTCGGTGAACAGGCATGGCGTTTCGAGGTGATGGATCTCGATGTCGGGGATCTCGCAGGCGGTGGGCACCTTGTAGTCGATGAAGCTGGCGCACAGTGGGTTTCCGTGGTCGTCGTACGAGACCTGCTCGAACAACGCGCCGGCGATGCCCTGGGCGATTCCGCCCCGGCACTGGCCTTCGACGATCTTGGGGTTGATGGCGACGCCGCAGTCCTCGACGCACACGTACTTCAGAATCTCCACTCGGCCGGTGCCCTCGTGCAACTCCACCACGACGCCGTGGGTGGCGTTGGAGAACGTGCCGTCGTTGAACACGTCGAAGCTGGCCGTCGCGGACAATCCGGGTTCGACGCCCTTCGGTAGCAGTTGCGCCTTCAGGTACGCGACGTCGGCGATGTCCCGGTAGGTGACGTACTTCGAGTGGTCGTCGCGCTGACGGACGCGGCCCGAGGCCAGCTCGACGTTGTCGTCACGGGTCTCCATCAGGTGCGCCGCGATCTCACACAGTTTGTCTCCCAGCTTGTTCGACGCCAACGCCACCGCGCTACCGCCGATGGTGATCGAGCGGGAGGCGAACGACCCGAAGCCGTAGGTGATGCGGTCGGTGTCGCCCTGCACGATCTTGACCTGTTCGACGTCGATGCCGAGCCGGTCTGCGACGATCTGCGCCATGGTGGTCTCGTGGCTCTGGCCGTGGCTCATTGTGCCGGTCGTCACGACCACCGTGCCGGAGGTGTCCATCCGGACCTCCGAGATGTCGAATCCCGGCACCACGTTCATCTTGCGGGCCGCGAATGCGCTGCTGCCGTAGCCGGTTCGCTCGCTGAAGCACGAGTATCCGATGCCGATGTGTCGGCCGTCTGCGGTCGCCCGCTCCTGGAAGTCGTACCACCCACCGTCTAGTAGCATCTGCTCGCACAGGTTCAGTGCCTCGAGGTAGGAGCCCGGATCGTAGGTGATGTTGTTGACGCCGGTGTAGGGGAAAGCGGTGATGACGTTGCGCCGTCTGATCTCCACCGCATCGAGGTTCAGTTCGCGGGCCGCTCGCTCGAACAGCCGCTCCATCACCATGACGTACTGCGGGCGGGACACCCCGCGGTACGGCGCGGTCGGTGCCTTGTTGCTGAACACGGAACGGCCCCGCACCCGATATGCCGGAACCTGGTACACCCCGGCATTTCGGCCGAGGCCATGAGCGGCTCGATGCCTGCGGTGAAGGGGTAGCACGAGTACGCGCCCATATCGCACACGACATCTGCGTCGAGGCCGAGAATGTGCCCCTCGGAATCGAACGCTGCCCGCACGTCGTACTGCTGTTCGCGCGCCAGGAACGACGCCGTCAGTGCGTCCTTGCGGTCCTCGATCCATTTGACCGGGCGGCGGAGCTTCAATGCGGCTGCGGCGACGGCGATCTCCTCGCGACCGACGACGCACTTCTGTCCGAAGCCGCCACCCATGTCGGGTACCACGACACGGACCTCTCGCTCGTCGAGCCCGAGGCACAGCGCGGTGACGGTCCGAACCTGGTGCGGCACCTGTGTACAGATGTGGACGATCAGCTGCTTGTCGCGGTCGTCCCAGTACGCGATGCAGCCGCGGGTCTCGAGCGGAAGCGCGTTCTGACGCCCGGTGCGCGATCGCACGGACACGACGGTGTGCGCGTCGTCGAAAATCTCGTCGATGCCCTCGGTGGCGAACATCTGTACGTCCACGACGGTGTTGTTCGGAACCGAATCGTGCACCAGGGGTACGCCGTCGGACATGGCCTGGTCTGCGGAGGTGACGGCGGTGACGGTCCGGTACGACACCCGTGCCGCTTCGAGCCCGTCCTCGACGCTGTAGGCATCGGCGGCGACGACGATGGCCAGTGGCTCACCGACGTAGCGCACGACGTCGTGCGCCAGTACGGGCATGTCGGTGGGCACGAATTCGCTGAGTGGACGGGATAATTCGGCTCGGATCGGCCGCAGCTCCAGGTCCGCCGCGGTGAAGACGCCGCGCACTCCCTCGACTCCGGCGACATCACCGACGTCCAGACCGGTGATCGAGCCGGCCGCGACGGTGCTGCGTACGAACTGAGCGTGCAACATTCCCGGCATCGCGATGTCGTCGACGAATCTGCCTCGGCCGGTGAGCAACCGCGGGTCTTCCCGGCGGGCGACCGAGGTGCCGACGAATTTCGGCGTGAGGACCTGATCGACGCTCATGTGGGCACCCCCTGCGAGACCAGTGCGTCGCTGCAGGCTTCGGCGACCAACGTGCGCACCAGGGTGCGGCGGTACTCTGCGGTGAACATGCCCTCGTCCTCCAGTTCCAGTGCTTCGGCTGCGGCGTCCGCGCAGTCGGCGAACGTTCCACCGGCGGCGAGCGCGGCCTCGCCTGCCGGCGATCGCATCGGCGTCGCGCCGACGCCCGCGAGGGCGACGCGTCCGCCGACCACGGCCACCCCGTCGAGATCGAGGGACACCGCTGCACCCACGATCGCGAAATCGCCCTGTCGCTCGGCATATTCGGTCACTGCTGCGTGCGGTGCCGGGTTCGGGAACACGATCTCGACGATCATCTCGTCGAACGCGAGATCGGTGGAGTAGTACCCGAAGAAGAACGCGTCCGCCTCGACGGTTCGCCGCCCCCGCACGCTCTCGACGACGATCCGGGCGTCGAGCAGGATGGCGAGCAGGCACCATTCTGCGGTGGCGTCCGCATGGGCGATGCTGCCCCCGACGGTGCCGCGGGTACGGATCGGGTAGTGCCCCACCCACCGCATGGCGTCGCGAAGAACAGCGAAGTCCGTTCCCACGTGACCGGATTCGACGTCGTGGTGGGTGGTGAGCGCTCCGATGTGCAGGCCGTCGGATTCTCGGCGGATGTATCGCAGAGTGTTCAACCCACCCACGTCGATCAGGTGCCCGGGCCGGGCGAGGCGGAAGTTCATCATGGCGACCAAGGACTGGCCTCCGGCGATGATCTTCGCGTCCTCGCCCAGCTCGGCCAGCAGCCGCACTGCACCCGAGACATCGCGCGCGGTGGTAGTCGAACTGTGCGGGCTTCATCAGACCCGAGCCTCGCCTGCGACTACCTCGGTGGGTTCGTCGACGAGGGTGTCGAGTTCGCGTCCCTTGGTCTCCGGTGCGAAGTACGCCATCCAGATCACCGCGAACAACACGAACGCGGTGACGATGCCGAAGGTCAACGGAAGACCCAGGATCGGCCACATCACGGAGCCGAAGAGCAGTGGCGCGAAGCCCGTGGCCACCCGGCTCACCGAGGACGCGTAGCCGAATCCCGAAGCGCGAATATTGGTGGGATACAGCTCCGAGACGTAGCAGTAGAGCACCGGAATGGTCAGCTGAATGACGAAGCCGAAGATGCCGAGCCAGATCAGCGCAGCGGATTGAATGTCGAGCATGACGGCGAACATGACCAGCGCACTACCCGCAATCGGGCCGGACAGCCCGATGACCCATTTGCGTCCGAAGATCTCCACGATGAACGCCGAGGTGAGCACACCGACGATGCCGACTCCGGTCATGAGCGTCGTACCGGCGAAGGCTGCGAACTCACCGTAGCCCTCGGCGCGGAGGATGGATGGCATCCAGCTCAGCGCTGCGTAGTAGAGCAGCATGATCGACACGAACAGCATCCAGGCCGCGGCGGTGATGCGCGGGCTGTAGCGCCAGACCGACTTGAGCTGTGTGAGAGCAGCTTTCATGCCGCCCGGTCCCTTCGGGGCGGTGTCGGCGACGATGACGTACTCGACGGCCTCGGATCCGGTGCGGGTCACCATGTCGTCGATGACGGCGCGGGCCTCGGCTTCTCGCCCGACCTTGGCGAGGTAGATGGGTGACTCCGGGATGCCGCGTCGGACCCAGAACAGCAGCAGCGCAGGCAGAACCATGAACAGCAGCATGTAGCGCCAGCGAACATCACCGTCGATCGGGACCAGAAGTGTTGCCACGACGCCGCAGATGGTGGCACCGATCGGCCACCAGACGTCCATCGCGGACAGAATCTTGCCGCGAATGCGGCGGGGCGAGAATTCGCTGACCAACGCGTAGTCCACCGGGATGCAGCCGCCGAGGCCGAACCCTGCGAGGAACCGCAGGATGATGAAGATCTCGAAGTTCGGCGCGAAAGCACCGAGGACGGAGAACAGCGCAAAGATCAACAGCGTCAACGAGAATGCACGCTTACGCCCGACCCTGTCTGCGATCGTTCCCCACACGACGGCTCCGACGGCCATGCCGATCAGGTTGCCGGTGGCGACGAGCCCGCGCTCGGCCTGGGACAGATCCCAGTAACTTCCGAGCAGCGGCGTCAAGAAACCGTTCAGCGCCACGTCCCAGGCGTCGAACATGTAACCCAGTCCGCCGATGATGAAGATCTTGCCCTGCACACCCCATTTCCAGGGGAGTTCCTGTACTACCTGATCACCAGTCTTCATCGCAGCCTCCGGCGCGGTGTTGTGGTCCGAGGTCGTCATCGGACGAACGAGTAATGGAATTTCTCGTCGTCGCTGTCGTCGAGCGGGGTACCGCTCCACAGCCAGTCGTACGAGATGTCGGACTCCCCATCGAACGACGCCAGTGTCGCGTCCCGCTTCTGCTGCTCGGGTCCATCGGGTATGTGGTAGAAGGTCTTGTTCTGCAGGCTCGCGTCCTGCACCATCCGTGCGTGCCGGGCCCGGCGAAAGACGTAGCGCGCCAACGCGTCGTCGATTCCGCTCGAGGTCACCTTCGCGAGTTCCTCGGCCAGCACGGCGGCATCTTCCATGGCCTGCGAGGCACCTTGCGCCTGGTACGGCAGCATGGCGTGGCAGGCATCGCCCAGCAGCGCTACGCGGCCGTCGGTCCAACGCGGGTCGGGCCTGCGGTAGTAGAGCGCCTGGCACAGCACGTTCTCGTCGGCCTTGGACAGCATCGCGTGGGCGCGGTCGTCCCAGTCGGGGAACGTCGCCATCAGTTCCTCGGGCCCGACGAGCCGTGGTCCACCGTCGCGGACCTCGTCGGTACACGGTGCCAGCGCAACGACATTGAGGTATTCGCCGTTTCGGATCATGTAGTGCACCAGGTGTCGGTCGGGTCCGTACCAGATGGTGCTCTGGTATCGGTCGACGAGCCAGCGGGTCGCCGGGTCCTTGACGATGCGATCACCCGGAATGAGTGCGCGATAGGCCATTTCGCCGGAGAACACCAACGTGTCGGGCAGGCCGATGAGATCGCGTACCGTCGAGCGGATTCCGTCGGCTCCGATGAGCAGATCCGATTCGTATCGACGTCCTGCTCCGGTCACCGCGACGGGCCGCATCGGATTGGTGCGGTCGACCTCGACGACCTTCGCGTCGGTCTCGAACACCACGACCGGGCCCGGGCCGTCGGGGTCGAGGCACTGTGCATGGATGGCGGAGTGCAGGTCCGCACGGTGGTAGTGCCAATACGGCGCGTTGAAGGTCTTCTTGCAGTATTCGCCGAGCGCGGTGAGCGCGATGACCTTGCCGTTCTCCCAGCGCCTACGCACCTGGTCCATCGGTTCGGTCTTGATCGCTTCGAGCTTCTCGCGCATACCGAGGGCTATCAGGATGCGGCTCGCGTTCGGTGCGGTCTGGATGCCGGCACCGACCTCGCCGAGTTCGGCGGCGGCTTCGAGTACCGTCACCTGGATTCCTCTGTGTCGCAGCGAGAGCGCCGCGGTCAGCCCGCCCAGACCGCCGCCTGCGACGACCACTTCGATCGGTGCCATGTCAGTTCTCCACCAATCGGCCTTCGGTGACGACGTCGATGCCGTCGATGGATACGGTGCAGGCGCGCATTCCGATGTCGAGGTGTGCGTAGGAGTCTCGGCCGAGTACGGGGTGCGGGCCGGTGGACCACAGGAAGCTGCCGGCGAAGGCTCGGGCGTCCATGCCCATGATGTCGTCCTTGCCGTACATCGCGGCCGCGAACCAGTCTCCGGTCTTCATCAATCCCCAACCCATGTGGGACAGGTAGCGCGCCCATTTGTCGTTGGAGTCGGCGAAGAACATGTTGAGCAGAGCCGCCTCGCCACCGCCGGTGACCTCGTCGATGTGTCCGTTGGTGACGGTCAGTGTTGTCCTGTCGCGGACGTACTCCTTGAACGGCAGCAGGATGTCGCCCTCGGACAACACGATCTGTCCGTTGGAGATCTCCGGCCAACACAACACCATGGTCGACGGCCAGTGATCCCAGCGTCCCTTGTCGTCGGCGAAGCCCACCTGGAACTCGGGCTGCGAATTGCTCAGTTGCACGGTGAGATCGGTGCCGGCCTCGTTGGTGATGCGCATCGTCGAACCGTTGCGGATCAGATCGACGCCTGCCTGCACCCGTTCCTTGTCGCCGTCCTGCGGCATGTTCCTGATGAGCACGTCCGGGGCGTCGCACACGAAAATGATGCGTGTTCCGGCGGCCAGGATCTCCTGCTGGATGGGAGCGTGGATGAAGCCCTCGCTGGTCAGATCGACCACGAGATCGGCTCCCTTGAGCATGTCCTGAGCGACCGAACTGTTCATGACCGACACCAGACCGGGGCCGGCACCGGTGTGGGTGCTCGGCATCGGTGCCGGACTGCCGCCGGGAACGGTGGCCGAGAGTACCTGTGCGCCCAAACTCTGAGCCGCCCCGAATGCAGCCGAGACGTAATCACCGCGGCTCGACGGCTCCGCGAGAATCACCACCTGCTCTCCTGGCTGAACTTTGCACAGCTCGAGCTGACGGGTGAACGCGCGCAGGAGATCAGCTGATCGCAGATCGAACATCTCGGTTCCTCTCGTGAGGGTTCTCGGTTGAATCGTTGTCGGTGATTCCGCCCAGGCGGGCAAGGTCTTTCAGATAAGGCACTTCGTCGCGTGCGTCGAGCAACTCACGGCGAGTCACTGTCGCCGAGACCGATCCGACGCTCTCGTCCATCTCGACGATGGTGCGCCCCTGCGGTCCGACGATCACGCTGTGGCCCGCGAACCGTGGGCCGTCGCCGGTCTGTCCGGTGAGTCCGGCGGCCGCGACGACGACGCCGTTCTCGAGTGCTCGGGAGCGAGTGAGCAGCTTCCACACGTGCAAACGGACGTGTCCGAAGGCCGACGGTACGGCGATCACATCGGCTCCTCGCTGGACGAGGTCTCGGACCGTCTCGGGGAACCCTGCCTCGTAGCAGATCACGACGCCGATGGTGCCGAACGGAGTGCTCACCAGCAGTCCGCTCTCCGCGCCGGGAGTGAACACCGATTTCTCTCGGTCCCACAGAAAGCGCTTGTGTCCCAATGCGATCAGGCCGCCGGGACCCACGACGAGCGAGCTGTCGAAGACGACTCCGTCGGCATCACGAAACGCGATGGCCGTCACCAGAACCGTGTCGGTTTCGGCGGCGAGTGCTCCGAGCGCGGTCGACGTTCGACCGGGTACGGACTCGGCCATCGTTTCGATGCTGTCGAGATCGTAACCGCTGGCGAACAATTCGGGCAGAACGATCAACTTCGATCCGCCCGCGGCGAGAGACTGCACCTCCGCGCGCACCGCGTCGATGTTCTGCTGCCAAGCCCCGATTCGCGAACCGGTCTGCACCACAGCGATATCGAACGTATCGACAATCGACTCGGTGTCGACGCCGCGCAGACGGGCCGAGGCCGTCACTGCGCCACCCGATTCATGTCGGTGGTGTAGAACGGGCCCGCCAGCCGGCCCAGGAAACGGTGTTCGAGAGTATCGACGTGCAGGTCGGCGGTGAGCAGGCCGGGCCTGCTGGTCACCGCCGTCACGGTCCCCAACACCAGAGTGTCCGTGCCGAGTGCGATTTCCTGCATGGTGCGGCATTCGAGAGACACCAGGGATTCGAGCACCGACGGGGCCGCGACCGACACCGACGGCACCGCGGTCATGTGCGAGAGCTCGAATTCGTCGACCTCCGTGTCGACGGTGGCGCAACTCGCTGTCACCGCGTCCACGGTGTCGGCGGACGGAATGTTGACGACGAATTCGCCGGTCTCGCGAATGTTGACCAGCGTGTCCTTCAGCTCTCCTGGGAACCCGATGCGTTCACCGATGGAGATCATCAGCGTCGCCGGATTGCGCGAGGCGACGTTGAAGAAGCTGAACGGTGCGAGGTTGCGGACGCCGTCGCCGGAAACGGTCGAGATCCATGCGATCGGACGAGGCTGCACTGCACAGGACAGCAGTTTGTACACATCCCCCGACGACATCGAGTCGATGTCGTGGCGGGTGCGATCCGTGAGCTCCAGAGAGTCGCCTACCTGGGAAGTCATCGAAACGAGCCTTCTTTCGCTTGCTGTGCAACCGGTCGTGCAACCGATTGCGTTGCTCTGACGATAGAGGGGTTTCTCAGTCGATGTCGAGCTTTGGGCGACAAATCCGAAACCAATTAATGGCACCGTTACACGGGCACCGGCTGCGTAACCTGCGCCTTACTCGCCGCGCATCCCGGCCCTGGCCGTATCGATCGGACTGCCGTGTCGGCGCGGGGGTCCATATCCCTCCGAGGTCCCGTCGACGATGTGAACCTCGTCCTCCCACGGAACTCGGTAGGTTCCGTCGGCGAGATCGCGGACGTAGGTGTACGGGCAATCGCGCGCCCCTCCGTCGAGCGCGGTGTACCCACGATGACCCAGTTGATAGATGTTGTTCTCCACTCCCCACTCGCGACGTGCCGCATCGGCCCTGGCGGGCTCGATCGACACGGTCACCACCCGATCGGGTGTGGAATCGCCGCGCTCGATGATCGTTCCTTCGTAGTCGCACACCATCGCCTCGCCCATGGACGGGATGCCGTTGCCGTCCTCCCCCGCCAGACACACCGACGCCGTGTACGCCAGATTGTGAAAAGCGTTGGCCTCGTTGGTGATACGCCAGGACTGCCGCAGCGGAAACTTGTACCCGGCCGTGCGCAGCAACACGTTGGCACCGCGGTAGCTCGCCTCACGCGCCATCTCGGGAAACATTCCGTCGTGGCAGATCAACAGCGACAGCACCGAGCCCTTGGGCCCCGGGCAGACCGGTAGACCGATGTCGCCCGGTTCCCATGGCTCCTTGGGCGTCCAGGGATGCAGTTTGCGGACGTACAGGGCTATGTCGCCTCGGTCGTCGACGATGATTCCGGAGTTGAACGGCGCTCCGCCGGGGTTGCGTTCCATGATGCTGAAGCAACCCCACACTGTCGACTCACGGCACGCGTCGCGCAATCGCTCCACCTGCGGACCGTCCATGTCGCACATCACCTCGTCGGACGCCCACGACGACTTGCGTAGACCGTGCAGCGAGTACTCCGGAAACACCACGAGGTCGAGCGCCCCGAACCCGGCCTTCGCCTCGCGCAACTGCCGGCACACGCGATCGGTCGTCGCGTCGACATCATCCATGCTCGTGATCAGCGGAACCTGCTGCTGAACCAGGCCGAGCGTGAGAGACGTCGGCGACGGATTGAGACCACCAAGACCTGTCATCGAATGTCCGTTCCTCGAGGGCAACTTGTTGCGCAAACGATTGCGCACGGTGCTAGCTTAGGGGTCATCAGGGGTCGGGGCAGCGCCGACGGAGGATCGAGGGGAACCGCCAGTGGACAGCACTACTTCGGGAAGCGTCACGCTCAAGACGGTCGCAGCTGCTGCGGGAGTACATGTTTCGACCGTCTCCCGAGCTCTGCGACGCGTTGCGCTCGACCCTGCCGGTGCCAGCGCCGGAGATCTGCGATTGTTCGAGCTGGCCCGCGAGATGGACTACGTCCCCAACCCCAACGCGGCGAGCTTGACCACCAAGAAATCCACCGCGTTCGGAGTACTCGTCCCGCGATTGACCGACGTGGTGCTCTCCGCGATGTACGACGCCATCGAGGAAACTGCGAACCGTGCCGGGTACGAGACCTTCGTCGCCAACACTCACGACGATCCGATTCAACAGCGTCGACGCATCGATCTGTTGCTCGGCCGCAACGTCGACGGCCTCATCTTCGGTGATGCTCGCCTCGACAGCGAGAACCTCGAAGACCTCCACCGCCGAGGGATCAAGTTCGTGCTCATCAGCCGTCGATACCCCGGGATGACCTCGGTGACGTGCGACGACCATCGGGGCGGCTACCTCGCCGGCGAGCACTTGGCCAGACTCGGCCACACCCGAGTGGGGATCGTGTCGGGTCCGGCGTGGGCCAGCACCGGAATCGACCGATTGGAGGGCTGCCGGGCTGCCCTCCGCGACGCAGGAATCGACGTTCCGGACGAGTACGTTCGGGAAGAGGGTTTCGATCCCGAGGCCGGACGACGCGGGGCCACAGCACTTCTGGCATTGCCGAAACCTCCGACGGCGATCTTCGCGACCAACGATTTCAGCGCCATCGGAGTCCTCGGCGTGCTGCGCGAAGCGGAATTGCAGCCGGGACGCGACATCGCCGTCGTCGGCTACAACGACATCTCGATCTGCAGCGAACTGACGGTGCCTTTGACGACAATTCACAGTCCGCACCGCGAAATCGGCACACGCGCAGCCGAAATGCTGTTGGCCGTCACCCACGGACTACCGGTGTCCTCGGTGGCACTCACACCGACACTGGTCGTCCGCGACTCCACCGTTCCGGGGCGAACTGCCCCCTCACTCTCCGACCAACGCGTCGGTACGTGATCGAAGCGGGGCCGTCGCTGGTCCACGTTCGGTGACGGCAAGCGCTGCAGCAGCATTCGCCCGCAATGCCGCCTCGTACAGGTCGAGTCCGCGCGACAGTCCTGCCAACAACACACCGGCGTGCGCGTCGCCTGCACCGTTGGAGTCGACCGCCTGCACCGCAAACCCGGGCACCGACCGGGACGGCCGTCCGGCGCTCGCGATCCGGCACCCCTCCGGACCGGTACGCAGTACCACCGATGCCGCAGAGCGCACCCGCTCGGCCAATCCGACCGCGATGGAATCGATGTCGACCGCACCCGTCATGAGCGCACCCTCGCGCAGATTGACACTCACGATGTCGGCCCGAGCGAGTACGGCGTCCACGACGCATCGGTCCAGAGTCTCGATCAGCGGGGACGGATCGAACAAGACCACGACTTCGTCCGGCAGCGTCGGAAGCCAGTTCATCAGTGCCGCAGCGTTGCTCTCGTGTGCCAGTCCGTATCCGGTGACGTACACCAGATCACCGCGTCGAACCCCGGTTGCCTCCAGGTCCGCAGCGCCCAGTTCGGCCTCGGCTCCCGGGTACGTCACAAATGTTCGCTCGGCATTCGCGTCGACGAGGGCGATACAGAACCCCGAATCCTTCTGCAGTGGTCGATCATTGACCACGTTGGCCCCGCTGACAGCGAGCGCGTCTCGGACGATCGAGCCGTAGTGACCCGAACCGAACCTACCGGCGAAGACGACGGGAAGGTCATCGCGAATCGCAGCCACCATGACGTTGAGGCCGCCTCCGGCAGTCTGGTTCAGTGACGTTGCCACGACGTCTCCGCCCGGAGTCGGGACCTCGGGGACGGCCATCACGACGTCGACGATGACTTGGCCGGTGTGGATCAGCCGCGGACTCACCGCGCTACGGTCTCGGTGCGGCGCGCTCCCCCGGTGGCGAGGTACAGACCGGCGGCGACCACGAACGACGCGACCCAGCCGAGACCGTTGTCACCGATCCAGCTGCCCGACAACGGCCCGGTGTAGATGACGTCGCCATCCACAGCGATGGCAGTGAACAGGAACCCGACGACGATGCCCGCTGCCCAGCTCGCGAACGCGTACCAGTTGACTCCGCCGGAATACCAATAGCGGCTGGTGTTCCCGATGTTCATGATCGATGCCGCGTCGTAGGTCTTGCGCTTGATCATGTCGGACATGAACACCCCGAGCCATGCCGTGAGCGGAACCGCGAGAACCGAGATGAACGTGATGAACGGGCCGTAGAAACCGTCGGAGATCAGCATGAAGTAGATCGCACCGACGAACGTGACGAACACGTCGACTGCGACCGCGTAGACCCGCTTGATCCGGAAGCCGAGTGTCAACGTGGTCAGACTGGCCGAGTAGACCGAAAGATGATTGGACAGAAGCAATCCGCCGAATGCGGTGATCAGGTACGGAACGGCCATCCAGGCCGGCAGAATCTCCCGGATCGCTGCGACCGGATCCGACGCCGAAGCGAGGCTGTTGTCGCCGGCCGAGAGCAGTGCGCCGAGTCCGATCAGCAGTACGAGCGGAATACCGGCACCCGCCGCACTGGACAGCACCAACGAACCGGCTCCGACGCTCTTGCGCTGATAGCGCGACATGTCGGCTCCGGCGTTGGCCCAGCCGATACCTGTTCCGGCGGCGATGGTTCCGATACCGATGACCATCGCGCTGATCGATCCGGCCGGGGTACTCGTCACAGCGGTCCAGTCGACGGTGGCGATCAAGAAGACTGCAACGAAGATGTTCAGGGCACCGAAAACCCACGTCGACCAGCGCTGGATGACGAGTATCGCCGAGTGTCCCAGCCCGCTGACGACGAGCGTGAGCACGATGAAGATGACGATGGACACGATCGTCACGACAGGGTGATCTTTCGCGGCACCGGATCCACCGAAGATCAGAGTGAAGATCGACAGCAGCACGAATGCTGCGGTGGTGGTGTTGACGGTTTCCCAACCGAGCCGCGACATCAACGACACCAATGTGGGTCCGATGTTGCCTCGGACCCCGAATGTGGCCCGCGACAGTGTGAGACTGGGGGCACCACCGCGTTTACCTGCGATCGAGACGATGCCGACGATGGCGAAGGATCCGGCGGCACCGATCAGCGCGACGATCAGCGCCTGCCAGATATTCAGCCCGGTGAAGACCACGAGAGTGGCGCCGAGCGGGAGACCCAGGATGGAAATGTTCGCGGCGAACCACACCCAGAACAGTTGTAGCGGATTACCGTTGCGCTCGTTGTCCGGGACGGGCTCGATGCCGCGAGTCTCCAGCGACAGTGCGTCGGCTGTAGTTTCCGAGACGGAGGAGGAAGGGGTGATGGTTGTGCTCCAAGAGTGAGTCGAACTGTGTCAGTTCGTATTACGGAGAGCGAGCAGCCGGTCGACGAGGGGCTCGAGATCGAGCGAGTTGACGTCGATGACCGTTCGAATCGCTTCGCCGGGCCACGCTGCCAGGCCACCGACGGCACCGCGGAGCGCACCTGCTATCGCTGCGATGGTGTCGGTGTCGCCGCCGATGGTGGCGGCTGCCAGTACGACGTCCCACGGGTCGTCGTACGCAACGGCCAGAGCAAAGGCCGCTACCACTGATTCCTGTGACGCAACGGACGTGCCGACGATGTCGGCGACCGTGACCGTGATGTGTTCGTCGGTGGTGGTACCGACCAACTGGACCGCCCACTCGATTCGGGTCGCGATGTCTCCACCGGCAACCCAGTATCCGCGGGCGGCGCCCTCGGCCGCAGCAGCAACACCGATGTCGACTGCTTCGGGTAGGTCCGCGCCCGCGATGCCGGCGCTGATCGCGCCGGCAACCGCTGCGGCAGAGGCTATTCCGAGGGAAGTGTTGTGGGTGACGAAGCTGCATCGGTAGATCGCGTCGACGAACGAGCTCATGCCGCCGTCCAGCGAGGCTGCGATTGCCGCAGGGGTGATACGCATGGCTGCGCCATTGGTGCTGCCGAACCTACCGGCTTCGGTCGGATCCGATCCGTCGAGAATGCGTTCGACGGCACGCTTGGTCGACGGACCGAGGAGGTCGAGCGATCCACGTGCCTTCATTCGCGATTCCCAGGCAATCAGGGCGTGCGCGAACGCGGTCGGGTCCACGATACCGGCACCGTCGATGATCAACTGCGCCAACATGATCGCTTGCTCGGTATCGTCGGTGATCGAACCGGCAGGCATTCCGTGAGCGATGAACTGGCGTGGGCCGGCGTCGACGAATCCGCGCAACTGGCCGTAGTCCTCGGCAATGTCCCTGCGGCACATCGATTGTGTCGGCATTCCCAGCGCATCGCCCAACGCCAGACCGTAGAAGGCCCCGAGGGCGCGATCGCGTGAAGCAGACATCGAAACAGTCCTTGCCGAGAGTGGGGTGATCGTTCAGGAATTGAAAGTGAGGTGGAGCCGAAAGCGGTCGGGTGCCAGCAGACTGACGACCTTCTCGACGAACCGACCCGACGCGTCTCTACTGACACGAATGCTGTGCAGGTACGGGGTGCCCACCGGCACTTCGAGAACAGCTGCATCGGCCGCGTCGACAGGAACCACCGAGACCCATTGCTCGCCACTGGCAGCCACGAGCCCCGCGGACCTCAAGGTTGCCGTCAGCGAGTCGCCCACCAATCCGTTCTCGGGCAGGTCCGCGAGCGGTCCGAGTGCTGGGATACGGCTGCGCTCCAACGACACCGGACGCCCATCGACCACGTGCCGCACTCGGTCGACGGCAACGAAGTTCAGTGTGTAAGTACCGGCCTCGGCTGCCAACTCGGGATCGACGATGCGCTCGACCCGGAGAGTACGGGTGTGCATCTCGACTCCCGCAGACGACAGCGCCCGTGCCCATCCGTCGGCGGTCTCGATCTGATGGCCATCGAAGGTAACGAGTGACCCTATGCCGCTGCGCTTTTCGATGAGTTTCTGATCTTCCAACTCACTGAGTGCAGAACGAATGGTTCCACGACTGACCGAGAACTCGCGGGCGAGTTCGTTCTCTCCTGGCAGGAACGAACCCGAGGGGATGTCGCCGGACTCGATGGTGTTCTTGAGTGAGGCGAGCACCTGATGGCGCTTGTGCCGCGCACGCTCCGATGTGCGCTGAGTCATAGCGGGCTCGGTCATGTCAGTACCCTACATCCCAAAAGTGAACCTGTACAGAGCCTGTTTAATTTGACGGGAACGGGCACGAGCACTTCCGGGAGCATCGCGTCGTGACGCAGATCGCCACAGCGCTCTACCAGCGCTTTCCCCTTGACTCGCCGCCTGCGCGTACCCAGGATGTTTGACAGGCCCTCCACGCAGGGAAGGCGTCGAGAAGACGCGGCCGAGGCACATCGGTGCGTCACCGAATTCTGAGGAGAATCAATGCCAACCACAGTGGCCGATCAACTCGTTCGAGGACTCGTCGACGCCGGCGTACAACGCATCTACGGCATCGTCGGCGACAGTCTCAATCCGGTGGTCGACGCAGTGCGTCGCACCGGTGGATCGGCCAAGGGCGGCATCGACTGGATTCACGTCCGGCACGAGGAAGCTGCGGCCTTCGCTGCGTCGGCCGACGCGCAGACCACCGGAGCGCTCGCCGTCTGCGCGGGTTCGTGTGGACCCGGAAACCTGCACCTGATCAACGGCCTGTACGACGCACACCGTTCCGGCGCACCGGTTCTGGCGATCGCGTCGCACATTCCCAGCAGCGAGATCGGATCGGGATACTTTCAGGAGACGCACCCCGACCGCCTCTTCGGTGAATGCTCGCTCTACAACGAATTCGTCTCCACCGCCGAGCAGGCTCCCCGGGTGTTCCGAGCAGCGATCAACGCAGCCGTCACCGGCGGCGGAGTGTCCGTGTTGACGCTTCCCGGGGACATGGCCGAGCTGTCGGCCGCCGGCACGATGGATCCGATCGCCATTCCGTCCACACCGATCGTGACACCGCCTGCGGCGGACATCCAGAAGCTGGCCGATGCCATCAACAACGCCGAGAAGGTCGCCATCTTCGCCGGCTACGGAGTCAAGGGTGCCCACGACGAGGTGGTTGCGTTCGCCGAGACCATCGGCGCTCCCGTCGGACATTCGTTGCGCGGCAAGGAGTTCATCCAGTACGACAATCCGTACGACGTGGGGATGACAGGGTTGCTGGGATACGGCGCGGCCCATGCCGGGATCCACGACGCGGATCTGCTCATCCTGCTCGGCACCGATTTTCCTTATCAGCAGTTTCTGCCGGAGGACGTCACGACTGCACAGATCGACATCGATCCAACGAAGCTGGGGCGTCGAACCGCGGTGCAGTACCCGATTCACGGTGATGTCCTCGCGACGCTGAATGCCCTGCAGCCGTTGGTCACTCGCAAGACCGATCGCCGCTACGTGCAGAAGTGGGTGGACAAGCACAACGACCTGATGGGCAAGACCGTGGGCGCGTACACCCGCAACGCCGAGAAGCTGGTCCCCATCCATCCCGAGTACGCCGCGTCGGTGCTCGACGACCTCGCCGCCGATGACGCCGTGTTCACCACCGACACCGGCATGTGCAACGTGTGGACCGCGCGTTACATCAACCCCACCGGCAGAAGGGCGTTCGTCGCGTCGATGCTGCACGGTTCGATGGCCAATGCCCTGCCGCACGCCATCGGAGCGCAGTTCGCCAATCCGGGCCGCCAGGTCGTCTCGATCTCCGGCGACGGAGGATTCTCGATGCTGCTCTCCGAACTCCTCACAGTCGCGATGTACAAGCTGCCCGTCAAGATCGTGCTGTTCGACAACTCGACACTGGGCATGGTCAAAGCCGAGATGCTCGTCGACGGTCTGCCCGACTTCGGAGTCGACGTACCGCAGGTCGACTACACAGGTATCGCCGCAGCTGCGGGTATCCACGCACAACGCGTCGATCGGCCCGAGGACATCCGCGGCGCACTCGAGACCGCGTTCGCCGTCGACGGTCCTGCGCTGGTTCAGCTGATCACCGATCCGCTCGCGCTGTCCGTCCCACCGACCATAACCGGGGAGCAGATCAAGGGATTCGCACTCGCGATGAGCAAGGTGGTGCTCAACGGCGGTGTCGGCGAGGCGGTTCGGATGGCCAAGTCGAATCTGCGCAACGTGCCGCGCCCGTAGATCGGATTGCAGCCCGAGAAATCGGCGCGATGGGTGGCCCTCGAGGCCTCACCCGTCGCGCCGATTTCTGTCGCTATCTCGTTCGGCCCAACCTCGCCAGTGGAGCGCGTTCCGTCACAGTAAAGAAAGTCTATGCCGGGGGTCACACATGAGCTACTCTATGTGCACAGCGAGCAACGCTGTTGCATACAGTGCAACACTTGCTCCGCGCATCGACCAGACGCCGCTCACCCTCGGAGGATCCCGTGCCCACTTCCACATTCGCGTTCCGCTCCCGCACCGTCAGGGTCGCCGTCGGCAGTAGTGCCGCGGCAGTACTGCTCATCGGCGGAGTCACCGGCTGCGCCGACCGCTCATCGGGAGGTGGCGACAGCGCAAGCTACCCGAGCGGCAACATCACCCTGCTGACGCCGACGTCCGCAGGTGGCGCAACCGATCTCACCGCTCGAACACTGGGTAAGCAGATGGAAGCTGACCTCGGGGTCAGCGTCATCGTCGAAAATCGCCCCGGCGGAGCCGGTTCGATCGGCATGCAGTATCTGGCCGACCAGGATGCCGACGGCTACACGATCGGGGTGCTGCCGGTCGAGGTGAGCTTGCTCGGCCACCAGGGATACTCCATCGACCCTGCGTCCTACGACTTCCTCGGCCAGGTCAACTCACAGCCCGGCACCATCGCAGTGCCTGCCGCCAGCCCGTACCAGACCCTCGACGATCTGATAGCCGCGGCCGAAGCAGACCCAGGCTCCATCACCGTGTCCAATGCCGGACCCGGTTCGATCTGGGAAGCAGGGGCCATCGAACTCGGCCGCGTGGCCGGCGTCGAGTTCACCGGAGTCCCGTTCGACGGCGGCGCACCAGCGGTCACCGCAGCGGTCGGATCTCAGGTGGATGCCGTGGTCGCGGGCATCGGCGAAACTGCACCGGCACATTCTGACGGACGCCTGCGCGTACTCGCCGTGTTCACCGAAGACCAGGCACCCGCCCTCCCCGGCGTCCCCACCGCCACGGAACTCGGGCTGGATGTGGTGATCGGTAGCTGGGCCGTCATCGCTGCGCCGTCCGGCCTGCCCGAGGACATTGCGACGAAGCTGGAGCAGTCTATCGAAACAGCCTCTGCTACAGACGAATACATCGATCTGATCGAGTCGGGCGGCAACCTGCCGCTGTACCGTTCGGCCGGCGAGACCACCTCGTTCGTGGGATCCGAGTCCGATCGCTTCGCAGAGTTGGCGGCACAGGAATGACCACCCGAGACGTACCTACCGTCGACCAGAGGACGGAAGGCGCGAGGGCGGACGCCCCGCGCACACCGAACCGGCGGTCATACGAAGCTGCAGTTGCCCTCTCGGTCGTCGCACTGGGTGTACTCGTCTACGTCATGACAAGCCGCATCGACGTCGCGCGTGAGGGGCAACAGTTCGGACCACGCTGGTGGCCGACGGCTCTCGCTGTCGCGATGATCATCATCGGACTCGGGCTGGCCCTGCAGTCCGTTCTGAATCGCATCACTTCGGACGATCCGCCCATAACCAAGTCCGGCGGGTTCGTACTGACGGTCACGCTGGCGACGATCGTCTTGTACGGAATCGCCTGGCATTACCTGGACTTCAGGCTTGTCACCGTATTCCTACTGGCCGCCATCACGGCCATCTCTGGAGGTCGCGGCATCAAAGCTCTCGTCGTGTTCCCGATCCTCACGACCGGAATACTGTGGTTGATATTCGGCTTGCTGCTGCAGGTGCCCCTGTGAACGCGGTCGTCGAAGGCCTCGGTGCATTGCTCGATCCAAGCATCGGGCTGTGCTTGCTGGTCGGTGTACTGCTCGGCACCCTCGTCGGTGCCGTTCCCGGCATCACCGCCGCAATGGCAGTCGCGCTCGCAGCCGGTTTCACCCTCACACTCGAGCCACTTCAGGGCCTCTCGGTTCTGCTGTCCATCTATGTCGCGGCACAGTTCGGCGATCGCGTCCCCGCAATTCTGATCAACACCCCCGGCACACCGGCCTCCATTGCCACGACATTCGACGGCTTTCCGATGGCCAAACAAGGTCGTGCCGGAGTTGCGTTGACCAGTTCGGCGTTGGTCTCTGCTGTCGGGTCGGTCGTCGGCATCTGCATCCTGGTCTTCGCCGCACAACCCATCGCCGGTATTGCGCTGGAGTTCGGCCCAGCCGAGATGTTCGCACTCGTCGTCTTCGGAATGACCATGATGATCGGCGTTTCCGGTGGACGCGTCGTAAAAGGACTGTTCGCGGGCGTACTCGGACTCATGTTCGGTGCCATCGGCCGTGACCCGATCACCGGCGACGGGAGATTCACATTCGGGCTGAACGAACTGAGCTCCGGCATCCCGTTCATCGCCGCCATTGTCGGACTGTTCGGCATCGCAGAAGTGTTCAACCAGATGATCACTCGCCACCCGAACATGATTCCGACACCGATTACCCAACTCGGCAAATGGTGGCCGAACAAGTCCGAACGGCACGAATTGATCAAACCGGCCTTGATCGGATCCGGCGTCGGAGCAGTAGTCGGCGTGGTCCCCGCGGCAGGCGGCGACATCGCAGGCATCGTCTCGTGGGACCAAGCGCGTCGTGCATCGCAGACACCGGAGAAGTTCGGCAAGGGCTCACTCGAGGGACTCGCCGCGGCGGATACCGCAAGTACCGCAACCATGGGCGGGTCGGTGACAACCACTCTGGCACTCGGTGTTCCGGGAGATGCGGTCATGGCCGTCATGATCGGATCGATGGTGATCTGGGGCCTCCAGCCCGGCCCGGCACTGTTCGTCAACTCACCCGATCTCGTCTACAGCCTCGCGGCGATCATGCTGCTCGCCACGCTCGCTGCACTGGCGCTGGCACTGGTACGTATGCGCGGTGTCATCAAGCTGCTGGATCTCCCGCAGCAGTACCTGTGGGCCGTCATCATCACGTTCTGCATGGTCGGCACCTACGCCGTGCAGAACAGTGCATTCGACGTCGGACTGATGCTCGTGTTCGGGATCCTTGGTCTGGTGTTGCGGCGCAATGGTTTTCCGGCAGGCCCGCTGGTACTCGGACTCATTCTCGGGCCTCTGGCCGAGAGCAACATTCGCCGCGCGTTCCTGATCGACGGTGCCGCCAGCATCTACACGAGCGCAATCGCCGTCGGTCTGCTCGCGCTCAGTGTGCTCGCCGTCGTCGGGCCCCATATTCGAACCGCCTTCACGAAGGGCCGCCGCCGCGAGGCCAAGGAGGATATCGATGCCTGAGGTCATCTGCATCGGTGAGACCATGACCATGGTCGCACCCGTCGACGCCACACCTCTTGTGTCGGCTGACCTGTTCACCCTGCACATGGGCGGCGCGGAATCGACTGTCGCGCTGTACCTCGCCGAACTGGGGCACGACGTCGCGTGGGCCAGCAACGTCGGCAAGGACCCCCTCGGCCGCCGCATCGTCGATGATATTGCCTCCTACGGCGTCGATACCTCCCTCGTGAGCTTCGTCGAAGACGCTCCCACCGGGGTGTACTTCAAGGACCCCAAAGGTGCTGCGACAACTGTCCACTACTACCGGAGAGGTTCCGCGGCCTCCCAGATGTCTCCCGCAACCCTGGACGGACTGCCGCTACGAGAGGCATCTCTCGTGCACGTCTCCGGCATCAACGCCGGGCTGTCCGATTCATGTCTCGACATGATGCGAGCATTGTTCGACCTGTGTGTCGGCTCGACAACGCGCATCTCCTTCGACGTCAACTACCGGCCGGGAGTATGGAGCACGGCCGAGGCCGGTCCTGTTCTCCTCGAACTCGTTCGTCGCGCCGACGTCGCCTTCGTCGGCCGCGACGAGGCCGCCGACCTGTGGGGCACCACCGACGCGAACTCGATCGGCAGTCTGATCGATGCCGGACCCCACCGGGTGGACACACTCGTGGTCAAGGACAGCGACGTCGGTGCTACCGAGATTGCCTCGGCGGGTATGACATTCGTGCCGGCACATCGAGTCGATGTCGTCGAGGTCGTGGGAGCGGGCGATGCATTCGCGGCGGGATACCTGTCGGGGCTGCTGAACGGCAGGAATGCTCGCGAACGATTGTCTCTGGGACACGACCTCGCGGCCCGAGCGTTGTCGAGTACCAACGACTACGTTCCAGCTATCACCTCGGTCCGCGCACATGGGTGACACCCCTACGAACAGGAGCAAGCAATGTCGCAGAGCGTGGAACGCGCCGTCGAGATACTCGAGTACGTCGCCGTGCGTCCTCGCACGCAGAGCGAGGTCGCAGCTCACCTCGACGTACACCGCTCGACGGCGCTTCGAGTGCTGCAGACGCTCACCGACTACGGTCTCACCCGCAGACGCGAGGACGGTAAGTACAGCGTCGGATACCGGCTCGCCGGGCTGGCGAATGCCGCCCGAGAACAATTCGATTTCGCCAACGTGGCGCGCCCCTACCTCGTCGGTCTCGGCGAGCAATGCTCGCACACAATCCATCTCGCTGCGCTGGAAGCGAACAGGATTATCTACATGGACAAGATCGAGCAACCCGGCATGATCAAATTGTTCTCACAAATCGGGGCCTCGGTTTGTCTGCACACTGCAGGCGTCAGTAAGGCGATTCTGGCGTTCCAGGATGCCGATACAGTCGATTCAGTCATGGCTGCAGCCGATTTCGAGAAGCACACGTCGACCACGATCACCTCGCGTGCGCAATTCGACGACGAACTCGCGCTGGTCGCAGAGCGAGGCTGGTCCGTCGACGACGCCGAATACGAGGACTACGTCAACTGCGTCGCGATGCCGGTACGCGACGCCGCGAACCGTGTCGTCGCAGCAGTCTCGGTCACAGCCCTCAAGGGCCGTGCCGATCTCACCGCACTCGGTCTTCTACTGCCCGATCTGAAGGCAGTGACCGACAACATATCCAAGGAGCTCGGATGGAGACCACAGAATACGGAGTAGCGCAGGCGAACTCCTGGTTCGACGGGGCGTTCACGGCCACGCCCGTCATGGCAATCCTGCGAGGGTTTTCACCCGATCGGACAGTCGAACTCGCTCGTCGCGGTTGGGATGCCGGAATCACGTGCATCGAAGTACCGATTCAATCTGCGGTGGCGCTCGACGCGCTCTCCGCAGTGGCGGACGCCGCGCGTGAACGTGGCCTCGTGGTCGGGGCAGGCACCGTCGTCAGCTCCGAGCATGTGACTCGCGCGCACAATTGCGGAGCATCGTTCACGGTGGCACCCGGATTCGATGCCGCGGTTGCCGGTGCCAGCATCGCCGCGGGGATGCCGCACCTGCCAGGTGTGGCAACCGGTACTGACGTACAGCACGCCGCTGCCTTCGGCCTGAGCTGGGTAAAGGCCTTTCCTGCTTCGGTACTCGGCCCGGATTGGTTCACGGCGATGCGAGGACCGTTTCCGCAGGTGAAGTTCGTGGCCACCGGAGGCATGAATGCACGGAACGCCCCTGCGTACCTCGCGGCCGGAGCCAGCGTGATCGCCGTTGGGTCCGCCCTCGAAGACGAGGTCCAAATCGACCTTCTCTCAAACCTTCTCGCAGTTCGATAGGAGATCCACCATGCCCTCGCTACTCAACGACGTCTACACCCCGTCGCCCTCTCGTTACGAATCCATGGAGTATCGCGCCGTAGGAAGATCCGGACTGGTGTTGCCTGCGGTCTCACTCGGTATGTGGCACAACTTCGGGGACGATACACCTTTGCAGCGTCAGCGTGAGATCATCAGAGCTGCTTTCGATCTCGGGATCACACACTTCGACCTCGCCAACGGTTACGGTCCGCCGATGGGGTCATCCGAAAAGAATGTCGGACGCATTCTGCATGAGGATTTCGCGAATCGCAGGGATGAGATCGTGGTGTCCACCAAGGCCGGCTACGACTTCTTTCCGGGGCCGTACGGCCGCGGCGGCGGAGCCAAGTATCTCCTCGGCAGCCTCGACCATTCGTTGCGCAGCCTCCGGCTCGACTACGTGGACATCTTCTACAGTCATCGTTTCGACCCGAATACTCCGCTGGAGGAAACAGCGCGCGCACTAGACGCCGCCGTGCGCTCGGGTAAGGCTCGCTACGTGGGCATTTCGTCGTATTCGGCAGCGCGAACCGTCGAGATGGCCGCGTTGTTGCGCGATCTCGGAACCCCACTGGCCATTCACCAACCGTCGTATTCGCTTCTCAACCGTTGGGTCGAGGACGGTGAGCCGTCGTTGCTCGAAGTACTCGACGCTCAGGGAATCGGCTGTATTGCCTTCTCCGCGTTGGCACAGGGTTTGCTGACAACCAAGTACCTCGACGGCATTCCCGACGGATCACGCGCTACGCAGGGCAAGACGATGCGCGAGGGAATGCTGTCGCAGGAAAACCTGGACAACGTGGCTGCTTTGAACAAGATCGCCGAGCGGCGCGATCAGAAGCTGGCGCAGATGGCACTTGCATGGGTACTTCGTCGCTCGCAGATCTCGTCGGTACTGGTCGGTGCGTCACGTCCGAGCCAAGTCGCCGACAGCGTTCTTGCGTTGCGGAGTCCAGAGTTCACAGACAGCGACCTCGCGGAGATCGACGAATATGCAGTCGACGGAGGCCTGAACATCTGGCTTGCATCGAGCACCGCGTGAACGCCGCCGACTCGAACGTGCTGGACGAGCAGTCGATGCGATTTTCCTGCTTCGACTACGACGATGCCTGGGACCTGGGCTGTCAGTTGCGGGCGTCCGCAGTGAAACGCCGACTGCCGATCGTCATCGGTGTGGTGCACGGCCAGCAGCGCGCATTTCATTCGGCACTCCCCGGGTCGTACCCGGAGAACGATCATTGGCTCAGCCGCAAGATTGCCACCGCGCAGCGTTATGGCCGCAGTTCGTTGGACGTGCTCGAATTCTTCGACTCGACCGGCCGCGATTTCGACACCGACTCACGACTCCCCCACGACGAATTCGCAGCTGCGGGCGGGGTTCTTCCCATCGTTGTCGAGAGAGTAGGCATCGTCGGGTTCGTCGGTGTGTCCGGCCTACCGCATCGTGACGATCACACGTTCGTCGTCGAACAAGTGCAGTTCTTCCGCCGGTCGCAGAGGGTCGATCCGAGGTAGAGGTCAGGGCACGGGTAGTCGTTTTGTTAGGGTCAACTAGGCATTTCGGGCACACCTCGATCGAAAGGCACGACCATGGCCATCGACTACACCCGCAAGCCCTCGACGGGGCAGAACTCAGCGCAGCAACCCGGAGCTCCCGTCAGTCTGAGCAAAGTCACGCTGTCCAAGGCGTCACCGACGATCAGCCTCACCAAGTCCGGCGAGAAGCAGGGTTCGATGCGGGTGAACCTCAACTGGTCGACCGGCGCACCCGCGGCGCAGCCGAAGAAGAAGGGCTTCCTGGCCAAGTTGGCTGCGGCGTCGTACGGCTCCGGCGGTGTAGATCTCGACCTCGGCTGCCTCTACGAACTGCGTGACGGTTCCAAGGGCGTCGTCCAGGCTCTCGGCAACAGCTTCGGCTCACTGCAGGATGCCCCGTTCATCGCGCTCGACGGCGACGACCGCTCCGGTTCGGTCAGTGGCGGCGAGAACATGCACATCAATCTCGCCCACCCCGAGAAGTTCGCTCGAATCCTGATCTTCGCGATGATCTACGACGGCGCACCGAACTGGGCCGCCGTGGACGGGGTGGTGACGCTGTACCCCACCAGCGGACCGCAGGTGGAGGTACGCCTCGACTCGGCCGAGAACTCCGCGCGAATCTGCTCGATCGCATTGTTGGAGAACACCTCTGCGGGGATCACCGTCACCCGCGAGGTCGAGTACATCCAGGGCAGCCAGGCCGACCTCGACAAGAAGTACGGTTGGGGACTGCGCTGGGCGGCGGGCCGCAAGTAGTCAGAGAGGTTGCGGCGGAGTCATTTCCAGCCGGACGCCGATCAGTCGAACCTCTCTCGTGTGGTCGAGGCGATCGACGAGAGCCACGGCAGCCGAGGTCAGGATCTCCGGATCGAAGGTGGGCGCGCCGACGATCGGTGCGCTGACGGTATGCGTCTCGAACGGTGCATAGCGGATCTTCAGTGCAGCCCGAACGGCGGGTCGGTTCTCGGCTTCGATGTCGGCCAACACCGTCGACGTCAAAGCGGCGACCTCGTCTCGGATGATCGCCCAATCGGCGACGTTCTTCTGGAACGTGACCTCGCGGCTGTGCGACCGAGCGACCCACGGCTCGGACGTCACCGGTGCGAGGTCGACGCCTCGCCCTTTCGTACCGAGCCACGGACCGATCTTCGGTCCGAACGCGGCGGCGAGGTCCGCGTCATCGGCATCGGCCAGTTCTCGGACTGTCGAGATGCCGAGGGCGGTCAGCCTCTTCGAGATCTTCTTGCCGATCCCCCACAGCGCGTCGGTACTGCGATCGCCCATCACCTCGAACCAGTTGTTCTGCGTCAGCCGGTAGATACCCTGCGGCTTGTCGAAGTCGGTGGCGATCTTGGCTCGTAACTTGTTGTCCCCGATGCCGACCGAGCAATGCAGCCCCGTCGCGTCGAACACCGCGTCGTGCACGGTCTTCGCCACGCCCTCGGGGTCATCGGTCTCCACACCGAGAAATGCCTCGTCCCAACCGATCACCTCGACCACGAATCCCAACGTCCCCAGAGTGTCCATCACGAGCACCGACGCCTCGTCGTACGCCGGCTTGTCCACGGGGAGGAAGATGGCGTCGGGAATCTTCTTCGCGGCGACGCGCAGTGGCATTCCGGATCCGACGCCCTTCGCACGCGCCTCGTACGAGGCCGTCGACACCACCCCGCGCTCGGTCGGGTCTCCCCTGCCGCCGACCACGACGGCTTTGCCCGCCAGATCCGGATTGCGGAGCACTTCCACGGCGGCGATGAATTGATCGAGGTCGACGTGCAGTACCCATCGGCGCCGCGCTGGGTCGGTCGGTGTACTCCCGGTCATAGTGCTCAGTGTGCCCGTGGTGTCTCATGACGCCATGACGAAATCGATATCTCGCACCATCGGACGAGTAGTACTGGGAGCCTTCCTCGTCTTCGCCGGCCTCAGTCATCTCTTCTGGGCGAGGAGCACCTTCGCCGCCCAGGTGCCGACCTGGGTCCCGATCAGTACCGACTTCGTCGTGCTGGCATCAGGCGTCGTGGAGATCGCGCTCGGCTTGGCGCTGCTGTTCTGGACCGCTCGCGCGCCACTCGTCGGTTGGGTGGTCGCGGCGTTCTTCGTCGCAATCTTCCCCGGCAACATTTCGCAGTTCGTCACGCACACCGACGCGTTCGGCCTCGACACCGATACGGCCCGAGGAATCCGATTGCTGTTCCAGCCACTGCTGATCGTGTGGGCGCTGTGGTGCACCGGGGCATGGGCGCATTTCCGCGCATCACGTCGGGGCCGCAGTCGGAATCAGTAGACAGACTGCCGACCGGCCGCAGCGATGCCGTGGTGCAACTGCGCCACGTCGGGGTGTGCTCGCGTTCGGGACTTCCACGCGTTCTCGCCGTAGGTGCTGTAGATGGGATTGGCGGGATCGTTCTCGACTCCCCGGGACTGCCGGGCCAACTCGGCCGGCAGTTCGATCACCGGGACGACGGCATCGAGGGCCGGACTCAGAAAGTGTGGCACCGATATCCGGTCGGTGTCGGGCCCTGGCGCGACCACCCGATGCCGCGTCGCCCGTAGATAGCCGCCGGTCGCAACTTCCAACAGCTCGCCGATGTTGACGATGAACGCCCCGGCCAATGGTGGAACGTCGATCCAGGTATCCGGCGTCGTCTCCACCTGCAGCCCGGTCGAGTCCGGCTCGACGAGCAGCAGCGTCAACACCCCGGAGTCCTTGTGCGCACCGACGCCCTGCGAATGATCGGGAGTGCCCGGGTAGCGCACGACCTTCATCAGCGTCGCGGGCGTGGTAGCGAATGCACCATCGAACGCATCCGGGGGCGCTCCGAGGGATTGCGCCCAATGACGCAGGAGGCGAAGCCCGAGACCCGACACCGTGCGTTCCCACTGCTCGAACGTCTCTCTGAATCCTGCGGGCTGCGACGGCCACAGATTGGGGCCCTGAAGGTTCCAGTACCCCACTGCTCCGTCGATCGCCGGGCGTTCGGGACCGATGTCGATCTGCTCCCGCCAATCCACCCGACCGTTCGTGAGCTCGCCGCCCACCCGCGAGTAGCCGCGGAAGTGCGGGCTCTTCAGCTGACTGATCTCGTCCTTGACGTGATCCGGCACGGCGAAGAACTCACGCGCGAGGCGCAACACCTCGTGCATTCGTTCGATCTCGATCCCGTGTCCGACGAGATAGAAGAAGCCGGACCGGTGAGCTGCTTCGCGCAGGGACAGCTGGAACGCGCGGGGGTCGTGGTCGGCCAGACCGAGATCGAGAACGGGAAGCATGTTCACGATTGTCCTCCTCCCTCGACGCGTCGGCCAGCACTGTCCAGGTTCTGTGAAACCGCCGGACCCGGATGCAACACTGAATGCCATGAGCCCCGAAGCACTCGACATCACCGTCGTCGGTCACGGCGCAGCCACCTACCCGCCCGAACAGTGCACGCTCGCGCTGACTGTTCGCACCGACGGTCGCACTGCAGAGTCTGCATCCGAGCCGGCTCAGCAACTCGTCCGAGAGCTCACGAGACTGGTCGAGCCGCTCTACAACAGCGCTGGGGGACCCATCGATCGGTGGTCGGTGGACCAGGTGCGCCACTCGCGGCAACGCCCGTTCAATCACGACGGAGAACAACTGCCGTACGTCTATCAAGCCGAGGCGTCAGTGGAGGTGCAGTTCAGCCAACTCGATCTGGTGGATGCGTTCGTCTACGCAGCCTCCGCACTCGAGGGAGTGTCGATCGACAATTTCCACTGGGACCTCACCGAATCCAGCAGAATTGCGCACACCCTCGCGGTCCGGGAACTCGCAGTGCGCGACGCGGTCTCCAAGGCCGAGGCCTACGCGTCGAGCCTGGGACGATCGGGCGTGCACGCTGTCGCGGTGGCCGATCCCGGTCTGCTGCCAGGGGTCGCCGAGCACGGTGGCGTCGAATCCTCGGCGCGGATGTTCGCAGCGAAATCTGCGCCGGCAGGATTTGCTCTCAAGCCGGAGAACATCACGATCTCCGCGAGCGTGCACGCCCGATTCACCGCCTCCTGACGCCTCGCGCCTACGCTCGAATCATGAATCGAGACGATGCCCGACGCCTCTGGCCGCGGCCACCGCTGCTGCCTCGTCCGATCGTGATGGATCAGCGATGGGAACGGCTGGTCTTTCTGCATTGGCGGGTTCCGAGTTCGGCTGTCGCCCCACTGTTGCCCCGCGGTTGCGTACCCGACGAATTCGACGGCTCGTCGTGGGTCGGGCTGATCGGCTTCCACATGGTCGGAGCCGGCCTCGGCTACCGTCACCCCGTTCCGTACTTCGGCACGTTCGGTGAGATCAACGTGCGCCTGTACTCGGTCGACGCGGAGGGTCGACGCGGCGTCGTGTTCCGCTCCCTGGAAGCAACCAGACTCGCAGTCGTGGTGGGCACCAATGCCGCTCGCATTCCGTACCGCTGGTCATCGATCGACATCGGCGACGACAGTCGAACGATCGGCTACCGCAGCCGGCGACTCGCACCACCGCACCGCGGCGCAACTACGGACTTCGGCGTCGTCAGAGGGTCACGCGACATGTCCGAGGATCCGCTCGCTGTGTTCCTCACCGCGCGTTGGGGATTGCACACCTCACTGGCCGGCCGTCTGCTGTACGTCCCGAATGTGCACCGGCACTGGCCGCTGGTCGACGCAGAACTCACCCACTGCTCCGACGAGCTCCTGGCAGCTGCAGGCCTACCCGATGTCAGTACCCGGCCCCCGGACTCGGTGCTGTACTCCCCCGGTGTGGAGACCCAGTTCGGTAGGCCTTACGCGATTCCCTCGGGTGGCTCACCGAAACACTGACCCCTTGTCTGCAAGCAACTTCACACGCTCTACGATCCAGTCCGCGACGATTTCCGGCTTGCGTTTGAGTCGCATCTCCTTGTGAATGTCGATTTCCTGCTCCGCAATGATGTCTCGCAGCTGCTCCAGATTCAGTTCAGCAAGCTTCGCAGCAAGGGCCTCTTCACCGCTGTCTCTGTAGATGTCGAACGGATCGAACTGGCCCGCCTGGCGGATCACTTTCTTAGGTGCCGCCTTCTTGCGCACGGGTGGCTTCGCTACCACTTCGGCAATCGGTTCACCGCCGCTTACTGCAGCAACAGCGAATGCACCGGCCAGCGCTTTTGCGAAACGCTTCGACTGGGCGGCCTCCTCAGCAACTACCTGAAACAGTTTGGTCAGCAGTGCTGCGGCAGTCGCATCCGTTGCGTTGAGTTTGAGCAGAGCTCCACCGAGTTCCTGAATCTGCATGCGCTGCTTGCCATCATCTGGTGTGGTCATAGCTTTGCTTCGGCCTCCGTCATGATGTGCTTCGTAATTTCACGTAGCTGATCGAACTGACCAGCGTTGCCGTACTTGACTTTCAGAGTGCTGTACTTGGAAAAGAGAGCAGATGCCGCTATTGCGTTGGACTCGGCAAGATAAACCGGAAGAACGTTCTGAATCTCCCTGTCGCGGCGGAGGTTTCGGACTGTTGCATTGTGTATCGCGGAATTGGACTTGTACTTGGTGATGACGAGTCCCAGTTCGACGATGTCGCGACCCAACTCTCTACCGAACTTCGCAATGTGAGTCTGAATCTGCGGAATACCGTAGGTCGACAACACATCCGGGATGGTCGGAATGATGTACCCATCCGACATCGCCAACCCGTTCAGAGTGATCGGGCCGATGTTCGGCGGGCAGTCGATCAAGATGTAGTCGTAGAACGCCGCAACCGGAGCAATTGCGTTTCCCAGGATATTCACCGCTGCTGTAGTGGATCCCTCGGCGACTCTGAGAGCACTCAGCTGTTCTTGAAGGGAGATCAAATCCAGCGACGACGGCAACAGGTCAACGCCGGTCACCCTTTTGACGCTGGAGACTCCACGCTGAATGCTCGCCTGCACGTCGAAGTTCGACGTTCCCTCGATCGCATCCCTGAACGCTGTAGCAAGCGTGAGGCCTTTGTTGTTCAGCTCCCACCACTCGTTCTCGCCGATCATCATCGTCGTCAAATTTATCTGGGAATCGAGGTCGACGACGAGAACCCTCTGACCGAACTCCAGCGACATGAACTCCGCCAGTGCCGCCGTGATGGTTGTCTTGCCTACCCCACCCTTGAGACTGATCGTGGTGATTATTTTGGGCATCGTGCACAGTTCCTCTTCATGACAGTTCCCTCATGTTGCATCGACGATTGCGTCCGGACCAGGCTGTCGCACACGGAATCCGATCCTCGGCGTGGATTCTGCCAAGTACGGCAGAGCGTAGGAGAAGAGAGTGGCGAAATCACCTGGATCGACCGGCCCCGTTCTCGCGCGCTTCATGTTCTTGGAGCCGACAGCAGGATCGTTCGCGAAGACCAAGATCAGTCCCCCTCGGGTGCCCTGCCGTAACTGTCGAGCCTGTGGCCCACCGTCTTTTCCCGGAGCCCCTGCGATGTGCTCGATAGCTTCTCGCTCGCGGACGGCTGTACCGCTGAAGCCGGAGCGGTACTCACCGTCCAGTCGTTTTCGGTTGACGATGGGAAGCGGTTCATCCCAGCCCTTGACCGCGACGGGCTGACGGGTCTTCGGCTTCGGCAGCAGAATCGCGAAGTCCTTCAGCATGTCTCGTTCGATCGCGGATCTCATCGCCGCCAGATGGGGCTCGAACGTCCACTTCTCGTCCCACACGAATCGACTGACGATCTCGAGGACCTCTTCGGCCAGAACAACTCCGTACTGCGCCTCGAATCTCCGACGAATTCCGTGACTTCCGGTCATCTCGAACGTGGCCGAGCCCTGCATGCTCCTCAGCAAAGGTCCAACTGCCTCGAAGTGCTTCTTATTGTTGGTTCCGTCGCCGCGCGGCTTTTGCATCGTGAAACTGAACGCCTGTCCGCCGACGCCGCGGTAGACCTGCTCGGCGTTGTACATCTTGTTCGCGGCCGCAGGCTTGAGCCACGGTTGGGACTGAAACACCATCGGCGGTACGTCCATGGGGGTCACCATCGGCTCCCCGCCTGCATTGAGGTCGGCGAACCGGGCCAGCTCAGATCGGAACTCCGCCTCGTCCGCCACGATCGTCGCGAAGGCCTCGTACATGTCGAACGATCTACCGGCAGGCCCTGGAACGTCGCGCCCGATGAACAAGCGCACCAGGTCACGGTATCCGGGCCGGAAGCCGAACCAGCGCCCCATCTGCATCAGAGTGTCGGCTTGCGGCGTCCGACGTGTGTAGTAGGTAGTGGTCAATCCCTCCACGGTGAAACCGCGACTGAGCTTCGTTCCGCCGACCAGAATCTTCCACACCCCGCGTGCCTCGAAGTTCAGCGCTTCCTGCAGGTAGTCGTCCTGCTTCTCCCCGTTGACGATGATGACGGGACTCGAGCCCTCGGAAATCTTGTTGTACGCGATGCCGACGAATTCTTCGAGCTCCTCGAACGTTGTTGGGTTGACGACGCCAACCTCGGCGCGTGCGGCGGAGACGACCGAGAAGTCTTCGACCCACAACTGCTCCAGTCGAACGAGGCTCGATGGCTGGGAGTAGCCGGCAGACTTCCACAGCGCCTTGAACTCGTCCGCGACTGCGGTGTGCTCGGTAGTCTTCACCGATTCGTGGACGAGCATCGTATGGTGCCGGAAGGTACTGGATCCCTTGCTTTCCCGGAACAGTTTGATGGCACCGGACAGCACAAACGAGTCCAATGCCTTGAGCTGCTCGCTCTCACGGCCTTCACCATCCCAGCCCGCCCACAAGTCACGTACGAATGCGGCCTTGTTCGAGTTGGCGGGCGTCCGCTCCGAATCGTCGAACTCGTCACCGTCGTCGGAGTCATGGAAATCAGAACCACCCATGTACGGTTTCGGACGGTCGAGACTGACGATGAAGTCTTTGGGAAAGATCGTTTCACTGTCCTCGACGTCGACGAAGACATTTGCGAAAGGCGTTGCCGTGTAACCGATGTATTGGGCGCGCTTCAGTACGCTCAGCAGGTCGGTGATGCGTGCATTGATGGCCGTGCGCTCGATCGTGTCGGCAGCCCACCTCGCCGGATTCAACGTGTTCACCGATGCCTGGTCAGCCTCGTCGTCGATTATCAGCGCGGGAATCTGTTCCAGCGCAGTACGACTACGCCCCAGATCTTCGACCAGTCGTGTCAGCACGGTGGAGTTCTTCTTGACCACAGCGACACGGATATTGCTGGCAAACAGGTTCTTCGGATCGTTCAGCGGGCGACTGTGGTCGACGAACTCCCACTCCAACGCGCTGATACCCTTGTTCAGCGTCTTGTAGTCATCGGTTGCGCCAGTGAGTCGTCGTATCGCGGGCGATGTCGACGAGAAGTTCGGATCTTCCTCCAGACGAACAAATTTGCCAGCATTCCAGTCCGGATCTTGGGCATAGTCACCGTCAGCACCGATGTTCTGCTGTCCGATGAGTTCCATGTCGAGGCGGCGCTGAGTCTGACTGCGTAGCAGTTCGATCGTTCCCGTCAGGACGACAACAAACCGGTATCCGGCATCTATCGCCTTCGCAACGACACCGGTGAAGTTTGCCGTCTTGCCGCTCTGCACGTAGCCGACGACCAGGCCCTTCGATTGGTAGGGCTCTTCGCGAACGGGGTCGGCAAGCCGCGCAACGATCCTCGATGTCACCGAATCCAGGTCCTCGACAGTGTCTGCGTCCAGCTTCGAGGACAGCACGCCCCGATACGCGCGCCAGTAGAAGTTGTGCTCGAGTTGGCGTTGGTGGGTATACCACGGCGACCAAGGCTGCTGCGCAGCAATGATGACCGCTCCACCGCGCCTCGGGAAGGTGCTGTCGAGAATGGAGAAGCCCTCGTCCGGAACTCCAAGCAACTCGTATATCCGCACACGCCGCTCGGGTGATCCGGGACCGGTATCGAGACACCAAGGTTCAGCTGTCTCCAGATCCCACTTCAACAGGCTCGCACGAACAACAGCGCGCAACTGAGGAACGTCGTCGGAGACCAACACAGTTACGATGTCGTCTATCCCAAAGTCCTCTGGTACTGAGTTACCGAGTCGACCCTTGATCGGAGCCACCAACGGCTCGGGCGGATACAAACCAAACTCTCGTCCGATTGCCGCGATCAACTGAGCCGAGTCAGTCATCGAAGTGCCCCCATCTGCTCACGGTGGGCAGACATTGCCGCCACCAGCACGTCCTGCCATGCCTGCATCTGTTCCTGCTGTCTGGAACTATGACGGTGCACATCGAACATGCTGTGCACCAACAGATACAGCAATGTTCTTAATATCGGCACGTCCGTGTTGTCGGTACCCTTACGACCCAGTATCTCGCGTCGGAAGCGGGCATTGATCCACAAAGTGCGGGTCTTGAGATCCACCTCGAAGAATGCGTCTCTGGCGAGCACCCGCCAACCGACGCTGACCGGATCCACACCGTCAACGAATGTGAACGCATCGCTGAAGGCGTCCGAAAGTTCTTGAGGGAAGCCCTCGAAGGGCTCGACGACCGAAATGGGTCGCGGCGTGTGACTGCGTGCCGCATGAAGTACGGAGGTGGCGTCGGACAGAAGGTTTCTACCGTCGTATTCACGCAGTATGGCCTGCTGCAAGACCGCGACTGCGGTCGCGTCGAGCACCACGCCGGACTTCTCCGGGTTGATCGTGACGTGCGATCGAAGGTCGTCATCGAGATCGATTGCAATCCGCGCCAGTCCGAAATCGGGCCGACCGTGCCAGAGCCCGTTCCAACCGCCGATCTGCAGCAACCTGTCGTTTCGATAGAAGTACAAGCCCTGCCAGTCGCGACCGGGCGCGCCGAAGAGCTTGAACTCTGTCGACTGACTCCGTGCCGGCCAGATATGCGCCAAGACAGTCGATCCCGTGCCGGTGTCCAGCGGCATCGGATACCGGGCTCCGCCAGTCCCCAGATATCCGAACGGATCGATGGGCTTGACGTTGTTCAGCGCCCCCGCCCGCTTGTAGCCGATGTCGAAGACATCGAGGCCGATGGTCAGATCCTTGCCTAGCAACCTGTGGAAGACGATGCCGAGATGACTCCGAATGTCACCGATGGTCGCTTCGAGCCAGCTGACCTGCTCATCGGCATCAGCAGACATCAAGAACGATCTGATCCCGCGCCACTCCACCACAGTCCCCGTCACGAACGGGAATCGAGGCTTGATCGATGTGACAGTGGAGCCGGCAAGCGTCGGGTCGATGGAGTGCACCTGCTGCGTGTTTGCGCCGTGTATTGAGCGTGCCTGTGCGTCATGACCGTCTGCTTTCGACCACACGAACAATGACTCCGCCTGACTCATCGAGGCGGCCTTTAGACCGACTCCGAAGTGGCCGAGATCGGACGTGCTGTAATTTCGCCGAGTGCCATAAGACATCGCGGCATCTATTGTCGCGTGATCCATGCCCCTACCGTTGTCGATCACCATCAGACCAACGATCGCGGCGCCATCTTGAATAAAGCGAACAAGGACATTGTGTGCCCGGGCGTCGATACTGTTGTCGATCAGGTCTGCAAGCGCGCTAGCCAGGGTGTGATGTAGTCCGATAGACCTGGACAAGAACTGGTCTTGTGCCGTGTTCGTCGTGGCCGACGTCGAAATTTCACTCATCCGCGGTAACCCTGTGCACCCAAGCCTCTTTCAACAGATCCACGACTTGTTCTTCGCTCCCGGTCTCGTATTCTCGTAGCAACCGGCGAGGACGACTTTCTCCGTACAGACCGATCGCATCAGCAAGTACACGGGTGACATGGCGGTCAGCGACACTCATCGGCTGAGGGTGTCCGATAGCCGCGAGGGCCCGACGGAGCGGATCAGCATCGGGCGGAACGGTTTCGGGACGCACCACCGTGAACGACCTGTCCGGCGAAAACTCCAGCAGCACTTCGTCTCCTGGCTGCGCATCCAAGTCCCGCAGAAAGCGTCGAATCGTGCCTGAAGTCGGCTGGGCTCCGGTCCACCTCACCATCTGAGCGCCAAGTCTGCTGCGTAGTTCGACGGTCCCGCCACGCTCGCAACCGACCGCGACCGCAACTCCCGCGGGCAGGGCAAACCCCGAACCTCTCAACTGATCCGCTGTGACCACGATTCGGTACCTCCAAGCAAGGCCGATTCGATACAACCGACGCGTCTGCTCCGGGGTCTTCCCATTGCGTTCACGCCGACGTCGACGCACCACGCCGTCGTCCGCCGCCTCGAAGTCCTCAAGCAAATCGACTGCAGCAGGCATGACGGCGTCCGCCCAGGCAATCAGGCTCCACAGACCGTCGGACCCGAGCACCGAGCGGTCGTCGCCGACGAGCGCGCGGTGCACTGCCTGGGCAGGCTTGCCGCTGTCGACGAGTACTGCGATATCCGACGCCGCCCGAGGTTGTCCGACGGCTTCGAGGACTCCTACGGCTGCGTCGACAACTGTTTTGGTTCGAGTCAGTGCGGATCCGTGCACTACGGGAATGGCGCACCATCCGAGCCAGGCCTCGAGTTCACTACGCGGCATCGTCACGAGCAATTCGAGGTCATCGAGAGGAACGACGCCGTTCGGCGACTCCAGATCTTCGAGAATGGATCGTGTCCTCATCTGCGCTCCATTGACATCGGGGGCGGCCGCCCACCCATCCGTGACCTCGAAGTAGTCGTCCAGCCGATCCAGAACCAGCCACAGCGGCACTCCCAGGCTTGGCACAGGTTGCTCGATCTCGGGGTGCACGGAGACCAAGCGTGACATCGAGGCAACCGGCTGGATCTCCACCCGCAGACTTGCCAGCAGGTTTCCAACCGCTGTCCCATACCCACAGGCTGCGTTGATCTTGGCCTTCGTGCGGGACTCGATCGCACCTGAAGCGGGCTTGGACAGGTGCAACTTGGTGCTCAGTTCACCCAGAGAGATCGGTTCCGCCGCCAACAGCCTTTGATGCAGCGCGATACTTTCACGACCGTCGAGCTGCGAGATCAGATTTTCGATCTCATCGACTGCATCGCCCGCACAGATGTCCGGAAAGTCCCTCGATGTCACCGATTCGAGCCGCGCCGCGACTTCCTGGACGGCCTCGGGCGAATCGTCGTCGATCTCCACCGACATAAGAGGACGATCAATTTCGCCCCGAATCCGACGCCAAACAGCCAGTTCCGTCAAGTCGTCGAGAAGCTGTGTAACAACGGGCGCCGTCTCACCATCGTTGTGCTCATCGAGGCGACCGAGCGGGTCGCGAAGGACCGCACAGTAGAGCAAACCGTGGACAACGTCACGCACAGTCTGCTCGCTTGTGCCTGGCACAGCAAAGATGTCCGTCACTGTGTGAGAAAGGAGCCCTGACAACGTCGAGGCGGACGTCAACCGTTTTACGGCGGTGGCCGCTCTGGCCTCCAAACCCATCAGCGCGATCGGCAATGATTGCAGCAGAGCCGGAACGGCATCCGCGAGCAACGTGTCCTTGTGTCCAGCGACAAACAGCTCCGCCAGGCCTGCAAGCAGATTGTCCAGAGTCACCTCGTCCTCAACCACAGTCTCGGACGGGCCGTCTTCCAGCCACCAATCCGTGCCGGGCGCGAGTCGTTCGAGCAGAGCAGCACGCTGAGAGACGTAACCGTCCAACCAAGGCATCAGCTCTACCCAGTGTGCGTCTGTCAGCACCGCCGAATCGAGAGTGTTCACACCCGACATCCATCAACCACTCTCATGAACCTGCCTTCGCAATACCTACAAAGTAGGCCACGCGGTCGGCTTGCGCAGAGAGGGGTGCCGTCATGCATCGACTGTTCATTCAGTCGGATGAACGGCTCTTGGTAGGCCCTACACGGTGCGCGGTCGGTAGAAGATCACGTGCCCCGAGGACAGCTCAACTACCCAATCCTCGTGAGCCCTATCGCCGCCTTCTTTTGAGCTGGAGCTCGACGTGACGCTCTCCCTCAACACGAGATATCCGGAATCGAGCGGAAGATCGAACAGCAGCTTCGTGTTGTCCGAGAATTCGACGGCAGGGTTGTCGCCAGTGGAGAGCCTGACCACGGTGGCTCCGATGGACGGAAGCCTCTCGACGGTCGGGGCCACCGCCTTCGGGTGCTCGGGTGCGGGCCACGATTCGACGGCCCCTTCCGGTCCACACAAAACAGTCGAACCGTCCGCGGCGGTGTACTCCCAGGATTCGACTTCGTCTCGCGGGCTGGCCACCACTCTCTGCCGGCCCCCGAACGTCAGACGGAGAACACCGAATTCGTCGTAGTCTGCGTCGTCGCATACAAGACCGTGCAGTGTCGCGAATGCGCGTAGGCCCTCGAACTGATTGTCCTCGTCGACGATGAGGCCATCCACCGTCACCTCACTGAAGGCAATGCTGGCACCGTTGTCGAATTCGATGCTCAGATCGAAATCGAGCAGAATTCTGCTGACGCGGAGCTGATCGACGGCGAGTTTCATCGCCGTCGACTGTGCCACAGAATCTCGTGGGAGCCCACGAAGACTGGCCGGAGGCATGATGCGCGGCAGCCTCGCCGGATGGCAAGTGCGCGCGCGTGTGTCAGGTGCGCGGGGAATGGGCAGTGGCCGGGTGCGATCGTGCGCGCGTGTGGCGGATGCGTGCGCGTTCGTCCGCGAGAGGGTGGTGTGGGTGTGGGTGGTTTCGAAATGCAGAATGGCCCCGGACCTGGTGGTCGGGGGCCATTCTGGAATGTTGTGTTCGGCGGTGTCCTACTCTCCCACACCCTGTCGAGTGCAGTACCATCGGCGCTGGAGGGCTTAGCTTCCGGGTTCGGAATGGGACCGGGCGTTTCCCCTCCGCTATGGCCGCCGTAACTCTGCGAAACAGAGATCACGAGCGGTCTCAGTCGGAGAACACAACCCCCACATGCAGTCTGGGGTGGTGTTTCGTTCTTGGACCTGTATTCGATTGTGCTTGCTGAATCAACTCGTGTGTTGTTTCAGATATTGCACAGTGGACGCGTAGCTTCTTTGTGGTAAGTCCTCGGCCTATTAGTACCAGTCACCTGCATCGGTTACCCGACTTCCAGTTCTGGCCTATCAACCCGGTGGTCTGCCGGGGGCCTTACCCCCTCGAGGGGGTGAGAAACCTCATCTTGGAACAGGCTTCCCGCTTAGATGCTTTCAGCGGTTATCCCTTCCGAACGTAGCCAACCAGCGGTGCTCCTGGTGGAACAACTGGCACACCAGAGGTTCGTCCGTCCCGGTCCTCTCGTACTAGGGACAGCCTTCCTCAAGTTTCTTACGCGCGCGGCGGATAGAGACCGAACTGTCTCACGACGTTCTAAACCCAGCTCGCGTGCCGCTTTAATGGGCGAACAGCCCAACCCTTGGGACCTACTCCAGCCCCAGGATGCGACGAGCCGACATCGAGGTGCCAAACCATCCCGTCGATATGGACTCTTGGGGAAGATCAGCCTGTTATCCCCGGGGTACCTTTTATCCGTTGAGCGACACCGCTTCCACTTGCCGGTGCCGGATCACTAGTCCCGACTTTCGTCCCTGCTCGACTTGTCAGTCTCACAGTCAAGCTCCCTTGTGCACTTGCACTCGACACCTGATTGCCAACCAGGCTGAGGGAACCTTTGGGCGCCTCCGTTACATTTTAGGAGGCAACCGCCCCAGTTAAACTACCCACCAGGCACTGTCCCTGAACCAGATCATGGTCCGAGGTTGAGGTATCCAATACGATCAGAGTGGTATTTCAACAACGACTCCACAGTAACTGGCGTCACCGCTTCACAGTCTCCCACCTATCCTACACAAACCGAACCGAACACCAATACCAAGCTGTAGTGAAGGTCCCGGGGTCTTTTCGTCCTGCCGCGCGTAACGAGCATCTTTACTCGTAATGCAATTTCGCCGAGTCTATGGTTGAGACAGCTGAGAAGTCGTTACGCCATTCGTGCAGGTCGGAACTTACCCGACAAGGAATTTCGCTACCTTAGGATGGTTATAGTTACCACCGCCGTTTACTGGGGCTTAAATTCTCAGCTTCGCCATCACTGGCTAACCGGTCCTCTTAACCTTCCAGCACCGGGCAGGCGTCAGTCCGTATACATCGTCTTACGACTTCGCACGGACCTGTGTTTTTAGTAAACAGTCGCTTCTCACTGGTCTCTGCGGCCCCACCCAGCTCACACTGCAAGAGTGATCACCGGACAGGGCCCCCCTTCTCCCGAAGTTACGGGGGCATTTTGCCGAGTTCCTTAACCATAGTTATCTCGATCGCCTTAGTATTCTCTACCTGACCACCTGTGTCGGTTTGGGGTACGGGCCGTGTAACAACTCACTAGAGGCTTTTCTCGGCAGCATAGGATCACTGAATTCGCCTCAATCGGCTACGCATCACCTCTCAGGCTTGATGAACGGCGGATTTGCCTACCGTTCGCCCTACAGGCTTACACCAGTACAACCACTGACTGGCCCAGCTACCTTCCTGCGTCACCCCATCGCTTGGCTACTACCAGATCAGGTCCCACGCATCCACCACACGCCTCACTCTCGAAAGAGATCAGTCACGTGGATTCAGGGTGGTTAGTGTCACTGATTCACCATGGGCGCGGTTACACGGGTACGGGAATATCAACCCGTTGTCCATCGGCTACGCCTGTCGGCCTCGTCTTAGGTCCCGACTCACCCTGGGCGGATTAACCTGGCCCAGGAACCCTTGGTCATTCGGCGGACGAGTTTCTCACTCGTCTTTCGCTACTCATGCCTGCATTCTCACTCGCGCAGCCTCCACACCTGGATCACTCCGATGCTTCCATGGCTGCACGACGCTCCCCTACCCACCCACACACCTGCACACAAATCCGCAGACTTGCATGGGGCTGTTGTGTGAGTGCCGCAGCTTCGGTGGTGTACTTGAGCCCCGCTACATTGTCGGCGCAGGATCACTTGACCAGTGAGCTATTACGCACTCTTTCAAGGGTGGCTGCTTCTAAGCCAACCTCCTGGTTGTCTTCGCGACCCCACATCCTTTTCCACTTAGTACACGCTTAGGGACCTTAGCTGGCGATCTGGGCTGTTTCCCTCTCGACTACGAACCTTATCGCCCGCAGTCTCACTGCCACGCTCTCACTCACCGGCATTCGGAGTTTGGCTGATTTCGGTAAGCTTGTAGGCCCCCTAGACCATCCAGTAGCTCTACCTCCGGCGAGAAACACGTGACGCTGCACCTAAATGCATTTCGGGGAGAACCAGCTATCACGGAGTTTGATTGGCCTTTCACCCCTACCCACAACTCATCCCCTCAGTTTTCAACCTAAGTGGGTTCGGTCCTCCACGACGTCTTACCGTCGCTTCAACCTGGCCATGGGTAGATCACTCCGCTTCGGGTCTAGAACACGCCACTACACACCACGAAGGTGATACGCCCTATTCGGACTCGCTTTCGCTACGGCTACCCCACACGGGTTAACCTCGCGACATGCCACTAACTCGCAGGCTCATTCTTCAAAAGGCACGCCATCACCAGCCATGACGAATCATGCACCAGCTTTGACGGATTGTAAGCGCACGGTTTCAGGTACTATTTCACTCCCCTCCCGGGGTACTTTTCACCTTTCCCTCACGGTACTAGTCCGCTATCGGTCACCAGGGAGTATTCAGGCTTATCGGGTGGTCCCGACAGATTCACAGCAGATTTCACGGGCCCGCTGCTACTTGGGTATCCACAACGACAGTTGCAATGTTTTCGTCTACGGGACTCTCACCCTCTACGACAGGCCGTTCCAAACCACTTCGACTAACACCACAATTTCTCACTGTCGGCCGATCCGGCAGAATCGACAATGCAAACCCCACAACCCTCCATACGCAACCCCTGCCGGGTATCACACGCACAAAGTTTGGCCTCATCCGCTTTCGCTCGCCACTACTCACGGAATCACTATTGTTTTCTCTTCCTGTGGGTACTGAGATGTTTCACTTCCCCACGTTCCCTCCACACACCCTATATATTCAGGTGCAGGTAACACGACATCACTCGTGCTGGGTTTCCCCATTCGGACACCCTCGGATCACAGCTCGGTTGACAGCTCCCCGAGGCTTATCGCAGCCTCCTACGTCCTTCATCGGCTCCTGGTGCCAAGGCATCCACCGTACGCTCTTCATTACTTACAACAAAGATGCTCGCGTCCACTGTGCAATTCTCAAACAACACACAACCAACTCCATACACGTCGACCTCAGACATCCCCCAACAAGGGAACCGATAGATACAACCGAAGCTGCCTGTATACGTCTTGCCTAGAAAGAAACATGCTTTCGCGTGTTCTCTCAGGACCCAACAGTGCATCGATATAACTCGTTCGGCCACCGGCATTGCCGGCGACACGATGAACGAATTGGTTGTCAGTGTTCCACCCGTGAGCTCCCGCCGTTCCACGTGTGGGAACGAAACGGGCTCTGCCAGACCATCATCCGAGCACCTGTGTGCTGGTACATGGTCTGGAGAATGCTCCTTAGAAAGGAGGTGATCCAGCCGCACCTTCCGGTACGGCTACCTTGTTACGACTTCGTCCCAATCGCCGATCCCACCTTCGACGGCTCCCTCCCACGAGGGGTTAGGCCACCGGCTTCGGGTGTTACCGACTTTCATGACGTGACGGGCGGTGTGTACAAGGCCCGGGAACGTATTCACCGCAGCGTTGCTGATCTGCGATTACTAGCGACTCCGACTTCACGGGGTCGAGTTGCAGACCCCGATCCGAACTGAGACCAGCTTTAAGGGATTCGCTCCACCTCACGGTCTCGCAGCCCTCTGTACTGGCCATTGTAGCATGTGTGAAGCCCTGGACATAAGGGGCATGATGACTTGACGTCGTCCCCACCTTCCTCCGAGTTGACCCCGGCAGTCTCTTACGAGTCCCCGCCATAACGCGCTGGCAACATAAGACAAGGGTTGCGCTCGTTGCGGGACTTAACCCAACATCTCACGACACGAGCTGACGACAGCCATGCACCACCTGTACACCGACCACAAGGGGGACCGTATCTCTACGGTTTTCCGGTGTATGTCAAACCCAGGTAAGGTTCTTCGCGTTGCATCGAATTAATCCACATGCTCCGCCGCTTGTGCGGGCCCCCGTCAATTCCTTTGAGTTTTAGCCTTGCGGCCGTACTCCCCAGGCGGGGCGCTTAATGCGTTAGCTACGGCACAGATCCCGTGGAAGGAACCCACACCTAGCGCCCACCGTTTACGGCGTGGACTACCAGGGTATCTAATCCTGTTTGCTACCCACGCTTTCGTTCCTCAGCGTCAGTTGTTTCCCAGAGACCCGCCTTCGCCACCGGTGTTCCTCCTGATATCTGCGCATTTCACCGCTACACCAGGAATTCCAGTCTCCCCTGAAACACTCAAGTCTGCCCGTATCGCCTGCAAGCCCGAAGTTGAGCCCCGGGTTTTCACAAACGACGCGACAAACCGCCTACGAACTCTTTACGCCCAGTAATTCCGGACAACGCTCGCACCCTACGTATTACCGCGGCTGCTGGCACGTAGTTAGCCGGTGCTTCTTCTGCAGGTACCGTCACTCACGCTTCGTCCCTGCTGAAAGAGGTTTACAACCCGAAGGCCTTCATCCCTCACGCGGCGTCGCTGCATCAGGCTTCCGCCCATTGTGCAATATTCCCCACTGCTGCCTCCCGTAGGAGTCTGGGCCGTGTCTCAGTCCCAGTGTGGCCGGTCACCCTCTCAGGTCGGCTACCCGTCGTCGCCTTGGTAGGCCATTACCCCACCAACAAGCTGATAGGCCGCGGGCCCATCCTGCACCGATAAATCTTTCCACCACAACACATGCATGCTGTAGTCATATCCGGTATTAGACCCAGTTTCCCAAGCTTATCCCAGAGTGCAGGGCAGATCACCCACGTGTTACTCACCCGTTCGCCGCTCGTGTACCCCGAAAGGCCTTACCGCTCGACTTGCATGTGTTAAGCACGCCGCCAGCGTTCGTCCTGAGCCAGGATCAAACTCTCCGTAAAAGACCTGCGAAACAACAACCCCACCCCCGAAAAGAGAGCGAAAGCTGCGAATCAGTCAAAGACATCAAGTCAAATCACTAGCAAAAAAACTCAACTAGCATTTCAAAACAACACCCGACAACAACCACCACAAGCGGATGATTGATACATCGAATGCTTCACCAAAACAAAAAATTTCGGCACTGACATTCATCGACACACTGTTGAGTTCTCAAAGAACACGCACACACTCTCAACCCACGAACACACAGTCCGTCGGCCTCAAGGGCAACTGTTCCAGCCTATCCCAGCTTGGTCTCGGACACAAGGCCCGACTCTTGGGGGATAAAACCTGCCGAGCCACACGTCCAACCTCGTTCACCCTGTCCGTGAAGACCGGGTCGGTGTCCGTCGCTCTGACTCGACAAAAGTTACGCCACCAACCACACCAACGCAAATCGCCTGCTCAGCGGCGACCCTCCGCGGCGCGAGCCCGAATCGGCCTTCCTGAAACCGCTTCTCGACGACTCAGCTCAGCAATGCGTCCCTTGCGAACCTGCGCGACCAGCTCGGCGAGTCCGATACCTCTTGACGGAAGTAGAACCGCGGACCGTGTGCACCGATGAGATCGAGGAAGCTCACCGTGGCCTGCGCCGCGAACTGAGCGTCGAAAACACCGGAATCTTCGCTGGCCCAGCCTAATTCGGCCACGGTCTCGATCAACATCTCGTTGCGATGCGCCGCGGATGCCGATGCGGCCAGGGAGATCAGGAAGAGAGTCGCCGCGTCGGTCTCGTACGTCTCCTTTCCCAGAGGGAGGCGCGAGGCCGTATGTCGCCACATACCTACCGGGTCGTCGGTCAAAGCTGCACCGAGCTTGGTGCGCAGCAACCTGCCCTTCGATGTGCGGGTCAACCCGAGGTGCCGCGCCGCCTCGCGCAGATCGGTCACCTGATGATGGTCGATCTCGCGATTGCTCGGCCCTACCCACCCCAGACCCCAGTCGAGCTCCTCACGAATCGCCGCCACGAATGCGGGCTTGAGGTAGCCGGCACCCGTCAGGTCGGCTCCGTCGTTGCCGATTCTGCCGAGAAACCACGTCAACTTGGCCATTGCAATTTCTGCGACGGGTAGATCGACCGAGCTCTCGACTGTGAGTTCGCACCGCGGAAGCAACGCCATCAGTGACGGCACCTCCGTAGGACGCACCCGACCGAACAGCTTTCCGATAGCCGGAGCCGCCGCCACCGCTTCGGCGAGCACCGAACGCCCCACGTCGAGCGAGTGCAGCACTGTGTTGACTGCATCGGCGTCGAACAGAGCCGGATCGAAAGCCGCGCCCCACCGCGCCAGCTGGGCTGCGTGTTCGGGATCGGACGGGTCGGCAGCGATGTCGAGCGCCTGTGCATAGCGCGAAGGCCCGCCAGACTCCTCGGGTGGACATGCGCGTGCCCCGTCGAGGCAGACGGATCGGAGGTCGTCGATATCGGAATCGATCTGCTCCAGAACGATCGTGTGTGTCCACCCGTCACCGAAGTCGTACTCGTACGTCATGGTGGAACCCGATGCCGTGAGCACGTCGTCGATCCGCACTCGCTCTTCGCTCGACGCCTCGCCGTCCGGTTCGTCGTCGAGCGTCACTTCCATCTCGAATCGACGCGTGGCACCGGCGGTCCTGACGCTGAACGCATGCAGATGCCGGTCCTCCCACCCGAGAGCCTTCTGGAGCACCGCGTGCAGCTCGGACAGCAGCAGATCCGAGCGCACCCGCACCCGACGCCAGATCTGCGGACGGGTGTGATCCACGGTCACCCGAAGCACCAAGTTCACCAGGCCCCGCCGCATGGCTTCCGTCGCGTTGTCGTCGGCCGGTTCGTCGGTGTCGGACAAATTCGGCACCACAGACAGGTGCCGGACGCGACCGGTTCTCATCGACATGGAAAGGACCCTAGTCGGACCCGTGCGTCGGACGCAGGGGCTCGCGGTCTTCTACGTACCAGTGGTCAAACCATCGTTGATCGCGGCGACGTCGAAGGCCAACGCATCGAGCTGAGATGCCAACGTCGTCACCGTCAACTGCACCAGGTATTGGGTATCGACGCCCACCACCACATACCGCGTCGTCACGGCGGCTTCGAGTTGCTGCGCGACGTACGTACCCCGAATGAATCGGGACGGCCAGCCGAGCCACGACGCCGCGCTCGCCTCGCGCTCCACCCAGCCGGGCATCGCACGTCCGTCGCCGAAACTCAATGCCATCAACGCTTCCGGGTCGATCGTGCGTGACAACGCACCGACCAGAAGCACCGCGTTGGGCGCGAACCCGTTCTCCACCAGGTTCGGTTCCACGATGACCTGAGTCGCCCCGGGAAACTGCGCCGGATCGAGCGTCTGCCATCCCGCAGGAATCGGCACGGTGATGCCGAGTTCGGCCGCCGCGGCACCGTCGAGCGGCGACACGCGCAACGCGTGTGCGTTCAGATACTCGGCGATCGTGGTGGGCTCGGACGATTCCGTCGACAGGGCGTCGTTCACAGCAGGGCCTTTCGTGATGGACGATTCACTGACACGCCAGAGGCTACCCGCGCCGGTACGCTGGTCCGTAGCTCCTAGACGCAGTGACCGGCGGGGAGCTGGGCGCTGTGCGACTCCAACCATCCGCCGACCGCGTCGAGCATGGCAGTTCCGTCGGCGAACTCACCCGAATTCGGTTGCGCCGCAATCGCTACCCCGACTCGCCCGGCAACGGTGGTGACGATACCGACCTGCCGGACGTCGTAGCCGCCTTGGAGGCTCGGCCCCCAACCGCCTTTGTAGGCCGCATCGGACAGCTTCGCGAGACCCCATTGATGCTCGGGCACAACGGTGTTCATCATCTCGACCACCGGTGCAGCGTCCGGGATACACGACAGGCCCGCCGCGAACGTCGCCTGATCCTGCGTCGACCACTCGGTCTGTCCGAATGCGCTGAATTCAGGGCGAATCCGCTCCCGCTGCACCGCAGTGGCAGCGTCTCCGCCCTGCCGCAAAACCGATTCGACCGAAGCACCTGCGGCAGCGGAATCTCCGAGCGACCCCCACAGGGCCTCGGCCGCTGCGTTGTCGGAGCTTTCGATCGCGGCGGTGGCGTCCGCAAGCGCCGCGTCGCCACCGCGACGCAGGGCGGCCACAGCCAGAGGCACCTTGACCGTCGACCACGCCACACCGGAAGTCCAGGTGCCGAGGACTGTCGACGGTCCGCCGCCGACCGGAACCAGAGCGAGGCCGATGGGACCACCCACCGTCGACTCCAGTGCGCCGAACTCCGTGGCCAGATCGTCTGCCGGCAGCGCCTCGACAGGAGGCGCAGTGGTCCACACTCCCGAATCGGACGTCGGCGCACTCGCCGGAGGCACCGGAGCAGAAGATGTTTCGGACACGACGGGTGTTTCGGGGCCGTCGTCGGTGGCGATGGTGCAGCCGGCCATCAGAACACCGACCGCAAGGGCGACCGATCCGACTCTTCCGACGCGGCGGGCCGAACTAGAAGAGGTAGACAACAGCGTTCTCGCCACCGGTACACGTCACCAACTGCGCAGACGAGACGCAGTTCATCTCGTATCGCTTGCCGGTGACCGGGCTGCTGGCCACCACCGTCCGCGAATTCCGATCCGAACCCGCCCTGGTGTAGGCCAACCGAACCTCCTCGGCGAACGGGCACGACGTGACAGTGGATCCCACCGCCGAACCTCGAAGCCCGCTGCTCGACGCCACGGTGGCCGGGCAAGTCTGCGCACCCGCGGGCAGAGTGGCGACGCCCGGCTGCGGTGAGTTAGCCGCCGTGGGCGCGGGTTCACGGCCTGGAACGCTGCCGTCGGATACTGCCGAGGACGATGCTGCACCCGACGACGCCACCGCGGGAGTTGCGTCGTCGCGCACCACCACCCACGCGATCACGCCGCCGAGAATCACAGCGACCACAGCCAGAACGGCCACCACGATCCAGATGCCACCGCTGCCTTTTCTCGGCGGTCCCGGTGGAGGAGCACCCGGGACACCACCGGCGCCGAACACGGGTGGCCGCGGAACCGCGCCGTACCCACCTGGCTGCGCCGCGGCACGAGACTGTGGCGCGCCATCTCCAGAGGACGGCGGCGGAATGACTCGATCGGATGGATTCGGCTGCGCGCCGTACTGTCCGTACGCGCGCTGCGAGGGGTCGCCCGAACCTGGATAGCTCACTGGTGTCCTTCTGCCGATGATGGGGCCAGCCTCTCATACGGCGTCGCAACCAGCAGACCGGACGCTACAGTTTCGCTCTGCGCGCGGTGAGCTCCTCCAGATAGCGCGCAACCGCGTCATCGTCGTTGGATTCGAGCACTCGATCGGCAACGGATCGCACGGGCTCAGCGGCATTCGACGGGCACAACGCCGTACCCGCCCAGGTCAGCATCGGCAGATCGTTGCGCGCATCTCCCACTGCCGCAACCGAACCCGAAGAGATCCCCCAACGCTCGCACAATTCCTGCAGGGCACTGGCTTTCGAGACTCCCGCTGCGGACATCTCGATGTACGGAGCACCGGAATGGGTCAACTCCACTCCGTCCACCCCCACAGCAGCGACGAGCTCGTACAACTCCTCGCTCGTCGTATCTCTGTGCCGAGCAACGATTTTGACCGTCGGCTCGACGTCGACCGGCAGACCGTGCTCCGACAGTTCCATCTCGTGCGGCTGCCGGTGATGGTCTGCGAACACGCACAGCTCGGCGTACCGCGCCTCGGCCACGAATCGCGTGGCACCGACGGTCGCGAAAGCCACGCCGGGAACGAGGGAGCGCACGACCGATTTGGCCGAGGCCACCGTCTCGGCCGGTACCGACCTGGTGCCGACGATGGCCGGGAAGCCGTCGGCCAAGTCGAGGACGACAGCCCCGTTGGCACCGATCGCCGTCCCGCGAAATCCGCAGGACGCTGCGAGTTCGTCGATGGAGTGTCGCGCGCGAGCGGTGGCCCACACCACCCTGATTCCGGCGGCGTCAGCCGCAGCCATCGCGGCGGCCGTTCGCGCAGAGACGGTTCGGTCCGAACGCAACAGGGTGCCGTCGAGATCGGTTGCGACAACGACGACCTCTTCGGTTCTCTTCACCCCACCGATACTGCCAGGTGTCGATCGCTCAGCCGGCGACCAATGTCAGAACGGAAATCTCACTGGGCGCGAACACTCGGAAAGGCGGACCCCAGAATCCCGATCCGCGGCTGGTGTAGAGCTGAGTTCGCGCGCCGTGTCTGCTCAGACCGTGCACCACCGGCTGGTCGAGCCGAACCAAGGCCGAGAACGGCCAGATCTGACCGCCGTGTGTGTGGCCGGAGACCTGCAGATCGACGCCGGCGTCGACAGCGTCACCGATCTGTTTCGGCTGATGAGCCAGCAACAGTACGGGGATCGCGGGATCGGTTCCGGCAAGTGCGCGCACGAGATCGGCACCGTGGCCGGGCGCACCCGACCCTGCGGCGGTGGCGTCGTCGACGCCCGCGATGATCAGTGCGTCCTCACCGCGGTACAGCACCACGTGGCGATTGTGCAGGGAGTTCCATCCGAGGTTTTCCATGTGATCGAGCCACTCCTGCGCCTCGCCGAAGTACTCGTGATTGCCGGTGACGTACACGCGCGCCGCACTCGCGAGCATTGCCTCCAACGGCGCGGCCTGCGCTCGACGCCGATCGACCGAGCCGTCGGCGATATCGCCGACGTGGGCCAACACATCAGGTTCGAGCGCATTGACGGCGTCGGTCAATCGATGCGACCACGTCGTTCGATCGAGCGGGCCGAAATGCGTGTCGGTCACGAGAACCACTCGTAGACCGTCGAATCGAGCCCCGAGCCGATCGATCCTGACGGTCGTGTGTCGCACGCGGGGAGTTCGCATCGCCTCGTAATGACCCCACAGCGCCAGGACGACTACGACGACCACGGTTGTCACCGACACGATCCGCGACCGAAGAGGGTCGTCGACCCCGGCCACCCACAGACCGAGCCGCAGCAGCAGCGAGAGTGCCGACCACACGAACGCGATCCAGACCGAGCCCAACAACACGTCTCCGACGCGCGCCCACGCGTCCTTGGGGGCCCCCTCGGCACTCGGCCGGTGGCCCAGATACATCGCCGCAGGCAGAGCCACGAATGCGGCGACCGCAACCGCAGAGCCGACCAGCTGTGCAACCACCGGCCACTGCGCACCCGCGAACACGATAGTCCAGGCCGGCAGCGCGACAAGCACAGCGCAGACCAACGAAACAACGGTCGGCACGACGATCCGTCGAGTGCGCGGTCGCGTCGACCCGTCCGGTGAGACCGACTGTTCGGGGTGCTGCGTCTGTCGATCCGTCATCGGCGTCGAACCCTCTTCACTCGTACGTGCGCGCAATCCGAGGCCAAGACTACGTCGCCTTCGCTGGTTCGTCCCGGGCGCTGAGCCTGCCGGTCAGGAGCCGGAGCTACGGCCGACGTCGGGTGGTGTATCCGCGAAGTCCGTTGAGCGGCAACTCGTGTTCTGCGATGCCCTCGTCCTCGGGTGCCTCCAGGGTGCCGCTCGGCTCGGCATCGGCCGTCGTCGCTTCCGTCGAATCGCCCTGTGTCTCGGCCGGATCGGATCCGTCGAGCGCGGACTCCTCGACGCTTGCCGCGGCCTCGTGATGTGCGACCGTCTCGTCGGCCTCGTCGACCCGGTCCGTGGCCGCTGTCGCAGTGTTCGTGGTTTCGCCGACCTCGGTGGCCGAGTCGCTGCTCGCCCCAGCGTCATGCACCCGCGCGGACGCGTCGGTCTCCGCGTCCTGTGCGGGTGTGGATCCGTTCGTCATCGCCGAGCGGTTCGATGCCGAAGACTCGCTCGGCCGAGCAGCGCCATTGGAGCCGTTGGAACGACCGGCACCGTTGGTGACAGACGCACCGTTCGTCATTCCCGAGCCGTTGGTCGGTCGCGAACCGTTCTTGACGCCGGCTCCGTCGGTGGTTCCGGAACCGTTCGTCATGGGCGCCGATCCTTCGCGGTCGCCTCCTCGAGCTTCCGATTCGGACTGCTCCTCGGTGGGAATGTCTATGCGCGGCATGGTCCACAGAGACAGCACCGACCCGTGCCGCGCGGGCGAGCCTGCGTGCGCGGACGTCTCGAAAACTCCGGAATCGTCGAACTGCGAGGACTCGAGTGGGACCGGGGTCCAGGCCTCTTCCGAGCTCTCGAGACCTTCCACGACAACGCTGTTGGGCTTGATTCCCAGGCGGGCCAACGTGGCCCAGAGGCTTTCCAGCGCTGCGTCGCGGTCCAGGTAGTACTCGGATTCACGCACCCGCCAGAACGTCCAACCGCACCGCTTGAGTTCCTGCTCCCGCTGCAGATCCGCCAACCGCTGAGCCGGGGTCGACAGGAAGGTGTCGCCGTCGCACTCGACGGCGAGCCGCGAGGAGTCGCCGGTGACGACCAGGGCGAGACGCCTGTTGTTCACCTCCACACCAGGATTGACGTGAAAACCTCGCTCGACGAGGTCGTTCCACAACTGCTGCTCCAGCAACGTCTCGAAGGGTGCCTTCCGGACCTCGCGCGAGACATCGACCGGCATGGGATCGGCCGGAGCGGGCGAGACGGAGGTGACGTAGCTCAGCAGCGAGTTGCGCAGGTCCGCTCGCTTGAGACGGTCGACGGTCACCGAGTGGAAGAGCCACAGCTGATCCTGTGCCCGCGACGCTGCCACGTTGAACCGCCGCTTGTACTGATTGGCGGTGAGGGTCGCGAAATTCTGGTCGGGTGCCACCACCATCGACAGAAACACGACGTTGCGTTCGTCGCCCTGGAAGTCCGGCGGCGTACCGACGCGAAGCCGACGCTGTTCCCACTGTTCGATGCCGATCCGCTTGATCAACTCGTTGCGAATCTCGTCGACCTGCGATTGGCCCTGCAGCACAACCACTCCGAAGGTCAGGTTGTCGTACGCGGAGTCTTCGAGGCAGTCGGCGATCTGGTCGGCGATCGCGATGGCCTCGGTGCGGTTGACCAGTGATGCGTTCTTTCCGGTCACCGTCGCTCCGCGAACGTACGTGTGCCGCAACGGCGGTAGCCGATCCGCACCGAACTGCCGCACGGGCACGAGCGGGGAGTCTCCATAGAACTGTTGACTCGACCAGTTGATGATCTCGGGCATCGAGCGGAAGTGCTCACGCAACCGCACCACCTGACCGAACCTGGTACGCAGCATGGAGAAAAGGCTCGACCTCGGGGTCAGCGTCGCACGCACATGCTCGGGCAGATCGGGCAGGTAGACGTCCAACCGATCGAACACGTCCTCGAGCGTTCCGGTCTGCGGGACATCGGCCGGTGCGCACTGCCTGTCGTCACCCACCACGATCACGCGGGGTGCGAGATACAGCAGGAAGAGACTGGTGATGTCGGCCTGACTCGCTTCGTCGACGATGACGACGTCGAAACTGCCCGGCACCGGCGGAATCGATGCCAGCACCTGGGAGAGAGGCATGACCCAGGCGGGTACCGCACTCTGCGCCTCACGCATCGCCGATCGTGCTGCACTGCGGTAGGTTTCGGCGTACTTGCCGGCTCCTGAGCCGATGCTGGAGATGTGCTCGCGGTAGGTCTGCAGCGCACGCACCTCGACGGCAGTCATTCGTTCGAGACTGTTGCGCCAGGCACTGGCGGCGGCGAGACGTGTCGTGAGATAGGCGATGTCGGTATCCGCAGCGGCCAGCTCCGCCTCCAATTGCTGCTCGAGACCCCCGTGGTGCTGCTCGCCGACCCACTCGCGTGCCCGACGCCACGCCCAGGCCTTCGACATCTGCCAGCTCAGCTCATCCCATTCGACGTCGCCGGCGGTGTCCCTGACCAAGTCGAACAGCGCGGGTGCGACCTCGGACAGCGACGCCGACATCGATTCGAGCAGGAGCTGATCCTCCTGCTCGGAACACGCCAGCGAATACGCCGCAACGGCGGCAGCCAATTCCAAGGGATCCGCGGTGCTCAACGCACTCACCAGATTCGAGCCCTCGGGCGACGGACCGGCATCGATACGAGTGGCAACCGCGAACTGCAGGGCGTCGAGCTCGGCACGTGCGGCGTCGATGTCGATACGCGTGGCGATGGCCTCGGCGGCCCCGGCGACTTCCTGAGCTTCGGCCAGGCTCCGAATCCACGGTGCCGCAGGCGAAATGGCGTACAGCCGGTGCACCAGGGCATCACGGGCAGCGACGACTGCCGACACCAGACCCAGCCGGTCGGCGATACGCGCCACGTTGTTGACGCGAATCGAGCGCGTGCCGTCGAGCGGAACGACGATCGTGAGGTCGGCCAGCAGCACCGCGGCGGTCTGCACGGTCTCGAGCGCGCGAATGTGCTCTGCCACCAGACGCGCGGCCATCGCCGTCGTCGCGGGTTGTCCGTCGACGGTGGCGACGATGTCGAGAGCCTCGACGGCCTTCTGCTCCTCGCTTCGACGGAAGCGGGGCTTCCACTCGATACCCGACTCCAGCGCGCCGGCGAACGCGTCCATCGCCGTGAGTGCCGCAGGCGAGCTCGACGAGCACTGCACATCGTGCGCACCGACGTAGCGATCGGACGCAGCTGCCGTCTCGACCATCGCGTCGATTCCGCTGACCCGAGACCACAGGTGGGCGGCCTCGCCGGACAGCACGGAATCGGTCAGGCGTGGGTAGGAGCCGTCGAGTTCGACGACCGCTCGCACTCGGGCGGCGAGCTCCTCGCACAGCTGCTTGATCTCCGATGACACCGCGGGTTCGACCCCGTCGAGCAACGCCACGAGATCCGCGGCCTGGGGCGAGAGAGTGTCGATTCGTGCACCCACGCGCTGGCAGAGCAGTGCGAGTTCGGCCGAGTTCGGAAGCATCGTCTCCGGACGCGGCAGCACCTGGCGCGAGCGGAGTTCGCGAGTGCCGTCGGAGCCGGCGATGAGCTTGCGAAGCTGATCGACCTGGGCACCGTCGAGGGGTGGGCGATCGGCGAGCAGTGGGCCGGGCAGCCACTCGTGGGCACCTTCGGCTGCTTTGACCTTGCGCACGATGGACGACACCGTGCCGTCGTATCCATCGGAAACATATTCGTGCACAACAGTTTCGGACTCGCGTAGCGCACTGACACGATCGAGCAGCTCGGCCCGCCGGGCCAGAGCCGCGCCGCGCTGCGTCGTCAGCGCCTCGATCTTCTGCACCTCACTGGCCTCGTCGAACGAGGTCTTACGCTCCGCGATCTTCGCAACGCTGCGGTTGAGCTCGTCCGAACCACCGCGAGAGAGGTCGGTGATGGACACGCAGAGCTCCTGTAGCTCCGGCGGGAGCTTATCGCGCAGCACGCGCAAAGCTTGTGACTTTTCACTAGTGACCAGAACCCGTTGACCGCGAGCCAACAGCCCGGACATGAGGTTGGCGATCGTGTGGGTCTTGCCCGTTCCCGGCGGCCCTTCGACCACGACGCCGCTGTCACGCCCCAGCCGTTCGATGATCTGCGACTGCTCGGCGTTGGCCGGCAGCGGGAACAGCGGGTCCTCCGCCAGTGCCGCCGACTCCCCCGCCCCCGTGCGTTCGAGCCACGCCATCCGATCTGCAGGCTCGATGGCATCGACCAATTGCGCGAGCCCCAGCGGTACCGGAGAGTCGGCGAACTCGAGGTCGGCGATCATCTGCTCGTAGTACTCGACCAGCGCGAACGAGTCTCGAACGCGGAGAACGAGGGCAGGTGAGACGGTGAGCGTGCGGTCGTCGTCGATGTAGGCGAGAGCCCCGGGCGGACCGAGACGATCGAGCACCTCGATCTCGTGCCGTGGCACCCGCGCCGCCCAGTTCCTCAGGAACTGCTCGACCCCGGCTCCGATCGGTGAAGTGACGGTGTCGTGCAATTCTTGGGCCAGAGCGACCGACCCGGAGGTGTCGAAATCGTCCGAACCGGTCAGCAGCTGGCCGTCCTCGAGCCGCGGGGTGGTGCTCGCGGCGAGGCGAACCAGCAGATCACCGGTGCGCACGTCGCGTTCGATGCTGGCCGACTGCGTGATCAGGTGAGTGCGCACGCTGCGTTGCTGATCGGTGTTGCTCGACGTCAGCAGCCCCGAGGCAACCACGAGTTCGATGGACTCGGGTCGCGATGCCAGCTCCTGCATCATCAGCTGCAGAGCCTGGTACAGAGCGGCCTGCGGTCGCCGATCCCGATCCTCCTGCGCCCACTCCTTCCACGATTCCGAGTACTCCTCGAAGGCCTGCTTGATCTCGTAGGCCTTACGGATGTCGAAGTCGGCGTCGGACTCCTGCGCCTCCGCTCGACGGCGGGACGTCACCGATGATGCGTCGGCCAACTCGAGTTCGCGATAGCGGCTGTCCGCGACGACCTGAGGATCGAGCCAACCCGACAGCAGCGCAGGCGGCTCGGGCGGCTCGTCGACCGCGATGCGCGGCGCGCGGAGCACCACACCACCCTGCTTTGCCCGCGGGTCGAGCTGCATGGGCACGTCCCCTGCGTGCACCCATTCGACCTGGACGTGGTCGTCGAAACGCAGCACCGGGTTCGAACGCGCCTCGACGATTTCGCGAAGGAAGCGCAGCAGGCGTTGAACCCTGCTCTTGAGCTCGTCGTCGTGTTCACGACCGGTAGCCGTCACAGTTTCCCCACAAAGTACTCGAATGGTCGTCCTAAACAGGGACGGTGTTTGCACACCCGGGCCACACTAGCCGTTGAAAACCAGTTGTTCATCGCGTCCTGAGCACACAAAATACGTTCTAGTGCTGGGTCACAAAGACCCACTTCGGTCGCTGGATTCCCTACAGCGGACCGACCCGCCCTGCCCACGGGTTCTCTACCCGGTCGACCACGACAGGAGCCGAATGCGCAAGCTGGTTTACTACATCGCCGTCACCCTCGACGGGTTCATCGCTGCACCGGACGGTAGCTACGACTGTTTCGTGTCCGAAGGCGATCATCTCGACGCCATCGTGGCAGAGCTGCCCGAGACGTTGCCGGTCCACGTGCGGTCCATGTTCGGCCTGGACGGTCCGCCCGCTCGATTCGACACCCTCGTCATGGGCCGTGAGACGTTGCAACCGGCGCTCGACGTCGGGATCACCAGCCCCTATCCCCACTTGCGCCAGTACGTCTTCTCTCGCACCCTCGCCCCGTCGGACGACCCGACTCTCACGGTGGTGCACGAGGATCCGCTCGGACTTGTCAGGAGCCTCAAAGCCGAGGAGTCCGAGCTCGACGTCTGGATCTGTGGCGGCGGAAACCTGGCCGGTCAACTGCTGCCCGAGATCGACGAGCTGTTCCTCAAGGTCAACCCCGTCGTACTCGGCAAGGGCATCGGCCTGTTCTCGTCCGGCATCGGTCCCGATCCGTTCCCCGCGCAGCTGTTCGGGCACCTCGAATCACGCCAGTTCGACAGCGGGGTGAGATTCACCCGGTTCATCCGCCCGGACGCTCGCCAGCGATGACGTATAAAGACTGAATGCCTGCCGCGCCGGAGCCAGACCGTGAGCTGCCGAATCGGGAGCTGCCGACCACCCCGCGCGGACTGAGGACCCGATCCTCGCTCGTGGCGGCCGCCCGTCGAGTCTTCGAGGACAGCGGCTACCTCGACTCCCGACTGATCGACATCACCCGCGCCGCTCGATGCTCCGCCGGCACCTTCTACACCTATTTCACCAGCAAGGAAGAGATCCTGGCCGCGGTGCTCGAGCAGGCCAGGGACGACATGCTGCATCCCGGGACCGAACGAGTGGACCCACACGACGATCCGGTCGCCGTGATCGCCGCGAGCAACCGTGCGTACTTCGAGGCCTACCGACGCAACGCGAAGCTGATGGCGCTGCTCGAGCAGGTCTCGAACATCGATCCCGAGTTCCGACGCCTCCGCCGTGAACGCGCCGATGCCTTCGTCAGGCGCAATGCCCGCAGCATCGAGAGCCTGCAGAGCCGCGGTCTGGCCGACGCGGAGCTCGATCCCCTGCTGGCTTCCCGCGCACTGTCCTCGATGATCAGCCGGCTCGCGTTCAATCACTTCGTCGTCGACGCCGCAGACGGCCACCCACCTGCGGACTCCGAGGATCTGCTCGCGACGGCGACGAGGCTGTGGGTCAACGCGCTGCGACTGCCGCGGATGAGCGAGGGTGACAGGTGAGGGAGACCGCACTCGTCGACGAGCGAGGCAACTCGAGCCGATCGGCTCGAGTTGTACCCGTCGGTAATGTACTCGCCGGTAGCAACGCAGGTCGTCGAATGGCGAATTACGCCTCACGCCAACGCTACTCGCGAGTACGTTTGCAGGGTGAACGGAAATCGACAGCGAGTTCGCAGCCAAAGTGGTTGCCACAGAATATGATTCACCTGTTGGTGATCAATCACACTCACGCCGAACGCCGTTGGCGGTGCACAGGGCCTCGTTACCGTTAGAATGAGCCGATCGGAGTGCCGCATGGTGAACGAGAAAATGACATGCCCGGCACCAATCCACGTTCCATCGAGTGCACCGACGCGGTGCGCCCACACCGAGCGAAGAGAGATACGTTGTTCAAGCGGATTGCAGTAGTCAACCGAGGCGAGGCAGCAGTACGGCTGATCCGAGCCGTCCGAGAGCTCAACGCCGAACACGATTACGGCATCCGCACCGTAGCGCTGCACACCGAGGCGGAGAAGCGGGCCATGTTCGTCCGCCAGGCCGACGAAGCGGTCACGCTGCGCAAGCCGGCAAGTGGCTCGGCGTACCTCGACTACGGCGTCCTCGAGGCCGCACTGGTCGAGTCCGGTGCCGATGCGGTGTGGGTCGGCTGGGGCTTCGTCGCCGAGGACCCGACGTTCGCCGATCTCGTCGCCCGCCTGAACATCACCTTCATCGGCCCGTCGGCCGACGCGATGCGCCTGCTCGGAGATAAGGTGCAGGCCAAGCTCCTCGCCGAGAAGGTCGGCGTCCCCGTCGCACCGTGGTCCGGCGGCCCGGTCGAGACCCGCGCCGACGCCCGCCGTCACGCAGCGGCGATCGGCTATCCGCTGATCATCAAGGCCCGCTCCGGCGGCGGTGGCCGCGGTATCCGCAAGGTCTTCCACGAAGACGAACTCGAACTCTCCCTCGAACGCACCCAGGGTGAGGCCGAGCGCTCGTTCGGCGACCCCGTCGTCTTCCTCGAACGGCTCGTCACCGACGCCCGCCACGTCGAGGTTCAGGTGATCGCCGACAGCCACGGCAACGTCTGGGCCCCGGGCGTGCGCGACTGCTCCATCCAGCGCCGCAACCAGAAGGTCATCGAAGAATCCAGCTCGCCGCTGCTCACCAAGGAGCAGGCCGACCAGCTCCGGACCGCCTCGGCCGAGCTCGTCAAGGCCGCCGGCTACCAGGGCGCGGGCACCGTCGAATACCTCTACCAGCCCGAGCAGAAGATCTTCACCTTCCTCGAGGTCAACACCCGCCTCCAGGTCGAGCACCCCATCACCGAATACACCACCGGCATCGACCTGGTGAAGCTGCAGATCCTCGTCGCCGACGGCCAGGCACTGCCCGGCGAGTGCCCCACAGAGTTCGGCCACGCCGTCGAAGCTCGCCTCAACGCCGAAGATGCCGACAACGGCTTCGCGCCGGCCCCCGGCACTGTCGAGCTGCTCAAGTTCCCCCTCGGCACCGGCATCCGCGTCGACACCGGCATCGCGCAGGGCGACGTGATTCCACCCGACTACGACTCGATGGTCGCCAAGGTCATCGCCTGGGGCCGCGACCGCAGCGAAGCGCTGGCGAGATTGCGCAATGCGCTGCGGGAAACCACCGTCGTCATCGACGGCGGCACCACCACCAAGTCCTTCCTGCTGAGCCTGCTCGACCGCGAGGAAGTCATCTCCGCCTCCGCCGACACCGGCTGGCTCGACCGCACCGAAGCCGGCTCCCAGGTGGGCCCGACGGCCGTCGCCGACATCGCCATCGTCGCCGCAGCCATCGATGCCTACGACGCCGAGGAAGCCCGCGAGCGCACCGCGTTCCTCAACTCCGCCCGCGGCGGTCGCCCCCGCGCCACCCATGCCATCGGCCGCACCGTCGAATTGAACTACCAGGGTCAGGCCTACAAGCTCGAAGTCGGCCAGACCGGCACACACCGCTACATCATCGACGGTGACGGCATCGGCGATCTTCAGGTCGACGTCGAACGTCTCGGTACGTACGAGAGCCGTCTGGTCATCGGCGACCGTCGCTACCAGGTGGTCACCGTCGCCGGAGCTGCGCACTTCCTCGTCGAGGTCGACGGCATCAGCCACCAGATCTCGCAGGACGAGGCCGGGTTGGTGCGCGCACCGGCTCCCGCCGTCGTCGTGGCCGTGCCCGTTGCCGTCGGAGACGAGGTCGAAGCGGGACAGACCCTGGTCGTCCTCGAATCGATGAAGATGGAAACCGCCGTCCGGTCCCCCTACGCGGGCACCGTGCGTGAAGTACTGGCCTCGGTCAACGGACAGGTCGACGCTGGAGCGGCACTGCTGCGCGTCGATCAGGCCGGTGAGCAGAAGGTCTCCGAGCAAGCACCGCGCGTGCAGTTCCGCGGGATCGACGACGCCGAGCAGCGTACGCCGCAGCGCCGGGCACTGGACCGACTCGACGAACTCGCCGCCCTCATCACCGGCTTCGATGTCAGCGGAGCCCGCGCTCGAAACCTGTTGTCCACCTACGAGACTCTGCGTGCCGATGTGCCACGGAACGATTCGGGACTGGTCTCCGCCGAGCTGGCTCTGCTGAACACGTTCGCCGATATCTGCGAGCTCTCCCGGAACCGTCCGACGATGGACGAAGAGAGCACCGACGAACGCGTCCACTCCCCTCGCGAGCACTTCCACTCGTTCCTCCACTCCCTCGACGCAGACGTTCAGGGGCTCCCGGAGTCGTTCCGCGCCAAGCTCACTCGCGCACTCGCGCACTACGACGCCGCCATCGACGAGGGCCGTACCCCCGAACTCGAAGAGGCCGTCTACCGCGTCTTCCTGGCACTGCAGCGCATGGAGAACCAGGTTCCGGTCATCGCGGCCCTGCTCGGCCATTGGCTCAGCGACTGCTCGGCGCAGCCCGAAGCCACCCCGGCCATGGCCGAGGTACTCGAGCGACTCATCGGTGCCACCCAGGCCCGCTACCCCGTCATCGGCGACGTCGCCCGCAACCTGCGCTTCCGACTGTTCGACGAGCCACAGATCCGCAGTGCACGCGAGAAGATCTACGACGGAGTCCGCGGTAGCCTGCAGTACCTCGCCGAGAACCCCGACGCTGCCGACTATTCGGCGCGCATCGCAGCTCTCGTCGCCACCCCGGAACCGTTGATCGAGCTGCTGGCACAACGGATCACCGATCCCGGTGCCCTGCTCGAAGTGATCACTCGGCAGTACTACGAGATCCGCACCCTCGAAGACGTCAAGGCTTTCGACCGCGACGGCAAGCACTTCGTCACCGGCAACTTCGAGCTCTCGGGCGAACGGCTGCATCTGGTTTCCACCGCAACCGATTTCGACTCGCTGGCAGCGACTCTGGATTCGGTCGACGACATCGCCGGACCGGCACCGGAGAACCTGGCCGTCGACCTCTACCTGTCCTGGCCGGACGCTCCGACCGACGGCGACGAGCTCTCGGCCCAGCTTCAGGCCGTCCTCGCCGCGCACCCGGGCACCGGCCGCTGGCGTCGCGTCACGGTGACGGCCTTCGGTTCCGCCGCTCGAAAGATGACCTACCGTCGCACCACGGTCGAAGGGTCCGAGCCTCTCGCCGAGGACACGATCATTCGGGACATGCACCCGCTGACCGGTCAACGACTCGACCTGTGGCGACTGAAGAACTTCGACGGTGTTCGGTTGCCCGCCAGCGCCGGAACGTACCTGTTCCACCTGACGTCGAAGGCCAACCCCTCCGACGAGCGACTCGTCGCACTCGCCGAGATCCGCGGCGTCACAACGCAGTTGGACGACGCCGGTAACATCGTCGCGGTACCCGAGATCGAACGGACAGTCGCGGCCTGCCTCGACGGAATCCGCCGGGCCCAGGCCGGACGCGGCAAGAAGCGACTCGACGCCAACCGCGTCGTGCTCTACGTCTGGCCGGTACTGAACGTTCCCGCCGACCGCATCGCCACCATCGCCCGGCACATCGCGCCGCTGACGATCGGTGCAGGCCTCGAAGAGATCACCCTCATCGCACGTCTGGCCGAAACACCCGGCGCCACACCACGCGAGGTCGCACTGCGCCTGTCGTACCGCTCCGGTGCCGGCATCGTGGCCAAGGTGACCCCGCCGCCGACCGAGCCGATGCGTCCGCTCGACGAGTACACCCAGAAGGTGCAGCGCTCCCAGGCCCGCGGCACCGTGTACCCGTACGAGCTGATTCCGTTGCTCAGCAGCAACGGCGGCACGTTCACCGAGTACGACTTCGGCTCCGACGGCGTGCTCGCACCGGTCGACCGTCCCTACGGCCGCAACACTGCAGGCGTCATCGTCGGCGTGGCGACCACACCCACCGCCAAGTACCCCGAGGGCATCACCCGCGTCGCACTGTTCGGTGACCCGACCAAGGCCCTCGGCACCGTCGCCGAGGCCGAGTGCTCGCGGATCGTCGCGGCCATCGACCTCGCCGAGCAACTCGGCGCACCCGTCGAATGGTTCGCATTGTCCTCCGGTGCAACGATTTCCATGGAATCGGGCACCGAGAACATGGACTGGGTCTCACGTGGACTGCGTCGCATCATCACCTTCACCCAGGCCGGCGGCGAGATCAACATCGTCGTCGCGGGTATCAACGTCGGCGCTCAGCCGTACTGGAACGCCGAAGCCACCATGCTCACCCACACCAAGGGCATCCTGGTGATGACCCCAGACAGTGCGATGGTGCTCACCGGAAAGCAGTCCCTCGACTACTCCGGCGGCGTCTCGGCCGAGGACAACTTCGGCATCGGCGGCTACGACCGCGTCATGGGCCCCAACGGCCAGGCACAGTACTGGGCACCGAACCTGCGGGCCGCGTGCGACATCCTGTTCGCGCACTACGACCACGCGTACGCCGCACCGGGAGAACGCTTCCCGCGCCGCGCGGCCACCGCAGACCCGACAGAACGCGACGTGCGTACCTACCCGCACGTGCACCCGTCGAGCGACTTCACCAACGTCGGCGACATCTTCTCCTCGGTCACCAACCCGGACCGCAAGAAGCCGTTCGACATCCGCACCGTGATGCGCGCCGTGGTGGACCAGGATCACTCGGTGCTCGAGCGTTGGGCCGACATGGCCGACGCCGACACCTCCGTGGTGTTCGACGCCCACCTCGCCGGGATCCCGGTGTCCGTCATCGGTATCGAATCGCGGGCCATCCCCCGTAAGGGCTGGTTCCCGTCCGACGGCCCCGATCAGTGGACCTCGGGAACCCTGTTCCCCAACTCGTCGAAGAAGACCGCACGCGCCATCAACGCCGCCAGCGGAAGCCGGCCGATCGTGGTGCTGGCCAACCTCTCCGGCTTCGACGGATCACCGGAATCGCTGCGCAACATCCAGCTCGAATACGGTGCCGAGATCGGCCGCGCCATCGTCAACTTCGACGGACCGGTCGTGTTCTGTGTCGTCTCCCGCTACCACGGAGGCGCTTTCGTGGTGTTCTCCGGAGCGCTCAACGACAACATGGAGGTCCTCGCAGTGGAGGGCTCCTTCGCCTCCGTACTCGGTGGAGCCCCGGCAGCAGCAGTGGTGTTCACCCGCGACGTCAACGCCCGCACCGCAGCGGACCCGACCGTCAAGGAACTCGAGACTGCCCTGAACACAGCCGAGGACGACGCCACCCGCTCGGCCCTGCGCGTCGAACTGGCCACCGTGCGAGCGAACGCCCGCAACGCCAAACTGGGTGAAGTGGCAGCCGAATTCGAGGCCATCCACAACATCCAGCGAGCACAGAACGTCGGATCGGTGCACCACATCGTCCCCGCCGCAGAACTACGACCGCAGCTGGTCGCAGCCATCGAACGCGGAATGGCGCGGTCGCTGGCGAAGTAGGGCCTGGGCTCGCTCAACGCACACGCGCGCTCGTTTGCTGGATGCTCGCGGAACGGTTACCTGTTCCGCGAGCGTCTGGCGAATGCGCGCGCGTTTGTCGGTTCGGTGGTGTGGCTCAGGCCGAGCGTTACCAGTAGGTCACGTCTGTGGCGACGACACCGGTGCATTGACCGGTGAAGATGGTCACCGCGCAGGCCTCCCAGAGCCGCGACAGCATGTCGAAACCACCCAACGCACTGCTCGAGCTACCGGTGCTCGCACTTCCGGTATCGGCCACCGCGACTGCCGGCGACGCGATGGCGATGACTGCGGCTCCCAGCACAACAGCAAGACGACGCTTCACGCTGTTCTCCTCTTCGATTCCGTCGGACATGGTTCGCTCGACACGCTAACCTCGCGTCCCCATTGTCACAATCGTCCGAACGAACGATGCCGAGCTGTCAGAGCTCGAGGGTTCGGGCGCTGACGAAGCGGCGGGGCTCATCGGTGAGTGGGTCCGTGAAATTCAGAGCCCGGGCGAGAAGTTGCAACGGCCGGGTGAAGTCGTCGGCCGGGATGGAAGAGAACTCCGGATAGTACGGGTCGTTCACGATGGGAATACCCAACGAGGACAGATGGATCCGCAGCTGATGGGTCTTGCCTGTCTTGGGGAAGAGTCGATATTGGGCGAACGTGCCGAACGTGTCGACCAGTTCGATCAGGGTCTCACTGTTCGGCTCCCCCGGCTCCTCGTATGCCGTCATGACCCCGTGTTCTTTGAGGATTCGACTACGCATTATGCGCGGAAACTCCAGCGCTGCATCGAATCCCGCAACTGCCTCGTATTCCTTGGTGACGTTGCGCGAGGAGAAGAGTTCCTGATACGGCCGTCGGGCCTGCTTGGTCTTGGTGAAGAGCAACACCCCGGCGGTGGCGCGATCGAGTCGGTGCGCGGGCGTCAGGTCCGGGCAATCGAATTGCCTACGCAGCCGTACCGTCGCGGTTTCGGTGACGTGCCTGCCACGCGGAATGGTGGCAAGGAAGTGCGGCTTGTCGACCACCAGCAGATTCTCGTCCTCGTGCAGGATGCCGATCTCGAACGGAACCGGAACCTCCTGCGCTGGAATGCGATAGAAGTACACCTGGCTGCCGGCGCGGTACCGCGTCGCGTCGGAGATGGGCCTGCTCTTCTCGTCGACCACTTCGGCGTCGCGCATGGCCCGTCGCCAGTCGTCCTCGGGCATCTCACGTTCGAGATACTCGACGATGGTGGTGGCCGAATCACCATGCGGTAAGAGCAGTCTCAGTGGTGCGAGGCCGTCCCGGAAGGGCAGCATTTCTCTACGCGCAGTCGAGACAGATCAACCGCAGACCGCGGCCGGCGTCGCCGTCGAAGTCCTGGTAGCGGGATGTCGGGTTGCCGCAGGCACTGCAGCGCCCGATGACGGCGGTGTGATCGGAGAAGTTCTGTACCATCCGTTTGTCGAAGACGAACAGCGAACCCTCCCAGAGCGCGTCGTCGCCGAAAGTCTCTGCGTATCGGACGATTCCGCCGTCGAGCTGATACACCTCCTCGAACCCGCGCGCGACCATCAACGACGAGAGCACCTCGCACCGCACTCCCCCGGTGCAGTACGTGACCACCGGGGACTGCTTCAGATGGTCGTAGGCACCGGAGTCGAGTTGGGAGACGAAGTCTCTGGTTGTCTCGACGTCGGGCACCACTGCGTTCTTGAACTTGCCGATCTGCGCCTCGAAGGCGTTGCGGCCGTCGAAGAAGACGACGTCGTCGCCGCGGGAATCGACGAGCTCGTGCACCTGCTGCGGGCTCAGATGGGTGCCGCCGCCGACCACTCCGTCGGCGTCGACCTTCAACTCGCCCGGCGCACCGAAGGTGACGATCTCCTCGCGCACCCGCACGCTGAGGCGCGGGAAATCGTTGCCGAGTCCATCGGACCACTTGATGTCGGCCGACTTGAACGCCGGATAGCTGCGAGTGCCGCGCACGTACCGTTTGACATCGTCGACGTCGCCGCCCACCGTCGCGTTGATGCCGTGTTCGGAGATCAGGATGCGTCCGGTCAGGTTGTTCGACGCGGCCAGCGTCTGCTGCCACAACCGGATCGCCTCGGGATCGGGCAATGGAGTGAACACGTAGAACAGGACGATTTTCGGTACAGCCACGCCGACCAGTATGGCGCGTTGTCAGGCAGGCGGCGGCGCCGCCCGGACTCGCTGGGTGCCGGAGTCGACGGTGAAGCCCGCTCCCCAGTACACGCCGGTCTGCGGATCCTCCTTGGCGGTGAGGAACCAGTGATCCATCCGAGCCGCCGTCTTGGTGACCTCGAAGACGCCGAAACCGTGACTGTCGAGGTCCACGAACTTCACGTGCTGGTTGAGCGCCTTGAACGCCTCCTCGGCGACCCGGCCCAGCGTGTGCGGCGGAGTACGCGTCAGGTCGTCGATGTTGGCCGAGCTCACCGAGGTGACGACCAGCTCGGTGGCAGCAGGCTCCGTCGTTGCGTAGTGCGCCGCGTCGAGCGGCACCTCGCAGGCCCAGGCCGAGTGGATGTCGCCGGTGATGAACACCGTGTTGTCGACGCCCGCGTCCACGATGGCACCGAGCAGCTTGCGGCGGTCGGCGGTGTAGCCGTCCCACGGATCGGCGTTGTACGGCAGACCGCCCTCCGGGATCCCGAGCAGCGACGTGACCGCCCTGGCGGCATCGCGATCGAGCGGCGGGATGAGAGTGGGCGTGATCATCACCGGGTTGCCGACGATCTTCCACTGCGTCGGCGATGAGACGATGCCGTCGGTGAGCCACTGCATCTGCTCGGCACCGGTGATCGTTCGGTTGGGAGAATCGACCTCGGGCCCGTTGAACGGCAACACCTGCTGCGACCGATAGGTGCGTAGGTCCAGCATCGAGAGCTCGAGCAGGTTGCCGAACCGCAGCCGACGGTAGAGGTGACGGTTCGTCGCCGTGCCTGCCGCGCGCACCGGCATCCACTCGTAGTACGCCTGCTCGGAATTCGCCTTGCGCGTGGACCAATCGCCCTCGGTGCCCGGGGTGTGATTCTGCGCGCCGGTGTCGTATGCATCGTTGGCGGATTCGTGGTCGTCCCACGTGCAGATCCACGGCACGCCGGCGTGCGCGGCCTGCAGATCGGGATCGGACTTGTACTGGCCGTGGCGCTGACGGTAATCGGAGAGCGTGACGATCTCGTGGGTGGGCGAATGCTGCCGGATCACGCCGTCGCGGCCCGGGAACCCGCCCGTCTCGTACTCGTAGATGTAGTCACCGAGATGGACGATGGCGTCGAGGTCTCCCCTGGCGGCCAGATGCCGGTAGGCACCGAAGTACCCCGACTCCCAGTTGGAGCACGAGACGACACCGAAGCGCATCGCGTCGATATCGGCATCGTTGGCCGGTGCGGTGTGCGTGGTCCCGACGGCCGATGCCGCGTCGCTCGTCCGGAAATCGTAGAAGTACGTGGTGTCTGCAGCCAGGCCGTCGACGTCGACCTTGACGGTGTGGTCGGCGTCGGAACCGGTTGCGACGGTTCCGGAGGAGACGACGTCCCCCATGTCTGCACTGCGGGAAATCCGCCACGTCACCGATACCTGCGGGCCGACGCCGGAGCCCGGGGTGGCGTCGGGCGTGGGGGTGAGCCGAGTCCAGAGGACGATCGCGTCGGGCAACGGATCTCCCGATGCGACTCCGTGCAGGAAGCCGCGGTCGCTGCCCTGCGCGTGTGCGACCGCAGGCAGTGTCGTGGCGACTCCGGCCACTGCGACGGCCACCGACGACGAGCGAAGAAACGTCCTTCTGGAAAGCGCAGAATCAGCGTGCATCGGGTCAGTCCATGCGATGGATGGTCGGTGGTCAAGTAAGGCGCACCTGGGTCGGCAACAGTGTTCACCGGACGGCCATGTGCCGGACGCTGGTTTGCCGGAGTGGTGGCGGGAGAACACTGGGGGCATGGACGCTCTGTGGTTGTTCGGTGATCAGCTCGGTCCGCACTTTCACTCGGTGGACGAGCATGCCGATCGGGATGTGCTGATGATCGAGTCCCGGCGCGTGTTCCGGCGTCGTCGATACCACCGGCAGAAGCTGCACCTCGTGTTGTCGGGGATGCGTCATCTGGCCGACGAGCTGGGCGATCGCGTCACCTACCTGCAGACCGAGACGTACCGGGAAGGGTTGGCCGAGTACGGCAAGCCCGTGGTGGTGTTCGAGCCCACCTCCCATGCGGCCGAGAAGTTCGTCGCCGCGCTGCACGAGGAGGGACTGGTCTCGGAGATTTTGCCGACGCCGATGTTCGCGCTTCCCCGCGCCGAGTTCGCGGAATGGGCAGCCGAGCGCGGCACCTTTCGGATGGAGACGTTCTACCGGGAGCAGCGCAAGAAGTTCGGGGTGTTGATGGACGGTTCGGAACCGGTCTCCGGAAAGTGGAACCTAGACGCCGAGAACCAGTCGCCGCCCCCGAAGGGACGCCTGACCCTCGGTGTCGAGGAACCGTGGTGGCCGACCGAGGATGCCATCGACGAGCAGGTGCGCGCCGACCTCGACTCTTGGGACCTCGACACCGTCGGAGTGGACGGGCCTCGCGTGTTCGCGGTGACCGCTTCTGAGGCGTCGGAAGCATTGGCGCACTTCGTGAATTATCGATTGGACGACTTCGGCAAGTACGAGGACGCGGTGATGGCCGATGACTGGACGATGTCTCACTCGCTGCTGTCGGTTCCACTGAACCTCGGACTGCTGCAACCGTTGGACGTGGCACACGCAGCCGAGGACGCCCACCGCGACGGCACCCCGCTGGCGAGCGTGGAGGGTTTCGTTCGCCAGATCCTCGGCTGGCGCGAATACGTGTGGCACCTGTATTGGCATCTGGGGCCGGAGTATCTCGAACGCAACAAGCTCGAAGCCCATGAGCCACTGCCGGATTGGCTGCTCGAGTTGGACGGCGACGCCGTGGTGGCGAAATGCCTGTCGTCGACGGTGGACGGCGTGCGCGAGCGCGGCTGGGTGCACCACATCCCCCGACTGATGATTCTGGGAAACTTTGCGCTGCAACACGCCTGGGACCCACGAGCGTTGACCGACTGGTTCGCAACGGCTTTCGTCGACGGGTTCGCCTGGGTGATGCCGGTGAACGTGATCGGCATGAGTCAACACGCGGACGGCGGCGTGATCGCAACGAAGCCCTACGCCTCAGGCGGGGCGTATCTGAACCGCATGACCGATTACTGCAAACCATGCGAGTTCAACCCGAAGAAGCGATTGGGCGACGACGCCTGCCCGTTCACTGCCGGTTACTGGGCATTCGTGCACCGGCATCGAGAGATGTTGGCGCTCAATCACCGCACGGCGCGGCAGGTGTCGTCGATGAACCGATTGAGCGACCTCGAGCAAGTGTTGGAACAGGAACGGCAGCGCGAGGTGTACTGACGCGTTGGATGCCTGAACCGAGGATTTCCGAATCTCTAGAGCGTCGCGCTCTGTGACGAAACGCCGCATCGGTCCGATGGCCGTACGTTGGGCGAATCTGCATGCGCGACACTCCCCACATGTCGCGGACCGCCCGCGCTGCAGATGAACCGCCACGAAGACGCCCCAGTAACGCCAGCGGCGGATGGGAACGAGTTGGCGCTGGTCGACTACGCGTAAAAAATCGAAACAGTCACCGCGCTGCTCGGACTGGAATCGCTGCAGCGATCACTATCCGGAAACGGGCTCCGAGCTCCTACCACAGGCTACCGACAGGTTCAGATTTGCGAATCCTTATGCACAGCAATAGTTTTCGATTGCACTATGATTGCCAGTCGAACGCGCGTTCTATACACTTGCTTCTATGACCACGGAGATCTGGCAACTGAGCGAAAGCGAACTCCTCGCCGACGCCGCCGCGGTCTCCCACCAAATCCAACTCCTCGAAGCCCGACGCATCGCTCTCGTCGGAGAGATCGACACCCGCGTCTCACGGGAGAAACTCGGCTTCCCCGGACCCGCAGGCTGGCTGACCTCCACCACACTGCTCTCGCCGTCCAAGGCCACCAAGATCGTCGCCCTCGCCCGCGGGTTGAAGAACTTCTCCGACATCGCCGACGCCGTGAACACCGGTGTCATGTCCGTCGACCACGCCGCGCTGATCCTCACCTTCGCCGAAACCCCACCGAAGGACCTCCCGGAAGAGGGTCGCGTTATGGCCCGCACCGCGATGATCGCCGCCGCGACCGGGCCCGAAGCTCTTACCGGCCGGATCCGAGCAGCGATCACCAAGCTCGAGGACGAGTTCGGCGGCAAGACCCCACCACCCGAGAACACCGACCGCAACGAACTCTTCGCCTCCAAGACGTTGAACGGGCGTCTTGTGTTGAAGGGTGATTTCGATGCGATCACCGGAGAAAAGCTGCTCACCGCACTCTCACCGCTGACCGAACCCCGACCCGCAGCCGACGGCACCGAGACATTCAAAATCGCAGACGATCGCAGCCCCGCGAGGCGCAGAGCCGACGCCTTCGGACACATCCTCGACCAATACCTCGCCTCCAGTGATCGCCCCATCGAAGGCGGTGAACGCCCGCACCTGAACCTGCACATCAGCCTGCGCGATCTCACCGACCTCCGCGACAGTGCTGACGTCGATGACATCGCCGACGACGAGAACACCCGCGCTGCAGACGAATCCGATGCCGGGCCTACCGCCGATCGTGGTGCCTATCGAGACCTGTTCGGCGACGGCACGTCGGTCGGGTGGCTGCCGTGGATGGGACCACTCTCCCGCAATACTTCTCGACAGTTGGCGTGTGACTGTGTTCTCACCGCCATCGTGATGGACGAGAACGGCTCACCGATCAACCTCGCCCGCACCGCACGCACCGTCACCGCCAAACAACGCAAAGCCCTCACCGCCCGCGATCACGGCTGCGCGTTCCCTGGCTGCGGCAAACCCGCCGCCTGGACCGAAGGCCACCACATCTGGCATTGGGCCGACGGCGGCCCCACCGACATGAACAACCTGGTCCTACTGTGCGGGTTCCATCACCGACTCATCCACCACTCCGATTGGGAAGTCTTCATCGGCACCGACAACCACCCCTGGTTCATCCCACCAGCAACCGTCGACCCGTACCGACAACCCCGACCATCCCACGCCCGAGCAGGCCCACACATCGCCTGAACCCGCCCAAAGACCACTCCAGCCCCGCGGGACTGTCAGATAAACGGTTGATCCGGTCTTGGTTCGACACGCCGAGCTGAGCTTGGCGGGAAGGATCAACGATGACCGAAACACTGGATCCCATGGCGGATGAGGTGGATCAGAAGCAGTTGGCCGAGCAGCTCCTGGCTCAGGCCAAGGAGCAGGGCGTGGAGTTGATGGGCCCGAACGGGCTGTTGAATCAGCTCACCAAGAATGTCCTCGAGACCGCACTGGATGCGGAGATGACCGAGCATCTCGGTTACGAAAGACACGACGCTGCCGGCCGCGGCAGTGGCAACTCGCGCAACGGTACCCGCTCGAAGACGGTGCTCACCGAAATCGGACCGGTGGAGATCGACGTCCCGCGCGACCTCGATTCCTCCTTTGCTCCGCAGATCGTCAAGAAGCGACAGCGTCGCCTGACGGGTATCGATGAAGTCGTATTGTCTTTGACTGCAAAGGGTTTGACTACCGGCGAGGTGTCCGCTCACTTCCAGGACATCTACGGGGCGACCGTATCGAAGGACACCATTTCCCGTATCACCGACAAAGTCGTCGGGGAGATGACCGAGTGGCAGAATCGGCCGCTCGAGCGGGTGTACCCGGTGATCTTCATCGACGCTGTGCACGTCAAAGTTCGGGACGGTCAGGTCACCAACCGGCCGATGTATGTCGCGATCGGCGTCACCGTCAACGGTGAACGAGACATTCTGGGGATATGGGCGGGCGAGGGTGGTGAGGGTGCGAAATTCTGGCTGTCGGTGCTCACCGAGATCAAGAACCGCGGTGTTGCCGATGTCTGCATCGTGGTGTGCGACGGACTGAAGGGTCTGCCGGAGGCGATCAACACCGTGTGGGAGCTGGCGGTGGTGCAGACGTGCATTATCCATCTGATACGCAACACTTTTCGGTTCGCATCCCGAAAGTATTGGGATGAGATGGCACGTGATCTCAAGCCCGTCTACACCGCTCCTTCGGAGTCGGCGGCGAAGGAACGGTTCACCGAGTTCGCCGGAAAGTGGGGTGATCAGTATCCGGCGATCGTCAAGATGTGGGACAACGCGTGGAGCGAGTTCGTACCGTTCCTGGACTACGACGTCGAGATCAGGCGGGTGATCTGCTCGACGAACGCGATCGAGTCCGTCAACGCCCGCTACAGGCGTGCGGTGCGGGCTCGTGGGCACTTCCCCACCGAGCAGGCGGCGCTCAAGTGCCTATATCTGGCGACGCGTGCTCTGGACCCCACCGGGAAAGGTAGGGCACGATGGGCGATGAGGTGGAAGCCAGCACTCAATGCATTCGCTATCACCTTCGAAGGACGTATCACCCCGAACGGTAACTAACCGACGCCGAGATCGGATCCACCGTTAATCGGACACTCCCAGCCCCGCACCGAAACACCGGTGCGGGGCTGGAAAAGATTGTCGTGCAGCTACTTCAGCAAGGATCCGTCACCGCGGTCGTGCCACATCACCTCGAGCAGGTGTTGGAACGGCAACGGCAGCACAGTGTGTACTGACCTAGTTCGCGTCGAGCTTCGCGACCGCCTCGTCGATCATCGGCACGTATCGCTCGAGTGCCCACGGCACCGTCAGTGGATTGATGATGGACGAGCCGGTGACGAACGACTGATCCGTCGGTGACACGACAGAACCGCGAGACACGGCCGGGATCTGCTTGTACGCAGGCTGATTCTCGGTGTCGGTACGGTTCTGCGGGTCCGAGTAGAAGGTGAAGATCAAGTCGGAATCGTTGAGCAGATTCGCGTTCTCCAAACCGATCACCGCGGAGTCGGTGCCCTCGGTCTCGTCGAGGGTGTTCACCACCGGATCGACCTGCAACCCGAGCGCACGGACCATCGCAACGCGCTGCTCGTCGGCGAGGAACACCCCGAGCGTCCCCGGCCCGGTGTTGTAGATGTACGAAAAGCTCACTCCGGCATATTCGGGATGATCGGTCGTGGCGTCGACGAAGCGGGCCTTGATCTTCTCGATCTCGTCCGCTGCCTTCTGCTCCTCACCCATGGCCTTGCCGATGACGGTGATCTGGTCTTCCCAGGTGATCGTCCACGGCTGCTCCTCGTAGGCGACCACTGGAGCGAACGCACTGAGCTTGTCGAACTGGTCCTGTGTCACTCCCGACCACGGGGCCAGGATCAAGTCAGGTTCGAGAGCAGCAACGGCTTCGATGTTGAGCTCGGTTCCACCGGTGAATTGTTCGGGAAGTTCGGCACCCAACTCGGTGACTGCGTCGTGAACCCACGGCAGATACCCCGAATCGTCGGCACCCCACGAATACTCCTCGACGCCGACCGGGACGGTCCCCAGTGCGATCGCGGTCTCGGCCGACCCCTGACCGAGAGTCACGATGCGCTCGGGCTTCTCGGTGATGACGGCCTGCCCCAGAGCCGAATCGATGGTGACGGCGGCAAAGTCGCCGCCGTCGGCCTGTTCGGGCTCGGCAGTGTCGGCAGACGAGCACGCCCCGACCACCAGGGCCGACACAGCGAGCACGGACAGCAGGGACGCACGGCGAGTGAAACGTCGACCGGCTGTTGGAGCAGAGAACATGGATACCTCTCGACGGACCAGCGGTTAAAGGTAAGTCAAGGCTAACCTACAAGAGTGGTTCGAATGCACTGCACAGCGGGCGTTCGCTACGGTGGGAGCCATGAGCCTTCCTCGTCCCGCCCCTGATCGGACAGCCGTCGTGACCGGAGCGTCCTCGGGAATCGGAGCCGCGATCGCCCGCGTGCTCGCATCCCGCGGCCACGGCGTCACCCTCGTCGCCCGGCGTGCCGACAAGCTCGAAGACTTGGCACAGGAGATCCGCGCACGGGGAGTCCGAGCCGAAGTGCTCGCCGCAGACCTGTCCGACCGCACTGCTCGCGCCGAACTACTCGGCCGCATCACCGAACTCGGCCTGATCCCGGACATCCTGATCAACAACGCCGGGCTCTCCACCCTCGGACCTGTCGCAGAATCCGACCCGGACGCCGAGATGCACATGATCGAGGTCGACGTGGTCGCCGTCGCGGATCTGTGCACCCGATTTCTTCCCGGCATGATCGAACGACGACGCGGCGCACTGCTCAATGTGGCCTCGACCGCTGCTTTTCAGCCTCTGCCCGGTCAGGCCGGATACGGCGCGTGCAAGGCGTTCGTGCTCTCCTACACGCAGTCGCTGACCGGCGAGCTGAAGGGAACGGGCGTAACCGCAACTGCACTGTGCCCCGGCCCGGTGCAGACCGGGTTCGGCGAGGCCGCCGGCTTCGCGAAAGACGATGCAGAGAAAGCACTTCCGTCGATCATGTGGGTCTCGGCCGAGACGGTGGCCAGAACTGCCGTCGACGACATGACCAAGGGACGTATGGTGTCGATCCCCGGGCCCGCCAATCGAATCGGATCGATCTTCGCGCAGATCACCCCGCGCACACTGTTGGTCCCGATGCTCACTCGTGTTCATCCCGGCCTGAAGAAGGGTGCGTCGTCGTGAAGCGCGAACTCACCGTTTCCGACAGCATCGTCGTCGAGGCCGACGCCGACACTCTCTACGCTGCGATCAGTGACCCCACGAAAATGGGTCAGTGGAGCCCCGAGAACACCGGTGCCACCGTGCACGAACCCCGCGAAACCGCGTATGTGGGAATGGTGTTCGACGGCACCAACAAACGCGGCCCAGCTACGTGGGTCACCCGCTGCACCGTGACTGCTGCCGACCCGGGCAAGACGTTCGAGTTCCGAGTCCACGCCATCGGCAAGAGCGCTCCGAAGATCAAGGGCGCGAATGCAACCTGGCGATACGACTTCGAACCGGTCGAGGGCGGAACGAAAGTCACCGAAACTTGGACCGACGACCGCACGAAGTGGCCCGACGCGCTGGCGCTGGTCTTCGACAAGATCGTCACCAGCGGAAAGACGTTCCCACAGTTCCAGCGTCGCAACATCCGTAAGACGCTGGAGAACCTGCAGAAGCGTTACGCCTGAGCGCTTCTGGAATACATGCCGAGCACGTACGACGCCTGCCCCGCGTGCTGGAGGTCGTCGGACAGGACCGAAACCAGCCTGGTGCCCAAGGTGACCGGCGGGTTCCAGTTCTCGTCGACGATCCGATCCAGATCGTCGGCCCCGACACTGCCCAGGTACGCAATGGTTTTCGAGTGCACAGCGTCGTAGTACTCGCGTAGTAGCTCGGCACTCGAGGCGACCTCGGCGACGTCGGACGAGGACTGGCCGTACCCGATGTCGGAACGGTCGAAAGGGAGACCGAAGCGCTCGAACCACGAGTCGGACGTCCAGACCTGCTCACTCCCGGCCACGCCCGCGATGTGGTCGTCCTGCACCCGCGTCAGGTGCCACACCAACCACGCGATGCTGTTGGCATCGGCGTCCGGTCGATAGGTCAACGCAGCCGCGGGAATGTCGTCCAGGACCGAATGCACGAGCTCCTTGATTCGGTCGAACGCGTCGGTGAGCAGGTCGTTGTGATTCATGAAAGATCCATCTCTTCTCTGACAGCACTGATGACCACTCATGCATACCCCGATGGGAGCGGAGGGAACATCGGGGCGGTCCGGGCGCGTTGGACCGGATATGACTGCTCCAGCAATTGTGTACACCCGCACCGGCGATTCGTCCGTCCTCGAACTGCAGTATCGCGAGGTGACCGAGCCCGGCGCAGGCGAAGTGCGTGTTCGCATCGTGGTCTCCGGCGTCAATCCGACGGACTGGAAGAACCGAACCGGCTCCGGACCGGGTGAGAAGCTGGCATTCGACGAGGTGGTGCCCAACCAGGACGGTGCCGGAGTGATCGACGCGGTCGGCTCCGAGGTCGACGGCCTGGCCGAGGGAGATCGTGTCTGGGTCTACCTGGCCCAGCATCAGCGTCCGACCGGAACAGCACAGTCCTTTGCAATTCTGCCTGCTTCCCGGGTGGTTCCTCTGCCCGACGGCGTCGGCTTCGACGTGGGCGCGAGCCTCGGCGTGCCCGCGATGACGGCACACCGTGCGCTGACCGTCTCCGAGGACGGACCCATTCGGCTGCACCCGGGCGCGTTGGACGGCAAGTCGGTTCTGGTCGCCGGTGGTGCCGGTGCCGTCGGCCATGCTGCGATCCAGTTGGCCCGATGGGCAGGCGCGACCGTGGTGACGACTGTCAGTGGACCGGAGAAGGGCGCACTGGCGACCGCCGCGGGCGCTCACCACGTGGTGAACTACAAGGCCGGTGACGCCGCCGCCGAGATCCGCGAATTGGTTCCCACCGGAATCGATCTCGTCGTCGAGGTTGCTCCCGCACAGAACGCAGCACTCAACGCTGCTGTGGGAGCGAACCGCGCCTCGATCGCGGTGTACGCCAACAACGGCGGTGACACCGTCACGCTCGACGTCCGGCCGAACATGGTGCTGAACACTCGCTACCAGTTCGTGCTGCTCTACACCGTGGGCGACGAGGCTCTGCGGAACGCCGAAGAAGACGTCAGCGCGGCGGCAGCAGCAGGTGTGCTCGAAGTGGGTGACGCCACCGGCCTACCGCTGCACCGCTACTCGTTGAGCGAAACCGCTGCAGCACACGACGCCGTGGAGAACGGAGCCGTCGGCAAGGTGCTGATCGACGTCGCCAGCGAATAATTCAGGTGATGACCGGCAACGTGGACCAAGGGAAAACGATCCACCTGCCGGTCATACGCTGCCAGTAGTACTGCTGCTCAACGATTCTGAGATCGGCAGGCGCTGACCAACGCCCCAACATCGGAGGCTGCGACTTCGGGGTGATCGCGTTCGGCACATTCGTCGATGCGGGCAACCACGAATCGAGTGCACGCCCGGTCGGATCGGAGCAAACCAGGCTGGTCTCAGGTTTGGTAGAGGGCGTCGAGGTCGAATTTGCGGAGATGGTGTTTCGTGCGGTCGAGGTCTCCGGTGGTGGTTCTCCCAGGTCTTGAATGCAGTCGGGTAGTTATGACCCCATTCGGCGGCTTTGAAGTCATCGAGAGCGGCCTGGGCCGCATCGACGGTGGGCGCCGGTATAGATCGACCGTAGTGACGACGCCACCGCCTTGCGGTCGCCGTAGGACACGAACCGCATCGACGCACTGGCCGGTGTCGATCTTGGCCATCACCTCATCGAGCGCACCGAGGCCTTCAGTGCATCGAACGCGCTGGGCTCGGATCGATCGATATTGCCGCTGTCGGTGCCGCCGTTATGATTGTTGCCCACAGTCATGGTCACGATGATGCTCCATCCGTGTCAGCTCGTACTTACACAAACCATCTGACACGCCCTGCTGAGAGATGAGCGCTCAACGATCGTCAGCGGCGGATTCTTTCCACCGTGCACGCAGAGCAGGAAGCTGGCACATCTCACGAAAGCTCTCCTCTCGCAAGAGCTGACGACTTTCCGGGTGCATGTGCAAATGCTGCAGTACAGCGAAGAGCATGTTCGGCTCCATGGGAAGGAGATGCAACGCAACTCGATAGTTTCCATTTTTGAAAGCCCATGACGGACCATGCACCTCGGCCCCCTCGGCGACGCGTAGGTCAACAATCGGAACCGCGAGCGGGGCGAAACCGTATCCGTAGGCAATCGAATCCGGGATCACTTCCTCGATCCGATCCCAACACGCACGCGCTCCCGACCTGCGATGCCAGAACGGAGCATCCCGCTTCTCCTCGATCTCAACTCCATCTGCGGTCAGACGCAAAGTCACCCTGACCTGGGTCAACACGACGAACAACAAAATCAACATGGCAGTAATCGCCCCGACGCCGGACAGTACGGCCCCAAACCAACCCGCTCCGCCGGCGGGGATCAGCGACGACCAACCCATGAACCACGACAAGACCGACAGTGCGGCGCACACGAACAGCCCCGACATAATCACCAACAACAGGATGTTGCTCAGCCTGGGGCTGGCGATGGTGACAGCAGGACCACTCTCGAAATGAACATGACGCAAAGCGGATCGTGAAACAAAGCGAAAACCCGCGCGATCGAACAAACCTGCTGAGCATCCCACCAGCAGCATCGCCAGTCCGAGGTAACTCACTGGTACTGCTATGCCCGACCACGAACGAATTGAGTTCAGTGCCAGCGAGCCGATCGGCACTGCGGCCAGAAGCAGGAACAGTGCCGCCGCCAACGCGAACCAGGAGAGCCTCTGCGGCCACTGCGGTTTCCACTGCACCGGACTTGATCCCCCTTCCTGCGCACATCGTTCTACTTCCACCATGACTGCAATCCTTTCGTCGCTAGATACGCTGTCACGCCACCTGCGACAACTCCGACCACAAATCCCGCTGCGGTTCCCACACCTGGGACAGGAACGAGCGTTCCGATTGCTGCACCCGTCGCGCCCGCAGCCAACCAACCAGCGGCCACCCCTGCCCCGGCACCGATCGCATTGCTTGTCACGGCCACCGAGGGGTCCATACCGCTTCTGATGTCGTTGCTGATACCCGGAACCGTCCCGACCACCACCCCGGCAGGTCCGAAGCGCCGACCGATCGTGAGCGCAAGGTCGTCCGCTGAAGCCGTGGCTGCACTCGTCAGAGCACGCCCGGTCGCATCCGTCATAGCACCGATAATTCCAGATGCCGTCCCCGCTTCAATCGCTGCTCGATCCGGTGCCCAGTCGATTCCAGGACTTGCAGCACGACTACTGGGGTTAGCTTGGGCGTTCGAAGGATTAGGCACTGGTTCCCATTTCTCGGTGAGTGGGTTCCATGCCGTGTTCATTTCACTGCTCTCATCGAACAGTCCGGTGGGCGAGCGATCAGGATTCAACGCGATGAGATCACCGTCAGGTATCAGCACCGACTGCGTACCTTCGTTGTTCAACGTAGTGGTGTAGTTGTTGCCGTCCTCGTCGAGTGCGCCGGAATGCACATACGAATTCGATTGATCCGGGTTCGTGATGGCCGAATCGTACGAACCGTCGTCGTTGGCAGCCCAATTCGCCGTCGAGGTGGTGCCGTCCTGGTTCGCCACCACAGTGCTGCCCTCGGTGTTCGCCGCGTTCGCCTCGGACAACGCATCCGGCGACGCGCCGTTGGTCGGGCTGCCGGTGGTCCACGTCTCGGTTGAGGACTCATCCGAGCTGACATCGGTGTTGTTGTACGACGCTGCACCCCAACTGTCGTCGGACCAGGTGTTGATGTTTCCTCGACCGTCATCGTTGGTCCTGGTGTCGGTCCACGTGCCGTCTTCGCGAGTGATGCGAGTGTCGACCGCTTCCGCATTGATCAGCGTGTGCGTGGCGGTTTGTCCACCAGGAAGAGCCTCGGTCCACGTCTCTCCATCAGAGCGGCCGGTGGTATCCACCATCCCGATCTTGTCCTCGGGAGGATCGGCGAGGATCGGATACAGAATGTTCTCGATGCCCACGGTGTCGACGACCTGGACCAGATGTCCGTCGCGGATCTCGTAGTGCGTGGGAATCGGTGTGCCGTCGGCGGCGTACGCCCACGGCGCGGCGACCCTCGACACCGAATTTCCGTCGGCGTCGACGACGGTCACCGAACCATCCGGATCGACCGACATGTGGCCACCGGGCGGCACCGTCACCGGAATCACCGATTCGTGCGACGACGACCGGTCGTGGATCAAGAACAACGTACGACGACCCCCACCCGGATCGGGGACGGTGATCTTCGACTGCCCACCGGGGGCATACGCCATCAACGGCGAAGCAACAGTGCCGACCGCTTGGGACAGAACCGATTCCGGAGTCCGGGCACCGACCGGGGAACGACGCCCACGCACTCCGATCCCGCCGGCAGTGAACGCGGCGGCACCGACCAACACGAGTTCGAGATACCGATCACGATCCGCTCCCTCCCCGGATGCGGAGGACCCCGCGTCCGGAACCGGTTGCGCTGCTGCGGCATTCGAATCGGTATCGGTGGGTATCGGTCCGGGACCCCGATCGGGAATCGGCGGGGTCGCGGTGCGCGGGATCGTATCGGATTCGGTATCCGACACCGCGACAGGGGTGGGGGCGGGGGTGGGTGTTTCGTTGCCCGGCGAGGACGGGGAAATATCCGCTGGCACCTCGATCGCGGGGACCGCCACGATGGGGGTGCCGTTGTAGGTGGGGAAGTTCGTCGGAGCGTTCGCTCCGACGTTCGGGCCACCGCCGGGTGCTTGCGCGCCCGGCAGCCCGGCCGTGCTCGTCGGCGGAGCAGTCGTGGTCGTGGGCGGTGCGGTCAGGCACGGGTTGATGTACTCCGGTGGGATCGGAGAGCCCGGAGGTAGAGAGGCGATCAGGTTCAGATAGATCTGATGATCACGCGCCCGCACCGCCGCACAATCCTCTTCCGGTGTCGCATACGCCGGCCCTGCTGCGAGCACGATCGCGGCACCGATCACTGCGGCGGTCCCGGCCAACAATGCCCCGACAGCGAGGACTCCCGCCACCGACCTGCGTAGCGTCGGGTTCCTCGATGCCGCAGTCGGTTCCGATATCGGTTCCGGCCTCATCGGTGGTCCTGGGCCGCCGTCTTCCGGACCGTGGCAACCACTCTGTCGGTGCCCCACCAGAACACCCGCCCAGCGATCGACATCCACACAAAGAACGCCAGATACACCAGGATCGTCCCGTGCTCGTCAGCCCACCCGGCGAGGCGTCCGATCACCGCGAACGCCACAACAAGCAACCCGAGCCCGAACAGTGTCGCGATGACCGCTGTCGAGGTTTCGTTGCGTGCTGCGCCGACGTGGCGGGTCGGTGGGGTCATCGGGTCGACCGGTGAAGTGGTCATCGAAGTAGTCCTCAATTCCTTTCCCCGCCAACCGGCATGCGGGACACGCGGTGCTTGTCTACCGGGGTGGGCGGCGGGAGCAGATGGAGCTTCCGGACCGAACACGGTGGGGTCGAACTTCTCGGTCGACGAACACGGTGGGTGTCAATCGAACGATCACTGTCCGTGGCCGGAGTCAGATAGTCGACCGGGCCGCAGGGCTGTGTCAGAGCCAAGTGGGGTCGGAATACACGAACACACTGTTGTCCGAGGTCGACGTCGACACCGCGAACTGCGCGTAGGTGCGGATCGTGACCGGTCCCATGCACGCATCGACCTTCACATGCACGTTCTCCGCCGTGATCGAGGCCTTCGATGATTCGAGATCCTTGATGCCGAGCGGAATAGTGGTGATCGTTCCCGGAGCGATGGTGGCCTGAATGCTCGGGTTCACCGAGGCGTTGACACCGATATTCGCCGAGGGAACCCCCGAGATGGACACACCCACCGATGGACCGAACGAGAACCCGAGCCCCACACCGAGTCCGGAGGAGACATCGATCTGGCACCCGATCTGCAGGCCCTGTTCGATGTATCCGGTTTTCACCGCCGTCTCACCGGCACCGGTGATGGTGCCGGTGACCTTCGCCGAGACGAACCCCTCGCGCGTGAACGCCGTCGTCGCCACGTTCGGAACCGGGTTGACCGACAGGTTGCTGGCAGTGAGATCCAACGTCCAGCCATCATCGGTGACCGTGCTCGCGAACTTGTCGGCCAACGGCGTCGGCGTCGCCGACGCGGTGCCCGCGAACGCAGCAGAACCCACCATCACTGCTGCCGACACCACCGCACAACCAGCCACGGCCCTCGATATGCCATGTCCCCGCACCGTCGAACCAGTGGTAGCGCGTGCCATCGTTTCCATGAGCGAGTCTCTCCGTACGCGTGTCGGTGATTCCACCGACCACAATGGTTGCTGAAAGATAACTGCAGATCTGCCCGGGACGGTACAACACCCCACACATCCCCGACAGGCCTTCGACACCCGAATCACGCCGGCGACACCCCTACCCGGGCGTGACAGAAACATCTCCGGACACGCACGACCAGGCGGTTTACCGCGTCACAGCGAGTGACGCACCTCATAGTCACAGAATGGTGACGACCCAAAGCGAATGGAAATTTCCAGCAACCCTGGCGCAGTGGTTGTTACGAGGGCACGCTCTGCAATGTCCGAAGCCGCGCTTCCCCAGCGAGTCGGTTTCGAGCCACTCGACGGGCGCTTCACAGAACTGCTGTTTGCCGCGGCTCCGAGGCGGCACCCTCCACGTACCGTATGTACCATCTGTCGTACCGCGATGCCCGCGGGCATGCACTATGCGAGTTCGAGAGGCAGCTTCAACGGTGACACGACACCTGAATTCGGCAGCGTCGACGCCGATCATTCCCACAGCAGGCGTGCTCAGTTGCTGAGAGCGGCACGCTGCGCAGCGACCTTCCTGCTCGTTCCGGCCACGGTGACCGTTCTGGCCAGAACGGTCGTAGCTCGCGCCGGCCGCACAGAAGGCGTCCAGCACAGCACCGAAGACTGCAGCGGGTGCGGTCTGGTCGTTTACGACGGCCGCCGAGTTGGCGCGATGATCGCGCCCGAACCTGGCTGGACCGTGGGTGACGACGAGCAGTATTGCCCGGACTGCTCGGCCACCAGATTCCACACCTGGGGCTACACGTAGCAGTCGAACACGGTGCGCCGATGCCCCTTCGAACTCCGGCCGACACGATCGATCACGTCGACCACCCCGGCCCGACGGCGCAATGGTCTGGACCGGTAGCTCAGGTGATGACCGGCAACGTGGACCATGGAAAATTGATCCACTTGTCGGTCTCTCGCCACGAATAGTCCGGCTGCACAATGGTTCTCGACTTGGTGTAGATCACGGCCGACCGCACGTCGAGCGTGTGTGCCTTCAACAGGTCGATCACCAGAGCCAGAGTGCGGCCGGAATCGGCCACGTCGTCGACGACGAGCAGCTTCTTGCCGACGATTGCGTCGGTGTCCAGAAGAGGTTCGAGGACAACAGGATCGGGCAGGGTCTCCTCGATGTCGGAGTAGAACTCGACATTGAGGGTGCCGGCGGCCTTGACGCCCATCGCGTAGGAGATCGCACCCGCGGGGATGAGCCCACCGCGAGCGATCGCGATGACGATGTCCGGAACGAACCCGTCGTCGACGATCTTCTCGGTCAGGTCGCGCGACGCGTCTCCGAACGTCGCCCACGTCAGCACTTCACGTTCCGGTTCGGTCATGCCGCATCACTCTACCCAAAGCAATTTTGCCGATACAGCAAATAGGTTTGCGTCGACGGCCGGCAGCGGGCAGTCTCGAATCATGGCCGACCACACACATGCTCACACCCATCCTGCCGACCGGACCCACGCAGAGCCGGATTTCGAGAACGGTGCCTTCGACGAAGCATTCTGGGACGACCTCTACAACCAGCGCACCACCATCTGGAGCGGAAATCCCAACGCCGTGTTGGTACAGGAGGCATCCGAACTGACCCCGGGCCGCGCCTTGGACATCGGCTGCGGGGAAGGTGCCGACTCACTGTGGCTGGCCGGTCGAGGCTGGAACGTGACCGGTGTCGACATCTCCGACGTCGCCCTCGGCCGCGCCCGCGCGGCACAACAGGCACTCGAGCCGTTGACTCTCGCCGTGAACTGGCAACAGGAAGACGTTCTGGCCTGGACTCCCCCGGCCGCGGCGTTCGATCTGGTGTCGGTGCACTTCCTCCAGGTGCCACCGGACGAGCTCGACCTGACCACCCGCAGGTTCGCCGCAGCGGTCTCGCCGAAGGGGCGTCTGCTGATCGTCGGGCATAGTCCCAGCGACAGCCACGCCTCTCAGCACCCGGCCAAGCACCGACTGTTCGCACCGGAACCGGTCGTCGCTGCGGCGGGCGACGGGTTCGAGGTGATCCACGCCGAACACCGCACCCGTACGACGCCGGACGGCGATGAGCGAATCGACACGGTCGTGGTGCTGCAGCGCCGCTAAACTCGGGCAGTGTTCTCGCAGTCGACGTATCGAATACCCCTGGCCGTCACCTTCGTCGTAGCGCTGATCGTGCTCTTCACCCCCGCGTCCGGGGTGCCCTCGGGATTCCAGCACAGCGACAAGATCATCCACTTCGTACTGTTCGCGGCCCTGGCGTACACCTCGCGCCTGGCCGGAATCGACTGGATCCGAACCGCACTGTGGGTACTGGCGTTCGCGGCGATCTCGGAGGTCCTGCAGGCGATCCTGCCTCTGGGACGCTCCGGATCGGTCGCCGACGCTCTCGCCGACGCCACCGGAGTTGCTGTGGGCCTGGTCGCGGCGAGTCGGGTTCTACCGCAGCGCGTCGGACGTGCGTCGGACCTGCACTAGACTGACTCTGCACCGGGGTTCCTCGGCCAGCGCGCAACTCCGGAAGGAACGTCATCACCTCGTCTTCTGCCCCGCACGATATCTACCTCGTTCCACCGGAGCACGAGACCAACGATGCCGTCACCCGAGAATCTGCCGCATCCGCAGCGCGACTGAGCGAGCGATCCGACGTCGTCAGTCACGACGGCCGCTACGCACTGACCATCACCTCCACCACCCCGCACCAGGCGATGGTCGAGGATCTGCTGTTCATGCGCGCCGTGCTCGACGCCGCACGCATCAAGTACCTGCTCGTTCGCGGCAACGACGAACGTCCCGTCATCGCCATCGAACTGGCCGCACGCGAGGCGTTGACCACGGCACTGGTGCACGCCTGCCGCGCCGAGCCGTTCTACTCCAAGACCGTCGACGCCCGTGGCAAGGCAGTGCTGGTGGCCGACGGGTCGCTGTCTCCGTCCGCGAACGCACGAATCGTGCGCCTGTACCGCCCGCGGGTCGAGCCGTTCAGCGGTCTGTACTACGGCGCGTCCACGGCGGTACAGATCGAACTGTGGTCGTTCTCCCCGTCCGAGATCGTGCTGCCGATCGAGAATTCGCTGACCAGGCGCAACATCCGGCCAGACGAGGCCGTCCGCGGTACCGTCGAGCGCTTCGGCAGAACGTGGCCGACCATCGAGAACATGTTCGCCGACCACGCGTCGGACATCAATTTCGACATCGACATCGTCTTCTCCTGGGTCGACGGCTCCTCCGCCGAATTCCAGGCTCAGCGCGCGCGGCGAATGGCGAATTACGTCGTCGGTGAGGGTGACGATTCGGCTGCCCGCTACCGGCAGATCGACGAACTGAAGTACGCGCTGCGGTCGATCCACCTCTACGCACCGTGGATCAGACGCATCTTCGTCGCCACCGATTCGCCGAGGCCGGCGTGGCTGGCCGACCATCCCAAGGTGACGTTCGTACCGAGCGAGGCCTTCTTCGTCGACACATCCGTTCTGCCGACCCACAATTCGCAGGCCGTCGAAAGCCAGCTGCACCACATCCCCGGGTTGTCCGAGCACTTCCTGTACTCGAACGACGACATGTTCTTCGGTCGACCGGTGAGCCCGTCGATGTTCTTCTCCCCCGGCGGGATCAGCATGTTCATCGAGGCGACGACCCGAATCGGGTTGGGATACAGCGACGCCGACCGCAGCGGCTTCGAGAACGCAGCCCGCGTGAACCGTCGGATCCTGCAGAACCGCTTCGGAATGACCACGACCCGACACCTCGAACACGCGGCAACCCCGTTGCGGCGCAGCGTGATGCAGGAAATGGAGAACGAGTTTCCGGACGAGTTCGCGTCCACTGCCGCCAGCGCCTTCCGCGCGAGCACAAACATCTCGGTGACCAACTCGCTGTACCACTACTACGCACTGATGAGCGGCCGGGCTGTGGTCCAGAAGGACGCCAAGGTCCGGTACATCGACACCACCACCGTGGCGGGCCTGGACACGATGGAGAAGCTGCTCCCCAAACGATCAGTGGACTTCTTCTGCCTCAACGACGGCAGCTTTCCGGAGGTCGACCTGGACCTGCGCACCCGCACCGTGACTCAGTTCCTGGACAAGTACTTCCCCATCGTCGCACCCTGGGAACGCTCCAGAACCGACGAACGCTGACGCTCAGGCGTCGCTGAACGTCTTGCGCCTCGCACTGTCTGCGATGGTGACTCCCGCTTCGCTCAGCCTGCGCGCGGTCTCCTGAGCCGAGACCGGTTCTCCCACTGTGTCGTACGAGCCCGTCGGTACCACAGAGTGCACGACGGTGTCCTCGTAGACGTGGACCAGGTTGTATCCCTGGGCACCGTCGCGACCGCGCAATCCGCCTGCGGGCACGTTCAGATCCTGGGTGTAGCACGTGGCCGACGCCACCGAGACGGGAATACCCGCGAACGTGGCCGTCGTCGAATAGTGCAGGTGCCCAGCGAGAATGGATCGCACGTCGGTTCCGCGCAGCACGTCGGCCAGGCGCGGCTGATCGATCAGCTCGACCAGTACCGCGAGATCGAGCACGGTCGGCACCGGCGGATGATGCATCGCCAGGATCGTGCCGAACTCGGCGGGCGTGGCGAGTGTGTCGGCGAGCCAGGCCAATTGCTCGTCGCCCAGCTCACCGTGATGACGGCCGGGAACCGTCGTGTCCAGTGTGACGACACGGAGACCGTCGACGTCGTGGACGCGGTCTATGGACTGCACGGTCGGTTCGGCGTCGAGAAGCTTCTGGCGGAACGTCGCACGGTCGTCGTGATTACCCATCGCCCAGACGATCTGCGCACCGAGTTCCTCGGCCACCGGCTCGACCAACGCCCGCAGCTTCTCGTAGGCACCGGCCTCGCCCTTGTCCGTCAGGTCTCCGGTGAACACCAACGCGTCGGGACGCACACCCGAGTTGCGTACGTCGGTCATCACTTGTTCGAGCCGCAACTCACTGTCCACGCCGCCGTACAACCGACCGCCACCGTCGACGAGATGCGTGTCGCTGACGTGCAACAAGCAGTGATGGGGGCGTGGGTACTCGGCCATCCGAGACTTCATCGAACTCTCGCTCACGATCGGACCTACCGTTTTGCGATCGCCCGGGTCGGACGAACGCCACTGCTGCAAGCCAAGCATACGAGCGTTCACTGAGAAGAAGCTGGTCGGATCTCGGCGGTGAACACCGCACGAACTTCCGGCGTGTGACAAATTGTGGGCATGACGAAACCGAAGTTGATCACACTTCTCGCAACTGCAGGACTGACGGTGGGATCGATGGTCGGCATCGGCGTCGCGCCCGCTGCCGCGCAGGAGCTGCCGACCGTGGTGCTGGTGCACGGAGCCTTCGCGAACAACACCAGCTGGGACGGCGTCGCCGAGAACCTCCGCGGCCGCGGCTACCCCGTGGTGACGGCGGACAACTCGCTGCGCGGGCCGGCAGTCGACGCGGCCTCGGTCACCGATGTCGTCGAGAGTATCGACGGTCCGGTGATCCTGGTGGGCCATTCGTACGGCGGCACGGTGATCAGCAACGTGCATGCCGACAACGTGGAAGCACTCGTCTACGTCGCCGCGTTCATGCCCGTAGAAGGTGAACCCGTCGCTCTGGAACTCGACCCCATCCGATTCCCGGTGACCGCGCTGGTGCCGCCGGTGATCGGCCTGACGATCGTCGACGACGCGTCGAACATCATCGGTAAGAACGTCGATTCATACATCACGCCCGCACTGTTTCGCCCGTTCTTCGCGCCCGATGTGAGCGAGGAGCAGGCCGCGCGCATGGTCGCGAATCAGAAGACGATCGCTGCCGGTGCACTGCTCGAGCCGAGCGGTCCGCCGTCCTGGGCGCACACGCCGTCGTGGGCGCTGATCCCCCAGCAGGATCAGATCATCCCGACCTCCGCCGAGCGGTTCATGGCGCAGCGGGCGGGCGCTCAGGTGACCGAGGTGCCGGGTTCGCACGCGATCCTGGTCTCCAACCCCATGGCCGTGTCCGATCTTGTCGTCGCGGCAGACGCGGGTAGCTGACACCTCACGAAACGAACTCGGGCCCGGCCACCTGTCGAAGGTGGCCGGGCCCGAGGAGTTTCATGACGAGCGTCAGATCCCGATGAGGTCGTGATCGGCTACCTTCGACGCCAGAATGCGCAGGTGCTCGTCGGCACCACCGAGAGTGTGCTCGATGGCCACCAGCCGACTGGTGTAGTGCCCGACCGGATATTCGGCCGTGACGCCGATTCCGCCGTGCAACTGGATGGCCTCCTGGCCGATCTTGCGACCGGACCGCGAGATCTGCAGCTTCGCGCGCGACGCGATCGTCGTGTCGACGTTGCCGTCCGCCAACGACATCGTGGCGTACAGACTCATGCTGCGGGCGAGTTCGAGCAGCACGTACATGTCCGCCGCCCGGAAGGTGAGCGCCTGGAACTTGGCCAGCGGAACCCCGAACTGCTTGCGCGCCTTGAGGTAATCGGTGGTCAGCCGCAACGCCTCCTCCATGGCACCGATCGCCTCGGCGCACAACGCAGCCTGAGCCCGCACCTCCGCACCGGTGATGGCCGCTGCCGCGTTCTCGGCGGTGCCGAGCGGTTCGGCTGCGACATCGACGAATTCGATCTGAGCGGCGCGCTGACCGTCGTGGGTGGCGTAGGACTTGCGCGTGAGACCGGTCGCGTCGGCATCGACCACGAACAGTCCCGTTCCACCGGTGGGCAGCGCGGCACTGACGACGATCACGTCTGCGCTACCGCCGTGCGGAACCGGGTTCTTGACGCCGTTGATCGACCACGAACCGCCGTCCTCGGTGGCGGTGGTGGCGACCTCGATGTTGGGCCAGCGGCTGCCGGATTCGTTGTGCGCGAACGCCAACATCGACGACCCCTCGGCCACCGGCGGCAGCAGCCGCGCGCGCTGGTCGGCGCTACCGAGCTCGGAGATCAACCCGCCGGGGACGAGGACGGCGTCGAGAATCGGCTCCGGTGCGAGCCGTCGTCCGACCTCGGTCATCACGGCCATGATCTCCACGGGACCGGCGTCCATCCCGCCGTCTTCCTCGCTGAACGTCAGACCCAGCAGGCCGACCTCGGCCAACTGCTTCCAGACGTCGGTGCTCCAGCCCAGCTCACCGGCAACGATCTTGTTGCGCTTCTCGGTGTCGTAGGCCCGCGTGAGCACCTCACGAGTGGTGTCGCGCAGCAGCTTCTGCTCTTCGTTGAGTTCGAAATCCATGTCTTCAGATGCTCCCTTACAGTCCGAGAATCGCAGAGGCGATGATGGTGCGCTGAACCTCGTTCGAGCCGCCGTAGATCGACACCTTGCGGTAGTTGAGATACCCCGGTACCGAGCGCTGCGCCCAGCCCTCGCTCTCGATGTCCTCGCCCGCCTCGTAGGGCAGTGAGTCCGGCCCGGCAACGTCCATCAGCAATTCGGTCGTGGCCTGCTGCAGTTCCGATCCCCGCAGCTTGAGGATGGACGACGCCGGATTCGGCTTGCCGTCGTCCGAGCTGGACACCAAACGCAGCTGAGTCAGCTCGAGGGCGAGCAGTTCGTTCTCGACCTCGGCCATCTTGGCCGCGAACAAGGGGTCCTCGAGCAGCGTGCCGCTGCCGACCTTCGTCTGTGCTGCGTGCTTCTTCGCTTGTCCCAGATGCACTTTGGTGTGTCCGGCACGGGCGACGCCGGTGCGCTCGTTGCCGAGCAGGAACTTGGCGTAGCTCCAGCCCTGGTTCTCCTCGCCCACGAGGTTCTCCGCCGGAACGCGGACGTTGTCGAAGAAGACCTCGTTGACCTCGACACTGCCGTCGATCAGCTTGATGGGGCGCATCTCGATGCCGGGAGTGTTCAGATCGATCAGCAGGAACGAGATTCCGGCCTGCTTCTTCGGCGCATCCGGGTTGGTGCGCACGAGCGCGAAGATCCAGTCGGCGTACTGGCCGAGCGTGGTCCACGTCTTCTGTCCGTTGACGATGTAGTCGTCACCATCGCGGATGGCGGTGGTGCGCAACGACGCCAGGTCCGATCCGGCCTCGGGCTCGGAGAAGCCCTGGCACCACCAGATATCGAGGTTCGCCGTCTTGGGCAGGAACTTCTCCTTGAGCTCCTGAGAGCCGAACGTCGCGATGACCGGGCCGACCATCGAGGCGTTGAACGCCAGCGGCTCGGGCACCGACGCCAACTGCATCTCATCGAGCCAGATGTGACGCTGCACAGCGGTCCAGTCGCGGCCACCGAACTCCGCGGGCCAATGCGGCACCGCCAAGCCGTTCTCGTTGAGGATTCGCATGGTCGTGACCACCTCGTCCTTGCTCAACTCCTGACCCGTCGCGCTCTTCTCGCGAATCTCGGCGGGGACCTTCGTGGTGAAGAACGTCCGCATCTCGTCACGGAACGCGGCCTCTTCTTCTGTGAGGGCAAGATTCATCGACAATCCTCCAAGCTCGTTCGCGTATCTTCGTATCGACCGTACTCCCTGGTAACTCTGGGATATTCTCCGCTCACTATGACTCTTCTGGCACTGGTTCGGCACGGTGAAACGAACTGGAATCTGCACGGGCGTCTGCAGGGCTCTTCGGACATTCCTCTCAACGACACCGGCCGCGCCCAGGCCCGCGAGGCCGGCCACGACCTCGAGTACCGGGCCTGGGACCACCTGGTCAGCTCCCCGCTGATCAGAGCGGCGGAAACTGCAGACATCATCGGCGCGCACCTGGGCCTGACCCGCACCGCCGAGTTCCCCGATCTGGCCGAGCGGCATTTCGGTGACGCCGAGGGGTTCACCGATTGGGATGCGTACTCGCACTGGCCGGACGGCCGGTATCCGGGCTTGGAGCCGCGATCGAACCTGATCGTGCGAGGCGTGCGCGGCGTGGACGAGATCGCCTCGCGCTATCCGGACTCCGCGGTGATCGCCGTTGCGCACGGAGGCGTCATCCGGGCGATCTTCGACGCGATCCGGCGACGCCACTCACCCCGCATCCTCAACGCCGGCGTTTCCACCCTCGAACACGACGGTTCTCGCTGGACCGTTCGCACCATCAACGGCGTCCCGGTCTGACAGAGTTTTCCTTCATGGAGATCGAACGTCGCATCACCGAACTGGGCTTCACGTTGCCCGGCGAACCGACCGCCCCACCTGGTTTCGAGTTCTCGTTCGAGTGGGTGCGCGTGCGCGGCAACCGGGTCTTCGCCTCGGGCCATTCACCTCTGGCGGAAGACGGCGCCCTGGCAGGCCCGTTCGGCGCGGTGCCGTCCGAGGTGAGTCTCGACGCCGCCACCGACGCCGCGCGCGACGCGGCTCTCGCCGTGCTGGGCAGCCTCGCCCGTGCGATCGGTGACCTCGATCGAATCAGCGCATGGCTGACCGTGACCGGATCGGTCAACGCCGACCACGGATTCACCCAGACCACCACCGTCGTCAACGGCTTCTCGGATCTGGTGCTCGCCATCTTCGGTCCGGAGATCGGTGCCCATGCCCGCACCGCACTCGGGGTGGCTGCACTGCCGATGAACAACACCGTGGTGGTGTCAGCGGAACTGGAGATGGACGGGTAGGTTCTGCTCCACTCGTACATACGGCGAAAGCGGGCGCAGATGGTGCGCAGATCGATTCTTGCTCTGGTCGCGATCCTCATCGGCATCCTGGGATTGTCCGGCTGCAGCTCGTCCTCCCAGTCATTGCCGGACCGGGTGAAGGACGAGGGCGTACTGGTCGTCGGCACCGAGGGCACCTACAGCCCGTTCACCTATCAGGGCGGCGACGGACAACTCACCGGATACGACATCGACGTCATCAACGCCGTCGGGGCCGAGTTGGGCGTACGCGTCGACTTCGTGCAGACCCCGTTCGACTCGATCTTCGCCGGTCTGCAGTCCCAACGCTTCGACCTCATCGCCAACCAGGTCTCGATCACCCCGGCGCGCCAGTCGGCCTACGACCTGTCCACGCCCTACACGGTGTCGGAAGGCCAGATCCTCACCGCCGCAGACGACTCCACCATCACCTCTCTCGCCGACCTGGCGGGCAAGACCACTGCCCAGTCCTCGACGAGCAACTGGGCGGAGGTCGCGGCGGACGCGGGCGCGAACGTCGAAGCCGTCGAGGGATTCGTCCAGGCGGTCACGCTCGTCAAGGACGGCCGCGTCGACGCCACCGTCAACGACTCCCTCGCCATCGCCGAGTACCTGCAGCAGACCGGCGACACCGGAGTGAAAATCGCCGGCGAGACCGGCGACACGACCCTGCAATCCTTCGTGGCCCGCAAGGACAGTGGGCTGATGGACGAGGTCGACACCGCCATCGACACACTCCGCGAGAACGGCACCATCGCCGAGATCTCGAACAAGTACTTCGGCAGCGACGTCGCAGCACCGACCGCGGACACCGTGGTTCCGGAGAGCGATGACGCGGGTTCCACGGCACCGTCCAAAACGCAGCTCGTTCTCGACAACCTGTGGCCGATGCTCAAAGCCACGGTGACCATGACGATTCCGCTGACCGCCATCAGCTTCGTGATCGGACTCGTGATCGCTCTCGCGGTGGCGCTCGCTCGCATCTCGTCGATCACGCCGCTCGCTGCGGTCGCCCGGTTCTACGTCTCGATCATCCGCGGCACTCCGCTGCTGCTGCAGCTGTTCATCATCTTCTACGGGCTACCGCAATTCGGCATCGTGATCTCGCCGTTCCCGGCCGCAGTGGTCGCGTTCTCGCTGAATGTCGGTGGCTACGCGGCCGAGGTGATTCGTGCCGCGATACTGAGCGTGCCCAAGGGCCAGTGGGAGGCCGCACAGACCATCGGGATGGGATACCGAACCACGTTGCAGCGCATCGTGCTTCCACAGGCACTGCGCACCGCAGTACCGCCGTTGTCGAACACGCTGATCTCGCTGGTCAAGGACACCTCGCTCGCATCGACCATCCTCGTGACCGAGCTGCTACGGGTCGCGCAACTCGCGGCGGCACCGACATTCGACTTCTTCACCCTGTACACCGTTGCGGCGCTCTACTACTGGGTGATCTGCATCGTTCTCTCGTTCTTCCAAGGCAAACTCGAAGTCCGACTCGACAGGTACGTGGCCAAATGACAGACCTGCTGGAAGTATCCGCACTGAAGAAATCGTTCGGGCCACTCGAGGTGTTGAAGGACATCTCGTTCGGCGTGCCATCCGGCACCGTCACCGTCATCATCGGCCCCTCCGGATCCGGCAAGACCACGGTGCTGCGCACTCTGAACGCACTCGATCAGGCCGACGCAGGCCTCATCCGCATCGGGGACGTGTCGGTGGATTTCGCTCAGCCGGTCGGCGCGGCGCAGCTCCGGCACTTCCGCGCCCAGAGCGGCATGGTGTTCCAGAGCCACAACCTGTTTCCACACAAGACGGTACTGCAGAACATCATCGAGGGACCGGTGATCGTGCAGAAGCGCGCCAAGGACGACGCCATTCGCGACGCGCACGCAATCCTCGATCAGATCGGTCTCGACGCCAAATCCGACCAGTACCCGTTCCAGCTCTCCGGAGGCCAGCAACAACGCGTCGGAATCGCCAGAGCTCTTGCGCTGCGCCCCAAGCTGATGCTGTTCGACGAACCTACCTCGGCTCTCGATCCCGAACTCGTCGGCGAGGTACTGGCCGTGATCAAAGGCCTTGCCGCGCAGGGCTGGACGATGGTGATCGTCACCCATGAAATCCGCTTCGCGCAGCAGGTAGCCGATCAGGTGCTGTTCATCGAGAACGGCGTCGTCCTCGAACGAGGAACGCCGGAGCAGGTGCTGGTGAACCCGACCGAGCCGCGTACCCGCCAGTTCCTGCAACGGATATTGGCCTAGCGGCCAGTGGAGTGGTTGAGTGCCGCCTAGGGCACTTGATCACTCCACTGCGTCAGCACCTTGTCCAGGGTGATCGGCAGGTCGCGGACTCGGACGCCGGTGGCGTTGTAGACGGCATTGCCGATTGCCGCCGAGGATCCGACTGCGCCGATCTCACCGATTCCCTTGCCGCCCATCGGCGCGAGTTCGGTGTCGACCTCCTCGACCCACATGGCCTCGAGATCGGTGACGTCCGCACACGCCGGGATGTGGTACTCCGCGAGATCGTGATTGGCGAACCCGCCGAACTCGTGATCGGTGATGCCGTTCTCCATCAGCGCCATGCCGAGTCCGAACGTCATGCCGCCGATGAGCTGAGACCTCGCCAGCCGCGGATTCATCACCGCGCCGATGCCGAACACCCCGAGCATCCTGCGCACTCGGACCTCACCGGTGTCGATGTCGACGGCGACCTCGGCGAATTGAGCGCCGAACGCCATGCGCGCCAGCTCCTTCTGGCCCTCGACGTCGTCGGTGGTGTCGGCCTCGGCCGAGTTTCCCGGCTCGTACGAACCCTGCGCCTTCAAGGAGTGGCAGACCTTGGTGACGGCCCAGCCCCACGACGAGGTACCGGAGGACCCACCGGCTCCGGGAGCCGTCGGGAGCGCACTGTCTCCCAGGGCCAGAACCACGGTGTCCGCGTCGACCCCGAGGGCATCGGCCGCGATCTGGCGCAGCACGGTGCGCGCGCCGGTTCCGATGTCCGACGCAGCCACGGACACCGTGATGGTGCCGTCCTGCTCCACTCGCGCCGACGCGGTACTCGGTGAGATCAGCACCGGGTAGCTCGCCGTCGCGACTCCCATTCCGATCAGGGTGTTGCCCTCTCGACGCTGACCGGGCGCGGAATCGCGGCGGTCCCACCCGAACTTCTCGGAACCCTCGCGAAGGCACTGCACCACGCTGCGTGAGCTGAACGGGTTGCCACTGGCGGGATCGACGTCCGGCTCGTTGCGGATACGCAGTTCGATCGGATCGATGCCGGTGGCCACCGCCAATTCGTCGATGGCCGTCTCGACGGCGAACATGCCGGGCGCTTCGCCGGGTGCCCGCATCCACCGCGGCGTTCCGACGTCCAGCTGTGCGAGTCGGTGGGTGGTGCGACGGTTCGGGGCCGCGTAGATGTGGCGAGTGGATTCCGAAGTGTGCTCGCAGAACTCGAAGATCGTGCTGGTCTGCTGAAACGAATCGTGCACGATCGATTGCAGCGTGCCAGCCGAATCAGCGCCAAGCCGAACGTGGTTGAGCGTCGGGGTTCGGTAGCCGACGAGATCGAAGAGCGCCTGCCTCGGCAGCACCAATTTGACGGTGCGCCCGGTGGCTCGCGCGGCCATCGCCGCAAGGATCACGTTGGGCCGAGAGCTGCCCTTGGCTCCGAATCCACCGCCGACGTTCTCCGCGATCACGCGAACGTTCTCTGGCTCGAGGTCGAATGCCGTGGCGAGGTCGCCCTGAACACCGGACGGTGCCTGCGTCGAATCCCACACCGTCAGAATGCCGTCGGACCACTGCGCCGTGGTGGCGTGCGGTTCCATCGGACTGTTGTGCATCGGCGCGGTGGAGTACCAGTGGTCGACGAGGTGCTCGGCCGATGCCAGCGCCGCGTCGGGATCGCCGACGGTGACGTCGGTGGGAAAGCCCGCGTTGACGGACTCGGGTGCGTACAGCGTGCTGTGCTCGGCCGTCAGACCGTTGTCGGGCGAGCGCACATCGGCGTAGTGCACGTTAACTCGGGCTGCGGCGGCGCGGGCGTCCTGGAGAGTGTCGGCCAGGACGACTGCCACGATCTGACCGCGATAGGCGACGGTGTTCGACTGCAGCACATGCAGTTCGGCGTCCTCGAGATCACCCAGTTGCTCGGCGTTGCCGTGCCACAGCACTGCGTGAACCGCGGCGTCGGCGTCCAGTTCGACACGTTCGACCGAGCCCGCAGGAATTGTCGCGGGCACGTACCAGGCGAACAGCTGCCCGACGGCCGGCGGCTGCTCGGCGGCGTACCGAGCCCGGCCGGTGACCTTCGCGATCGATTCGGTGCGCTGAATCGGTTGTCCGATAGATGCCGTCATGACCGATCTCCCGAATTCGTGAGTTCGACCAGGGTGCGGGCGACGAGGTTGGTCACCAGTGGAACTTTGAACGCGTTGTCGCGCAACGGCTCTGCTGCATCGAGTTCGAGTGCGATCGCCCGCCGGAACGACGCCTCGTCGGCGGCCGCGCCGAGCAGCGTGTGCTCGGCCGTTCGGGCCCGCCATGGTTTGTGCGCGACACCGCCCAGCGCGATCGACACCCCACGCACGATCCCGTCCTCGACGTCGAGAGTGGCGGCGACCGAGGCGATCGCAAATGCGTAGGACTGCCGATCCCGAACCTTGCGGTAGGTGGAGACGGTGCCGTCCGCCGGTGCCGGAATCTCGATGGCCGTGACTATTTCGTCTCGCGCCACCGTGTTGTCGCGCTCGGGCGCGTCACCGGGGAGCCGGTAGAAGTCATCGATCTCGACGATGCGCTCACCGTCGACCCCACGTACGACGATGCGAGCATCGAGCGCCGACAACGCCACCGCCATGTCCGAGGGGTGCGTCGCGACGCACGACGGGGAAGCTCCGAGGATCGCGAGATTCCTGTGCTCACCGGTTCGGGCCGGGCAGCCCGAGCCCGGTTCGCGTTTGTTGCACGGCTTCGATACATCCATGAAGTACACGCACCGGGTGCGCTGGAACAGGTTTCCGCCGGTGGTGGCCATGTTGCGCAGCTGACCCGAGGCACCGGAGAGCACCGCCCGTGAGAGCACCGGATAACGCTGACGCACCACCGGGTGCACCGCGAGATCACTGTTGCTCACCCCGGAACCGACACGGAGCGAGCCGTCATCGGATACGTCTATGTCGTGCAACGGAAGTCGCGTCACGTCGATCAGCGTCGTCGGGCCTGCGACTCCGAGCTTCATCAGGTCGACGAGGTTGGTTCCCCCGCCGAGCAACATCGCGTTCTCGTTGTCGGCGAGGCGGGCCACGGCGTCGTCGACGGCGGTGGCTGCGTCGTACTCGAAGGTCTTCACGACGCGTCCCGTACGGCCGACACGATATTGCAGTAGGCACCGCAACGACAGAGGTTGCCGCTCATACGTTCTCGCACTTCATCGGAATCGAGTTCGACGTCGGCGGCCTCGATGTCCTCGGTGACCGCGCTGGGCCAACCCTGCTTGGCCTCTTCGATCACCGCGACCGCCGAACAGATCTGCCCGGATGTGCAGTACCCGCACTGGAAGGCGTCACGATCGACGAAGGCCTGCTGAACCGGATGCAGCGTGTCCCCATCGGCCAGCCCTTCGACCGTGGTGATGTCGCGATCCTGTTGCGCAACTGCGAACGTCAGGCAGCTGTTGATCCGCCGTCCGTCGACCAACACCGTGCAGGCTCCGCACTGCCCGTGGTCACACCCCTTCTTCGCCCCGATCAAATCGAGGTTCTCCCGGAGAGCGTCGAGAAGGGTGGATCGGGTATCGCAGTCGATCTCGCGATCGGTCCCGTTGACACGGAGGGTGACGTTGGTCATGCACGGGCGGATACCCGAGGCCAGGGCCGCCAAACGCTCACGATGGGGTCGTGCGCGGAAATTCGTAGTGGGCTACGAGTTGCCGCGCACGTGCGCGTAGCGCTCTAGCGCCTGCCCTTGTACTTCCCGCCGCCGCTGCGTCCGGGAGGACCGGAATCGGGCTGCAGTTGGATCAACACGCCACTGATGCGGGTGCGGCGCAACGCCTCGACCGTCTCGTCAGCGAGGTCGGCCGGCAACTCCACCAACGAGTGGTCGGGACGAATGCTGATGTGCCCGAAGTCGCTTCGACGCAGACCGCCCTCGTTGGCGATGGCACCGACGATCGCTCCCGGGGCGACGTGATGCCGCTTGCCGACGCTGATGCGGTACGTCGCCATCTCTTGGCCCGTCTTGCGGTGATGCGAGCTGGCCGCATCCTCGTCGAACGTCCGCGGCGGCCGCGGTTCGCGAGGCTCACGGGGTGCACGCGGCGGGGCAGGTGGTTCGGGCTTGAGCAAGAACGCTTCGCCGTCGCGGGACTGAATGGCCAGCGCTGCCGCGATGTCGACCAGGGGCACGTCGTGCTCGCGCTCGTAGTCCTCGATGAGACGACGGAACAGCGCCAGGTTCTCGTTGCCCAGGCTCTCGGTGATGGAGTCCTTGAACTTCGTCACGCGCTGCGCGTTGACGTCGTCGACGCTCGGGAGCTGCATCTCGGTGATCGGCTGACGCGTCGCACGCTCGATGGCCTTGAGCAGGTGCCGCTCGCGCGGTGCGACGAACAGCAGAGCCTGACCGGCCCGGCCCGCGCGACCGGTACGGCCGATGCGGTGCACATAGGACTCGGTGTCGTGCGGGATGTCATAGTTGATGACGTGCGAGATGCGGTCGACGTCGAGACCGCGGGCCGCGACGTCGGTGGCGACCAGGATGTCGATCTGACCGTTCTTGAGCTGCCCGATGGTGCGCTCACGCTGGGCCTGCACGATGTCGCCGTTGATCGCAGCGGCCGAGAAGCCCCGTGCGCGCAGCTTTTCGGCGAGTTCCTCGGTGGCCTGCTTGGTGCGCACGAACATGATCATGGCCTCGAACTCTTCGACCTCGAAGATTCGAGTCAGTGCCTCGAGCTTGCGCTGATGGGCCACCTGGACGTACCGCTGGGTGATGTTCGGTGCCGTCGACGTCTTGGTCTTGACGGTGATCTCCACCGGGTCGTGCAGGTACTGCTTGGAGATCTTGCGGATCGCGGCAGGCATCGTGGCCGAGAACAGCGCCACCTGCTTGTACTCCGGGGTATCGGAGAGGATGCGCTCGACATCCTCCTGGAAGCCCATCTTGAGCATCTCGTCGGCTTCGTCGAGCACGAGGTACTCGAGCCCGGACAGGTCGAGGGTGCCCTTCTCGAGGTGGTCGATGACGCGACCGGGGGTACCGACGATGATCTGCGCGCCCTTGCGCAGCCCGGAGAGCTGGATGCCGTACGCCTGACCGCCGTAGATCGGCAGGATGTGCAGACCGGGAATGTGGGTGGCGTACTTGCCGAACGCCTCGGCGACCTGGAGCGCGAGCTCGCGGGTCGGGGCCAGCACCAGTGCCTGCGGTACCCGACGCGAGACGTCGAGACGCGACAGGATCGGCACCGCGAACGCGGCGGTCTTGCCGGTTCCGGTCTGCGCGAGTCCGACGACGTCGTTGCCTGCCATCAGCGGCGGAATGGTGGCCGCCTGAATGGGCGACGGGCTCTCGTAGCCCACGTCACGCAGGGCCTTCAGGACCCGCTCGTCGATCCCGAGATCGGCGAAAGTGATGTCGTCACCCGTCGCCGAGGACGACTCGCTCGCGCGGACCGGAGCGGAGGCGGACTCATGAGGGGGCGAATTCGTCTCGTCGGACGTCACGGCGGCATCCTGTTCAGTTTCTGAAGTGCTCATATGTCGACAGAGTTTAGTACCTGCTCGGGCCCTGCGAACCCTTCTACGCTGATCAGGTGACGAAAACGGTCGAGACGGCATGCGGTGCGAGCGGCATCACACCGGCGACCCGACACCCGAACCCGCCTGCAGGCGGTTAAGTTGTACCCCGAGTCACACTCAACCACCCCGGACTCGCGGCAAAGTCGACAAACCGGACACCCCGGATGGTGCGCCACGGCCTCGAATGTGATGAAATGCACAACTACCACGCTATTTATCCGTAAGGGGTCCAGCAGTGCGCGAATATTCTGTGCCGGCGTCGTTCACCATTCCTGACGACGCATCCATGGCCGACACCGTCTACAGGTACGAGAAGGAATCGCCCAACTTCGTACCGTTCCAACGTTTGGAGAACGGTAACTGGACCGACATCACCGCAGCTCGGTTCGCGACAGAGGTCGCGGCAGCAGCCAAGGGACTGATCGCCTCCGGTATCGAACTCGGCGACCGCGTCGCCATCCTCAGCGCGACGCGCTACGAGTGGGTCGTCCTCGACTACGCCATCTGGTCCGCGGGCGGATGCACCGTGGCGATCTACGAGACCTCCTCCGCCGACCAGGCGCAGTGGATTCTCGAGGACTCCGCCACCAAGCTGCTCGTCGTCGAGACCGCAGCGCACTCCTCGAACCTCAAAGAGGTCACCGAAGGTGCCAAGGATCTGCGTGAGGTTCTGCAGATCGACGCCGGAGCCATCGAAGAACTGACCACCCGAGGTGCCGGGGTCAGCGACGAGGATCTGCATGCACGACGCCATCAGGTCAGCGCGGCATCGCCGGCGACCCTGATCTACACCTCGGGCACCACCGGCCGCCCCAAGGGTGTTCAGCTCACGCACGCCAACTTCTACGCCGAGGTTCAGGCCACCCAGATCGCGCTGCACGACTCGATGAAGGAGGGCAACCGCACACTGATGTTCCTCCCGATGGCGCACGTGTTCGCCCGCGCCGTGTCGTTCGGCTCGTTCGAGTCCAAGGTCACCGTCGGACACACCTCGGACGTGACGACGCTGGTGGATCAGTTCGCCGTGTTCAAGCCGGACTTCATCCTGTCGGTGCCGCGCGTGTTCGAGAAGGTCTACAACTCGGCCAAGCAGAAGGCGCACGACGGCGGCAAGGGTTCGATCTTCGACAAGGCCGCCGCGACGGCCATCGAGTGGAGCGAGGCCCAGGAGAAGGGCGGAGCCGGGCTGGTTCTGAACCTCAAGCACACGGTGTTCGACAAGCTCGTGTACTCCAAGCTGCGCGCAGCACTCGGCGGCAACTGCACCCGCGCGGTGTCCGGCGGCGGACCTCTCGGTGCCCGCCTCGGCCACTTCTTCCGCGGTGCAGGCGTCCCGGTCTACGAGGGCTACGGACTGACCGAGACCAGCGCGGCCATCACCGTCAACACCACCAAGGACCAGCGCGTCGGCACCGTCGGCAAGCCGATCGACGGCCATTCGGTGAAGGTTGCCGAAGACGGTGAACTGCTGCTCAAGGGACCGGTCGTGTTCAGCGGCTACTGGCACAACGAGAAGGCCACGGCCGAGGCCATCGTCGACGGCTGGTTCCACACCGGCGACCTCGGCGCGATCGACCAGGAGGGTTACGTCTCGATCACCGGCCGCAAGAAGGAGATCATCGTGACCGCGGGCGGCAAGAACGTTGCCCCCGCAGTGCTCGAGGACGCCCTCCGCGCGAACGCGATCATCAGCCAGTGCCTCGTCGTCGGCGACGCCAAGCCGTTCATCGGTGCGCTCATCACCCTCGACCCGGAAGCACTGCCGGGCTGGCTCGAGCGGCACAACCTGGCCGCGGACATTCCGTTCTCCGAATTGTCCAAGAACGCCGAGATGGTCGCCGAGATCGACAAGGCCGTCGCCGAGGCCAACAAGAAGGTCTCGAGCCCGGAACAGATCAAGAAGTACACGATCCTCGAGAACGACTTCACCGTCGAAACCGGTGAGCTCACCCCGACGATGAAGCTCAAGCGCAACATCATTCACACCGAGCGTGGCAGCGACATCGAGGCCATCTACTCGTAGATCGACCACACAGAGAAAGGGCCCGGCGCGATTCTCGCGCCGGGCCCTTTCTCTGTCGGTGTCAGGACATGTGGTCGTCGAGGAACTCCGCCACCACCGACGTCACCTGCAGGTGGATCTTCTCGTGCAGCAGGTCGTGCCCACCGTCCTCGAATTCGCGCAGGGACGCGTCGGGAACGCCGCCGATCCACTCGCGCACCGCATCGATCGGAGCCAGACGATCGTCCACGCCGTGCACGGCCAGAAGCGGAATCACGTTGTCGGCGAGGTCGGTGACCGAGCCGGTCACCGACTTGGGCGTTCCGCACAGCACGGCGCACTGCACCGCCTTCGGATGCGCGCCGAGAGCCGCGATGGCCGTCGCCGCACCCAACGAATGGCCCATCAGGGCGAACGACAGTTCCGGGTGCTCGGCCTCGGCCATGTCGAGCAACTGCAGCGCGTTCTGAGCGAGTGCGGGGATCTGAGCAGCGTCCGTCAACTCACCCTCGGTGAGGCCGTGGCCCACGTGATCGACCGCCCACACGTCGACTCCGCGTCCGTTGAGGACCCGAGCGAAACGGTGATAGTGGCCGCTGTTCTGGCCGAGACCGTGCAGAAATACGAGACCGAAACGAGCATCGGGAACAGTCCAGTTTCGGTAATGGACAGCACCGGTGGCTCCGTCGAAAAAAGGCATTCGATCATTTTGCCTCCTCGCGACGGCATCCGCGCGCAACGTGACCGGTACCGCTCGCGATGGTGACTAGGGTGGGCGCGTGTTCCTCATCGGCGATCGCGTCATCTACAGCGCCAGCGACCTCGCCGCGGCAGCGTCGTGCGAATTCGGACTGCTCCGCCGACTCGACGGCCTCACCGGTCTGATCCCGCGGGCAACCGCCGCGCCCGATCCGATGCTCGACCGCACCTCGGCACTCGGATTCGAGCACGAACGCCGTCAGCTCGAGACATTCCAACAGCGATTCCCCGGCGGCGTTCTGACGATGGACCGACCGGGACGGACGGCACAGGAACTGGCCGACGCGGCCTGGGGGACGTTCACCGCCCTCACCTCCCGCACACCCGTGGTCTATCAGGCCACCTTCTTCGACGGCCGATTTCTCGGTTTCTGCGACTTCCTGGTGGCCGAGGGCGCTCGGTACGCCGTGTACGACACCAAGCTGTCGCGGCACGCGAAGGTTCCGGCACTGCTGCAGTTGGCGGCCTACGCGGACGCGCTGCGGTCCGGCGGTATCACTCCGAGCGACGAGGTGCACCTGATGCTCGGCGACGGCAGCGACTCCGCGCACTCGCTCGCCGAGATCCTTCCGGTCTACCGGCAGTCAAGGGGACACCTGCAACACATACTCGACGAGCACCACGCCGAGGGCACCGTCGTCGACTGGTTCGACTCGCGCTATTCCGGCTGCGGGCAGTGCGAGGCATGCACGGTCGAGGTGGAACAGCACCGCGACCTGGTTCTCGTCGCAGGCATGCGCGCGAGCACCAGGGACAGACTGCTCGACGCCGGCATCTCGACGGTCGACCAACTCGCCGCGTCGACCGGGAGCGTGGACGGCATGCCGACTCGCACGGTGACGAATCTGAGAGCTCAGGCCGCGCTGCAGGTGCGCCAGGAACACAGCGGCGACGCCGAGTTCGAGATCTTCGACGCCGACGCCCTCGGCGTGATCCCCGAGCCCGATCCGGGCGACATCTTCTTCGACTTCGAAGGCGACCCACTGTGGGCCGAGGCCGGCAGCACCGAATGGGGGCTCGAGTACCTGTTCGGCGTCTACACCGCCGACGGCGACTTCCTCCCGTTCTGGGCGCACGATCGCGCGCAGGAACGCCGCGCTCTGATCGACTTCCTCGACTACGTGACCACCCGTCGCGCCACCCACCCGAACATGCACGTCTACCACTACGCGCCGTACGAGAAGACCGCGCTGCTGCGCCTCGCCGGACGCTACGGCGTCGGTGAGGACGCGGTCGACGACCTACTGCGGGACAACGTTCTGGTGGACCTCTATCCGATCGTGCGATCTGCGGTACGCATCGGAGCCAGGTCCTACAGCATCAAGAAGCTCGAACCCCTGTACATGCCCGCCGCCCGCGACGGAGACGTCACCGATGCGGCCGCGTCGATCGTCGAATACGCGAACTGGTGCGATCTACGAGACCAGGGCAAGGACGCCGAGGCTGCTGCGTTGCTCGCCGACATCGCCGAGTACAACCGCACCGACTGCGAATCGACACTGCAACTGCGGGATTGGTTGCTGGGGCGCGCCTCGGATGCCGGTGTGCACCCGCGCGCGCCGCAACACCTCGAGCTCGAGGACGGTGCCGTCGACACCGCGAGCCCGCTCGAGCTCGAACTCGCCGACTACGCCGGTCTGCCGTGGGAGCGGACCTCCACGCAACAGGCCGTCGCACTGTTCGCCGGTTCCATCGGATATCACCGACGCGAACGAAAGCCGTTCTGGTGGGCGCACTTCGATCGCCTGACCCACCCACTGGACGAGTGGGCCGACGCGGCCGACGTGCTGAAGGTCGAGCGTGCCGAACTGGTGCACGACTGGATGAAAACTGCACCGAAGCAACGGGTTCTGCGACGGCAGCTCAAACTGCTGGGGCACCTGACGGGCGGAGTCCTGTCCAGCTCGAAGGTAAAGCTGCTCTACGACGACCCGGCCCCGGAGGGATTGCCGAAGCAGCAGCCGACCCATCGCGCGACCACGACGGTCGAGATCGTGCAGGCGGGCTACGAGGGCACCCTCGACATGGTGGTGGTGCAGGAGAACCTGCGCAAGGGAGTTGACGAGTACCCCGACTTCCCCATCGCCACCGCACCCGAACCGCCCCCGGCGACCAAGTATCTGGAGCAGGCGATCGTTGCCGTCGCCGCCGAGGTCAACGCCGCCCTGCCGCACCTTCCGCGCACGGCCGTTGCCGATCTGCTGACGCTCTCGCCGCCCCGAACCCGTTCCGGCACCGGCCTTCCCGAGGTGTACGCCGGCGACTACGCGACGGCCGTCACGGCGGCGCTGCTCGATCTCGATCTCTCCTACGTTGCCGTGCAGGGGCCGCCCGGGACCGGGAAGACGTACACCGCCGCACGGGTGATCGCCGAGTTGGTCGATGTCCATCACTGGCGGGTCGGCGTGGTGGGCCAGTCGCATCACGTGGTGAACAATCTGCTGGACACCATCGTGGCGGCAGGCGTCGACCCGGGGCGAGTGGGCAAGAAGGCACCGACATCCCATACCGTCGTGGACCCGGCGGAGTACTCCCGCTTCGTCACCGAGGCCGAGGACGGCTGCGTCATCGGCGGTACCGCCTGGGACTTCTCCAACCCCGGCCGCATTCCGCCCGAGTCGCTCGATCTCCTGGTCATCGACGAGGCCGGGCAATTCTCGTTGGCCAACACCATCGCCGTCTCGGTGTCCGCACGTAACCTGCTGCTGCTCGGCGACCCGGCGCAGCTGCCGCAGGTCAGCCAGGGCACCCACCCCGAACCCGTCGACGAGTCGGCTCTGGGTTGGATCACCAGCGGTCACCCGACGCTGCCCGCCGACCGCGGGTACTTTCTGGCCACGACGTGGCGGATGCATCCCGATCTGTGTGCGCCGGTCTCGACGCTGTCGTACGAGGGCAAACTCGAGTCCAACAGTGCTGTGACACAGGCCCGTTCGCTGGAGTCGCTTGCACCGGGACTGCACACCGTCTACCTCGACCACCACGGCAATTCCACCGACTCGGTGGAGGAAGCCGACGAGATCGTCGCCCGCGTGCAGAATCTGCTCGGTCGGCAATGGCGCGACCCGCAGTCGTTCGAGGGTGCGCGGCCCATGCACCAGGGCGACTTCCTGGTGGTCGCGGCCTACAACGCGCAGGTAGCCGTCATCGCCCTGCGACTCGCGGCCGCCGGCCTCGACGAGGTCGCGGTGGGCACCGTGGACAAGTTCCAGGGACGACAGGCACCGGTGGTGCTGATCTCGATGGCAGCGTCGGCGATCGAGGACGTTCCGCGAGGCATGGGATTCCTGTTGTCCCGCAACAGACTCAACGTCGCCGTCTCTCGTGGCCAATGGGCCGCGATACTGATCCGGTCGCGGGCACTGACCCGGTACCTGCCGTCGACCCCGGCCGGACTGGTCACTCTCGGCACCTTCATGAGCCTGTGCGAGAACGGAATTCAGCCGAACGCCATGCCCTCACCACGGTAAGTGGGGACTGCCTCGACGGAACCGTCGGCGTGCACCAGATGCAGGGTGTCGAATCGCTCGCACAGCTCGCCCGCCTTGGCATGCCGGAACCAGACGCGATCACCGATCCGGATCTCCTCGGCTCCGCTCACCGGAGTCTGCACCTCGCCGGCACCCTCGTTGCGCAGCAACCGCAGACCGGACGCCACCACTCCCCTGGCCTGTCTCGACCACGCGACCGGCCGCGGGGACCTCGATGCCGACGCCGGACCCGACGCGATGTAGCCACCACCGAACAGCGTGGCGATCTGCGGCGTCGGCTTGCGCACCGCGGGCAGCGCGAAGAACAGCGAAGGCTCGGCCGAGAATGCGCGATACCGATCGAACAGCGTCGGCGCGAACAAGCCCGATCCCGCGGTCACCTCGGTGACGACCGGATCGGCCGCCGAGAAGTCGATCGACCCGGTACCGCCACTGTTGACGATCTCGATCCGACCCACTGCCGCGGTCACGGCCTCGACCACCGCCGTTCTGCGCGTAGAGATCTCACGCGACGACAGCGACTTCATCCATTCCACCGCAAGATTGGAATCGGGCACACCGGCGATCTGTGCCTCGTAGAACATCAGACCGACCACCCGGAACCCACGCGCCTGCGCCGCCCGCGCGAAGGCGGCGACCTGCTCGGGTTCGCGCAACGGCGAACGTCTGACACCGATGTGCACCGGCCCGATCCGTAGCGAGGCATCGACGTCGATACAGACACGCGGCTTGAGAAGATCACTGTCGGTGGCGTCGCGCACGATGTCGAGTTGTGCGACGTCATCGACCATCAGCGTGATTCGTCCGGACAGAACGCGATCGTTGACGACCTGGGCGAGGGCGGTGCGATCGACCGTCGGGTACCCCATCAGGATGTCCTCCGCGCCGTGGCGCGCCAACCAGATCGCCTCACGCAGGGAGTAGGCCATGACCCCGCTCACGCCGTCGGCCGCGAGTACCCGATCCAGTACCGCCCGGCACCGAACCGACTTGCTCGCGATCCTGATCGGCACCCCGTCCGCCCGTGCTCGCAGCGCCGCGGTATTGGCATCGAGGGCAGCGGAATCGACTGCAGCCAAAGGCGATTCGAGACCCTCGGTGGCAGCGGCGATACGGGACAGTGGTGTCGTGTCGGTGGTTGCGACACCGGCGATCGAACTCATGCGGCGTATTCCTTCGTCGTCGTTGCCAGGCCTACACAGTCAAACACTCCGCAGCCCAGAAGTCCCAGCGAGCATCGGCCACGCCGGTCCTCAGCAGTCCATGGCCTTGCCCGCGATCAGCCCCGACAGGTCGTCGATCTGCGCCAGCACCTCGAGATCGTCGCCGTCGACCAACCACCGCAGCACCAGCCCGTCGAGGGTGGCCATTCCGAAACGCGCGATCGAGGCCACCGGCTCGAGCCAGCGCGTACCGGTGTGAGCGGAACACTTCTCGAAGAACAACCGGGCCTCGGAGTCTCGGATTCGGTACTGCCCACTGGCGATCTCGGCGGCCGTGGCGGACCCGAGCGCGCGATGACGCAGCAGATAGGTCTTGATCTCGTAGGCGAGCAACTGCCGATCCGGTGACTTCTCGATCAGCAACCACACCGCGCTCAGACCGCCGTGCACCAGCTCTCGCAGGCCACGGACGCCCGGGAGTTCGCGCGTGCCCACGGCACTGTCCAACGCGGCGTGCAGAATCTCGGTGACGTCGACGATGAGGTGCTCGCCCATCGCGATCACCAGATCCTGCTTGGTCTCGAAGTGGTACTGCACGATGCCCTTGGTGACCTCCGCATGCTCCGAGAGAGCGCGCACGGTCAGGGACTCGATGCCGACCCGCTCGGCGACATCGATCGCAGACTGCACCAGTTGTGCGCGTCGCACATCAGCGGGCAGCCTCGATTGCATGACCCGATCCTAGGGCGCGGGCGAGGTCTGTGCCTCGGATTGCCCCAGGGGAGCGCGCTGCGGGATAGTGATTCGATGATCGAGCGGTCGTGGCAGAACTGGGCGGGCAATCAACACGCTTTTCCGGCGAAGCGCTCCGAGCCCAGGTCGGTGGACGAGCTGCGCGCCGTGCTGGCGGGTGCCGTCGAACGATCGCGCACAGTGCGGTGCGTCGGGGCCGGCCATTCCTTCACTCCGATCGCGGTCACCAACGGCGTCCAGATCGGTCTGGATTCGCTGCGCGGCATCGAATCCGTTGTGCGCAGCGACGACGGTTCTGCCCGGGTGACGGTGCTCGCGGGCACTCGGCTGCGCGAGCTGACCGCGCGGTTGTGGGACCTCGGCCTGGCCATGACCAACCTCGGCGACATCGACGAACAGTCCGTCGCCGGAGCCATCTCCACGGGTACTCACGGAACGGGAGGCCGTTTCGGCGGCATCGCCACCCAGGTGTGCGCAGTGGAACTGATGACCGCGGACGGCGAACTCGTGCAGTGCTCTCGCGCGGAGAACACAGAACTGTTCGACGCCGCCCGCATCGGTCTCGGTGCACTCGGCGTCATCACCCGAGTCACGCTCGAGTGCGTTCCGGCCTTCGCCCTACGAGCCGTGGAAGAGCCGTCGACGTTGCGGGCAACCATGGCCGATCTCGATGCGACCGTCGCAGGCGTCGACCACTTCGAGTTCTACTGGTTTCCGCACACCGACCGCGTGCTGACCAAACGCAACACCCGGCTACCCGGCGATGCCGTGTTGAAGCCGCTGGGAAAGGTGCGCTCGTACATCGACGACGAGCTGTTGTCCAACACGGTCTTCGAGGGTCTCAACCGCATGGTGACGCGAATGCCGGCCCTGATTCCCCGGGTCAACGCGATCTCGGCCCGAGCGTTGTCGGCTCGCGAGCACACCGACCGCTCGTATCGGGTGTTCGCGTCGTCGCGGACCGTCAGGTTCGTCGAGATGGAGTACGCCGTGCCTGCGGCCGAGATCGGCTGGGTGCTGCGCGAGGTGAATCGCTGGCTCGAGCGGTCTTCGACAGCCATCGCGTTCCCTGTCGAAGTGCGCTTCGCCGCGGCCGACGACATCTGGCTCTCCACCGCGTACGGACGCCCGACGGCCTACATCGCCGTGCACCAGTACCACCGCCGCGATCACCGCGAATACTTCGATGCAGTCGAGGCCATCTGCCGCAGCGTCGACGGGCGACCGCACTGGGGCAAACTGCACTCCCTCGGCGGCGACGAGCTGCGTGATACCTACGAACACTTCGAAGATTTCCTGCGCGTCCGCGATTCGATGGACCCGGGGAAGCTGTTCGGCAGCGAGTACCTCGAGCGTCTGCTGTCGTGAGCGGTAACTCGTAGCAGGCTACGAACTACCGCGCACGACCGATTCGCTTACATTGGAGCGAGTGAGCACAGGAAAACGCGCGCTGTCCGGCATCGTCGCCGCCGGGGTGGTCCTCGGCGTCGGTGAATTGATCGCCGTCCCCATCGGACCCAACTCGTCACCGCTGACTGCCGTCGGGTCCTCGGCCGTCGACCACAGTCCGGCCCCGATCCGTGAATGGGCCATCGACACGTTCGGCACCTCCGACAAGCTCGCGCTGTTCGTCGGCATGGCCGTGGTGATCGGAGCGATTGCCGCAGCGGCCGGAATCGCCCGCAAGCCGATCGGTGCGGTGGTGTTCGCCGCACTGGGCGTTGTGGGCGTACTCGCGGCAGCGACTCGCCCCGACGCGACGGCCTTCTACGCAGTCCCGACCATCGGCGGCGTCGTCGTGGGCATCGTCGTACTGCACGCCCTCATCGGTGCCGCCGCGCCTGCGACCGAGGGCATGAACCGACGCAGCTTCCTCACCCTCGCCGCCGGTGCCGCGGTACTCGGCGTCGTCGCCGGAACAGCCGGACGAATGCTCACCTCGGCCCGAGCAGTCACCGCCGATCGACTCGGCTTCATGCTGCCCACGCCGACCCCGCAACCCCCGATACCGGCGGGGGCGGACCTGAAGATCGACGGCCTCGCGTCGTACATCACCCCGAACGACGACTTCTACCGCATCGACACCGCACTGGTCGTACCGCGGGTGGCGTCGGATACGTGGTCGTTGCGGATCCACGGCATGGTGGACCGCGAGATCGAGCTGACGTTCGCCGACCTTGCGCAAAGACAAGCAGTGGAAAAGACCGTCACCCTGACTTGCGTGTCCAACATCGTCGGCGGTGATCTCGTGGGCAACGCAACGTGGATCGGCTACCCGCTCAAGGACATTCTCGAAGAAGCAGGCATCTCCCCCGACGCAGACATGGCGCTGTCGTCGAGCAGTGACGCCTTCACCGCGGGCACTCCCCTCGAGGTTCTGCTCGACGGCCGCGACGCCCTGCTGGCGGTCGGCATGAACGGCGCACCGCTGCCCGTCGAGCACGGCTACCCGGCGCGGCTCGTCGTCCCCGGTCTGTACGGATACGTCTCGGCGACCAAGTGGGTCACCGACATCGAGATCACCCGATTCGACAGCGCGACGGCATACTGGACCGACCGCGGCTGGGGCGCACGCGGACCGATCAAGACGGCCTCGCGAATCGACACTCCACGATCGGGCAGTTCCGTGCCCGCCGGGCGGACCGTGATCGCGGGCGTCGCCTGGGACCAACACACCGGCATCGACGCCGTGGAAGTGCAAGTGGACGAGGGCAACTGGGTGCCGACAACACTGTCGGAGGAGTACTCCAAGGACACCTGGCGGCAATGGACTGTAGAACTCGACCTACCCGCAGGCCAACACTCGATCCGAGCGCGCGCCACCAACTCCGCAGGCGAGCTACAGACCAACCAGACCGCCGACACCGTTCCCGACGGTGCCACCGGCTACCCGCGAATCTCGGTGACGGCGAGCTGATCTAGACAGTCTGGAAGCTCGCGCGGATCGAGTTCTCGGCCAACTGCTTTCGCTCGGCCCCGGTGAGGCCCATTCCCGCTTCGAGGGCAGAGAAGTTGTCGTCGACGTAGCCACCGAAGTAGGCGGGATCGTCGGAATTGATCGACACGAGAAGTCCGCGCTCGAGCATCTGCCGCAGCGGTAGCTGCCCGACATTGTCGATCACCTTGAGCCGGACGTTGGACAGCGGGCACACGGTGAGCGGAATCTGTTCCTCGACAAGTCGATTCACCAGCGCCTCGTCTTCGAGGCACCGCACACCGTGGTCGATGCGCTCGACCTTCAGCAGGTCCAGTGCCTGCCAGATGTAATCGGGCGGCCCCTCTTCGCCGGCGTGGGCGACGACGTGCAACCCCTCGGCGCGCGCCTTGGCGAACACGTCCACGAACAGCGACGGCGGATAGCCCACCTCTGCGGAATCGAGACCGAGACCGATGATCGGGGCCTGCATCGCCAATAGATCGTCCAGCAGTTGATTGGCGTGCAGCACCGGCTTGTCTCGCAGGATCGACGCGATCAACCCACTGGTGACGCCGAACTCGCGCTCGCTGGAAGCGCAGGCGTCGGCCAATCCGTCGACGACGGCCTCGAGGGGGACACCGCGCTCGGTGTGCGCCTGCGGATCGAAGAAGATCTCCGCGTGCGTCACCCCGGCCTGCGCGGTGCGGCGGAAGTAGGCCCGGGCGAGGTCGGCGAAATCCTCGCCCGTGCGCAGCACGGCCATGTTCGCGTAGTACAGATCCAGGAACGACTGCAGGTCGGTGAACTCGTACTTCGCGCGCAGTCCGTCGATGTCGTTGTACGGCAACGACAATCCGTTGCGCTCGGCGAGCTCGAATATCAGCGGAGGTTCGAGTGACCCCTCGATGTGCAGGTGCAGTTCGGCCAGCTGGTCAGTACTCACTCACCCGATGCTACTTGCCCGTGTACGTCGCCTTGCCCGGACCGACCTCGAGGAAGCTCTTCACCGCACCCCGCAGATCCTCTGTCTCGAACAGTGCGCCGGAGACCTCCGAGGTGATCTCGTCCGCATGGGCCACACCGCCCGAACGCCACGCTGCCACAATCTGTTTCGTTGCCGCATGCGCGACGGTGGGTCCGTCGGCCAGTCGATGTGCCAGAGCGAGCGCCGCGGCGTCGACGTCGTCATGGATCTGATTGACCACGCCCCACTCCTTCAGCGTCTGCGCGTCGTACAGGTCACCGGTCATGACGAGCTCCCGAGCACGACCCGAACCGGCCCGCTCGGCGAGGCGCTGCGGCCCTCCCATCGACGGCGTCAACCCGACGACGGTCTCGACCAGACCGAACTTGGCCTTGGGACCGGCAAGAATGATGTCGCACGCCAGCGAGATCTCGAATGCCGCGGTGAGCGTCAGACCGTGCGCGGCGTAGATCACCGGGCAGGGCAGCGCCTCGAGCGGATGAGCAATCTGCGCGAACAGACCACTCCACAGATCGGCACCCTGCGCGGCGGACAGGCCCTCGAAGACATGCACGTCGACACCCGCGGAGTTCACCTTGCCCTCGGCGCGCAGCAATACCGCCCGCGGAGGTCGCGCGACGAGATCGGCGACATCAGCGACCACCGCGTCGAACATGGCCTGATCGAAGAGGTTGAGCGGGCCGTGATCGAAGGTGAGGACGGCGACCTCGGCGCCTGCCGCGGTGGTGGTACGAACGAGCGAAGTGGGTGCGTCAGCCATGGTTCGCATAGTGCCACACCGGTCCGTGGCGGTTGTTACCAACGAGTATTGTGCCCAGGTAACTCACCGTTACCGAGAGGAACAGATACATGAAGCGCAGCCTGTTCGAGGCCGATCACGAGGACTTCCGTGCGTCGGTGCGCGAGTTCGTCACCCGTACCATCACACCGGTCGAGGAGAAGCTCGTCGAACAGCGGTACATCGACCGGGAGATCTGGCTCGAAGCAGGACGGAACGGCTTCCTCGGACTCGAAGTGCCGGAAGAATACGGCGGCAGCGGAGCCGAGGACTACCGATTCAACGCCGTCCTCGCCGAGGAACTCGCCCGCTCGAGTGCCGCGGTGGCGTCGTGCTTCGGTATTCACGTCGACATCGTCGCGCCCTACCTGGTCAAGCTCACCACCGAGGAGCAGAAGAAGCGCTGGCTCCCCGGCTTCTGCAGCGGCGAGATCCTCACCGCGATCGCGATGACCGAACCGTCCGGCGGCTCCGACCTGGCCGCGCTGAAGACCACCGCCGTCAAGGACGGCGACGACTTCATCATCAACGGTTCGAAGACCTTCATCACCAACGGCAATTCCGCAGACCTCGTCATCGTCGCCACCCGAACGACGCCGGAGAAGAAGGCCAAGGGCATCACGCTCTTCGCCGTCGAGAACGGCACCGAAGGATTCTCCCGCGGCCGCAAGCTCGACAAGGTCGGCCAGCCCGAATCCGACACGGCCGAGCTGTTCTTCGAGAACGTGCGCGTCCCGAGCTCGAACATGATCGGCGAATTCGACGGCGGCTTCATCCACATGATGCAGCTGCTCCCCCAGGAACGGATCAGCTGCTCGGTGGCCAACCTCGGACACGTCCGCCCCATCCTCGAAGAGACGCTGCAATACGCCAAGGATCGCAAGGCGTTCGGCCAGCAGATCGGCTCACTGCAGTGGAACAAGTTCCTGCTCGCCGAGCTCGTCACCAAACTCGATGTGGCACAGGCGTACATCGACAACTGCATCGCCGCGCACGGCATCGGTGAACTGACGGCCATCGACGCCGCCAAGGCGAAGTGGTGGAGCTCGCAGGTACAGAACGAAATCCTCGACCACTGCGTCCAGCTGCACGGCGGCTACGGATTCATGAACGAATACCGTGCCGCTCGGGCATGGAAAGACGCTCGCGTGACCAAGATCTGGGCCGGATCGAACGAAATCATGAAGGAACTCATCGGCCGCGATCTGGGCCTGTAGTGCGCTTCGCGCAGTGGTGTGGTTGTGTGCCGCAGGGGGCACCTAACCGCACCACTGCCGCAGGCACTACTTGAACGCAGGCCGAGCGTAGAAGCAGACCGCAATCATGCCGACGATCAACACGGCAGCGGGCAGAATCAGCGACTGCGCCATTGCGGTGGTGAAGCCGTCACGCAGCATCTCGGGCACTCGGCCGGCGAATTCGTTTGCCTCCGATGCCGATCCACCGGTAGGTAGTTCGGCGGCCAAGCGCGATTGGATGAGCGCGCCGATGCCCGCACTACCGAGCACGGAGCCGATCATGCGGGTGGTGTTGTAGATGCCCGAGCCCGCGCCGGCCTGGCTCATCGGCAGATTGCGCGTCGCCGTGGCGGCCAGCGGTGACCAGATCAACGCATTCGCCACACCCATCGCTGCGACGGGGAGCAGCAACTTCCAGATCGCGGTGGTGGGTGTCATCTCGTAGGCGAACCACAGCAGCGACGCGGCCAGAATGAACAGTCCCGAACCGGCGATGTAGCGGGGATGGGTCCTGTCGACGAGCCTGCCGACATTGGGTGCAAGAATGCCGGTCAGCAGGGCCATCGGCACGAACAGCAAAGCCGAACGTGTCGGGGTGAGCCCGGTGACGCTCTGTGCGTAGAACATGATCGGCAGCATCATGCCGGACATCGCGAAACCCATTGCGGCGATACCGATGTTGGACAGCGAGAAGTTGCGATCGCGGAAGAGCGCCAACGGAACCAGCGGTTCGCGCTTGTTCACCGCCTGCCAGTAGACGAACCCGGCGAAGACGAGCAGTCCGACGCCGATGAGGATCCAGATACCCGTCCCCCAGTCGTACTTCTGACCCTCCTGGATGCCGAACACGATGCAGAACAGTCCGATTGCGCTCATTGCGACACCGAGGAGATCGAACTTGTGGTCGTTCGTGGGCAGAACAGGAACGAACCTGAGCGCCAACGCAATTGCGACGACGCCGACCGGCAGATTGATGAAGAAGATCCACTCCCAGCCGAGGGAGTCGACCAGGACGCCGCCGAGGATCGGGCCTACGAGTGTCGCCACGCCTGCGACGGCACCCCACGCCCCCATGGCCGTTCCGCGCTTCTCGGCGGGGAACACCCGGGTGATCACGGCCATCGTCTGCGGGGTGATCATCGCAGCACCGATGCCCTGGACTGCACGAGCCGCGATGAGCATCTCGATGGACCCGGAGAGGCCACACCATGCCGACGCGAGTGTGAACAGGACGAGGCCGGCGATGTAGAGGTTTCTGGGACCGAACTTGTCACCGAGACGCCCGGTGACGAGCAGCGGCACCGCATAGGCCAGCAGATACGCGCTGGTCACCCAGATGACGTTGTTGATGTCGGTGTTCAGGCCCGCGAGGATGGCCGGCTGAGCGACGGCCACGATGGTGGTGTCGACCAGAATCATGAAGAAACCGAGGCACAGCGCCCACAGGGCGGGCCAGGGTTTGATCTCTCGTTGCGGCGGAGCGGTCTCGACGACGTTCATGTGCTCTCCTGGTTCCGATCCGTCAGCGTCGTGTGCTGTGCGGAAATGTCGTGCGGCCACGGGAGATCGCCGCTGTCGATACGTTCGATGTATCGGGTCAACCAGCTCACCTCCGCGGACTGCATATGGTGGAGGTAATCGATTCCGGCCCAATAGATTTCGGAGACCTTCCGGTCTGCGGCAAGCTGCTGGTAGCCGGCCAGCTCCGCGATATCCTCGGCCAGGTCTTCGATGCGGCCGCGCAGATGGGCGACAGCCTCGGACGCCGACAGGTTGTGCATCTCGGAAAGACCGAGAACGAATTGCGGATACTCGCGCACCGGAGTTCGAAGAATCTCCGCAAGTCGATCGGTGAGCACTCGACGTCCAGCGGGCGTGATCTCGTAGGTCGTGCGTTCCGGACGGTTGCCACCGCGGTCCGTACCCACTTCGGTGACCAGCTCACGCTCGTGCAGCCTGGTCACCGCGTGATAGAGCGATCCGGGGCGGATCTTGACGATGCGATCCTCTTTGCGCGACAACAGAAGTTGATACATCTCGTAGGGATGCATCGGACCTTCCGACAGCAAGGCGAGCACCGATACGCCCAGGGGATTGACCGCTCCATCCCGCATCGCCCCACCCCCGGTCTGATACTCCGCTCGAATTATTCCGACTGGAATATATGGGTCCCGGCGAGTGCAAAGCAACCCGGACAATCCTCCGACCTGCGGATCTATCGGACATACAACACACACAGGGCACCGACCGAGGTCGATGCCCTGTAAAACAGACGAAGGCCGGATACTCGGAATTTCTTCCGTGTATCCGGCCTTGTCACCGAGTTTCTGGTGAAACTTACTTCGAGAAGTTCACTCCACCAGGAGAAGTCGGGTTACGAAGCTTGAATCAGATGGCGCGGACGCCGGTAGCCTGGGGGCCCTTCTGACCCTGGCCCACCTCGAACTCCACGCGCTGGCCCTCGTCGAGCGACTTGAAGCCGCTACCCTGAATCTCCGAGTAATGAACGAAAACGTCCGGTCCGCCACCATCCTGCTCGATGAAGCCGAAGCCCTTTTCGCCGTTGAACCACTTCACACTGCCCTGCGTCATTCTGTAAACCTTCTGTAAGCGAGCTAGATCTTCACGTCGAAGCTCTAATCTCAAAAGTGAGTCTGCCATCTATCGGCGCTGAGCGAAACACCGGGGGCAAAAAAGTTCGAAAGATTGCTTTGGGACGGTGAAACCGAAACGTCGCCCAGCGCCTCTGTGGCTAGGGTTCAGACGTGGATTTTCCCCTTCTCGATGCCGGCCCGTTCGATTCCCACCGACTCGACATCGTCCGCCTGGCCTGGTGTCGCCGGTTGCAGCTGGACGATCGCGCCCTCGACACCGACGCCGACCGCGTCGAACATGTCGGTGCCACCGAGGACATCACCGTGCTGCGACTGGCCGAGACCACCGTGATCGTCGGTCCGTCCTGGGCCGTCGAAGCATCACGCGCGATCGCCGGCCACGCCGGTACCGACCGAACCTGGATCTCGTTGCTGCTGGGTGACCGCTCGGAGCGCTACGAGATCGGCAGTCACATGCTGGCCTACGGCTCGGACATCGGCCACACCATCGACGTACACGACCCGCTGATCTCCCACGATGCGGAACACGCACGCAACCTCGCCGCGCACTGCAGTGACGCCGACGTCGCCGAAGCATTCGGCGAACCGGTCTCGCGACACTGGTTCACATTGCTCGGCGACGACCGACCGGCGGACTCGGCGCGCTCCCTCGCCTCGGCCGGCTACTCGGAAGAGCAACTGATCCTGGCCGACATGCGGGTCCTGACGGACCCGGACCATCGCCGACGGGGCCACGCCCAGGTGGTCGGCAGGTTGGCAACCAACGACGCCATCGACGACGGCCTGATTCCGCAGTGGCGATCGCGACCCGAGAACGCCAGTGCTCGACGCCTCGCCGCGCGGCTGGGTTACGTGGAGATCGGCGCGTGTCACACCGCCGTACCGCGCGCTGATCGAGATTGAGTCGGCTCCGAACTGGGTAGCGTCGACAGAACAGATCGATGCGAGGAGTGATCAACATGGCCGACGATGCCGCCTACGTGAAGCCGGGTAAGGAATTCAAGCGCGACACCAACTACATCCCGACGCGGATCACCGCCGACGGCCGGGACGGCTACCCGGTGGAGCCGGGACGGTATCGACTGATCGCCGCGCGCGCCTGCCCGTGGGCCCATAGGTCCATCATCGTTCGTCGATTGCTCGGCCTCGAAGACGTGCTGTCGCTGGGTATTCCGGGACCGACCCACGACCCACGCAGCTGGAACTTTCAGGAAGAGCCGGGCGGCGTCGACTCGGTGCTGCAGATCCCGAGGTTGCAGGATGCGTACTTCGCCCGCTTCCCGGAGTACGAGCGCGGCATCACCGTCCCCGCCATCGTCGATGTTCCCACCGGCGAGGTCGTCACCAACGACTACCCGCAGATCACACTCGACCTGTCCACCGAGTGGACTCAGTACCACCGCGCCGGAGCCCCCGATCTGTACCCCGAGGCGCTGCGCGGCGAGATCGATGAGGTGGCCGATCTCGTGTTCCGAGACGTCAACAACGGCGTCTACCGCTGCGGATTCGCCGGCTCGCAAGAGGCGTACGACAAGGCCTACGATCAACTGTTCGACCGTCTCGACTGGCTCGTCGAACGCCTGTCCACGCAGCGCTACCTCGTCGGGGACCACATCACCGAGGCCGACGTGCGCCTGTTCACCACGCTCGTGCGCTTCGATCCGGTCTACCACGGCCACTTCAAGTGCAATCGAAGCAAGCTCAGCGAGATGCCGGTGCTGTGGAACTACGCACGCGACCTGTTCCAGACCCCCGGATTCGGCGACACCGTCGACTTCGACCACATCAAGCGGCACTACTACGAGGTGCACACCGACATCAATCCGTCGGGCATCGTCCCCAAGGGCCCGGATCTGACCGGATGGCTCGAACCACACGGCCGCGAATCCCTGGGAGGATCACCCTTCGGCGACGGCACCGCTCCCCCGCCGCCGAAGCCCGAGGAACTCGTTCCATCCGATCACTGGGTGCACTGACTCACAACTCTCCAGAAGAAAGAGGACCGATGGCCGGCAAGAAGGACGACGCACAGGTCGAGGTCGGGGGCGGAGGCAAGCTCGAACGCGCGCTGGTCAACATCCTCGACAACGCCAGCCGCCTCCAGGGACCCGCCGTCGACAAATACGTCGCGCACGTGCGTCGAGCACACCCGTACGACACCCCGGCACAGATCATCGAACGCCTCGAGAAGCGATTCCTGCTCGCCGTCACCGGCAGCGGCTCGGCGGTGGGCGGTGCCGCGGCGATCCCGGGCGTCGGGACCGTCGCCTCGCTCGCCGCGGTGGGTGCCGAAACCGCGTTCTTCATCGAGTCCTCGGCGCTGCTGACACTCTCGGTCGCGTCCGTACACGGCATTCCCGTCCAGAACCACCAGCAACGACGCGCCCTGGTGCTGTCGGTTGCTCTTGGCGAATCGGGCATGCAGATCGTGCAACGAACCGTCGGCAAGACGGCCAAGAACTGGGGCCCGCTGATCACCTCCCGCATCCCGGGCGGCTCGATGGCGACCATGAACAAGTCGCTGGTGAAGAAGTTCATCACCAAGTACCTCGCCAAGCGCAGCGCGCTGCTGGTCGGCAAGATGCTCCCCGCCGGAATCGGCGCAGCGATCGGCGGCGCGGGCAACCGTGCGGTCGGCAAGGGTGTCATCAAGAACGCCCGCGACGCATTCGGTCCGCCGCCTGCCCGATTCCCGGAGAACCGCATCATCGAACCGGACGCATGAGACCAGGCGGAATCTTCGCGAGTGGAACGCGTTGACTCAGAACATGACTTCCACACCTGAACTCGGCAAGTACGGCGTCTGGCGACTGCACTCGGCGTTCACCCCCGAACTGTCCCGGGCGATCGAATCCTTCGGCTACGGCACGATCTGGCTCGGCGGCTCACCGCCGGCGGACCTGACCACCACCGAGGAGATCCTCGACGCCACCGAGACGGTCGTCGTCGCCACCGGCATCGTCAACATCTGGTCGGACGCAGCGGCCGACGTCGCCACGTCGTATCACCGGTTGGAGAGCAAGCACCCGGGCCGTTTCGTCCTCGGAATCGGCGCGGGCCACCCGGAGGCGACACAGGAATACACCAAGCCGTACGACGCTCTGGTGGCCTACCTCGACGCTCTCGACGAGGCCGGAGTCCCGGTGGAGCGACGCGTCCTCGCTGCTCTCGGCCCGAAGGTGCTCGCGCTGGCGGCCGACCGCACCGCAGGTGCGCATCCGTACCTGACCACCCCCGAGCACACCCGTGAAGCACGAGAGGCATTGGGACCGAACAAGATCCTGGCACCCGAGCACAAGGTGGTCCTCGAGTCGGATCCGGAGAAGGCGCGCTCGATCGGGCGGCCACCGGTCAACAATCCGTACCTGCACCTGCGCAACTACACCAACAATCTGAACCGACTCGGCTACTCCGACGAGGAGATCGGCGACGGCGGCAGCGACCGACTGATCGACGCGTTGGTGGCGCACGGTACCGCCGACGCGATCGCAGCACGATTGAACGAGCACATCGACGCAGGTGCATCGCACGTGACCCTGCACTCGCTGCCCGACCTGGCCGATCCGTTCGAGACCTACCGAGAGATTGCCGCCGCGCTGCATCGCTGACGCGGGAGGGCTCGCGCACGAGTGGCCGCACCGGATGTCGGTCGCACACCGTAGCCTCGAGTACCGGTTGCCCCGAGCAGCCGGTACTCGAGGTGACCAACGGCCAGGGGGATTGCGCACAGATGACCAGCTATCCGGGAGCGGCGCTCGAAGCGCAGGCACTGACCAAGCAATTCGGCACAGTTCACGCGGTCTCGGACCTGAGCTTCGTCGTTCCGCGCGGAACGGTCACCGGATTCCTCGGCCCCAACGGATCGGGCAAGACGACGACGCTGCGCATGCTCCTCGGACTCGTCGCCCCCACCTCGGGTGTCGGCCTCGTCAACGGGGCTCCGTTCCGCGCTGCGACCCACCCGGCCCGCACGGTGGGAGCCGTCCTCGACTCGCTGAGCCTGCACCCCAAGCGCAGCGCTGCTCATCACCTGAAGATCTACACCGCCGCGATGGGCGTGCCGGACAGTCGCGCCCTCGACGTGCTGCACCTGGTCGGCCTCGGCGACGCCGCCGACCGCGCCGCGGGCGGCTTCTCCCTCGGGATGCGTCAGCGCCTGACGTTGGCGACGGCGCTGCTGGGAGATCCGGAAATCCTCGTGCTCGACGAACCCGCGAACGGTCTCGACCCCGAGGGAATCGCCTGGCTTCGCGACTTCCTGAAGGCATTCGCCGCGTCGGGGCGCACCGTGCTCGTATCGAGCCACATCCTGCGCGAGATCGAGCAGACCGTCGACAATCTGGTGATCGTCAGCGCAGGCGCACTCGTGTACCAGGGTTCCATCGCGCAACTGCGATCGACGCGTCCGAGCCGCGTCCTCGTGGCCGCATCGGACCCCGCGGCCTTGGCGTTGGCGTTGGCCTCGAATGGGTTCAACAACAGCCAACTGCTGCCCGACGGACGCATCGGCGTCGCCGGTACCGACGCGGCCACGATCGCCCGCATCGCGGCCGACGCCCAGGTGACGATCTTCGGGACCACCGGTGAACACGTCGACCTCGAGCAGGTGTTCCTGTCGATGACCGCGGGTCAGTACAACGCCGCACCCGTTCAGCAGAATCCGTACGGTTACGGCCCTCCGGGTCATCAGCAGGGTTACGGCCCACCGCCGGGGTACGGCCCTCCGCCGCAGAACTACGGTCCGCCACAGAACTGGAACGGGGGTCCGCGATGAACGCGTTGCTCACGTCGGAGATCCGCAAGGTCACGACACTGAAGTTCTGGTGGGCTCTGGCGATCGCTCCGATCGTCGTCGGAGTGTTCGCGTCCGTCATCACGTCGGTGATCGCGAATCAGCTGGGCGAATTCGAGGAGGACCTCGACATTTCCGGCGGGGTCGCCTCGATCGGCCTGTACGTCGCCGCCGGTGCCGCGATTCTGTTCGCCGGCATCTTCGGTGCCGTCAACGCCGGAACCGAATTCCGCCACAAGACCATCACCACCAGCTTCCTGACGGCCCGCGGCCGCGACGGGGTGATCGCCGCCAAACTCATCGTCACTGCGCTGTTCGGCCTCGGATACGGCCTGGTGGTGCTGCTGGCCAGCTTGATCTGTCTGCTGATCTTCAACGAGCGGACAGTGCTGCTGGACGGCGCGTTCATCGGCGTGGTGGCATCGTGCCTCCTCGCAGTGGTGCTGTGGTCTATGATCGGTGCCGGCCTGGGTCTGCTGCTCAAATCTCCGACGTGGGCCGCGATCGTGCTCGTCGCCTGGCTGCCGTTCGGCGAGGGTCTCATCTCGTTGATCCTGTTCGGACTCGGGCTCGGATCGGTCGCCGTGGCGTTGCCGTCGAATCTGACTCTGCCGACCATGGCGGCGACTCAACTCGACGACGCGGGCGACCTGGCGTCGTGGCCGTGGGCACCGTTCGGACTCGCGCTGTGGGCCGCGATCCTCACCGGCGTCGGCTGGTTCCTGGCCCGTACCCGCGACATCGACTGACGTCGCTTCGTTCGCGGGCCGACCCTGTCGGTGGCCGGGTCTAGCGTGGTGAATCGATGGCACACAGTAATGCGGTGAAAGACCGTGCAACGGCACCCCGACGCGGCTCGTCGACACTCGACAGCGCAGAACCCGCGTCGAGTACTCGGCGTGGGTGGATCAGACGTCTGATCGCGCAGTGCATGCTGCATCGACGCACCGCACTCGGAGCCTTGGGCGTGACGATGATCGCCGCGGTCATCGACATCTCGTTCCCGTTGCTCACCAGGGTCGCCATCGACGACGCGACCGCAGGCAGGGGCGAGAAGATCGCCACCGTCGCCGCCGCCATCGCACTGTTGGGTCTGGTGCGCTTCGCGTGCCAATTCGGTCGACGCATGCTCGCCGGCCGGCTCTCGATCGACGTCCAGCACGATCTGCGCCTCGACCTGCTCGCGTCACTGCAGCGGCTCGACGGGCGCAAACAGGACGAGATCCGTACCGGCCAGGTCGTGTCGAGATCGATCACCGACCTCCAACTGGTGCAGGGACTGCTGGCCATGGTGCCGCTGTCGGCGGGAGCCGTCCTGCAGTTCGTGCTGGCGCTGGCGGTGATGGCATATCTGTCGCCACTGCTCACCGTCGTCGCGGTACTCATCGTTCCTGCGGTCGGCATCGTGGTCTATCGAATTCGGCCCACTCTCTTCGCGGCCACCTGGTCGGCGCAGCAACGCGCCGCCGATCTGGCGCAACATGTCGAGGAGACGGTCACCGGCGTCCGAGTGGTGAAGGGCTTCGGACAGGAAGCCCGCGCGGTGGATCGCATCGAGACACTGGGTCGCACGCTGTTCGCCGAGCGCATGCGATCGGCCAAGATCAACTCGCGGTTCGCGCCGTCGATGGCCACCATTCCTCAACTCGGACTCGTCGGAGTCATCGCCCTCGGCGGCTATCTGGCCCTGGAGGGCCACATCACGATCGGCACGTTTTTGGCCTTCGCCACCTACGTCGCGACCCTGTCCGCCGTTACCCGCACCGTCTCGTCGGTGGTGATCATGGCTCAGCTCTCCCGCGCGGCCGTCGAGCGCGTCTACGAGGTGGTCGATACCGAGCCGTCCGACCCGGAACCGACCGAGCCCGTCGCGTTGCCCGATGGCCCGCTCGGAGTGCGCATCTCCGAGGTGACGTTCCGGTTCGAGCCCGAACGCGACGTGCTCACCGACCTGAACCTGACCGTCTCGCCCGGTGAAACGGTGGCCGTCGTCGGCCACGCGGGCTCGGGAAAGACCGCACTCGCACTCCTGCTCCCCCGCTTCTACCGCCCCGTTCGGGGACAGATCGCCCTGACGTCCGACGGAACGTCCATCGATATCGACGACCTCGACTCGACGTCCCTGCGCGAGGCCGTCTCTCTGGTATTCGACGAGCCGTTCCTCTTCTCCGACACCATCGCCGCCAACATCGCCCTCGGCAGGCCCGACGCAACCGCGGAGGAGATCGAGCATGCGGCGCGGCTGGCGCAGGCCTCGAACTTCATCGACGCCTTGCCCGAGGGATACGACAGCCTCGTCGGTGAGCGCGGCCTCACCCTGTCCGGAGGCCAGCGCCAACGCATCGCGCTGGCCCGCGCTCTTCTCGTCGAGCCGCGCATTCTGATCCTGGACGACGCCACCTCCGCCGTGGATGCCGAGACCGAGGCCGCCATCTTCGACGCGTTGCGCGGCGTCCGCACACGCGCGACTCTCGTTCTCGCTCATCGCCGCTCGACTCTGACCCTGGCCGACCGCGTTGCCGTCCTCGACAACGGCCGCATCATCGACACCGGAACGGTCGACGAACTGGATCAGCGTTGTCCGTTGTTCCGGGCCCTCCTGGCCGGCGGAGACGGCGAGCCGAACGACGATCCCGGCGCGGAGCCGACCGTGGACCCATCCGCCGACACGCTCTGGCCCGATACGTCTCCCGAGTCGACGGTCGCACCCGGCGCAGCCGCGGTACCCACGCCCGGAGGCGGAGGTGGTCACGGAACTGCGATGGCCGGGGCATTCGGCTCATTGGCACCCACACCGGCCATCTCCCGGGCAGTCGCGGCCCTGCCGCCTGCGACCGAGGACCCGGGCACATCGGGATCCGAACTGCGTCGACCCGACCCCGAGTTCCGGCTGTCGAGACTGCTGAGCCCGGTGCGCTTGTTGCTGGCAGCGGTGGTGGTGCTCCTCGCGCTGGACTCACTGGCCTCGATCGCCTTCCCCTCCCTCGTTCGCTACGCCGTGGACAGCGGGGTGGCCAGTGGAGACTCGAACACCCTGTGGATCGCCACCTCGATCGGCGTCGTGTTGGCAGCGGTGAGTTGGTTCGTCGTCTGCTGGACGACGGTCATCACCGCGAGGGCAGGCGAGCGAGTGCTCTTCGGACTCCGGGTGCGCAGCTACGCGCACATTCAGCGGCTCGGCCTGGACTACTACGAACGCGAGCTGTCGGGTCGCATCATGACCCGAATGACCACCGACGTCGATGCGCTGTCTTCGTTCATCCAGACCGGAGCCTCGACCGCGGTGGTGAGCGTGCTGACCATCGTCGGCATCGCCGCCGCACTGCTCGTCACCGACCCGGCACTCGGACTGGTGGCGCTGGCGGTGGTGCCGCCCCTGGCCGTGGCCACCGTCATCTTCCGGCGCATCTCCTCGGCGGCGTACTCGACGTCCCGCGAGCGCATCTCGATCGTCAACGCCGACTTCCAGGAGAACGTCACCGGACTGCGCGCCGCACAGGCGTACCGGCGCGAGGAGTACGCCGCATCCCGGTTCGCCGAACGCTCCGACCGCTACCGGGCGAGCCGAATGCGATCGCAGACCGCGATCTCGGTGTTCTTCCCCCTCATCACGTTGCTCTCCGACATCGCCCTCGCTGTCGTCGTGTTCGTCGGCGCACATCAGATCGCCACCGGCACCACCACCGCGGGCACCCTCGTGGCGTTCGTGCTCTACCTCGGGCTGCTCTTCGGACCGATCCAGCAGCTCTCGCAGGTGTTCGACGGTTACCAGCAGGCGCGTGTCGGCGTCGGCCGCATCGGGGATCTGCTGCGCACCACGAGTTCGATAGAGACCTCCACCAACGCGGACACCACCGCACTTCCCGGTGGACGCCTGCGCGCCGACATAGAACTAGTCGACGTCGGCTTTCGGTATGCCGGGGCACACTCCGACGCCTTGAGTGAGGTAAATCTCACCATCCCTGCCGGTACCACCGTCGCCTTGGTCGGACGCACGGGCGCGGGCAAATCGACGGTCGTGAAACTGCTGGCCCGCTTCTACGACCCCACCTCCGGATCGGTGCGCGTCGGCGGCCACGATCTACGCGACTATCGCCTCTCGGACTACCGGCACCGTCTCGGCGTCGTACCGCAGGAAGCGCACCTGTTCACCGGAACGGTCGCGTCGAACATCGCCTACGGCAGGCCCGACGCCACCCGCGCCGACATCGAGAACGCGGCTCGCTCCGTGGGCGCTCTGGCCACCATCGCTGCACTTCGCGGCGGCATGCACCAACCCGTCGGCGAGCGCGGGCAAGGGCTGTCCGCGGGTCAACGACAGCTGATCGCACTGGCCAGGGCCGAGCTGGTCGACCCCGACCTTCTGCTGCTCGACGAGGCCACCGCCACCCTCGACCCCGCGACCGAACGCACCGTGCTCGCAGCCAGCAGCGCCGTCGCACGCACCCGCACCGCAGTGGTCGTCGCGCACCGCTTGGCGACCGCCGCGCGAGCGGATCTGATCGTGGTGGTCGACGGCGGCCGTATCGTGGAAGTAGGTCGACATTCGGAGCTGCGCACGCGGGGCGGGTTCTACGCGCATCTGTGGACTGCGGCCGAAACGAACCGAGGGAATAATTCGATAGTCCAAGGTGTCATCGACAACGAGGCCGATGGTTACCGGTGAGTACATATCACAGCTACGTCCCGGACGCACGTGAGCTGGACCAAAGGTCTAGCCTGGACACGTACGCGCGCTGAACGGGAACGAAGACAGAAACGAGGCGAACTACTGCCGTGAGCAGCAGCTCTACTACCCAATTCGGACAGAATCAATGGCTGGTCGACGAGATGTACCAGCGATTCAAGCAGGACCCTTCATCCGTCGACGCGAGCTGGCACGAGTTTCTGACCGGTTACGACCCCGATGCTGCGGCCGACGAGACCGCCGGATCCAACGGTGCGGCCGGTAACGGCGCAGCCTCGAACGGTAGCTCGACCAAGTCCGCGCCTCCCGCAGCACCCGCGCCACCAGCCAAGCCGGCTGCCTCTGCTCCCGACAAGACCGACGCTCCGAAGGCCGCAGCACCCAAGGCCGCTCCGAAAGCCGCTGCTCCCAAGGCCGAGGCATCGAAGCCTGCCGCTGCCGCCAAGCCTGCCGAGAAGAAGGCAGCACCGGCCAAGTCCGCTCCCGCAAAGCCCGCCGCAGCCGAGTTCGGTGAAGAGTCGAGCAAGATTCTGCGCGGCGCTGCTGCCGCGGTGGCGAAGAACATGTCCGCCTCGTTGCAGATTCCGACCGCGACCAGTGTGCGTGCGATCCCGGCCAAGCTCATGGTCGACAACCGCCTCGTGATCAACAACCATCTCGCTCGCACCCGCGGCGGCAAGATCTCGTTCACACACCTGCTCGGCTATGCCATCGTGCAGGCCGTCAAGGCGTTCCCGAACATGAACCGCCACTTCGCCGAGGTCGACGGCAAGCCGAACGCCGTCACTCCGGCAGCGATCAACCTCGGTCTCGCGATCGACCTGCCCGGCAAGGACGGCAACCGTTCCCTCGTCGTTGCTGCCATCAAGAACACGCAGGACTTCACGTTCACGCAGTTCTACAACGCGTACGAGGACATCGTGCGTCGCGCTCGCGACGGCAAGCTCACCGGTGAGGACTTCCAGGGCGTCACCATCTCGCTGACCAACCCGGGTGGAATCGGAACCGTGCACTCGGTGCCGCGTCTGATGAACGGCCAGGGAGCCATCATCGGTGCAGGTGCCATGGAATACCCGGCGGAGTTCCAGGGAGCCAGCGACGAGCGTCTCGCCGAGTTCGGCGTCGGCAAGCTCATGACGCTGACCTCGACGTACGACCACCGCATCATTCAGGGTGCGGAGTCGGGCGACTTCCTCAAGACGATCCACAACCTGCTGATCAGCGACGAGTTCTACGACGAGCTGTTCCACTCGCTGAAGATCCCCTACGAGCCCATTCGCTGGCGCAAGGATTTGCCCGAGGGCACGGTCGACAAGAACACCCGCGTGCTCGAGCTCATCGCGGCGTACCGCAACCGCGGTCACCTGATGGCCGACACCGATCCGTTGCAGTTCACCAAGGACAAGTTCCGGATGCACCCGGACCTCGACGTGATCAGCCACGACCTCACGCTGTGGGATCTCGACCGCGAATTCAAGGTCGGCGGATTCCACGGCAAGGACAAGATGAAGCTGCGGGACGTGCTCAGCGTTCTGCGCGACTCGTACTGCCGCCACGTGGGCGTCGAGTACACCCACATCCTCGAGACCGAGCAGGTCACCTGGTTGCAGGAGCGCGTCGAGGCCAAGCACGTCAAACCGACTGTGGCGCAACAGAAGTACATCCTCAGCAAGCTCAACGCAGCCGAGGCGTTCGAGACGTTCCTGCAGACCAAGTACGTCGGGCAGAAGCGCTTCTCGCTCGAAGGTGCCGAGTCGGTCATCCCGATGATGGATTCGGTCATCGACCAGAGCGCCGAGTACGCCCTCGACGAGGTCGTCATCGGCATGCCCCACCGTGGACGGCTCAACGTGCTCGCCAACATCGTCGGCAAGCCGTACTCGAAGATCTTCACCGAGTTCGAGGGCAACATGAACCCGGCCGCCGCACACGGCTCCGGCGACGTGAAGTACCACCTCGGTGCCGAGGGCACGTACATCCAGATGTTCGGCGAGAACGACATCAAGGTCTCGCTCACCGCGAACCCGTCGCACCTCGAAGCCGTCGACCCCGTTCTCGAAGGCCTCGTCCGTGCCAAGCAGGACCTGCTGGACAAGGGCACCGGCCAGGGCGGTTACTCCGTTCTGCCGCTGATGCTGCACGGAGACGCGGCATTCGCAGGCCAGGGCGTCGTCGCCGAGACGCTGAACCTGTCCGATCTGCGGGGCTACCGCACCGGCGGCACCGTGCACATCGTCGTCAACAACCAGGTCGGCTTCACCACCTCACCGGAGTTCTCGCGTTCGTCCGAGTACTGCACCGATGTGGCGAAGATGATTGCCGCACCGATCTTCCACGTCAACGGCGACGACCCCGAGGCGTGTGCCTGGGTGGCTCAGCTGGCGGTGGACTTCCGTCAGAAGTTCCACAAGGACGTCGTCATCGACATGATCTGCTACCGCCGTCGCGGCCACAACGAGGGCGACGACCCCTCGATGACGCAGCCGGCGATGTACGACGTGATCGACACCAAGCGCAGCGTCCGCAAGAGCTACACCGAATCGCTCATCGGCCGTGGAGACATCTCGCTCAAGGAAGCCGAGGACGCGCTCCGCGACTACCAGGGTCAGCTCGAACGCGTCTTCAACGAGGTACGCGAACTCGAGAAGTACACCCCGGAGCCCAGCGAATCGGTCGAACTCGACCAGCAGTTGCCTGCCAAGCTCACCACGGCCGTCGACAAGGCCGTGCTGCACCGTATCGGCGATGCGCACCTCGACGTTCCCGACGGCTTCAACGTGCACCCGCGCGTCAAGCCGGTGCTCGAGAAGCGTCGCGAGATGGCACACGAGGGCAAGGTCGACTGGGCATTCGGCGAGCTGTTGGCGCTCGGATCATTGGTCGACGAGGGGCGCAACATCCGCTTCTCCGGCCAGGACACCCGCCGCGGCACGTTCACCCAGCGTCACTCGGTGATCATCGACCGCAAGACCGGTGCCGAGTACACGCCGCTGCAGAACATCGGCAGCGACAACCCCGGCAAGTTCATGGTCTACGACTCCGCGCTCAGCGAGTTCGCAGCCGTCGGCTTCGAGTACGGCTACTCCGTGGGCAACCCGGACGCACTGGTGATGTGGGAAGCGCAGTTCGGCGACTTCGTCAACGGCGCACAGTCCATCATCGACGAGTTCATCTCGTCCGGTGAAGCCAAGTGGGGTCAGCTCTCCGACGTCGTGCTGCTGCTGCCGCACGGCCACGAAGGCCAGGGTCCCGACCACACGTCCGGACGCATCGAACGCTTCCTGACGCTGTGCGCCGAAGGCTCGATGACCGTCGCACTCCCCTCGACCCCCGCGAACTACTTCCACCTGCTGCGCAGGCACGCGCGTGACGGTATCCGTCGCCCGCTGATCGTCTTCACCCCGAAGTCGATGCTGCGCAACAAGGCAGCAGTGAGCAACATCGAGGACTTCACCGACGGCAAGTTCCACTCGGTGTTCGACGAGCCCACCTATGACACCGGCACCGGAGACCGCAATGCGGTCAAGCGCGTGCTGATGGTCAGCGGCAAGCTCTACTACGAACTGCTCGCTCGCAAGCAGAAGGACAACCGCGACGACGTCGCGATCGTTCGCGTCGAGCAGCTCTACCCCGTGCCGGTCCGTCGCATCAGGGAAGCCCTCGAGAGCTACCCGAACGCCACCGAGTTCCGTTGGGTTCAGGAAGAGCCTGCGAACCAGGGTGCCTGGCCGTTCTTCGGTCTCGCACTGCCCGAGCTCATGCCCGAGAAGCTGGTCGGCATCAAGCGCATCTCGCGTCGCGCAATGTCCGCCCCGTCATCGGGATCGAGCAAGGTGCACGCCGTCGAGCAGCTCGAAATCATCGACGAGGCCTTCAACGCAGTCGGCGAAGGCTAGACAAGTAGTTCGATAGCGACAGCGGCCCACTCCCTCGGGGATGGGCCGCTGTTGTCGTTTCTGGGCTCACCCGTTCCGCCCCCGCCAGGTTCGGATCAATGTGAGATTCAGTCATTCAGAGTGCAACAAAGGGACATTGATCCCAACGGGGGCGGGATCAGGCGTCCGCGTCGGTATCGGGGTTCGTTCCCAGGAGTGCGGTGATCATTCCCGGCGCCAGGGCGACAGCGGGGAGGGCGTTGACGTTGAGGTCGATCAGTTCGTCGCGGCCCAGCTCCGGCGCGGTGAGCCAGTTGATGGTCGTTTCCTCGACGAATGCGATCCAGCCGCGGACGGCCAACACGATGGTGGGGGTGACCTCGATGTCGATTCCCCCGAGTTGCGCCAGCGTTCGGTCGGCCATGGCGGAACGGGTGTCCTCGAACACCGCGCGCATCTGCGGGTCGCCGCTGGGGGTGCCGCGCAGGAGGGAGACGTACATCTGCCGCTTGTCGGTGACGTAATCGACGTAGTTCGCGATGGAATCGCGCAGAATCTCGTACGGTGGCAGCGAAGGATCGGGTGCGGTGCGTTCTAGCATGACGCGCGAGGATTCACGCACGATTTCGAGGTGAAACTCCTGCTTGGAGGCGAAGTAGTGGAACAGAAGGCCTCGGGAGACACCTGCTTGGTCTGCGATGTCCTCGACGGAGATCTGTTCGAGGGGGCGGTCGGCGAGCATCTCGGTGCCGAGCTCGATCAGTTGCGCTCGTCGTTGCTGCGGACTGAGTCTGGTCCTCTTCGTGGTCGATGCGGCGGGGCTGTTCACGAACGCCATGCAACCACCCTACTGAATGTTAGTCAATAACTATTGACTCACACTCAATAAGCTTCTACGCTCCCCTACATGAGTCTTCCCGTAACAGATACTTCGGACCGTGCAACGACGCCGCGTCACGTCGATACGCTGATCATCGGCAGCGGATTCGCCGGCCTCGGCGCCGCGATCAAGCTGACGAAAGCAGGCAAGAAGGACTTCGTCGTGCTCGAACGCGGCCACGACGTCGGCGGCACCTGGCGCGACAACACCTACCCCGGTGCCGCCTGCGACGTGCCGTCGCACCTGTACTCCTACTCGTTCGCGCTGAACCCGGACTGGACGCGCTCGTTCTCCACGCAGCCCGAGATCCAGAAGTACATCGCCGGGGTGGCGCGTAAGTACGGCGTCATGGACAAGCACGTGTTCGGTACGGATGTGACCTCGGCTCGCTGGAACGCCGAGACGAGCCGCTGGGACGTCGAGACCACCACCGGCAACTACACCGCCAAGATCGTCGTCTCGGCCGTCGGCGCGCTGTGTGAGCCGAACCTGCCCGACATCAAGGGAATTCACGACTTCAAGGGCGACGTCTTCCACTCGGCTCAGTGGAATCACGACGTCTCGCTCGCCGGCAAGCGCGTCGCCGTCATCGGTACCGGCGCGTCGGCGATCCAAATCGTGCCCGCCATCGCGGGCCAGGTGGAACACCTGGACGTGTACCAGCGCACCGCGCCGTGGATCCTTCCCCGCGCCGACCGTCCGTACACCAAGCTCGAGCGCTTCGCCTTCAAGCACGTTCCCGGATTCCAGCGCCTCTCACGTAGCGGCATCTATGCGATGCGCGAGACCCAGGTCGTCGGACTGGCCAAGGCTCCGGCCTTCATGAAGCCGCTGCAGTGGGCGTCGGAGAACCACCTGCGCACCCAGATCAAGGACAAGGCCCTGCGCGCCAAGGTCACCCCGAACTTCCGCATCGGCTGCAAGCGCATGCTGATCTCGAACGCGTACTACCCGGCGTTGGCCAAGAGCAACGTCGACCTCGTCACCGACGGCATCGCCGAGGTCCGCGAGGGCTCCATCGTCACCAAGGACGGCACCGAACGCCCGATCGATGCGCTCGTCGTCGCCACCGGCTTCCACGTCACCGACTCCCCCGCGTACCACGGCATCACCGGCAAGGACGGCCGCACACTGGCCGAAACCTTCGAGGACGGCGGACAGCAGGGTTACAAGGGTGCGGCGGTCGCGAACTTCCCCAACATGTTCTTCCTGGTGGGCCCCAACACCGGCCTGGGCCACACCTCGATGGTGTTCATGATCGAGTCGCAGATCAACTACCTGGTCGACGCGTTGAACACCATCGACAAGCACGACATCGGCACCATCGAGGTGCGCAAGGACGTCCAGGACGAGTACAACGTGACGCTGCAGGACCAGCTCGCCAAGAGCGTCTGGATGAACGGCGGGTGCGCCAGCTGGTACCTCGACAAGCACGGCAACAACACGACGCTGTGGCCGGGCTTCACCTTCGAGTTCCGCAGAATCACCAGGAACTTCGATCTCGATGCGTACCGTAGCGTCGCTACCGCAGACCTGCCCTCCGGATCGTCGGCGAACAACTCCGCCGGCAACAACACAGACAAGGTGTCCGCACGATGAGCACATTCACAGGCAAGGTGGCCGTCGTCACCGGCGCGGGCTCGGGAATCGGCCGCGCGTTGGCCCTCGAGCTGGCCGGACGCGGAGCGAAGTTGGCACTGTCCGACGTCGACACCGCCGGACTCGACGAGACCGTTCGACGGGTCGAGGCGCTGGGTGCCGAGGTCAAATCGGATTTCTTGGATGTCTCCCAGCGCGAGACCGTGCTGGACTACGCCGAGGCCGTCGTCGCGCATTTCGGCAAGGTCAACCAGATCTACAACAACGCAGGCATCGCGTACCACGGTGACGTCGAGAAGTCATCGTTCAAGGACATCGAGCGCATCGTCGACGTCGATTTCTGGGGAGTCGTCAACGGCACCAAGGCATTTCTGCCGCACATCCAGGCCTCCGGCGACGGCCACATCATCAACATCTCCAGCCTCTTCGGCTTGCTGGCCATGCCGTCGCAGTCCGCGTACAACGCCGCGAAGTTCGCCGTCCGAGGGTTCAGCGAATCGCTGCGCATGGAGATGCTGATCTCGAAGGCACCGGTGAAGGTGACCGTGGTGCACCCCGGTGGCATCAAGACCGCCATCGCCCGCAACGCCACCGTCGCCGAGAACTTCGACCAGGCCGACGTTGCGAAATTCTTCGACGCCAAGCTGGCCAAGACCACCCCGATCGACGCGGCCAAGACCATCCTCAAGGGCGTCGAGAAGGGCAAGGGCCGGGTACTGATCGGGTCCGACGCCATCGCGCTCGATCTGCTGCAGCGCATCACCGGTTCGCGGTACCAGGGCTTGGTCGCCATGGTGTCCAAGCGGGCGATGCCACGCACGAAGAAGTAGAAGGGGACCGTCGGTGAAGTCGTTCTACATTCCGCTGCCGATCGTCGCGGCCGCGTTGAAGCCGTTCTATCGCGTCGCGCTGAATTCGCGCTTCTCGTTTCGCACGCAGCGGCTGATCCTCGAAGCCGGGGCTCCGCTGCAGACGCTCCCCCACGGAACCGTCGCGCAGAAGTTGACGCTCGCCGGGCGTCGAGCAGAGCGCATCACCGTCGGGGCGACCGAACGTGACACCGCGATTCTGTACCTGCACGGCGGCGCGTACACGATCGGTTCGATCAACACGCATCGGTCACTGGCCGCGCATCTGGCCCGGGAATCGGCCAGCGCCGTCTACGTGCTCGACTACCGGTTGGCCCCGGAGAATCCGTACCCGGCAGGTCTGGACGACGCCGTGGCGGCGTTCCGCGAGCTGGTCCGACTGCACGGATTCACTGCGGACCGCATCGCCATTGCAGGCGATTCCGCAGGTGGAGGGTTGACGGTTGCCACCGCCCGGCGTCTGGTGGACGACGGCACCAGCCCGGCCGCCCTCGGCCTGATCTCGCCGTGGGTCGATCCCGGAGCGCGCGACGCCGCGAAGGACCGCGATCTCGTGGTCAACACCGGCTGGTCGTACAGCTCGGCCGACGCCTATCTGGGCGCGGGCGATCCACTGGACCAGGGCTTTGCTCCACTGTTGGGAAACCTGGACGGATTGCCCCCGGTCGTCATGCACGTCGGCACCGACGAGGTGTTGTACGCGCAGATCACCGCGTTCGCGGACAAGCTGCGACTGTCCGGCGTGGAGCTCGAACACGTGGAATACAAGAAGCTCTGGCACGTGGCCCATCTACAGGCGTCGATCCTGCGGGAGGCGGCTCAGGCCGTCCAGCACATGGGCTCGTACCTGGGGCGCAAGGTCAGGGCAACGCAGACGGGCACAGCGTCACAGGTTGCGCTCACCGAGCCAGCGGCCGGCGACCTCGCCTGACGGAACGCCGTTGCGGACCTCGCCGATCATGTCGGCGAGGTCCGCAGTCGTCAGCTCCCCCGCCACCACCGAGAACGACCTCAGAGCACTCTCGTCGAGCACTCCGTTGGCGTAGAGCGGAACCACGTTCTGCGCCGGATACACATGGTCGTCGTCGGGCAGCGTGGTCAGATCCTTCGCCAACGGGCCGAACGACGCGGTGCGAATCGCCAGTACGTCGACCTCCCCGGCGTTCAAGCCGTCGACGGCGGACTGCGCATCGGCATACGGGGTGACATCGGTGAAGGACGCCCCCGTGAACGTGGAGCTCCTCGTGCCTTCCACAAGGACGTCCATCGGATCGACCTGGCCGTCCACGATTCCCACGGTTCTTTCCTCACGCCCCAGGAACTCGGTCACCGTCTCGTCGCCCGATTCACTGCCCGACGCCTCCGCGATGGCAAGTCGATCCTCGGCGGTGGCGTAATCCCCCACCGACAGACCGGCCGGCAGTGATCGGTTCAGTTCTGTGTAGACGTCCTCGGCCTCGGTTGCCGCGGACAGAGTGTCGAAGGTGCGCAGCAGCTCTCCGGTCAGGTCGGGAACCATCGTCACCTCCCCGCGGTCCAGCGCCGCGAGGTAGTCGGCCCGATCGCCCATGTCTTCCTCGACCGAGACGTTCGCTCCCGTCGACCGCAGTCCCCCGGCGTAGATCTGCGCGAGCAGACGCGAAAGATCCGAGCTGCCTGCTCCGACGACGACGGGCGCGGCAGCCGGGTCGGCCGACGTGCCCGCACTGCATCCGCCGACCAGTCCGGCGATCGACATCACCAGGGCCGCTGCCAGAACCGACGATCGCACTGTCATTTTCTCCTGTTCACCGCCCGGATGGTTTACCGATCTCGGCCGCGGGGCACTAGTGCGAACGAGACGGTAGTCGAACCAACCTTATGGGCACGCTGAATTCGACTACCATCCCGAGCAGCCCGAGTCCTGGTTCCTTCGATGCCCCCGCAGCGCGAGTGGGGTCGAGAAGGAGATGGGTAGGACTGTGCCCGAACCGATGGAAGGACACCATGACCACCTCCCGAATCACGCGCGCGTTCTCCGCTCCGAGGGCAGTGGCAGCCGTTGCCGCACTCGCTCTCTCGGTCACCGCTCTGACCGCCTGCGGCGGAAATTCGGACCCACTGTCCAGCGGTGGCGGCGAGAGCAACAGCGACACCAACTCCATCATCATCGGCTCGGCCAACTTCCCCGAGTCCGAGACCGTGGCGAACATCTACGCCGAGGCCCTGCGCGCCAACGGTTTCGAGGTGAGCACCAAGCTCAACATCGGCAGCCGCGAGGCCTACATTCCCGCAGTGCGAGACGGGTCGATCGACCTGATCCCCGACTACACCGGAAACCTGCTGCAGTACTTGGACGAATCCGCGACCGCCACGTCCTCCGAGGACGTCCTGGCTGCGTTGCCCGCCGCACTGGGCGACGACCTCACCGTGACAGCGCAGGCACCGGGCGAGGACAAGGACGCCGTCGTCGTCACTCGCCAGACCGCCACCGAGCGCAACCTCACCACCATCGGCGATCTCGCCCCGTTCTCCTCCGAGGTGACGTTCGCCGGTACGCCGGAGTTCCAGGAGCGCGTCGGCGGTCTGCCCGGTCTGCGAGACAAGTACGGCCTGGACATCTCGCCCGGCAACTACATCCCGATCTCCGACGGCGGCGGCCCGGCCACGGTGGAGGCGCTCGTCTCCGGGCAGGTCGTCGCGGCCGACATCTTCACCACCGCACCTTCGATCGCACAGAACGATCTCGTCGTCCTCGAGGACCCGGAGAACAACTTTGCGGCCCAGAACATCATTCCGGTGCTGCGCACGTCCAAGCAGTCCGACAAGCTCACTCAGGTGCTCGACGCCGTCTCGGCACAGATCACCACCGAAGAGTTGATCGCGCTGAACACGCGAGTCTCCGGTGACGAGAAGGTCGAACCCGCGGCAGCAGCAGCGGATTGGGTAGCGGACAAGGGTCTGGATCAGCCGGTCAGCTGATGATCACCTTCGAGCACGTCAACAAGACGTACCCCGACAACACCACCGCGGTCGACTCTCTGGACCTGGTGATCGAGCCCCACTCGTTCACCGTGTTCGTGGGGCCGTCCGGCTGCGGCAAGACCACGTCGATGCGGATGATCAATCGCATGATCACGCCCACCTCGGGCGTGATCACGGTCGACGGTCGCAACATCGCGGACACCGACGCGGTGAAGCTGCGCCGCGGTATCGGCTACGTCATTCAGAGTGCCGGGTTGTTGCCGCACCGCACCGTCGTCGACAACGTCGCCACGGTGCCGGTACTGAACGGCGAATCGCGTCGCGCTGCACGCAAGGCTGCGCTCGACGTCCTCGAGCGCGTCGGCCTGGACCCGGCATTCGCCTCGCGCTACCCGGCGCAACTGTCCGGCGGGCAGCAACAGCGGGTGGGTGTGGCCCGGGCGCTGGCCGCCGACCCGCCGATCCTGTTGATGGACGAGCCCTTCAGTGCGGTGGACCCGGTGGTTCGTGAAGAACTGCAGATCGAGATGCTGCGATTGCAGGCCGATCTGAAGAAGACGATCGTCTTCGTCACCCACGACATCGACGAGGCCGTCCGGCTCGGCGATCGCATCGCGGTCTTCGGACCACAGGGCCGACTGCAGCAGTACGACAAGCCGGAGACCGTACTCGCCGCACCGGCAACGTCGTTCGTGGCGTCGTTCGTCGGCCGCGATCGCGGCTACCGCGGGCTGTCGTTCAGGTCGGCGCAGGCGGTAACCATGCACCCGATCCACACGGCGACGCAGGACGAGATCCACGGCCTCCGACTGGACCAGGGGCAGTGGGTTCTCGTCGTCGACGAGCAGCGCCGTCCGCTCGGGTGGATCGACGCGACCGGAGTCGAGAAGGTGCGCGACGGCCGGAGCATCGACGAGAGCACGGCGGCGGGTGGCTCGCTGTTCCTCGAGGGCGGCGATCTGCGTCAGGCACTCGACGCGGCGATCTCCTCGCCGTCGGGAATCGGTGTCGCGGTCGATGCGTCCGGGGCGGCCGTGGGTAGCGTCGACGGTGCGGAGATCCTCGAACACTTGGCTGCGCAACGTAAGTCGGAGGACTCCGAGCGCAACCGGCACCACTTCCTCTCCAGCGGGGACTCCGACCAGTGACCTGGCTGTTGGACAACTTCGATGTGGTTCTCGGCTACACCAAGACGCACCTGTATCTCTCGCTCGTCCCGCTGTTCGTCGGGTTGCTCATCGCCATCCCGCTGGGCACCGTCATTCGCAACACTCGCTGGGTTCGTCGAATCACGTTGACGGTGGCCAGTATTGCGTTCACGCTTCCCTCGCTCGCCCTGTTCGTCACCATCCCCGCAGTGGTCGGTCTACCGGTACTCGATCCGTTGAACGTGGTGATCGCCCTGTCGGTGTACTCGACCGCGCTGCTGGTGCGCGCGGTTCCCGAGGCTCTCGACTCGGTGCCGTTCGCCGTGGTCGATTCCGCCGAGGCGATGGGCTACTCGTCGCAGCGGCGAGCGCTGACCGTCGAACTGCCACTGGCGCTTCCGGTACTGATCGCGAACATCAGAGTCGTGGCAGTCACGAACATCTCGCTGGTCTCGGTGGGATCGGTGATCGGCATCGGCGGCCTCGGCCAGCTGTTCACCCAGGGCTACCAGCGTGACTATCCCGACCAGATCTTCGCGGGCATCATCTCGATCGTGTTCCTTGCGTTGATCTTCGACGCGGCCCTGTTCCTGCTGGGCCGTCGACTCACTCCGTGGACGCGGCTGAGCACGGGCTCGTCGAAGAAGAAGGCACGCGCATGAATCTCTTCACCGAGGCGTTCTCGTACATTCTCGACGGCGGAAACTGGGCCGGGCCAACGGGAATCGGCGCACGACTGATCGAACACATGTGGTACAGCCTGCTGGCAGTGCTGCTCTCGGCTGCAGTCGCGGTTCCCGTCGGTCTGCTCATCGGTCACCTGCGCCGCGGCGAGGCCTTCATCGTCGGACTCGTCAACGCGCTCCGGTCGCTGCCGACCCTCGGCATCCTCGTGTTCCTGGTTCTGGTGATCGGATTGGGTCTCGTCCCCCCGATCATCGCACTGGTGCTGCTGGGCATTCCTCCGCTGTTGGCCGGCACGTACTCCGGCATCGCCAACGTCGACGCCAACGTCGTCGACGCCGCCCGCGCCATGGGGATGACCGAAACCCAAGTGCTGTTTCGGGTCGAGATCCCCAACGCGCTACCTTTGATCCTCGGCGGACTCCGCAACACCACCCTGCAGATCATCGCCACCGCGACCATCGCGGCCTACGTCAACCTCGGTGGGCTCGGCCGCTACATCTTCGACGGGCTCGCGCTCTACGACTACGGCCGCGTTCTCGTCGGCGCGATCCTGGTGGCTCTGCTGACCCTGATCGTCGACGGCCTTCTCGCCCTCGCGGTGTGGACGTCCGTTCCGGGAACCGGTCGTCTGCGGCGGATGCCGACCGGACTCGCGAAAGTCTGACTCGTCCCACGACGAAAGACACCGGCGAACCGCAGGCCCGGGTGGGGCCGGGTTCGCCGGTGTCTTCTTTCCGTTTTCCTACGCGACGCCCTCGGCTCGCGCTGCTGCCGCAACTGCGTCCGCAACGGCCGGGGCGACACGAGGATCGAGTGGGCTGGGCACGATCTTGTCCGCAGCCAACTCGTCGCCGAGAACCGAGAGGATTGCCTCGGCAGCGGCGAGCTTCATGCCTTCGGTGATGCGGCGGGCACCTGCGTCGAGCGCGCCCTTGAACACACCGGGGAAGGCGAGAACATTGTTGATCTGGTTCGGGAAGTCGCTGCGTCCGGTCGCGACGATGGCGGCGTACTTCCTCGCCACCTCCGGATGGATCTCCGGATCCGGATTGGACAGCGCGAACACGATGGAGTCCGGGGCCATCGACGCGATGTAGCTCTCGTCGACCTTGCCCGCGGACAGACCGAGGAACACATCGGCTCCGGCCAGAGCGTCGGCCGCTCCACCAGCGAGTGCCCGGGGGTTGGTGCGCGCAGCGAGATCGGTCTTGACGCTGGTCAGATCCAGGCGATCGGAAGAGACGATCCCCTTCGAGTCCAACACCACCACGTCCCGGATGCCGGCAAGGAGAAGCATGTTCGCGCACGCCACACCAGCTGCCCCGGCTCCGGAGATGACGACCTTCAGTTCGGAGGTGGTGCGGCCCTGAACCTTCGCGGCCCCGTTGAGCGCGGCGAGGACGACGATGGCGGTGCCGTGCTGGTCGTCGTGCATGACCGGGCATTCGAGCGCCTCGATGACGCGGCGTTCGATCTCGAAACAGCGCGGCGCCGAGATGTCCTCGAGATTGACCGCACCGAAGCTGTGCCGCATCCGCACGATCGTCTCGACGATCTCGTCGACGTCGTTGATGTCGAGCACGATCGGGATGGAGTCGAGGCCGGCGAACTTCTTGAACAGTGCCGCCTTGCCCTCCATCACCGGCAGGGAGGCACGCGGGCCGATGTCGCCCAGGCCGAGCACTGCTGAACCGTCGGAGATGACGGCGACGAGGCGATCGGTCCAGGTGTAGCGCTTGGCCAGCGAGGCATCGGCGGCGATGGCGCGGCTGACCTGCGCCACTCCGGGGGTGTAGGCGATCGAGAGATCGCGCTGCGTGTCGAGTGGCGCTGCCAACTCGACCGACAGCTTGCCGCCGAGATGCCCGGCGAAGATCTCCTCGTCGGTGATCGCCGCCTGCCCTGCCGGTGCGGTGTGTGTTGCTGCGGTGTCTTCGACTGCCGTCACGGTGAAAGCTCCTCGCACTGTCGACCTCGACCAGCAAGGCGACGAAATGTCAACGAAGTGAGTGGTGGAAATGAGGGCCGTCGGAGTGCGCCAGTGCTGGCTGCAAACTGCCGAGAGCGTGTCTCGCATGTGAGGCGGGTGCGCCTGCACGATCAGCGATGGGCTGTAGCCCTGTCGGTGCTCCAGTGTGCCATATCGCCGCCCCACCTGACCACAGAGTCAGGAACCACCGGCACTGATTCTCACTGCCACCATTGTGTCCACAGGACGAGGCCGGTGGCGACGAAGACAACGATCGCCCCGAGAACTGCCGAGAATCCGCGACGGTGATCGGTGATGCGCTGAGCGATCACGGCAACGACCGCCGCGACGATGTGCGCGGCGACCGAGAGACCGCCGGGACCGGGGAAGCCGCGGGAGTGGCCCAGATACTGCGTGACGGCGACGCCGATGGCGAGCACCACCAGCCCCGCGGTGACGATGCCGCTGAGCCCGCGCAGCAACCGGAGTCCGAACGACGCCCCGGTCATCCGCCGGCCACGAATCCGCGAACCGAATCCGCGATCAACTGCACCGCGATGGCGGCGAGCAACAGACCGGCGATACGTGCCAACAGCGAGATACCGCCCTCGCCGAGGAGCCGGATCAGCGCCGTCGAGAATCGCAGCACCAGGAAGAACAGAACGTGAATAGTGATGATGCCCAACGCAATTGCAAGAAAGGAACCGGCGTCACCGTCGGCCTGGCTGACGTAGACGATCACCGCGGCGATGGCACCGGGGCCGGCCATGAGCGGAGTCCCGAGCGGCACGAGTGCCACGTTGACGTCCTCCGCGGCGGTGTCGCCGCCCGCCCCCTTTCCGGTGAGCAGCGACAGTGCGATGAGCAGCAACAGCAACCCACCTGCGCCCTGCAGTGCCGGAATGCCGATGTGCAGGTAGCTCAGGATCGCCTGGCCGCCGATCGCGAACACCGAGATGACGGTCAGGGAGACCGCGGGGGCCTGCCACGCCGCCTTGTTGCGTGCTTCTTTGCTCTTGCGGCCCACCAACGACAGGAACACCGGGATCGCGCCCGGCGGGTCCATGATGACGAACAGGGTGATCAACACCGTCAGGTAGAGCGTCACGTCGAATGTCATGGCCGTGCCGCCGCAACCAGACGGTCGTATTGCTCTGGGGCAGTAATGTATTCGCCCAGCTTCACCGTCTTGTTGGTGCCGTGGTAATCCGAGGATCCCGTGACGATCAGGTCCAGTTCCGCGGCGAGATCGGCCATCACCGCGGTGTCCTCCGGCGAATGATCCATGTGATGAACCTCCACCCCACCGAGCCCCAACGGCACCAGCTCTCGAACCTGATCCAGGTCGAGTATTCGGCCGCGAGCACGGGCGCGGGCATGCGCGAGCACGCTCACCCCGCCTGCTGCGGCGATCATCTGCACCGCGGCCTCGAGAGGGGTGTCGACCTTCTCTACGTAGTACTTGCCGCTCGTCGCCAACGGACCGGCGAACGCGGCGTTCATGTCCGAGACGTACCCGGCGTCGATCAGTGCGCGACCCAGATGGGGTCGCCCGGCCGCGGCACCGGCCGAGGCAAGCACTGCGTCGGGGTCGATGGGCAGACCGTCCGCCGCCATCTTCTCGGCGATGGCACGCAATCGAGTGACCCGCTCACCGCGCAACCGAGCGCGCTCGTTCGCGAACGCCTCGTTCGCGGGGTCGAACAGATACGCGAGCAGGTGCACGGGAACCGGTTCGCCGTCCTCGCCTCGCCCTGTGCAGGAGAGTTCCATGCCGCGCACGAGCGTGAGACCGGACGGCAGCGCGGAGGCCGCTTCGTCCCACCCCGACGTGGTGTCGTGGTCCGTCAGAGCCACCACCGACAGTCCCGCCTCTGCTGCGGCGCGGACCAGCTCGGCGGGGCTGTCGGTGCCGTCGGACGCCGTCGAGTGGGTGTGGAGATCGATGAGCACCTGCACAGTGTTCCAGGCCCACTCTCTCGTCGTTTTGCTGGCGTACGATTGCCCGCCATGCCGTCCCTTCCACCACGCCCGTCGCTGCCGTCACTGCATCGACGATCGGCCAAGGTCGGTCCCGAGCCGACACCGCGAATTCCGGTGCCCACGGCCCGCGCGATCGTCGACTGCGCGGTCTACGTCGACGGCGCTCGACTACCCGGCAGATTCACCCACACCTCGGCCATCGCGGAGGTGCGGGCCCGCGGTCAAGGATTCGTGTGGGTCGGTCTGCACGCACCCGACGACCAACAGATGAGCGCGATCGCCCAGTGTTACGGCCTGCACGAGCTGATGGTCGAGGACACCGTGCACGCCCATCAGCGGCCCAAGCTCGAGCGCTACGACGACGTCGCGTTCCTGGTACTGCGGACGGTGAAGTACGTCGAGCACGAGTCGGTGACGACCGCCAACGAGATCGTCGAGAGCGGCGAGATCATGGTGATGGTCGGCCGTGACTTCGTCATCACCGTCCGGCACGGGGAGCATTCGGGGTTGGCAGGCGTGCGTCAGCGCCTCGAAGCGAACCCCGAACAGCTCGCACTCGGTCCGTCGGCGGTGCTGCACGCCGTGGCCGACCACGTCGTCGACGAGTACCTCGCAGTGACCGACTCGATCGAGCGAGACGTCGACGGCATGGAGGAGGAGGTCTTCTCGCCGCACCACCACGTACCCATCGAGAACATCTACCTCCTCAAGCGGGAGGTCGTCGAGCTTCGCCGGTCGGTGACACCACTGTCGACGCCGTTGGCGCGGCTGGTGCAGGAGCCGAGCGTCCCCAAGGCGGTGCGACGCTACCTGCGCGACGTACAGGACCATCACACGACGGTCGCCGAACGCATCTCCGAGTACGACGAGGTGCTCAGCTCACTGGTCGACGCCGCGCTGGCGCGCGTGACGATGCAGCAGAACCTCGACATGCGCAAGATCTCGTCGTGGGTGGCGATCGCCGCCGTGCCGACGATGGTCGCGGGCATCTACGGGATGAACTTCGACAACATGCCCGAGTTGCACTGGACGTACGGCTACCACCTGGTGGTCGCGGTCGTGTTGTGCGTGTGCATCGGACTGTGGCGAACGTTCCACAAGAACGACTGGCTCTAGGAGCCGCACCCTCGATTGGACGATGTCCAATCGTTTCGGGTGGTCGTTGGTGATTGCCCCGACTGCCATCGTGTGACGAGCCCACCCGTTCGTGCCGGATGAGACTGCAGAAGCCCTGCATTGTCGTCCGGAAGGGATCGATGAAAATCCGCTCACTGGTGCTGGCGTCGGCCGTCGCCGTGCTGTCCACGTTGGTACCGGGAACCGCATCGGCAGGATCGAACCTCGATCCGGGTCCCGTGCTGACCGTCGATCTCGCCGCCCTCGACCACGCCCTCACATGCACAACCGACCTGCACGACGCCACCCGCGATCCGGTCCTGCTCGCCCCGGCCTTCGCCACCGATCAGCAGTCCTTCGGCTGGAACTATCTGCAGTCACTGCCCGCCGCAGGGATACCGGTGTGCAGCCTCTCCCTCCCCGACGAGGGGTACGGCGACCTGCAGATCGCCGCCCAGTACGTGGTTCATGCGCTCCGCACCATGGCCGCCGACAGCGGTCGCCAGGTCGTCATGATGGGTCACCAGCACGGTCCACTGGACGAGCTGTGGGCATTGACGTTCTGGCCGGATCTGCCCGCGCTGGTGTCGGATGTCATCTCGCTCGCCACCCCGTACAACGGCACCGATTCGGCACGCTCGGGATGCGACGACTCGCAGGAGTGCCCGCCCGCGAACTGGCAGATCGCCACCGGATCGAAGTTCCTCACCGCGCTGGCGGCGCGTCCGTTGCCGGACGGGCCGAGCTACACCTCGATCTACACGAAGTTCGACCAATTGATCTATCCGCAACCGCACGCCAGCAGCCTCGCCGGAGCGGCCAACATCGCCGTACAGGACGTCTGTCCGCTCCGGCCCGTCGAACACTTCTCGATTCTCGGTGACAACGTCGCCTTTCATCTCGTCCTCGACGCGCTCGATCACGACGGACCTGCTGTACGCGAACGCATTTCGAATGACCTGTGTTTCACAACCACCATGCCGAACTTGCGCTACGACGCGCGTGCGGCGATCACCGGACTGAAGTATCTGGCCCAGGTACCTCGGCACCTGATCGACGATTCCGTCACCGCCGAACCGGAATTGGCGTCCTACGCGCAGTGAGTGGGCGTCAGAGACTGGCCGCGGACCGATTCGGATCGCGCACGTCGATCCCGGCCTCGGCCCAGGCCTCACGCAGGGCGGCAGCACCGCGCAACCGCACCCATGCGGCCTCGGTACCGGTCAACGGCACGGCAGCCAGAAAGCGAACCGGATCGTAGGGCTCGGGCAGCGTCAGAGTGGCGATGTCGCTGTCGCCGAGCAGCACCGCGGTGAACGGCGCGTTGGTCCACAGCGGCTCGCCCAGATCGAGCAGCGCATCCTCGACGAGCACGACGCCCTCCACCGCGGGAGAGGCAGCGAGCACGGCCAGGGACTTGTGCACGCCCGACGCCACGCCTGCCCCACCGCGAAGAGTGAGCACCAGTTCTGCTCGGGGGCCGCGCGAGGGATCGGCGACGAGTTCGTTGGGATCGGCCATGGGGTGACGAGAACAGCCGAGACTGACGTACCGGACCACGTCGGAGTCCGCGCCGAATCTCAGCACGTCCAGCGACTCGAGGCCGAGGAACGTCACCGACGCCGACGACGGACTCTCGTCGCCGATCTCGGTCACCAGATGTGCGCGTACCGCTGCAATGACACTGTCGCTCACCTGACCCATCCAACACCACCGATGCCCGAGAAGTCCGTTCGGAGGTACCACCGCACCCGAGGTGGGTACCGTCGTACCCGTGGTCTCCGTTCTCGCAGTTGCCGACGAAACGATCGAATCTCTGTGGAGTCCGCAGGTGAAGTCGCTCGGAGTCGACCTGATTCTCGGCGCGGGAGACCTCCCGTTCGACTACCTCGAGTACCTCACCGACGCGTTGAACGCACCCTGTGTCTTCGTGCCGGGCAATCACGACGCGGACCTCACCGGATACTCGGCCGGGCGCGCAGGGTGGATGCGCGCCGGACTGCCCGCAACCTGGCCCGGACCGGTCGGTGCCGTCAACGTCGACCGTCGCATCGTGTCCGCGGCAGGATTGCGGATCGCCGGTCTCGGCGGATCCATCCGCTACAACGGTGGTCCCAATCAGTGGACCCAACGGCAGCAGCGACGGCGATCACGCACCCTGACCCGGACGTTCGCATGGCATCGCAACGTGCGCAAGGATCTTCGGCCCGTCGACATCCTGCTCACCCACAGTCCACCGCTCGGCGTCGGCGACGACACCGACCCCGCGCACATCGGCTTCGATTGCCTCGACGAGGTGACGCGTCGACTCTCCCCACAGTTGTTGTTGCACGGCCATATTCATCCGCACGGTCACACCCCGGACGATCTGACCCTGCACGGCGCGACGGTGATCAACACCGTCGGATACACCCTCCTCGAGATCGAACCGGGCGGCGAGAGACCGGATTTCGAGACACCGAAGATCGTGAGGCGCAGACATGGCACGTGACACCGGATTTCCGGCCGCCGATGCGGAGAACGACTTCACCCGCCAGCGCCGACGCGCCGACGTCGCACGTCTGGTGGGGTGGCTGCGTCGTCAACCCGACGACGTCAACACCATCCTGCCGTTCGACGAGGTGGTCGCCGCCCTCGGCAAGGTGGGCGAGCGGCACCTCGGCCTGCAGGTCATTCGCGTCGACACCATCGTCGGAAGCGTCGATCGCACGCGCGATTTCGACCGCTTCTTCCGTCCGACGTCGGCGCGCATCCGCGAACGCTGGCAGCGACTCGCGGCCGCCCAACGCCGCGGCGAGGCGATGCCGCCGATTCAGGTCTATCGCATCGGCGGAATGCACTTCGTCGTCGACGGCCATCACCGAGTGTCCATCGCCTTCGCGATGCACCGGACGTCGATCGACGCCGTCGTCACCGAGATCATCACGCGCATCTCCCCCGAGGGCATCACCCGACGCGGCGACCTGCTGATCAAGGATCACCGGCGCATCTTCCTCAGTCGTGTCCCGTTGGTGGGCAAGGCACGCGAGGCCGTTCAGGTGACCGATCCGTTCGATTACGCCCAGCTGAGCGAATCGGTGGAGGCGTGGGGCTTCCGGTTGATGCAGGAGGTCGGGGAATTCGTCGACCGCGGTACCGTCGCGCGGCGTTGGTTCGGTGAGGAATACCTACCGGTGGTGCGCATGGTGCGCGCAGCGGAGATCCTCGAGGACCGCACCGACGCGGAGGCGTACCTGTGGATGAGCCGGGAGCGCTACCGCCTGGTGCGCGAACACGTCTGGAACGACGAGATCGTCAGCGAACTCCGTCAGAAAGCTCTGGGAAAGCCCAGTAGGCCGTAGTAGAGCCTGCGTCGATGCCCTGCCGTGGTGGCGGCCCGCTCACTTCCCTGGTACACCTATCTCCGATAGTTACTTAGATGCGTTCATCATTTTGTTTTTCGTTCCACCGCATAGTCGATACGTAACGAGGTAGTTCGTTCATGTCCTCCCGCCGCATACTGCTGCCCGGACTCTGTTTCATCGTCATGACTCTCGCCGTTCTGCAAACGATGGTGGTCCCCATCGTTTCGACCATCGGCACCCAACTCGGGGTCAGCACCACCGCCGCCGGATGGGTACTGACGGCCAATCTCCTCGCGGCGGTGATCGCCACCCCGGTCATCGGTAGGCTCGCCGACCTGCACGGTAAGCGTCCGGTGCTGATCGGTGTGCTCACCGTCGTCCTCGCCGGATCTCTGCTCGCAGCGCTGACCCACTCGTTGCTGTGGCTGATCGTCGGCCGGGTCCTGCAGGGCGTGTCCTATGCACTGTTCCCCATCGCCCTTGCCGTCCTCCGTGACGAGATGCCTCCTCGTAAGCTCGTCGGCTCGATGGCCGTCCTGTCCGGCACACTGGGCGTCGGCGGCGGATTCGGACTGGTGTTGACCGGGCTGCTGACGGCCAACGGTGCCGACTACCACCGCGTGTTCTGGCTCACTGTTGCGTTCGTCGTTGTCGCGCTCGCGATTGCCTGGTTCGGCGTACCGGCGCGCCCGAGAACAAGTGGCGGCACCGTCGACTGGTGGGGAGCTGCACTGCTCGCGGTGACTCTGCTTCTGCTGTTCCTCGCCCTGACCCAGGGCCGCACCTGGGGGTGGGGTTCGGTTGCCACCATCGGCTGCGCGGTCGTCGGTGTAGTCGCGGGGGCCATCTGGTGGAACTTCGAGAAACGCGCCGACGAGCCACTCGTCGCACCCCGCATGCTCACCCACGGACCGTTGCTCGCCACCAACGTCGCCACCCTGTTCGTCGGTATCGGGATGTTCGTCAATTTCCTCGCCTGCTCGTACTTCGTACAGACACCACGAGCTGTGGCCGGCTACGGCTTCACCGCGAATGTTCTCGAGGCGAGCGTCGTCTATCTGCTGCCCGGCGCAGCGGTCGGAGTAGTCGCGGCCGTCGTCAGTGGCCGCCTCATCCGGGCGTTCGGGCCGCGCCGAGTACTGATCGCAGGAGCCGTGATCGGGTTGTTCGGATTCGTCTTCGTCGCACTCGCCCACGATCACACCTGGCAGCTGATCACCGCAGGCATCGTCATCAACATGTTCGTCAGTCTCGCATTCGCTGCCCTGCCGAACCTGCTCATGGCCGAGGTCAGCGCAGCGGACACCGGGGTGGCGAACAGCGTCAACTCGATCGTCCGGACAGTCGGTACCTCGATTGCGAGCGCCACCCTGTCCACCGTCCTCGCCATGTTCACCATCGACGGAACGGCAGTCGCCCGCGAAATCGTCTACACCGCAGCCTTCTTCGCAGGCGCCCTGGCATGCGCGGTCGTCGTCCTCGCAGCCCTCGCCATCAAGAGCACCACGCCGGAGCGGGAATCGACCGTCGTGGCCGAATCCGAGTCGGCCGTCCCGCGGGGGACCCCGGCTGGGAGCACTGCCAGCCCTTCGACAACAACCTGACAACACCGGTACCGATCCGACCAGGACCGACACCTCGAAACCGCTGGTAGCAACCTTTGGCAGAACGCTCGTAATCTCCTGGGAGGTAGCGCTTTCCCCTTACGCGCACCGATCCACCGGACCTAACGTCGTGCAGGTAGGAACCACGACGAAAGGGAACACATGAACACCCGAAAGATTCTCACCCGCGCAGCAGTGACCGGGGCTCTGGTGGCCATTCCTCTGGTAGCAGTCACCGGTACCGCGTCGGCCGATCCGCTGTGGACGGACCGGGGCGACAACCACACCCGGTACGACGACAACCGAAACGACCGGCAGAACCAGTTCGAGCTCCCCGAGCTGTTCCCACAGGCACCGGCACCGCAGCTGCAGAACCCGGCACCGAACGTGGTCCCGTTCGACTTCTTCCAGGGCTACCAGTTACCGACCACCGGTTCCGCGTTCTGAGTGCTGCGCAGTGGTGTGGCTGAGTGCCCTCCAGGGCACTCAGCCACACCACTGCCGAAGGCACTACAGCGTCAGGTTCGCACCCGAGGCCTGGTCGAACACCGAGATCTTCGCCGGGTCGAACCACAGTTCCACCTGACCACCCTCGGCAGCCTTGGACTCGGCGGCCAGACGCGCAACCACCTGTGCGCCACCGAGATCGGCGATACCCGCATCCGCTGCGAGTTCCTGCAGCTCGCTGGATTCGACCCGCGCACCCTTGAGCGTGAAGTAGACGTACTTGTCGCTACCCATCGACTCGAGTACGTCCACGGTGGCGGTGAAGGTCGCGCCGCTCATCTTCTGGTAACCGTCGATCAGAGCCGCGTCCTCGAAGTGCTCGGGACGGATGCCGACGACCACTTCCCGGCCCGGGTTCTTGGCCTTGATCGAGTCCATCCGCTCGAGCGGGATGTCGATGTCACCCAGGGCGGTGGACACTCCGTTCGAGGTGAGCTGTCCGGGAACGAAGTTCATCGAGGGCGATCCGATGAAGCCGCCCACGAACAGGTTTCGCGGCTTGTCGTAGAGCTCCTGCGGCGAACCGATCTGCTGCACCAACCCGCCGCGCAACACCACGACGCGATCGCCGAGGGTCATGGCCTCGGTCTGGTCGTGCGTGACGTACACGGTGGTGGTGCCGAGCCGCTTCTGCAGGCGCGAGATCTCGGCGCGAGTCTGCACGCGCAGCTTCGCGTCGAGGTTGGACAGTGGCTCGTCCATCAGGAACGCCTTGGGCGTACGAACGATGGCGCGGCCCATGGCAACTCGCTGACGCTGACCACCGGAGAGGTTCGACGGCTTGCGGTCGAGGTGCTGACTGAGATCGAGGATCTTGGCTGCCTCTTCGACCTTGCTGTTGATCTCCGACTTCGAGAGTTTCGCGAGCGTCAGTGGGAAGGCGATGTTCTGCCGCACCGTCATGTGCGGGTACAGCGCGTAGGACTGGAACACCATCGCGATGTCGCGATCCTTCGGTGCCTTCTCGTTGACGCGCTCCCCCGCGATACGCAACTCACCGGACGAGATGTCCTCGAGGCCGGCGATCATGTTGAGCGTCGTGGACTTTCCGCAACCGGACGGCCCGACGAGGATGATGAATTCGCCGTCGGCGATGGTGATGTCGACGTCGCTGACCGCGGCGGCGCCGTCGGGGTAGAGCTTGGTGACTTTGTCGAGAACGATTTCGGCCATGACGGTTATCCCTTCACTGCGCCGGACGTCAAGCCCGCCACGATACGTCGTTGGAAGAAGAGCACGAAAATGATGATCGGGATCGTGATGACGACTGCTGCCGCCGCGATCGACCCCGTGGGCTCCTCGAACTGAGAGCTACCGGTGAACTGCGAGATGGCCGCCGGGACGGTGACCGAACGTTCCGTCGCCGTCAAGGAGATGGCGAGCAGAAGGTCGTTCCAGGCGAAGATGAACACCAGAATGGCGGCGGTGACGATGCCGGGGGCGGCCAGCGGGGCGATGACCTTGCGGAACGCCTGTGCGGGCGTCGCGCCGTCCATCTTCGCTGCCTTTTCGAGCTCCCACGGAATCTCGCGGAAGAACGCCGACAGGGTGTAGATCGCCAACGGCAACGCGAAAGTGATGTACGGAATGATCAGTCCCGGCCAGGTGTCGAACAGTCCCAGCGATCGGGAGATGTCGAACAGCGGTGTCACCAGCGAGATCTGGGGGAACATCGCGATGAGCAGTGCCGCACCGACGAGTGCCTTCTTGCCCGGAAAGTCCAGGCGGGCAACGGCATACGCGGCCATCGTGCCGATCACCACGGCGATCACCGTGGTGATCAGTCCGATGCCGATGGAGTTCACCAGCGCCGAGGTGAACTGGTTCGTCTGGAAGATGCCCTTGTAGTTGTCCAGGGTGAACGACTGCGGAATGAACCTGCCGTCCGCGATGGTCGCCGTCGACTTGAACGAGAGGCTGATGATCCACAGCAGCGGAACGAGTGCGTAGAGCAGGACGAGGACGTTGACGACCGTCCAACCGACCTTCTTGCGAGGCGTAACAGTGGTCATTACTTGCGGCCTCCGTCGTCGGATCCCGGTGCCGAGGCACCGAACAACTTGATGAACACGAACGCGATGATCGCGACGCAGAAGAAGATCAGGATGCTGATCGCCGACCCGAGTCCGAGGTTGAACGCACCGAACAGGTTGTTGTAACCCAGAATCGACACCGATCCGGTTTCGTTGCTGCCTCGGGTCAGGACGTAGATGTTGTCGAAGATGCGGAACGCGTCGAGGGTGCGGAAGAGCACCGCGACGAGGATCGCCGGCTTCATCAACGGGATGGTGATCCGCATCAGCCTGGTCCAGCCGCCCGCTCCGTCCACCTCGGCGGCCTTGAGCAGATCGTCGGGTACCAGCGCCAGGCCTGCGAGCAGCAGCAGCGCCATGAACGGCGTCGTCTTCCACACCTCGGCCAACACGACGATCGCCAGTGACGGGAACTGCTCGGTGAGCGGAGCACTACCGTCGGGCAGCAGATTGGCGAGGTAGCCCGTGCCGGGGGTCCACGCGTAGTACCAGCTGTACGCGGCGGCGACGGTCACGATGCCGTACGGAATGAGCACCACGGTGCGCACCAGTCCGCGACCGAAGATGGTGCGGTGCATGACCAGAGCCACCGCCAGGCCGAGGATGAACTCGATGATCACCGAGATGATCGTGATGCCCGCCGTCACGCTGAACGCCGTCCACCAGTAGCCGTCGGAGAGCACGGTCACGTAGTTGGAGATGCCGACGAATTCACGATCTTCGGGGAATGCGAGGTTGTACTTCTGCAGGCTGAGCCAGAACGCGTAGATGATCGGATATCCGGTCACCGCGATCATCAGCAGGGCGGCGGGTGCGATGAGCATCAGCCCCAGGCGACGTTCGGCCTTCTTGCCGTCGGAGACGTTCTTCAGCGCCGCCTGCTTGTCGACAGGCTGCGATGCGGGCTGTGACTCGGTGGTGGCGCTCATGGAATCAACCCTTCGGAATTGACGGCCTTGGTGACCAGATCTGCGAGCTTGTCCACGTCGGCCACCGGATCGATGTTCTGCGGCGGGTTGAGCGCATCGGTCAGCAGAATCGAAATGCTCTGGTAGGCAGGCGAAACAGGTCGGACGGCCGCCGACTCGATGGAACCGAGCACCCCTTCCCATGCGGGGTAGACGGCCTGGAACTCCGGATCGTCGTACAGGCGTGCAAGCACCGGCGGCACACCGCCGTTGACGGCGTTGTTGCGCTGGTTCTCCTCGTTGGTGAGGCACTCGACGGCCTCCCAGGCGAGGTCCTCGTACTGGGTGGTCTTCGCGACGCCGATGTTGAACCCACCGATGGTGACCTTCGCAGGCTCGCCCGGATTCACCTCCGGATACGGGGCGCTGCGGAAGACCTCGGCGATCCGCGCGTCCTGCTCTTCGGCGGGCACGGTCGACAGATCCAAGAACGAGACGGCACCGGCGACGGCGTTCTCCTTCAGACCGGGCAGCACGAACGGGTAGTTGACCTGGAAGGCCATCCGCCCCGCTTCCATCCCGAGCCGGGAGGTTCCCTCGTCGCTCTGCGAGACCGACGGGTCGCGGCCGTCGGCGGTGGCGACCCGCTTGATGATCTCGAGGGCCTTCTCGGTGGCGGCGCGGTGCTCGGGAGTGTCGTTGAGTGTCACCGTCGTTCCGTCTTCGCCGACGACCGATCCACCCGCGCTCTCGAGCAGCGAGTTGAACCAGACCATGAAGCCCTCGTACTGCTTGGCCTGGACGCCGATCTCCGCAGGCCTACCCGCGGCCGCATTGGCCTCGGCCACGTCGATCAACTGATCCCACGTCTGCGGCGGTACCCCGTCCGGCACCTCGTCCGGTCGGTACCAGAGCAGCTGGGTGTTGGAGTTGAGTGGAACCGCGTAGAGCTGGTCCTCCCATTCGGCCGTGGCGAGCGGACCCTCGAGGGTGGAGCCGTCGCGCAGCTTCTCGGACAGGTCGTCGGGAACGGGTAATGCCCATCCGGCTTCGGCGAATTCGGCCGTCCACACCACGTCGAGTGTCATCAGATCCAGCGTCCGGTCGTTGCCGGCGAGACGCCGCGCGAGCTGGAGACGCTGATCGTTCGCGCTCTTGGGCAGCGTTCGCTGCTCCACGCGGTAGCGGCCGTTCGAGGCGTCCGAACACACCTGTGCCGCAGCGGCGTACTGCTCTGCGCCGTCTGCGGCAGTGTAGAAACTCAGAACCGGAACCGAACTGTCGGACGAACCACACGCTGCGAGCAACGGACTCGTCACCAGAGCCGCTGCCGCCAACACCCCTATCCTCGTTGCTTTTCCACGCCTACGACCACGATGTCTCGGCACTTTCCGCCTCCGTACGTTCAGTTACTCGCGCAGCACACTGTGTGGGACTGCCGTGCACGAAAGAAACGTAACCGAACTCACTGGCATTGAGGGGAGATTGGGGCTATTCCGTTACCTGTCGGTTGCCTGGTCGTCCACCAGGTGTGATCAGATCGACAATTTTGCGAGCAGGTCGCGTGCTTTCTCCGCGGTTCGGGGCTCACAGAGGACGTCGTATCGACCGGCGACCAACTGCATGCTCGACGCGAAATCTCGCTGCCCCTTGGTGGCCGCGTACGGAATGGACGCCGAGATCAGGCCGAAGATGATGCCACCGCCGACGCCGATGAGCAGCGCTCCGAAGATGTTCTCGCTGAAGATGCCGAGGACAAGGCCGAGGAAGACACCCAGCCACGCACCCGAAACGATGCCTCCACCAATCACTTTGGGCCACGTGAGGCGACCGAGGACGCGCTCGACCTGCATCAGGTCGACGCCGACGATCGTGACGTCCTGCACCGAGAACTCCTCGTCGGACAGGTAGTCGACAGCGCGCTGCGCCTCGGCGTAGGTGGGGTAGGAACCGATCGGCCAACCGGAAGGCGGCGTCGGCAGTCCCTGCCCTGGGCGGCCCGACTGTGAGAGGGGATTAGTCATGACTCCATTGTGCCCCGAAACGGACACCCGGCATACCCGTTGTCGCGGTTCACAGCAGGTTGACGGTCGGTCAGGACGTGGGCGGCACGAAGGCGGTCGTGCGCGCCATTCCTGCCGCTCGGCCCTTCGCCGAGACGACGAGCGCCATCTTGCGGCTCGCCTCGTCGATCATCTCGTCGCCCAACATCACTGCCCCGCGCCCGCCGCCCGCCGCGGACGTGTGGAACTCGTACGCGTCGAGAATCAGCTCGGCCTTGTCGTAGTCGGCCTGACGCGGCGCGAAGATCTCGTTGGCCGCCTCGATCTGCGTCGGATGCAGTACCCACTTGCCGTCGAAACCGAGACCTGCCGTGCGACCCGCTGCCCGGCGAAAAGCGTCGAGATCGCGAATCTGTAGATAGGGGCCGTCGATGGCCTGCAGACCGTGTGTCCGGGCAGCGAGCAGGATGGTCATCAGAATGTGGTGATAGGCGTCGCCCGTGTCGTATCCGACCGGCTGCTCGCCGACGACGAGAGTGCGCATGTTGACGCTCGCCATCAGATCTGCTGGACCGAACACCAGGGTTTGCACTCGCGGGCTCGCGGTCGCGATCTCGTCGATGTTGCGCAGACTGCGGGCGCTCTCGATCTGCGGTTCGATCCCGATGGCACCGATGTCGAGTCCGTGCTCTTTCTCGATCTGGGTGAGCAGCAGATCCAGCGCCTGCACGTGCGCCGCGCACTCCACCTTCGGCAGCAGGATGGCGTCGAGATTGCGCCCGGCACCCGACACGACGTCGATGACGTCGCCGTACGTCCACTGCGTCGTCCAGTCGTTGACGCGTACGACCTTGATCTGATCGCCCCAACCGTCGGAGTTCAGAGCGTCGACGATGCGCGCTCGGGCTGCCACTTTCGCCAGCGGCGCGACGGCGTCTTCGAGATCGAGAAAGACCGCGTCCGCGGGGAGCCCCTTGGCCTTGGCGATCATCTTGTCCGAACTGCCCGGAACGGCCAGCACCGACCGCCGCATGCCCGAAACACTCACGAAAGCACAACCCCTGTCTGATTCACCCTCTGTATTGCGAAGCCTCTAACCTTGCCATCATGGCAGCACTGAGCAAGGTATTCGCGGCCAGGCTCGCCGGCCTGGGTGTCCTGGGCCCCGACGGAGAATCGATCGGACGGGTCCGCGACGTGGTGATCTCGATGCGCGTCGGCAGAGCACAACCGAGAGTCCTCGGCCTGGTGGTCGAATTGGCAACTCGGCGAAGAATTTTCGTGCCGATGCTCAGAGTCACCAGCATCGAACCGAACTCGGTCCAGCTCACGACCGGGAACGTCAGTCTGCGTCGATTCACTCAGCGCGCGAACGAGATTCTCGTGTTCGCGCAGATTCTCGACTCCAAGGTGCGCGTCGACGACCCCGAGCTCGACGAGCTGCACGACGTCGATTCCGTCGTCGTCGACCTCGGCATCGAACTCACCCGAACTCGCGACTGGGTGGTCGCGCGGGTGGCGGTCCGCAAGCAACGGCAACGGCTCGCACGACGCGGCGCCATCCACGTGGTCGACTGGCAGCACGTGCAGGGACTCACGCAGAACGAACTCTCGCTGCCCGATCAGGGTGTGGCACAGCTGCTCATGCAGTTCGAGGGCCTGCGCGCGGCCGATGTCGCGAACGCGATGCGCGAGCTGCCGGCCAAGCGCCGCATGGAGGTGGCGATGGCGCTGGACGACGAGCGACTCGCGGACGTCGTCCAGGAATTGCCCGACGACGATCAGGTCGAACTGATGCACTACCTCGGCGTCGACCGCGGAGCCGACGTGCTCGAGGCCATGGACCCCGACGATGCCGCCGACCTCCTCGGTGAGCTGCCCGAGACCGAAGCGGAATCGCTTCTGCGACTGATGGATCCGGAGGACTCGGCACCTGTCCGCCGTCTGCTCGAGCACTCCCCCGACACCGCAGGCGGTCTGATGACCCCCGAACCCGTCGTACTCACCGCATCGACGACGGTGGCCGAGGCGCTCGCCCGGGTGCGCAACCCCGACCTGACGCCCGCGCTGGCCTCGCTCGTGTTCGTGGTGCGGCCACCGACCGCCACCCCCACCGGCCCGTATCTCGGCTGCGTTCATCTGCAGCAATTGCTGCGAGAACCCCCGGCGAGTCTGGTCGGCGGGGTGGTGGACAGCGCGCTGCCGCGGTTGTCCCCCGAGGACAGCCTCACCGCCGTGACGCGATACTTCGCGACGTACAACCTCGTCTGCGGCCCGGTGGTCGACGACGAGGACCACCTGGTCGGGGCCGTGACCGTGGACGACGTCCTCGATCACCTGCTGCCCGAGGACTGGCGAGATCAGGAAGTGGCCGGACAGTGAAAGAAACAGCACGCCAGAGAATGGACACTCCGCGCGGGTCGCGGATGTTCAACGTCAATGTCGACTTCGACCTCGGCAAGTCGGGCGAGAAGGCCGCGAGATTCCTCGGTACCGGCCGCTACCTGGCAATCCAGACGGGCATCGTGATCGTCTGGATCTTCCTCAACGTCGTGGCGGTCAACCTCAGGTGGGACCCGTACCCCTTCATCCTGCTCAATCTCGCGTTCTCGACCCAGGCCGCGTACGCGGCTCCGTTGATTCTGCTCGCCCAGAATCGGCAGGACGACCGCGACCGCGTCTCCCTCGAAGAGGACCGTTCGCGCGCACAACAGACCAAGGCCGACACCGAGTTCCTCGCCCGCGAACTCGCAGCCCTGCGCATCGCAGTCGGAGAGGTCGCCACCCGCGATTACCTGCGCCGCGAACTGGACGAGGTCAAGGCACTGCTCGAGCAGGCGACGGGACAGCCCGTCGCGACTCCGAAGAAGGCACGCAAGAAGGCGGCCGCGCGGGTGCAAGACGAAGTGGGGATGCCGGACACGTCGGACCCCGATACGCGATAGATCTGCTCTGTAACAGCCCGATAACGGAACAGTCTCGAATCAGGTACCCTCGATCCCGGTCATCAGGTCGGGCCCCGGTTGTCACCCGGGGAAATCAGGAGGTACAGCACGCGTGGGTCGTCACAGAAAAGCATCGACTTCCAAGGTCCGACGGAACTCGGTGATTGCTCTGGCAGGTCTCGTCCCCGCAGGACTCGTCACCGCCGCCACCAGCGCCGGAGCCACGGAATACATCCCGTTCGTCAGCGCGAAGACGTCCCCTGCCGCTCAGGAATCGAACTCCGTCGTCGAGACACCGCAGCCGATCGCCCAGGATCAGCAGGCGCAGCCGGTGGCCCAGGCCGAGCTTCCGGTGCCCGCTGAGGTCCCCGCACCCGCTCCGGTACCCGAGATCCCGCCCACACCCGAGCTGCCCACCAACCTCGCCGTCAGCCCCATCGCGATTCCGGTCGTCAACGTCTCGGCATACAAGAACGCCGAGCGCATCCTGGCTCAGCAGCAGCCCGGCTGCGGTATCAGCTGGACCGTCATCGCGGGCATCGGCCGCGTCGAGTCCACCCACGCCAACAACGGCAAGGTCGACGACTCGGGCGAGCTGCACGAGCCCATCCTCGGGCCGCGCCTGAACGGCACCCTCGCCGGCAATCAAGTGATTCGTGACACCGACGGCGGCGCGCTCGACGGCGACACCGAATACGACCGCGCGGTCGGACCGATGCAGTTCCTGCCCTCGACGTGGAACCTCTATCACGCCGACGGCAACGGAGACGGCGTCTCCGACCCCCAGAACCTGTTCGACGCAGCCCTGGCCACCGGCATGTACCTGTGCGACGACGCCACGAACATGCGTGACCTGGGATCGACCACCAAGGCGATCCTGCGGTACAACAACTCGATGGCCTACGTAGCGAACGTGCTCGCGTGGTCGGCCGGATACGCCACCGGCATCGTCCCGAGCTCGGACCAGTTGCCGCGCATTCACTAGATCGCGCTGCCCGCTGTCCATCGAGAGTTGGCCCACCGCCTAGCATGAGGCAATGGCTGTACTGACCGAATCCGACGTTCGGACCGCGCTCGCGAAGGTGATCGACCCCGAGATCCGCAAACCCATCACCGATCTGGGGATGGTCAAGAGCATCGACATCTCCGACGACGGAGCAGTCGGCGTCGGCATCTACCTCACCACCTCCGGTTGCCCGATGAAGACCGAGATCAGCGACCGCGTCAAGAACGCAGTCGCCGACGTCGAAGGCGTCGGCACCGTCTCGGTCGAACTCGACGTGATGAACGACGAGCAGCGCACCGAACTCCGCAAGTCATTGCGAGGCGATTCCGCAGAGCCGATCATTCCCTTCGCGCAACCCGGATCCCTGACGCGCGTGTACGCGGTGGCGTCGGGCAAGGGCGGCGTCGGTAAATCCAGCGTGACGGTCAATCTCGCCGCGTCGCTCACCGCTCGCGGACTCTCGGTCGGTGTGCTCGACGCCGACATCTACGGTCACTCCGTGCCGCGGATGCTCGGGAACGACGCCCGGCCGACTCAGGTCGAGAAGATGATCATGCCGCCGCAGGCACACGGGGTGAAGTTCATCTCGATTGCCCAGTTCACGCAGGGCAACACCCCCGTCGTGTGGCGCGGACCGATGCTGCACCGTGCGTTGCAGCAGTTCCTCGCCGACGTCTTCTGGGGCGACCTGGACGTGCTGCTGCTCGACCTTCCGCCCGGCACCGGAGACGTGGCGATCTCCGTCGCTCAGCTCATTCCGAGTGCCGAGATCCTCGTGGTCACCACCCCGCAGCAGGCCGCGGCCGAGGTGGCCGAGCGCGCGGGCGCGATCGCACTGCAGACTCGGCAGCGTGTTGCCGGCGTCGTGGAGAACATGTCGTGGCTCGAGCTGCCCGACGGTACCCGCATGGACATCTTCGGATCCGGTGGCGGACAGGACGTATCGGACCGGCTGACCAAGGCCGTGGGTGCGAGCGTTCCTCTGCTGGGTCAGATCCCCCTCGACACCGCCGTCCGCGAGGGCGGGGACGCCGGAACTCCGATCGTGCTGAGCAACCCGGAATCGCCCGCAGCCCAGGCACTGGAGGCCGTGGCTGCGAAACTCGCCGTGCGCGAGCGCGGTCTGGTCGGAATGTCACTCGGCATCGACTCGGCCCGCAAGCTCTAGACAGGCTGCGGCACCCGCTTCCCCCGCCCCGTCAATGGACCATTGCAACGCTCAGACGCATGTAGTGGTTCATTGACGCAGCAACCTGGTCTGCGTCGATGAACCATTGCACCGCTCACACGTGTGCAGTGGTCCATTGACGAGAACAAGCGGCGGAGTGCGGCAGGACGAAATCTGGTTACGTGGCGTCCGCGTCGATCGGCGGGGTGTCGCCTGCGGACAGCTTCGGCTCGTTCTTGCTCATCGACACGGTGCCACCGGACGTGCTGCCGGAGGAGACGCCGTTCCGAGGCGTCGGGCCGCCTGAGCTCTTCGGCTTGGCATCGAAGGGCTTGCCCTTGAAGGTGTCGTCGAGTGGGTTCTTGAAGACCGAGTCGTCTCCGTCGAGCAGGTGTTTGGTGATCACTGCCCGAGGGGTCATGCCCCGAAGTTGGTTGAGATCCGCGAGCGGTTTGCGGAGGTCCTCGAAGTCGGTGCCGAGCTCGTCCTTGAGCTGCTGGCTCGCGCCGTTGGCGTAGTCCTTGACCTGGCGGATCGACTTGGACACCCAGCTGATGGCGCCGGGGAGGCGATCGGGGCCGAGGATGACGAGAGCTGCTACGAGGAGAATGACGAGCTCTCCCCAACCGATGTTGCCGAACACGCCTGCCAGCCTACGTCGTCAATCCGAAACCGGCGTGACGGAGAGGTCCACCAGCCGTCCCGACCGAACGAGTTGCACCGGAACCTGCTCCCCGATCGTGGTGGCCTGCACGGCGACGACCAGTTCGTCGGCGTCGCCCACTGCTCGGTCGCCGACCCTGGTGATGACATCTCCCTCGACGATTCCGGCCTGCTGGGCAGGACCGCCCGAGCGGACGTTCGCTACTTCCGCGCCGGCCGAGGTGTCGTTGATGACCGAGCGGGCATTGATTCCGATGTCGGGGTGCCGCATGACGCCGTCCCGGATCAGTGACTGCGTCACCTCGAACACCTCGTCGACCGGAATGGCGAAGCCGAGGCCGACCGATCCGCCGCTCTCGCTCCGGATGGCCGAGTTGATGCCGATCACGCGGCCCTCGAAGTCGATGAGCGGACCGCCGGAGTTGCCGGGGTTGATGGCGGCGTCGGTCTGCACGGCATCGATGACGGCGTCGGTGTCGGTGCCTTCACCCGACAGGGCGACGGGCCGATCGAGCGCGCTCACGATGCCGGAGGTGACGGTCTTGTTCAGTCCCAGCGGTGAGCCGACGGCGATCACGTCCTGCCCGACGCGAACGTCGGCGGAACGACCGAGCTCGGCGACGGTGAGGTTGCCGACATCGGTCTTGAGGACGGCGAGGTCGGTCTTGGTGTCGCGGCCGACGATGTCGGCGGGCACCTTGGTGCCGTCGGAGAACGTCACTTCGAGTGTCGAATTATCCGGGTCGGATGCGGCCAGTGAGATCACGTGATTGTTCGTCACGATGTAGCCGGCACCGTCGATGACGACGCCCGAGCCGGTGCCACCGGTTTCGCCGAGCGTCACCTGGATCGAGACGACGGACGGCAGAACCGCGTCGGCGACGTTGGTGATCTGCCCGCGCGGGATGTCGTCGCCGCTGGACTGGGTCAGGGTCACTTTCTGGCTCGTCAACGCGCCGGTCACCTCGGCGGTGAGGCGACCGAACAACCCGCCGACCAATCCGATGACGAGTGCGAGGACTCCGAGTAGGACGAGAGCTCGGACGGATACCGACCGCCCGAACAGCACGTCGCGCACACCGAGTTTGGTGCCTGGCGGCAGTACGGGAGGGGGCGGAGCGTCGAGTGCCGCGCTGCCGAGGGATACCCGAGAGGTTGGGTCGCGCCACGGATCGACCGGAGCCGACGGGGCGGTGTCGCTCTCGTCCTGGGCGTTCGGGTCGCGCTGCAGCGATTCCTGGGCATCGTCCGGGCGTCCGAACGCCTCGGCGAGGATGGGATCGGGTGGACGCACCGATACGCGCGAGGGAAGTTCCTCGCCGGGCCTACGAGGCGAGAACGAACCGTCCACATCGTCGGGACGTCCGAACACCGAAGCCGACACCGGATCGACGGAAGGTCGATACACCGGACGAGGTGGCAACCGCGGACCTTCCGGCCCCGCCGAGCCGATGCCGTCGGGCTCGATCTCCGATGGGTCGGCCCCTGCGGTCTCGGTGCTGGTCGAATTCGATGTCACGCGTCCGGTTACCCCTCGCATACGTCGGTGTGAGAGTTCAGTATCACTCGAGCGGTCGGCGCGGCTCGATGCAGGTGAGAAGTCGTCGAGCAGTTCTCGATGCGATCAACGTCGGCGACGACGGACATCGGCGACGGCGGACATGAAGGTTCGTTTGGTGTGGGACGGCCGATCCTCGCCCGCGCAGGACGGTATCTGGCTGAGCAGGCCGAGCAGAGAGTGTGGCATCGACATCTCCCCTGCTCCCCGCAGTGCCTTGCGTGCCTGCTGCTGGGCCTCGACCTCGGCGGCGCACTCGGGGCATTCGGACAGATGGTCGGCAGCACGCAGGTATGCGGGCATTCGCAATTCGCCATCGACGTACGCCGCGACGGCTTCACTGGCCAGATGTTCGGTGGAGCTGAATTGCTTCGGCTTGCGCGCCTGCGTCATCCAACCCTCCTCGTAGCTAGTGGACACTTGCGTGACCGGAGTCGACCTTCCCGTGCACTCGAAGGTACTCGCGTAGCGCCTGGCGTCCACGGTGAATGCGACTGCGAACCGTTCCGAGCTTGACGCCCAGTGTCGCACCGATCTCCTCGTAGGACAGTCCTTCGATGTCGCACAGCACGATTGCGGCGCGGAATTCCGGTGCCAGCGAATCGAGCGCGGACTGCAGATCGGGGTCGAGGCGCGCGTCGTGATAGATCTGCTCGGGGTTGGGTCGATCGGAGGGGACGCGGTCGTAGTCCTCGGGGAGCGCTTCCATACGGATGCGGCTGCGTCGACGAACCATGTCCAGGAACAGGTTGGTGGTGATGCGGTGCAGCCACCCCTCGAAGGTGCCCGGCTGGTAGTTCGACAGGGAGCGGAACACACGAATGAAGGTGTCCTGTGTCAGGTCCTCGGCGTCCTGGGCGTTGCCGGACAGGCGGTAGGCCAGTCGGTAGACGCGGTCGCCGTGTTCGCGAACCAGTTCGTCCCAGGACGGCATGGTGGAGTCCTCGCCGGTCGCATCGAACACTGCGGTGCCGCTGAGATCGTCGGGTGCGGGTACGGACTCGGGTAGACGCGCGGTGTCGCGATCGCCGTTGATCTTGTAAATAGTTGGATCCTCCTGCTCAGGACTGCGTACGTCCTTCTCATTCAACCGACGACTACCCTCGGATGTTCCAGCTCACACTTCGCAATCGAGATGGACCTTCGATTCCTTCACAGCCTGACGGACCCGCGTGTGGGTCCGGTATGAATCAGCTGAGGCGCACCTGAGAATGTGTGCGTGAGAATGTGCCCTGGGCACGATAGCCTCGGGGCGTGCCGACCAACGCCGAGAAGATGCTCGCCTACGCCGAAGACTCCGCTCAGGAGGACGAGGTTCTGATCGCAGCCAGAGAGCGTGCCGTCGACCTGGGTGCCGCCCCGGTACCGCCGTCGGTCGGAGCGATTCTGTCCATCTTCACTCAGATGCTCGGCGCGAAGACGGTCGTCGAAATCGGTACCGGCGCAGGGATCAGCGGTCTGTGGCTGCTCGACGGGATGCGCGCGGACGGTGTCCTCACCACCATCGACACCGAACCTGAGCACCAGCGTGCGGCCCGAGAAGCGTTCCGCGCCGGGGGAATTGCGCCTTCGCGTACCCGGCTGATAAACGGCTGGGCACTGGACGTGCTCCCCCGGTTGGCCGACGACACCTACGACTTGGTGTTCATCGACGCCAGTCCGGCCGACCACCCGCACTTCGTCGCCGAGAGCGTTCGACTCCTGCGCCCCGGCGGAGTTCTGGTGCTGCACAACGCGCTACTGGGTGGGCGAGTGGCCGACCCGACTCAGCGCGACGCAACCGCAGTTGCCGTTCGATCCGCCGCCCGGGCCATCGCCGAGGACGAGCGTCTGACGACGGTGCTGCTGCCACTCGGTGACGGGTTGATCTGCGCGTCGAGGGCGTAGGTGCCTACGGCAGTGGTGCGGTTAGGAGCCATAGAGGGCACCCAACCGCACCACTGCGCGCAGCGCACTAGATCCAGACGCCCTTGCCGACCGAGACGACTCCCCCGGCACTGACGTTGAAGCGCTCGCGATCGCGTTCGTGGTCGACGCCGATGATCTCTCCGTCACCTACGACGACGTTCTTGTCCAGGATCGCGTGCCGCACGACGGCACCCTTACCGATCTTGACGCCGGGCATCAGGACACTGCCTTCGACCGTCGCGCCACTGTCGATCATGACGTTGGAGCTGAGCACCGAGTTGCGGACTGTGGCCGCGGACAGGATGCAGCCGGCACCGACGACCGACTCCTGCGCCAAGCCGCCCTGGACGAACTTGGCGGGCGGCAGGTTCTCGGCCGATCCGCGGATGGGCCAGCGGCGGTTGTAGAGGTTGAAGATGGGGTGCACCGACACGAGGTCCATGTGGGCGTCGTAGAAGGCGTCGATGGTGCCCACGTCTCGCCAGTACCCGCGGTCGCGTTCGGTGGCACCGGGAACGACGTTGTCGTTGAAGTCGTAGACCGAGGCGACGCCCGCTTCGACGAGTGCCGGAATGATGTCGCCGCCCATGTCGTGGTCGGAGTCGACGTTCTCGGAGTCGGCCTTGATGGCGTCGACGAGCACCTTGGTGGTGAAGACGTAGTTGCCCATGGAGGCGTAGGTGACGTCTGGGTCGTCGGGCGTGCCGGGCGGTTGAGCCGGCTTCTCGAGAAACTGGGTGATCTTGCCGTCGGAGTCGGAGTCGATGCAGCCGAACGCGAATGCCTCGCTGCGTGGAACCCGGATTCCGGCGACGGTGACGCCTGCACCGGAGTCGATGTGCTGCTGCACCATCTGCTCCGGATCCATGCGATAGATGTGGTCGGCACCGAAAACCATGATGTATTCGGGGTCCTCGTCGTACACCAGGTTCAGCGACTGGAAGATCGCGTCGGCACTGCCGGTGTACCACCGGGGCCCGAGTCGCTGCTGCGCGGGAACCGGAGTGATGTACTCCCCGGCGAACCCGGACAGTCGCCACGTCTGCGAGATGTGGCGGTCCAGTGAATGGGACTTGTACTGGGTGAGCACGCAGAGCCGGAGGTAACCGGCGTTGACGAGATTGCTCAGTACGAAGTCGATGAGTCGGTAGGCGCCCCCGAAGGGAACGGCTGGCTTGGCTCGGTCCGCGGTCATCGGGTAAAGGCGCTTACCCTCACCGCCGGCCAGCACAATCCCTAGTACGTGCGGTTGTGTCCTCACCCACTCAACCTATCCGCACCGAGAGAACCTTGCTAGCAGTACACGCACAACTGCTGGGGAATGTAGGTTCGTTCACGTGCGCGTAGCAATGATGACCAAGGAATATCCCCCGGAGATCTACGGTGGCGCAGGAGTTCATGTCACGGAGTTGACGGCGCAGCTGAAATCGCTGTGCGACGTGGACATCCACTGTATGGGCGCGCCGCGCGACACCGCGCAGGTGCACGACCCCGATCCCGCACTCGCCGGGGCGAACGCCGCGTTGACGACGCTGTCGGCGGAGCTGCGGATGGCGAACGCCGCTGCGGGGGCGGACGTGGTGCACTCGCACACCTGGTACACCGGCTTCGCGGGCCACCTCGCCGCCGAGTTGTACGACGTTCCGCACATCCTCACCGCACACTCACTCGAACCACGTCGGCCGTGGAAGGCCGAGCAACTCGGCGGCGGCTACCGCATCTCGTCGTGGTCGGAGCGCAACGCCGTGGAATACGCCGACGCCGTCATCGCCGTCAGCGAGGGCATGGCCAAAGATGTGCTCGACGCCTATCCGCGTCTCGATCCGAGCCGGGTTCATGTGGTGCGCAACGGAATCGACACGCAGCGGTGGTTCGCCGACCACGGCACCGCAACTCTGGACGAGATCGGCGTCGATCGAAACAAGCCGATCGTCGCGTTCGTCGGGCGCATCACCCGGCAGAAGGGCGTGGGCCACCTGATCGCCGCGGCCCACCACTTCGATCCGTCGATTCAACTCGTCCTGTGTGCAGGCGCACCCGATACCCCGGAGATCGCCGCGGAAACCGAGCGGGCCGTCGCCCAGCTCGCCGAGCAGCGCAGCGGCGTGTTTTGGGTCAAGGACATGCTTCCCACCGAGAAGATCCGCGAAATCCTTTCCGCGGCGGCTGTGTTCGTCTGCCCGTCGGTGTACGAACCGCTCGGCATCGTCAACCTCGAGGCGATGGCCTGCGAAACTGCTGTGGTGGCATCGGATGTCGGCGGCATTCCCGAGGTCGTCGACGAGGGCCGCACCGGACGCCTGGTGCACTACAACTCCTACGAACCCGATGCCTTCGAGCGGAACCTGGCGGACACCGTCAACGAGGTAGCCCTCGATCCCGCGCTCGCGACAGCGATGGGCAAGGCGGGCCGCGAGCGGGCCGTCGCCGAGTTCTCCTGGGCGTCGATCGCGAAGCAGACTCTCGCCGTCTACAACGACGCGCTGGCCCGCCGCGGCTGATCGGGACGACTCAGCGAATCGTCTTGCGGTAGGTCGATACCGTCACCGACGCGGTGACCTCGGTGGTGTTCGGTAACTGCGTCAGCGCCGCAGACCGCGCCTCGGGGTCACCGTGCCGCGCCGACGGGCCCATGCCGATCAGAGCCTCGATATCGTTGTGCGAGAGCATCATCGAGTATTCCAGCGAAGATTCCGTCACAGGCTCGAACAGACCGGACAGCGACTCGCTCAGGCGGCGGGACTTGTCCTCGTCGACGCCGATGAGTCCCAATGGCCCCCGCAGCTCACGTTGATGCCGCGTCGTGGGCGTGACGACCACCAACACGCCGTCGTCGACGAGAACCCGATTCAGTTCACCGGCGTTGCGCGGAGCGAACACGCACGTCACCGCGGACAGAGCGCCCGACCGCACCGGGAGTCCACTCCAGATGTCCGCGACCACGGACCCCAGCCGCGGATGGGACCGTGCGGCGCGCCTGGCCGCGAACTTCGACACGTCGACGCCTATCCCCCGGGCATCGGGGTGGTCGTCGAGAACCGCCGCGAGGTAGTGACCGGTTCCGACCCCGACGTCGAGCACCACCTCGCCGTCCGCCGGGACACCCGCCGAGACCGCAGCGGCGATCGGGTCGAAATGCCCCTCCCCCAGGAACGCGTCGCGCGCAGCGATCATCTCGGCCGAGTCGCCGGTGAACTTGCCGCCGTCACCGGTCAGCAGACTGACGTAGCCCTGCCGAGCGACATCGAAGGAGTGCCCTCGATCGCACCACAGCGTCCGATCGGTGTCGCCTACGCCGAGCCCGGAATCGAGCTCACGTGCACGGCACTGCGGACACAGCAGCACGTCCACGACGTCGGTCAGCATCGGACACCTCCTTCGTCACGACTCTGCCGGATGCCACAGTCGTGAACACAACACAAAGCCCCGCTTGCCGGTACGGCGAGCGGGGCTGAGCGATGATCGATCGACAGAGCGATCAGCCGGTGACACCCTTCAATTCGTCACCGAGTGCCGCGGCCTCGTCGGGGGTCAATTCGACGACCAACCGGCCGCCCCCCTCGAGCGGGACACGCATGACGATTCCTCGTCCCTCTTTGGTTGCTTCGAGGGGACCGTCCCCGGTCCGGGGCTTCATCGCCGCCATCCTCTGCTCCCTCCAGATCTGCGCCCACCAGCTCGGCGCCTAGGCCAAAAAGATAAATTCGTCGCGGGGCGACGGGTGTTGTCTCCTATTCTTCCCTATCGCCGTCGATACCGGGAACCGGAGTCGGTATTGACGACCTGCACCCAGCACCTCGACAGGTGATCGTCGACCATTCCGGTGGCCTGCATCAAGGCGTAGGCAGTTGTCGGACCGACGAACCGCAGGCCCCGCCGCTTGAGCTCCTTGGCCAGAGCAGTGGACTCCGGAGTAGAGGCGGGCACAGCGGAGAACTCGGTCAGGCGCGTCGACCTGCGCTCGGGAGCGAAGGACCAGAGCAGCGTGTCGAGGTCGGTGTCGTCGAAATCGATGATGGCGCGCGCGTTGCTCACCGCTGCGTCGATCTTGAGCCGATTGCGCACGATGGACGCGTCGTTCATCAACCGTTCGACGTCGGCGTCGCCGAACCGGGCCACCAGCTCCGGATCGAAATCGGCGAATGCGGTGCGGAAACTATCGCGCTTGCGCAGGATCGTGATCCACGACAGACCCGACTGGAACGCTTCGAGACACAGGCGCTCGTACAGCTCGTTGCGCCCGTGGAGCGGCTGCCCCCACTCGGTGTCGTGATAGTCCCGGTACAGGTCGTCGTCGGTGGCACCCCAGGGGCAGCGCAGTCGGCCGTCCGGTCCGGCGACAGCGCTCATCGCTCGTCGGGCTCGGCCGGGGCAGGGGCCAATGTCTCCTGCGCCTGCTGCGCTGCGGACAGCCGCGAACGGAGCATGTCGATCTCGCCGCCGAGTCGCTCGAGCGCCCAGTCGACCTCGCTGGGCTTGTAGCCCCGCAGGCTCTGCTGAAACTTCAGCGCGTGCACGTCGGCACCGGTGACGCCTTCCGCCGGCAGAACGGTCGCGGTGGTTCCCTCGGGCAGCGGGCCCAGTTCCTCACCGCGACCGAACACCGCCGACGCCACGAAGAACAATGCAGCGGCGACGACGGCAATGACGACGACGTAGATCAGCAGCGTCAACATGCCACGATCTTGTCACGACCGCCCGACACGCTAATTCAGCGAGTTCATCGCCGGTCGGTCCAGCAACGACACCTCGGTCGAGAACGGCTCGAACGAGTCACCGTCGACCCGGAACTGCATCAGACCGGCACCGGAATCGACCATCCCGCACCGATTGAGCATCGTCCCGACGATCTGTCGGCTCATCGCCCCGAGTTCGACCAGCGGGCGGTTGCGGTGCTTGCGCACGCCCAGGTTCACCTGGCCGATCGCCCGCAGCCCGAGCCTGTCGTACGTATCGAGCAGCAGCCCGATCTCCACTCCGTAGCCGGGTGCGAACGGCACCGCGGACAGCAGCTCGCGTGTACCGGCGTACTCACCGCCGAGGGGCTGAATGACCCCGGTCAGCTCGGGCCGCAGGGCAGCGAGCAGCGGCCTTGCCACGAGCTCGGTGACACGTCCACCACCGTTGGCGTCCTCGGTTCCACTGGTCCGCAACGGTCGGCGGTAGTAGCCCTTGACGAGGTGGATGCCGTCGCCCATCAACAGGGGGCCGAGCAACTTGGGTACGAACGCCGGATCGGGGTTGATCAGGTCGGAGTCGACGAACGCGATGAGATCACCGGTCGACGCGGCGACCGATCGCCACAGCACCTCGCCCTTGCCCGGTACCGGGTCCACCCCGGGTACTGCTTCTTCTCGGCTGATCACACGTGCACCGGCCGCAGTCGCGCGCACAGCCGTCTCGTCGGTGGAACCGGAGTCCAACACGATCAGCTCGTCGACCAGGCCACCGAGCAGCGGGTGGATCGTGTCGATGACGGCGGCGACCGTCTGTTCCTCGTTGAGTGCCGGGAGTACCACCGACACCGTTCGGCCCGCTTTGGCGGCCTCGAGTTCGGCAATGGTCCACTCCGGGGTGTCCCAGCTGTTGGTCTCGGACCACGCCCTGGTGACGTCCGTTCGATCTGCGAGTGTCATGCCAGACCCCTGACCGTCCGCGCCGGGGTTCTCAGACCCTGGATCGCTGCCACCATGTCGACGACTCTTCTGGTCGACGCAACTTCGTGCACCCGGAACATTCGGGCTCCGCCTGCTGCGGCCAATGCTGTCGCTGCCAATGTTCCCTCCAACCGGTCGGCGAGCTCTACACCTAGAGTCTCGCCTACGAAGTCCTTGTTGCTCAGCGCCATGAGCACAGGCCACCCGGTGTTTACAAGATCGTCCACGCGACGCAACAACTCGAGCCCGTGATAGGTGTTTTTCCCGAAATCGTGCGTCGGATCGATGAGAATCGAATCCTTTTTCACCCCCTCCGCGACGGCGTTCTCGGCGGCGGCGGTGACTTCGGCGATCACGTCGGCCACCACATCGGCGTACCGAACCCGATGCGGGCGAGTACGAGGCACCGCCCCGCCGGTGTGCGAGCAGACGATGCCGACTCCTTCGGCGGCAGCGACGCGCACCAGCTCGGGGTCGGCCCCGGCCCACGTGTCGTTGATCAGGTCCGCACCGACGCCACAGGCCAGTCGGGCGACCTCGCTGCGCCAGGTGTCCACACTGATCAGCAGCTCCGGATACGCGTCCCGGATGGCCTCGACGAACGGGACGACACGGCGGATCTCCTCCTCGGCATCGACGATGTCGCCGGGGCCGGCCTTCACACCACCGATGTCGATCATGTCGGCACCCTCTGCGACCGCCCGGTGCACCGACGCCATCGCGGCGTCGTCGCTGAAATTCGCACCCCCGTCGTAGAACGAATCGGGGGTGCGATTGACGATGGCCATGACCAATGCGCGATCGTCGGCGACCGGTTTGCCGCAGAGAGTGCTCATGAAATCAATAGTGGCACGTGCGCATCTTTCGAGTGCTCAGCCCTTGGGGGCCTTGCCTGCTGCGACCTCGGCGACGTAGCCGTCGTACGCCTTCTCGTAGCCACCGGACTTGCCGCGCAACACGTACAGGTCGCTGTCGCTGTCTTCCTCGTAGCCAAGCTTGCGCAGGGCCACCTTCTGGCTCTTGAACGTCGACGTCTGCTCGAGACTGTCGACGACCCGGACGAAGAGCGGCACCGCGTACGTCGGGAGTTTGTCGTAGAGGTGCTCGGCCATCGTCTTGCCGTCGAAGGTCTCGCCCTCGCGCAGCGTCACCGCAGCCATGCCTGCCTTGCCGTCGGTTCCCTCGATGTCGACGCCGTACACGACGGCACCGTCGACCGAGGAATGTCCGCCGAGGGCTCCCTCGACCTGCGTGGTCGCGACGTTCTCGCCTTTCCAGCGGAAGGTGTCACCGAGGCGATCGACGAACGCGACGTGCATGAAGCCCTGCTTGCGGACCAGGTCACCGGTGTCGAACCACGCGTCGCCGTCCTTGAAGCCGTCGCGCACCATCTTCTTCTCGGTGGCCTTGTCGTCGGAGTAGCCGTCGAACGGTGCCCGGTCGGTGATCTTGGACAGCAGCAGTCCGACCTCGCCGTTGCCGACCTTGCGGAGCTTGCCGTCCTGGCCGCGCTTGGCCTTGCCGGATTCTTCGTCGTACTGGACGACGGCATACGGCAGCGGGCAGATGCCTGCGGTCTTCTTCATGTTCAGGGCGTTGATGAACGCGATGTTGCATTCGCTGGCGCCGTAGAACTCGGCGACGCGGGAGATGCCGAATCGCTCGGTGAACTCTTCCCAGATCTCCGGGCGCAGTCCGTTGCCGACGATCAGCTTCACCGAGTTGTCCCGGTCGGAGGGCTTCTCCGGCTGTGTCAGCAGGTAACGGCACAGCTCACCGATGTAGGTGAACGCGGTGGCCTTGTTGACGCGGACGTCGTCCCAGAAGTTGCTCACCGAGAACTGCCTGCCGATGGCCATGGTCGCGCCGCCCGCGAGCACAGAGGACAGCGTCACCGTCAGCGCATTGTTGTGGTAAAGCGGAAGGCAGCAGTAGATGACGTCGTTGCTGCGAAGCCGCACACCCATGTTGCCCAGACCGGACATCGACTTGAGCCAGCGGAAGTGGCTCATCAGGCTGGCCTTCGGCATGCCGGTGGTACCCGAGGTGAAGATGTAGAACGCCTTCTCCTTGGCCTGGATCTCGGCGGTGACCTTCGGGTTGGCCGTCGACGCCGTCGCCGCGAGCTCGGCCAGCTTCTTCAGCGGCAGTACTGCTCCGACCTTGGGTTCTCCGTCGAGCGAATCCAGGGCTTCCTGTGCGTTCTCGTCCAGCACGAGGACCCTCGCCTCGAGAATGCCGAGGCTGTGCTCGAGTACGTCACCGCGCTGGTTGTAGTTCAGCATTCCTGCGGTGGCGCCGAGCTTGACGGCAGCGAGCGCGGCGAACAGCGCCTCCGGCCGGTTCTTGCTGAGGATGCCGACGACGTCGCCGCGCTTCACCCCGTGGTCCGCGAACACCGCGGCGTACTGGTTGACGAGCTCGTTCGCGTCCCGGTAGGTGATCGACTCGCCTTCGAACCGCACGAACGGACGGTCACTGTTCTTCGCGGCGGCGTCCTGGAAGATCTGACCGATCGACGCTTTGTGGTCGGGCTTGCGGGTGAATCCCGCCAGGCCCTTGAGCAGACTAGGCACCTCCGTCACCATTTTCGGCAACGCGACCGCGAGGTCGGTCACTCCAATTTTCTGACGGGCATCGACAGCCATGAACTCCCCTTTGAAGACGATGTGAGATTTCTTACCCTACTTGAGAGTAACAACTTTGAGCATCTCACTCGGTGGCCGCGCTTGGTGACCTGTCACAACGTCGCGCAGGCATTCAGAGCTGCATCGACGGTCGTCGTTCTGACCAGGGCATCGAGGGCGCGTTGTTGCACGAATCCGGTCTCTCGCAAACCTTCTATCCACTGCATCATGCCGTCGAAATGTCCGAATGGGTCGAGCATCACCATCGGCTTGCTGTGCATGCCCAGGTAGCCCGCGGTCCAGGTCTCGAACAGCTCCTCCAACGTCCCGATCCCACCCGGCAAGGTGATGAACGCGTCGGCGCGGTCCTCCATGATCTTCTTCCGCTCACGCATGGTGTCGGTGACGATCAGCTCGTCGGCGTCGACATCGGCGACCTCGCGGTGTACGAGCGCTTTCGGAATCACGCCGACCGTGTTGCCGCCCGCTGCTCGCGTCGCCGCCGCGACCGCGCCCATCATCGACACGTTGCCGCCGCCCGAGACGAGCTGCCAGCCTCGTCGGCCGATCTCGGTGCCGACCTCACCGGCCAGGTCGATGAACGAGGCGTCGACGGGACCCGACGCGCAGTAGACGCAGACACTGAGCAAGCGTTCGGTCGTGCCGCGATCGCTCACTGCTGGGCCTCGCGGACGATCCGGACAGCTTCGTCGACGCTGTCGGTGCAGTGGATCAGTTCGAGGTCCTTCTCGGACACCTTGCCTTCTTTCACGAGAGTCGTCTTGATCCAATCGAGCAGTCCCGACCAGAAGTCCTTGCCCAGCAACACGATCGGGAACCTGGTGACCTTGGCCGTCTGCACCAACGTCAGGGCCTCGAAGAGTTCGTCGAGAGTACCGAAGCCGCCGGGAAGGCACACGAACGCCTGGGAGTACTTCACGAACATGGTCTTGCGCACGAAGAAGTAGCGAAAATTTACGCCCAGATCGACCCACTCGTTGAGGCCCTGCTCGAACGGCAGCTCGATCCCGAGCCCGATCGAGTACCCATCGGCCTCGCTCGCTCCTCGGTTGGCCCCCTCCATCGCACCGGGCCCGCCACCGGTGATGACGGCGAAGCCCTCCTTCGCGAGAGCGGCTCCGAGCTGCCGGGCTCGGGCGTACTCGGGATGGTCGACGGGGGTGCGCGCCGAACCGAATACGGTCACAGCCTTCGGGACCTCGGCGAGCGCACCGAATCCCTCGACGAATTCGCTCTGGATACGCAGCACTCGCCAGGTGTCGGAGTGAATCCAGTTCCCTGGTCCTCGCTCGTCGAGCAGGCGTTGATCCGAGGTGGAGGTCTCGGTGTTCCGGCCTCGCCGAAGTACGACGGATCCCTTGTGCTTGGCCGATTTCTCACTGCTGTGTTCCTCGGAACTACCTGGGCCCTGGTCGCTGTTCATGGCGTTCAGGCTATCCGGCAGTGAGGTAGCTCCGGAGAACCTGTGTGACGTGGGTGATCTGCTCGACGGGGACGCGTTCGTCGCGCTTGTGGGCGAGATTGGGGTCTCCGGGTCCGTAGTTGACCGCCGGGATCCCGAGCGCCGAGAACCGGGAGACGTCCGTCCAGCCGTACTTGGCCCGGAACTGTCCGCCCGCGGCCTCGATGAGAGCGGCCGCTGCCGGTCGGTTCAAACCGGGAAGCGCTCCGGGCGACGAGTCGGTGACCTCGAATCCGAGATCCAGTCCCTCGACCACCTCACGAACGTGTTCGACGGCTTCGTCCACGTTGCGATCGGGTGCGAAGCGAAAATTGACGTCGAGTTCGGCCGCGTCGGGAACGACGTTGCCCGCGACCCCACCGGAGATCCGTACTGCTTGCAGCCCTTCCCGATACACGCAGCCATCGATGTCGACGGTGCGTGCGCGATATGCGGCGAGCCGGTTCAGGACTGCACCGAATTTGTGAATTGCATTGTCGCCCAACCAGGACCGAGCGCTGTGGGCCCGCGTTCCCGACGCGGTCAGCCGAACCCGCAGCGTCCCTTGGCAACCGGCCTCGATGAAGCCGCCGGACGGTTCACCGAGGATCGCGACGTCGGCAGCGAGCCATTCGGGAAGTTCGCGTTCGATGCGGCCCAGTCCGTTGCGGGCGGCCGCGATCTCCTCGCAGTCGTAGAACACCAGAGTCAGATCGTGAGCAGGGTTGTCGATCGTGGCGGCGAGGTGCAGGAACACCGCGTCACCCGACTTCATATCGACGGTTCCGCACCCGTGCAGGATGTCGCCCTCAGCGCTGTCGTGCTCGCGCCTCGACGGCACGTTGTCTGCGATGGGAACCGTGTCGAGATGCCCGGCGAGCATCACTCTCGACGCGAATCCGCGATTGGTTCGTGCCAGCACTGCGTTGCCGCTACGGATGATCTCGAAGCCCGTGGTCTGCTCACGGAGTGCTTGCTCCACCTCGTCTGCGATGCGCGATTCGTCCTCACTGACACTGGGGATGTCCACCAGTGCCGCGGTGAGGTCTATCGGGTCGGCATGCAGTTCGAGCGTCACGGGAGAAAACTCTAGGCCGTGGATCCCGGAATCTCGCGGACCACGCCGTCGAAGCCGGCACCGAACAATCTTCCGCTCGAGAAGCCCTGGTCGGAGCGTCCGTAGGCCACAACGCTTGTCAACCGCGTACCGGTGCCGATGACACACGTCGCCCCCGGCCCATCGATGCGGACGACGGAGCCGCCTGCGTTGAGCGGCACCACCGGGCGTCCGGCGTCGTCGAGGGTGAGCCCGTCCGGAGCTGCGAAGCCGTCGAGTCCCGACAGATCGAGCACACTTTCCGGTGCCGAAGGGTCGGCGAGCGGGATCCGGCTGACGCCCGGGTTCACGAAAGTGCGCGAGACGTACAGGTACCGATCGGCGGCGTCGAGCACCGCGCCGTTGGCACTGGGGAAGCTCGCCCACGCAGGGTCGACCGAACCGTCGGGGCCGATCCGCCCGATCAGCGAGCCGAAGTCGTTGGTGGCGTACACCGTTCCGTCAGCGGTGACGGCAAGTCCGTTGGCTGCGCTCAGACCGGTTGCGTACGGGGTGACGGTGAGAGTGTCCACGTCGAGCCGAACGATCCCCGCGGCCTTGACGACGTCTCCGACGAAGACGCGAGGGTCGGCTCCGTAGCCGACCAGCAGGGTGCCGTCGGGCATCCAGGCCAGCGCGCCACCGCCGCCGCTGGGGACCGTCGCGATGGGGTACGCGGCCTGTCCTGGCGCATCGATGCGGTACACCCGGCCGGAGACGATGTCGGTGACGTAGGCGCGGCCCGACGCGTCGATCGCCAGTCCTTCCAGAGCTGCCCCCGGGATCCGTGCGACCTCTGCAGACGGCCCGCCTGCTCCGGCGCAGTAGGGATCTGCGGCTGCGGTGCTGGAACCGACGACGACGCCGCCCGCCGCCACCAGCGCGGCAGCAATCGCCGTGACGACCGAACGCACACGTGCGGACTTGCTCGAATTCATGACACTCCCCCAGCCTCGGCGACCCCCTGTCAGCCGATGACGATGTCTACCACGCGCCTGCGACAACCAAACCCAGCGCGACTCCCAGCACGATCGTCGTCGCCAGGGTCGTCACCAACCCGCTGAAGGACACACCGTCCGCCATCACCGACGTCACTCCACGGCTACGGGCGGCGGTACGTGTGGTCACGGGGGAAACTCTGTCAGCTCCCCCGCCGCCGATGCGTTCGCCGGTATCCCGATGCGGTCACGCTCGGCAGTCGAACCGATAACGAACCGACGCCGCGTCGGGAACGGAGTCCAGGAACAAGCGACGTTCCCGCGATGACGGGCCAACCCGCCCGCTGGGTCCACCGCGTATTCTTCGTCCCGTGAGCGCACAGGGAGCATCAGCAGTAGGTATTGCCAACATCACGACGTCGGGCGTAGTACTCGACACCTGGTTTCCGAGCCCGGAGCTCGGGTCGGGCTTCGAGACCGGCACCGTCCGGCTCGAGGGTTCGGACGTCCCCGAGGAGCTGGCCGCTCTCGTCGGATCCGACGAGGCGCGCGGCGTCGAGGTGGTCGCAGTGCGCACCAGCATCGCCTCCCTCGACGACGCCCCGATCGACGCCCACGACGCGTATCTGCGACTGCATCTGCTCTCGCACCGGTTGATTCAGCCGCACGGGCAGAATCTCGACGGAGTGTTCGGTCTGCTGGCCAATGTGGTGTGGACCAACTTCGGTCCCGCAGCGGTGGACGGTTTCGAGACGGTGCGCGCGAAGCTGCGCGCCCGCGGTCCGGTGACCGTGTACGGAGTCGACAAGTTCCCACGCCTGGTCGATTACGTCGTTCCCACTGGAGTTCGTATCGCCGACGCCGACCGCGTTCGCCTCGGCGCGCACTTGGCCAGCGGCACGACGGTCATGCACGAAGGCTTCGTCAACTTCAATGCCGGCACGCTCGGCAACTCGATGGTCGAGGGTCGCATCTCCGCGGGTGTCCTGGTCGGTGACGGTTCCGACGTGGGCGGCGGTGCGTCGATCATGGGCACGCTCTCCGGTGGCGGCAAGAACGTCATTTCCGTCGGGAAGAGCTGCTTGCTGGGCGCGAACTCCGGTCTCGGCATTTCGCTCGGTGACGACTGCGTCGTCGAGGCGGGGCTGTACATCACGGCAGGCACGAAGGTGAGTGGTCCGGATGGGACAGTGGTGAAGGCGGCAACATTGTCCGGTAAGTCCAACCTGCTGTTCCGTCGCAACTCGCTGTCGGGTGCGGTCGAGGTGGTGCCGTGGAAGGGCACCGGCGTCGAACTGAACGCGGCCTTGCACGCCAACGACTGAGAGTCCGCTTCACTCGAATCAGGCTGTCGAACAACCTCGTCCAGCCCCGCACCGTGTTCTCAGTGCGGGGCTGGATTGCGTTGTGGGGACCCGGTTCAGGCGATGTGGGGGCCTGCGCGGGCGTGGGATGGTCGGGGTTGTCGGTACGGGTCGACGGTGGCCGGTGGTATGAACCACGGGTGGTTGTCGGTGCCGATGAACACTTCCCAGTCGGAGTGGTGCATAAGTCGGTGGTGGAATCGGCAGAGTAGGACGAGGTTGTTCATGTCGGTGGGGCCGCCGTCTGCCCAGTGCCAGATGTGGTGCGCCTCGGTCCAGGATGCGGGTTTGCCACAGCCGGGGAATGCGCAGGTGTGATCTCTCGCGATGAGGGCTTTGCGTTGTTTGGCGGTGACGGTGCGGGCGGTGCGGGCGAGATTGATCGGGGATCCGTTCTCGTCCATGACGATGGCGGTGAGAATGCAGTCGCAGGCCAACTGCCGGGAGGTGTTGCGGGAGAGTGGTCCCATCCACGGCAGCCAGCCGACCGTGGTGCCGTCGCCTAACAAGTCTCGATACGCGCCGCGATCGGCGGCAGTGGCTGGTTCCGGCTCGGTTGCTGAGTCAGGGGTGATGGGGTGTCCGGTGTTGATGTCGACCGGATCGACTGTGTCGGTGTCGGATTCGGTTGTGCTGCGAGTGTTCTCGTCGTCTGCGATGTCGTCGGCGTCGGCACTGTCGCGGAGGTCGGTGAGATCGCGCAGGGTGATGTGCAGGTTGAGGTGTGGCCTCTCACCGCCTTCGGTGGGGCGATTGCTCGAGGCGAGGTACTGGTCGAGGATGTGTCCGAATGCGTCGGCGCGACGTTTGGCGGGGCTGCGGTCGTCGTCGGTGCCGTCTGCGGCGGGGCGGGGTTCGGTCAACGGCGAGAGTGCGGTGAGGAGCTTTTCTCCGGTGATCGCATCGAAGTCTCCCTTGAGTACCAGTCGCCCGTTCAGGGTTTTCGAGGCGAAGAATTCGTTGCGGTCGGTGTCCTCGGCGGGTGGTTTCTTGTTGCCGAAGCTGTCTTCGAGTCTGGTGATCGCTGCACGAATCCGGCCGGTGCGCGCTTCGGGCCCGGTGGCGGCGGCGATCAGAGCTTTACGCGCGACATCGTGCCCCTCATCCGGCAGGTTCTCCGGGGGTGTTTCGGCGAAAGTGAGAATCAGCGCGGCGTGATCGACGGACATGACGCCGGTGTTCAGGGCGTCGGCGATGTCGGGAAACGCAGCCATGCCGCGGGCCAGGGCCACGATCTTGTTCGCTTTGGAGGGCGAGAGCAGGGTGGTGGAGGTCAGCCATCCGGCGGGTCCGGGAAAGCCGAGTTTCTCCCGCGAGACGCGAGCGTCGATCTCGGCGACGAGAGCGATCCGCCGGGCTTCCAACAGCTGGATCTGGTGGGAGACCGCAGCGGCGTCGGCGAGGAGTTCGCTCTCGCTCAGTTGCCAGATCGCTGCGGTCATGGAAGCAAGTGTATCGAACATGCGTTCGACTGGCAACCTTAGTGCAATCGAAAACTATTGCCCTGCTTAACTATTCGCTATTCAGAACCTGTCGGTGGGGTGTGGTATCGGAGACGGAACCGGATACGAGAGTTCCCTGGTGATAGAGGATTTTCCAATCACCCTCGCGTCGCTGCCACAACGTCGTCCTGCGGGTGAGTCTGTCGTGCTGCTCGAGCAAGTAGGTCAGCAAATAAGTGTTCGATGCGATCTCGCGGAGCTCGAATGCACTGGTCGTCCAGTCGGAGTCGTGTCGCCCGGTGGGGTCCGACGCATATCGCTGCCCGAGAACAGCCCAGACGTGTTCGCGGCTGTAGCGACGACCGGAGGCACCGGTCTCCCAGAAGTTCACATCCGTGAGCCGATCGAAGTCCTCGCGCGTGGTGCCGAACTCGCGGCGGTGGAAGATCGGTTCACGTCGTTCGAGCTCAGCCAGTACCAGTTCAAGGGTTGCGTCACAGTCGGGCTCGCTCTCGGTATCGGTCACGGCGTCGAGTATCCACAACCGATGCCACGAGATCATCCCGCCGTCAGCCGATCGTCCCCAGTGACGCGAGGGTTTTCACCACAGCCCGTGCGGCTTCTGCACCTTTGGTTTCGAGGTGGGCGGTGAAGAAGGCGTTGTGGTCGGAGTGTTCGTGGAAGTGATGGGGAGTGAGCACCACCGAGAACACCGGCACATCGGTGTCCAGTTGCACCCGCATGAGGCCGTCGATGACCGCCGTTTCTACGAAGTCGTGTCGATAGATTCCTCCGTCGACGACCAGCGCGGCGGCGACGATCGCCGAGTACTTCCCGGTCTTCGCCAACCGCTGGGCGTGCAGCGGGATCTCGAATGCCCCCGGCACCTCGAAGACGTCGATACGAGTATCGCCCTGGCCCAGCCGCTCGAGTTCGGCGGCGAATCCCACTCGTGCGCGATCGACGATGTCCAGGTGCCAGCTGGCGTGGACGAAGGCAATGGATCCGGCTAGTGGAGTGGTCATGGATGCGATGCTAGCGGTAACGCTCGTCGAGCAAGTCGAGTGTCGCGCCATCGAATTCGCCGCCGAAATACTTCTGCAACACTTCACCGAAAACGGACTGGCCCTTGGTAGCTTCGGCGAAAAGCGTCATGGACGAATGCAGTTTCAGATTGTCGGGGTAACCGAAGATCTCGTCTACCGTTCGACCCTCGATTCCGACGGTCAGCCGGGCCGCCTTCTTCAGACGCGGACCCAGCACCTCGTGGGACAGATACAGTTCCGCCTCCGTCAGGTCGGCGATGCCGAAGTGCTGAGCAGTCGCACTCCGTCCCAACCCCGCCAACTGCGGGAACACGAACCACATCCAGTGGGTGTGCTTCCTCCCTGCCTTCAACTCCTGCGTCACTGCACTCCACACGGGATCCTGGGCGTCGACGAAGCGTTGCAGGTCGTATTCGGTCATGCCACTCAACCTAATGGGACTTGATCGGCGAGTCTCCGGCTGGAACTGGAGCAACCGGACAACGCTGGTCACCGAGCCGCTGGTGGGTGAGCACTATTTCAACCTGGAGTGTGGATCGACTCCTAACCCTAGATCGTGTCCCCACCGGTCGGCGAGGGTTCCCAGAATGCTGATGGGGTGTCGTGCCACCAGAGCACTGATCCATTAGGTCGCCGTCCGGATCCCTCGAGGCTCGCCGACAGTGTCCGATCGAGCGCGAACAGGAGAACCGAATGATTTTTGTTGGAGACGACTGGGCGGAGGATCACCACGACATCCACGTGATGGACGCCGACGGGAAACGGTTGACCTCACGCCGATTACCCGAAGGACTGGCGGGTATCAGTGGGTTTCACGATGTGATTGCCTCGTACGCCCAGGCGCCCGCCGAGGTCGTCGTCGGCATCGAGACCGATCGCGGCTTGTGGGTGTCTGCTCTGGCCGCGGCCGGATACACCGTGTACGCGGTCAATCCGCTCGCTGCTGCGCGCTACCGAGACCGCCACCATGTCTCGGGTGCAAAATCCGACGCCGGCGACGCCAAACTCTTGGCCGACCTCGTGCGCACCGACAGGCACAACCACCGCACCATCGCCGGCGACTCGACCTCGGCCGAGGCGATCAAAGTATTGGCCCGCGGACATCAGAATCTGATCTGGTCCCGTAACCGGCAGACCAACGCGTTGCGCTCGTCCTTGCGCGAGTACTACCCCGCCGCACTCGAGGCCTTCGACAGTCTTCATCACGGCGACGCCGTCGCGGTGCTCTCGCGTGCCGCCTCGCCCGCCGAAGCATCTCACCTGAGCGCAGCGACGATCCGATCGATCCTGAAAAAAGCTGGGAGACAACGCAATATCGAATCACGCGCTGAAGAAATTCGCGTTGCATTGCGTACCGACCATCTCACGGCACCACCTCCTGTTGCCGCTGCGTTCGCCGCCACCACCCGCTCGGCGGTGGCGCTGATCGCGGAGTTGAACCGTCAGATCGTCGACCTCGAAGCCCAACTGACCCGCCATTTTGAAACACACCCGGACGCCGCTATCTACCTCTCCCTGCCAGGAATCGGTGTCATCCTCGGCGCCCGGGTGCTCGGTGAATTCGGCGACGACGTCGCCCGCTACACCAACGCCAAGTCTCGCAAGAATTACGCCGGTACGTCACCCCTGACAGTTGCGTCGGGCAAGAAGCGGGCCGTACTGGCTCGTCATATCCGCAACCGGCGGCTCTACGATGCCATCGACCAGTGGGCGTTCTGCGCCCTCAACCAGAGTCCGGGCGCACGCGCGTTCTACGACCACCACCGCGCTGCCGGAGACCTCCACCACCAAGCGCTCCGCGCACTCGGCAACAGACTTGTCGGGCTCCTGCACGGGTGCCTACGTCACCACACCGAATACGACGAACACACCGCTTGGGCACACCGCACCGGGCAACAACCAGCCGCAGCTTGACAAGTTACGGACCCGGGATGTCTAGGGCACCGATTCAGTTCGCCTCGACAGCAATCTTTCAGCTAATATCTAGACCTGGACGGTGTCGAATTCGCAGACGATGCCGGCTGCCGGATGCGAGGCCACCCCCCGCAAAGCACGACAGGCCTCGCATCCGGACTCGACCGCATCACGTCGCCTCTGCGATCCAGACTCGTCCAGCTCATGAGACAGAGGGGTAGTCGAGATGTATTCGGTGTTGATATTCGCGATCGTGGCTGCGCTTGCATTGATGGCGCTGTCGCTGGTCACGTTGATCGTCGGCGAATCGATCCGAATGATTCGGCACATCGCTCAGGACCGGCCAAGCGCCACCCAACGCGGATTTCGACCGTGAACAGCAGAGCGGGCTTATCGAAGCCGCCGGACGGTTACCATTTGGTTACTGAAATGTCGGCTACCGCCGCGGGACAAGTTGGGTTCACATGATCAGAGGGAAGACAAAGGTGCCGGTCGAAGACGGATCGTTCGCGGCCAGGTTGAACAAGCTGTTCGACACGGTCCATCCACCGGGACGTCGGCCTCACACCAATGCCGAGGTCGCACAGGGGCTGGCCGACGCGGGCCATCGCATCTCCAAACCGTATATTTCGCAGCTTCGATCCGGACACAGGACCAACCCGTCGGAGGAGACCGTGACAGCGTTGGCGCGGTTCTTCAAGGTACGGGCGGATTATTTCTACGACCCGGTCTATCAGGATGCGGTCGATCGCGATCTCGAAATGCTCGCGCAATTGCGGAATCAGGGCCTGCGGCGACTGTCGGCACGCGCATTCGACCTGTCCGACGAATCGCAGAGCCTGCTGACCTCGATGGCCGAAAAGCTACGCGCAAGCGAAGGATTGCCCGCGGTGCCACCGGACAGCACCCCGTAGCGCTCGCTGCCTGGCCGGCCCCGTCCGCTACCGAGCAGTCGTGTCGGTAGCGGAGTCCGGTGATGTCGAGTCGTCGAGCGCGGCGGTGGACGTCGATCGATGCGCCCGGGCGATCAAGGCAACCCACTGAGGAGGGGACCAGTCGGGTGGGGGCACGATCCAGTGGGCACCGAGGATGGGGTGGGCGAGAGGGTCGTGGACCGTCCGAGCTATCCGTGCTGCGCGATCCACCGGATCGTTCGGCGCGGCGACTCCGTCGTCGAACTGTCCGGCGCCCACCTGCAAGTACAGCCCGTCCATGACGTCCGACACGTGATCGGACGCTTGCAGCACAGTGGGTGCCCGCGATCTGTCGGAGTCGCGAAGTTCGGGGAATCGGCGGAGCAGGGCGTGGTGTAGATCTTTGATGCGGTAGAGCAGGATCCGGGCGCGTATCCATGTCTCGATCAACACCGACACGGCACCGATCGACATGATCAACGCACCCAGTGTGAGCACCCCGCGGTTGGGTTCCGCACCGAGAATCACTGCGATGGCGATCGACAGCGGTGCCACAGCACCGAGACAATAAAGGGCAACCGCACGCCCGATCGGCGTGCGGGCGATTACCCGAACCCCGGCCGCGATCACGGCGGCGAACGCCGGCAGCACCGCGCACCATCCGGCCACCGGGTTCCAGAGCGAGCCAGCCATCGCACCGGCTGTGGACACCGCGATGACGACGGCGCACGTTCGGTACCACCGCCGCAGAAGTGTCGGCCATGCTCTGATGGCGATCACCATCGACGCTCCGGCCCCGCCGGCCCAGCACATCGCCAACGCTGCAGCCGCATTGTCGCGGCCGAGCGTGGCGGCGACGTCGTCGATGGCCACCGTCTGGGCCGCCGCTGTGCACACCATGGCCAGGACCATGCAGATCCGAACCGTGGTGGCAGGTCGCACGACCATTCGGCCCACTCGTGCACCGGCCGCAAGCCAGACCACCAGTGCTGCAATCCACGCCATGTCAGCCCAACGCCTGGTCGAAAGAGACGATCGATCGAGCTGCGCCTCGGGTGTTCGCACGACGCAATCGCTGCAGCAACTGCCCGGCGAAGGCCTCCGCTTCCCATTCGTCGTCGTTGTCGGCACCGTCCACCACGGCCGATTGCAACGTGCGTTCGCTCAGCAAGTACGCCAACAGCTCTTCGCTGACGGCGCGCAGGGAACTCTCGACGGGTATGCCGTCGTGCCGAAAGACGATGTGGCCCAGTTCGTGGGCAAGCGTGCGATCGTAATTCGGAAGGTCTATACCGATCACGATCACATCGCGATCGGGGTAGGCGCGGCGCTGCCCACACACCCCCGGCGGCAGGACTGCGCCCTCGATGACGATCGGCCGCCTGCGTTCGCGGGCGATCGCCTCGATCACGCCGTCGAGCGTGGACCGATCGGCATCCGCTGCAATTTCGCAGACCACGTCCACGGCCGCCGAGATCCGACGGTGTGAGCGCGTCACGAGAAAATCTCCCCGCGAGCTCGATCGAGACGCACCTGCTGCGCGCGGGCTCCCCTGGCGCTGATGACACCTGCTCCGGCTCCGGCGAGCATCAGACCCACGACTCCGCCTGCCACCGCGCGTGCGTCCAACAGACCGGACGACGCGGTGAGTTCGGTATCCGGATCAGGACCGTTCGCACCGGGACCCGATGCGCCGGGACCGGACGCGGACGACGACGGAGAGGCCGCACTGGTCGACGCCGGGCCGGCCGGTTCTGTCGACGGCGCGGTCGAGGAAGACGCCGCCGCCGTCCCCTCGTCCTCGACATCGGGTACATCGAGGCCGGCTCCTGGCGGGACACCGCCTGCACCGCCGACAGGCGGAACGGCTGCAGGCAGCCCGGCTGCAGGAGGAACGGCTGCAGGAGGCCCGTCGACCACCCCGGACGTCGGCGTGCGTGACGGCTGCGAGCGAGTCGACGACTGTTCCGACTCCGTGGTGGGTTCGTGGGTGGGTCGTGGGCGTCTCGACGACGAGGTGCTCGACGCTGCTGCTGTGGTCGAGGTCGCCGACGTGGTGGTGGACGACGTGGTGGATTCGGTGGTCGTCGAATCATCCACCGTGGTGGTGACATCGGTACTGGTGGGGGCGGGGTGATGGCACGCGTGCAGATTTCCGATACAGATCGGATACGCCGACGAGACGCCGGCCCCGGTGCCGATCATGACGCCACCGACCGTCGCGGCTCCCGCCGCCACTGTCAGCGCCGCGACACGCCACCTGGCCCCAATGCTCATTCGCTGTCCCCGATTGTCGTTCGTTTCGAGCCGGCAGCCAGGATCGGCACGCCACTGCATCGAGTATCGGCCTCGCCGGGCAGAAGTCGAATGCTCACGACGTGCTGTAGAGCAGCAACCGCGCCCGGACCCGGGCGTCGACGTCCACTGCACCGTGCCCGGAACGCATTAAGGCTTGATACAAACGCGCCCGGTACTGACTTTCGCTCAAACCGAAGCAGACGAAGATCTCCGAAGCATCCGCACCGCCGTACGGCTCCCAGCGAGCCGCGAACGTGATCAATGCTTCGTCGCGGTTGTCAGCCATCGAAGCGACCCGCATGCGTCTCCAACAGATCAGCGGGCGACGTACGGAAACGACTACCACCGAGCAGCGCGTGAGCTGTCCCGATCGTGCCGATTGCGGTCACTCCCGCCACGATCCCCAGCATCGGCTGGGCGAATATCCAACCCAACGCCGTGAATCCTGCGAGCAACGCTGCCACCACACCGACGACGGACACCGCCCGGAAGCTCGCGCTGTCGATAACAGCAAGATTCTCGGCTCTGCTCCATGCACTCGTCACCATGCCCCCGTCCTTCACATTCGACTAGCGAGCAGCGTACCCAAACTGCCCGAAGTCAGCAATTTTCTAGTTATCCATCCGGGGAGAGCGGCACCGCAGCAGCGGTCTGCCGACTGGACGGGCAGCACACGGAAACGCCCGCTTTTCGTACGCGAGCCGACGTTACGTTGCCTCACTCGACTCGCCCGCTGCCGTTCACCGAGACAATCGGTATCAACGCAGTTCAGATCGCACTTTTCGAAGCGGAGGCATACCTCCGCAGCGGACCACCCGCGACGCCGGCCGTACTCACCGGACTCCCGCGCCATCGGATCCGTCACGGCCGCCGACACCGATCGAGTGGAGTTGCGAGAATCACAATTGGTAACGGGAAAATAGCTGCGGCGATGGAGCAGACGTGAAAGCCGTATCGACACCCCACGCCTCGGTGCCCGTCGTCGCTCAGCGAAGAGAGGCGCGAAAAGTGCTGGCGGCAGTCCTGCTACTGCTGATCGTATCGGCTCTCACCGGAATAGGAACGACGCTCGACTCGTTCTCGGTACCCGACGTCGAGCAGTCGTGGACGACGGTGAGCGGACTGTTCGCGTCCATCGTCTTCTCGATCGTGGGTACGGTCGCGACCAGACCTGTGCACATCGGACGCGTGCAGCTCGACTCGACCGTCGTGTGGGCTGCGTTTGCAGGCCTGTTCGGCATCGCCTTCCAGGTGCACACGGCTCTCCGCATGAGCGCAGTTGCCTCGATACTCGTTCTCGCCGTGTACATCCGAACTATGCACCGAGCCTCGATCGCACGGGTTCAGTGTTCGGTACTGGCACTGGCCGTGGCCGGTTCGCTTGCCCTCGGTGAAGCCGCGAGTTCGCCGAGCGAGGTCATCGTCGCCCTCTTCTGCGTGGTCGCGTTCACCGAAGTACTGGGGTCGGCCGGAGCAAGTCTTCGCTCGGCGGCGTTGCGCGACCCACTGACGGGGGTGTTCAACCGCACGGGTGCCGAGCACGGGTTCGCCCGTCTCACAGCGCAACTGCGCCGAAGTACAGACCGCGTCGCGATCATTGCTTTCGACATCGACAACTTCAAGGATCTCAACGACAACTACGGGCATGCAGCCGGTGACCGGGCCCTTGCAGAGCTCGCTCTCTCGTGGTCCTCACGCGCGCCGTCGCGATCGATCCTCGGACGTGTGGGCGGCGACGAGTTCGTCCTCATCACCCCGATCTCGAACCACGCCGAGGCCAGGCAGTTGGCCGAAACCATGGTTGCCAGCCAATCGGTCTCTGCCTCTTACGGTTTGGCTGTCTCGACGCCCAAAGACAAACCGTTCGAGACTTTGCTGGCCGACGCCGATGCCGATCTGTATCGGTACAAGCGCCGACCGAACGGAGAGGTCGGGTCGCCGCGGAACTCGGCCGGACCCCACCGCCTCCCGTGCAGCGGGCCCAGTGTTCACTTCGGCCCGCAGTTGTGAATGCCCAGTGGCAGCGTGCGCTCGGCGCACACCGGGGAACACACGAGATCTCGGACGTCACCGCCCGCTTACGCGCACACGGCGTGACCGCGGATACCGTCCTTGCCGTGCTGTCCGACCCGAACCGTTTCCTGAACGCATTCGAGCACGATGGACCCGGGTGGACGCACCGGTACGGCGGGCCCGTCGGTGCCGCACTCATCGCGTCGGAACTTGCTCACTACCTCAGGAGCAGGCAGCGCGCAGCAGAGCGCCTCCGGCTCGACCTCATTGCCGAGATGGCTTCCAGCGTCGCTACGCGCCCCGACCACCGATGGGCACGGCCGGGACTTCACCTCGTCGATCCGGGGACGGACCCCGACGAAATACCCCTATCGGGGTCCACCTAGGGCGCTGCTCCTCGATCCGCGCTCGGGCCACCGGTCAGGTGAACCCGCGCAGCAGAGTGTCCACGGTCGCGTCGAGCAGATCCTCGGTCGGGACGCCGTCGAGCAGGTCGCCGGTGGCCAGCATCGCGAGTCCGTGCACGCTCGCGAAGGCAACGCGCGCGAGGATCTCGGGTGGAGCCTCGGTGATCACACCGGCAGCGATGGCTTCGCTGAGCAATGCCTCGGTGGCGGTCATACTTTCGTGCGCAACGCTTTTCAGCTTCTCGCTGGCGTCGGGATGATGCTTGGTGCTGTACATGACGTCCAGCAACTCCGGGTGTTCGACGGCGAATCCGAGGTAGGCGCGAGCGACTGCACGGAACCGAGCCATCAGCTCACCGGGTCCCGTTGCCGCTGCGACCATCCGGCGGTTCAGTTCCTCGAAACCGTGCAGAGCCAGCGCATCCAACAGCGCTTGCTTGTCGCGGAAGTGACGCGCCGGGGCACCGTGACTGACGCCGACATCTCTGGCCAGCTGCCGAAGGGACAACGCATCGACTCCGCCGTGCGCGATGCTCCGTTCGGCCTCGTCGAGCAACACTTTACGCAGGTCACCGTGGTGGTAGCGCTCCGTTGCCATGAGCTCACCCTAGGCGATGTTGACGTTGACAACAATGCTGACACTGCCTACATTGGCTGCCATGACTTCCACAGCGCTCATCACCGGAGCAAGTTCGGGCCTCGGCGAGGAATTCGCCACCCGCTTCGCCGCACGCGGCGAGAACGTCGTCCTCGTGGCACGACGCACCGATCGGCTGAACACCCTGGCGCGGCGCATCGAAACCGAGCACGGCGTCACGGCCACCGTCGTGGCAATGGATCTTGGCGTCCCCGGCGTCGGCGAAGCTCTACGAACCACGTTGACAGACAGGGGAATCACTCCCACCACCCTCGTCAACAATGCAGGCTTCGGAACGCACGGAAGGTTCACCGACGAGGATCCCGAGCGCGTCGCCGCCGAGATCGCGCTGAACGTGAGCGCGCTGGTCGACCTGACGCACGCATTTCTGCCGAACCTCACCGGCGCGCTGATCAACATCGCAAGCACCGCTGCGTACCAACCCACCCCCAACATGGCCGTCTACGGTGCAACGAAGGCCTTCGTCCTCAACTTCACCGAAGCGTTGGCCTTCGAGCACCGCGCGTCGTCGCTGAAGATTCTCGCGCTCTCCCCCGGCCCCACGCGCACCGAGTTCTTCGACGTCGTGGGGTCGAAAGACGCCGCGGTTGGCAACTTCCAGACCTCCGAGCAGGTGGTCTCGACGGCTATGCGCGCGTTGGATTCTCGCCGCACCCCCGCCAGCATCGTCTCCGGTTTGTCCAACAAGATCAGCGCCGGCGGTGTGCGTTTGGCCCCACGATCGTTGGCCGCGAAGATCAGTGGTCGCCTGCTGAAAGCCTGAGACCGGTCAACCGCGGGTACGACGCGAATCGATCACTCCCGTGTCGAATCCGGCCAGATGCAGTCCTCCGTGGAATCGGGCGTGTTCGATCTTCAGGCACCGATCCATGACGACGTTCAACCCCGCGGCCTCCCCGTCGCGTGCCACCTGCTCGTGCCACAATCCGAGCTGTAGCCAGATCGTCTTCGCCTGCGCTGCAATCGCTTCGGAGAGAACGTCGGGCAAGTCGTCGTTCTTGCGGAACACGTCGACCAGATCCGGTGGCTTCGGTAGATCGGCGAGCGTCGGGTACACGGGTGTGCCCTCGATGTCGGTGACCGTCGGATTGACGAGGAATATCTCGTAGTTGCTCGTCGAGGACAGATACCGATTGACGAAACAGCTTGCTCGCGAGGGGTTCTTCGACGCTCCGACGATCGCGACGGTCTTCGTCTCACGCAGGATGCGTTGCCGCTGCGGCGCGGTCGGGCCCTGCCAGGTGCGTTCGCTCATGACCGCGCCTTTCCTGTTGCCAGTGTCAGGGCCTGATCCAGGTCCCACACAATGTCCTCGACGTCTTCGAGTCCCACGCTGATGCGAATCAGCTCGGGACCGACACCTGCGCCGCGCAGTTGCTCGTCGCTCAGTTGTCGGTGGGTGGTGCTGCCCGGGTGGATCACCAGCGTCCGCACGTCACCGATATTGGCGACGTGGCTGGCGACCTGGACGCTCTCGACGAACGTCTGCCCGGCCTCGCGGCCGCCGTCGATTCCGAAGGCAAACACCGCCCCGGGACCGGCGGGAAGATACTTCCGAGACCGGTCGTGATGCGGGTGACCCTGCAGCCCAGCCCATCTCACATAGTCGATACGAGAATCACCGTCGAGCCATTCGGCGACCGCGCGGGCATTGGCGACGTGCGCATCCATGCGTTGCGGCAACGTTTCCACCCCCTGGATCAACGTGAATGCCGATTGCGGAGCCAATGCGCCGCCGATGTCGCGCAACTGTTCGCTGCGCAGCTTCGTCAGAAAGCCGTACTCGCCGAAATTCCCCCACCACGACAGCCCGCCGTACGAGGCCACCGGTTCCGTCATCTGCGGGAATTTACCCGAGCCCCAATCGAATCGCCCGGATTCGACCACCACTCCCCCGAGCGTCGATCCGTGACCACCGAGGAACTTGGTGGCCGAGTGGATCACGATGTCGGCACCGAATTCGATGGGCCGACTCAGCCAGGGCGTCGCCATCGTCGCGTCGATCACCAACGGAATTCCGTGTTCGTGCGCGACGGCGGCCAGACCCTCGAGGTCGGCGATCTCCCCCGACGGATTGCCGATGATCTCGGCGTAGATCAGCTTGGTCGAATCCGTCACCGCTGCTGCGTAATCGGAGGGATCGGTGCCAGGGACGAACGTGGTCTCGACGCCGAAGCGGCGCAGCGTCACGTCGAGCTGGGTCACCGTGCCGCCGTAGAGCCCGGCCGCGGCAACGATGTGGTCTCCGGTGCCCGCGAGCGCAGCGAACACTGCGAACTCGGCCGCCAACCCACTGGCGAACGCAACCGCCCCGATGCCGCCTTCGAGGCTCGCGATGCGCTCCTCGAAGGCGGCGACGGTGGGGTTGCCGATGCGGCTGTAGACGTTGCCGTACTTCTGCAGAGCGAACAGATCGCCTGCGTCCGCGGAATTCTCGAACACGTAGCTCGCAGTCTGATAGATAGGCACCGCACGCGAACCGGTGGCAGGATCGGGTCTCGCTCCGGCGTGAATTGCTCTGGTACGCAGGCCGAATGTCCGTTCGCTCATGACGTCAGGCCGTCTCGAGAACGGTGTGGATCGGGGTGGGATTGCGCGTCAGATCCAGCACGGGGCAGTGATCGTCAACGGCCTTCTGCAGCTCCTCGTACCGCTCCCGTGACTCGGGACCGGTGACGGTCACGACGACGCGCACCTCACCGAACCCGGGACGAACGTTGTCGTCGAAACCGAAGAATCCACGAACGTCGAGGTCACCCTCGGCCTTGGCCTTGATGTCGTCGACGACGATACCGAGCTTCTCGGCCCAGACGCGGTAGGTAACTACCTGGCAGGACAGCAGCGACGCCAGGTAGTACTCGACCGGGTTGGCGGCCTTGTTCTCACCGCCGAGGGCAGGCGGCTCGTCGACCTCGACGCTGAACTTGCCCAGGGTGACGGTGCTGGCGACGGCATCGTGCGCGGTGGCAGAGGCCCGGAAAACCGCCTGGGCGTTCTTCGCGTCGGCCTGCACGGCATCGTCGGTGGCAGCGATGACGCCGCCGATGTGGGACACAGATGTGGTCATGAAAAATCCTGTTCGATTCGAGGGTTGCCGGAACTACCCGAGGAGCGCGAAATGCTCGTCGGGGATGGGTTCGATCGACAGTTACGAACAGGAAGAGGTGCAGACGAGACCGAAGTCGATGGTGCGACGACGCACGAGCCTTCTGGCTGCGTCGGTCACGTGTGTCTCGGTCACGATGCCGACAATAGCTTACGCAAACTGATCCGCGCCGACATCGGTCTCGTCGTCGGTGATCGCCGCGACGATACGTGCCGCCACCGCCTCCGGCGTCAGGCCCTGCGGTAGTTTCGGAGCCTGCCCGGCGATCGGCCGCGTCGCAAGACCCGTCTCGGTGTGCGGCGGGCGCACGTCCACGATTCTGATCTTCGACTTACGTGCCTCTGTACGAACACTTTTCAGCAGTGCACTCACCGCGGCCTTGCTCGCCGAGTAGGCACCCATGTTCGGCATCGGCTTGTCGGCCACGACGGCGCTGATGTTGAGCACGAACCCGCCCTGGTCCAGGGTGGTCAGCGCTTCTCGAAGCACCCGCAGCGGCGCGAGATAGTTGAGCAGCAACAGCTCGTCGACGGTGTCGTCGTCCACTTCGGTCACCGGCCCGAACGCCACGACACCCGCGGCGATGACGATCCCGTCCAGTCCGCCGTGGTGTTCGACGGCCTCCGCAATCACCGATCGAGCCGAATCCGGCAGCGTCAGATCGGCATTCACCGAGTGATGATCCGACTCGATGCTCCGGCCGCTCACGGTCAACCGCGCACCGGCTTTCGCGAGCTGCTCGACGACCGGACCGCCGAGACCGCCACTGGCACCGAATACGAGAATGCGTGCGCCGTCGAGTGTGGTCATCCCTCGACGTTAACCGCCGCCTCGCGCCCTCGCTGACGTCTAGCCCAACAGCTTCTTCTGGACCTTCCCCATTGCGTTGCGCGGAAGGGAGTCGACGACGCGAATCTCACGGGGCCGTTTGTGAATCGACAGCTCGGTGGCCACCAGATCGATCAGCACTCGATCCTCCACATCGGTGCCGACGACGAACGCCACGATGCGCTGGCCCAGATCGTCGTCGGGCACACCGACCACGGCCACCTCGTCGACGCTCGGGTGCCCCAGCAACACCGTCTCGATCTCCCCTGCGCCGACGCGATACCCGCCGGACTTGATCAGATCGGTCGAGGCGCGCCCGACGATGCGGTGGAACCCGTCGGGCTCGATGAGAGCGACGTCTCCGGTGTCGAACCACCCGTCCTCGGTGAACGTCGCGGCCGTCGCCTCGGGGTTGTTCAGGTAGCCGTCGAACAGCATGGGGCACCGGATCTGCAGTGCACCGATGGATTCGCCGTCGTGCGGCAGGATTTCGCCCTTCTCACCGCGCAACCGTGTCTCGACGCCCGCGACCGGCAGGCCCACCGAGCCTGCTCGACGCTCCCCGTCGGCGCGGGTGCTGATGGTGATGAGGGTTTCGCTCATGCCGTATCGCTCAATGGGAGCCTGGCCGGTGAGTTCACGCAGCTTCTCGAACACCGGGACCGGGAGCGGCGCGCTGCCGGACACCAGCAGTCGGGCACCGGACAGGGCGCGGGCCGACGCCTCGTCCGCGGCGACGCGCGACCACACCGTCGGCACCCCGAAGTACAGGGATCCGCGCGCGGCTGCGTAGAGCTCGGGCGTCGGCTTGCCGGTGTGGATCAGCGGGCTGCCCACTCGCAGTGGGCCGAGCACGCCGAGGATGAGTCCGTGCACGTGGAACAACGGAAGCCCCTGCACCACAGTATCTTTCGACGTCCATGCCCAGGCCTGCGCCAACGCGTCGAGCCCGGCTGCGATGGCACTGCGCGAGATCAGGACGCCTTTCGGCGGGCCGGTGGTACCGGAGGTGTAGAGCACGAACGCGACCGAGGACGGCTGCGGTTCCGGGTAGCTGTGCCAGGACCGTGCATGTTGACGCACCGGCAGGACCTCGAGCCCGGAGGTGTCCGGCGGCGCTTCACCGAGCCACGCCTGGGCGCCCGAGTCGCGGAGGATGTGCTCACGTTCGGCCACCCCGGCGTCGGGCGGAACCGGCACCACGGTGACACCGGCGATGAGTGCGCCCACGACAGCGAGCACCGTCTTCACCGAGGGCGTCGCGTAGATCGCGAGGCGGTCGGCTCGCGAGATGCGCTCGGCCACGGACGTCGCCGCGCCCAGGATATCGGCGCGGGAGAGCGAGACTCCGTCGATCGTGATCGCGTCGGGAATGTCGTCTCCTCGCGCAACGGCGAGTGGGTTCAGTGAACGAAGCAGCACATGGCTACCGTACATACATGGACGTGGACGGAATCGACACCGGCGACTACGCCGAGTACATGACGGTCGCCGCCGGTGACCTGCAGGCGGGTGTCTATCTGATCGGAACCGACGCCGAGCAGGAAACCGATTCCGAGGACGACCTCGACCTGGACCTCGAGGACTCCGATTCCGACGATGACGACATCGACATCGCGCACGTGACCGACGGCGCACCCAGGCTGGTCTACTCGGTGCAGTCCGACGACTTCTGGACCCGAGTGGAATTGGCCGATCTTCGAGCCACTCAGCTCTACGAGGAAGCGCACGCACGCAATCCCGAGGTCAACACCGAGCCCAAACGCTTCACCACCGTCGAAGCATTCGGCAGCAACGAACTGGTCTACATTCTGCGCATCCGACGCGGCGGCTGGGATGTGGGCGAGCCGGATCTCGAGCCGTGATCCACGCGGCCCCTCAGTCCTCGCGAACGCGCGCGCGTTCGCTGAACGCGAGCGGTTTCGCGTCACCACGCTGCGCGCCTGTGGCAAGTGCGCGCGCGTTTGCCGGATCCGGACCCGCCTGCTCTCGGGCGATCCCGCGCACCGACGTCCCTCTGCCTTGCCCGCTGCGCACCTCTGGTCCTCGCAAACGCGCGCGCGTTTGCTGAACGCGCGCGGTTTCGCGTCACGATTCTGCGCGCGTATGGCAAGTGCGCGCGCGTTTGCGAGATCTAGGCCGAGGATGCGACCGTTCCGACTCCGAGCGCGACCAGGATTCCGGCGCTGATGCGGTCGATCCAGTCGGTCACCGCCGGCCTACGCAGCAGCGCGACCGCGCGTGAGGCGAGAACGGAGAACACTCCCATCACCAGTGCGGCAACGACCACCTCGACCAGACCGAGCGTCATGGCCCCGGTGAACGTGACGACGGTGAGGAACTGCGGCACCACCGCGAGATAGAACAGTCCGACCTTGGGGTTGAGCGCGCACGAGAAAACTCCGGCACCGAACGCCGACCACGCGGACGCAGCGACGGGTACGAGCGGCTCGCCGGCCACCTTGTTCTTGCGTCTCGCCCGGAAGGCCTTCACACCCAGATACAGCAGATACAGCCCGCCGAGAATCTTGACGACGCGATATGCCGTCGCAGACTGCTCGACGATCGCCGCCAGCCCGACGGCTACCAACACGGCCCAGAACAGTCCGCCGATCGCGACGCCCATCGCCGCGGCGATGCCTGGCTTGAGGCCGCCGATGCTGTAGCGGAGCACCAGAAACGAATCGGGCCCGGGCAGAATCGCCAGCAGAAAGCACACACCGGCGAAGCTGAGCAGGAGGCTGAGGGTCACGGGTATATGAGAACACCCAGGTGTAGCCGAAGCCAACCGACTTCGCTGTCCACCAGAAGCTTCGAACTATCCGCTCAGGCGAGCGGCCGCAGCGTCGATGCGCTCGTCCGTGGCCGTCAGTGCGATCCGCACGTGGTGTGCACCGTCGGGACCGTAGAACTCTCCCGGTGCAACGAGGATGCCGCGGTCGGCGAGCCAGTCGACGGTGTCGCGGCACTTCTCGCCCCGCGTGGCCCAGAGGTAGAGCCCGGCCTCGGAGTGGTCGACGGTGAATCCCGCTGCCTCGACGGCGGATTTGAGAATCGTTCGACGGGCGCGGTATCGCTCGCGCTGAATGTTCTCGTGCTCGTCGTCGGCCAGTGCGGCGGTCATGGCGGCCTGGATCGGCAAGGGCACCATCATGCCTGCGTGCTTGCGCACTTCGAGCAGTTCGGCGACGAGCGAGGCGTCTCCGGTGACGAAGCCGGCGCGGTAGCTGGCCAGGTTCGAGGTCTTCGAGAGTGAGTGCACGGCAAGAAGATTGGTGTGATCTCCGTCACACACGCGAGGATCGAGAACCGACACGGCCTCGGCGTCCCAGGTCAAACCCAGATAGCACTCGTCGGAGACGACGATCGCGTCACGTTCACGGGCCCAGTCGACGACCTTGCGCAGGTGCTCGACTCCGAGCACCTTGCCGGTCGGGTTGGACGGTGAATTGACGAAGATCAGCGACGCCCGCTCGGGTCCGAGACGATTGAGGCCGTCGGCCCGGATAGTCCGAGACCGCGCGAGCAGGGCACCCACTTCGTATGTGGGATATGCCAATTCGGGGATGACGATCAAGTCGTCGGCTCCCAGGCCCAGCAGAGTCGGCAGCCAGGCGATCATTTCCTTGGTGCCGATGGCGGGCAGCACGGCGTCGGGCGAGATGCCGGTGATCGAGTATCGACGCGCGAGCGCGGCGACCGCGGCCTCGCGCAGCGCAACGGTCCCGACGGTGGTCGGGTAACCGGGCTCGTCCGCAACGGAATTCAGCGCTGCGCGGATCACGTCCGCAACCGGATCCACCGGGGTGCCGACCGACAGATTGACGATGCCGTCCGGATGAGCCGAGGCCTTCTCCTTGGCGGCGGTCAGCGAGTCCCACGGAAAGTCGGGCAGCCCCGCTGCCACCGCTGCGCGCACCAAGATCGTCAGTTCTCGCCCATGGGAGGCAGAGCCTTGATGAACGGCGGGTCGTAATCGGTCTTGCCGAGCTTCGCCGCGCCGCCGGGAGATCCCAGGTCGTCGAAGAAGTCGACATTGGCACCGACGTACGCGCTCCACTGCTCGGGCACGTCGTCCTCGTAGAAAATGGCCTCGACGGGGCAGACGGGCTCGCAGGCTCCGCAGTCGACGCATTCGTCGGGGTGGATGTACAGCATTCGGTTACCCTCGTAGATGCAATCCACCGGGCACTCTTCGATGCACGCTTTGTCCAGTACATCTACGCACGGTTCTGCAATCGAGTAGGTCACTGCTGCTCTCCCCTCCTGTATCGATCGTGGGCGCTCGCGCGCCCTGAGCATCCTAGTATCGCCGTCCGAACTCGAGGCCGACCGACCCAGGGTCGCCTCACCTGCCCCGCTCGGCTATCGACGAAGCTGCTTCGCGGGCGAGTCGGCACCGAAGGCCGACGACTTCTTGTGGGCCGCGAGCCACTTGCGTCCCTGCTTCGCGGCACGCGAGAGAGCGCCGCGCTCACCGAGATAGCCGGCGACACCGCCGACGAGCGGGATGGCACCGAGCACACGGTAGACGCCGCGGGGGTGCGGACGCTTCTCCAATTCACCGGCAACGTCGCGCAGCACGTTCGCGATCTGCCACATTCCGCGCAGCAGTGCGAACGGGCCCGACTTGGGTGACTCTTCCTTCTTCGCGGGCGCACTGTCGGCGAGCGCCGTCAGATCACGCTTGCACAGCACCGATCCGAGCAGCGCCACGTGCGTCTCGCGGTCGGTCACACCCGATTCACGCGCCACGGCGACGAGCACCATAGCCTGGTTGGCGAACCCGAGCAGGTCCTGGATGGGGAGCCGGTTGACCAGGATGCCGAACACGCCGGGGAACGCCACCGCCACGGTGTTGAGTGCGCCGATGCGATTGACCCACCACTGCGAACGAGCGTCGCTGTCGAGCTTCTCCCAACCCGCGGTACCCGGGAAGTCGGTGGTGTCGAAGGCCTTCGCGAGGAAATCGATGACGTTGTCGAGCTTCGAATCATCCGCAGAGGACTCACGGAACGTTCGTCCCTTGAGCCCGATCGGGTCCCGTGTCGCAAGGATGTCGAGCACGGGATGAATGATGGCGACGGCACTGCTCAGAACCGCGGCGACTCGACGGTCGTCCATGTCAGACAAGCTCCATTTCGAAAGTGGACCCGAGGGTCAGATCAGGCCGGCAACCGACACGGCCGGGGCCGGGTCGTATGTGGTGGTGCGCTGACGAACCGGGCGTCCGATGCCGTCGGCGATCTCGTGCAGTTCCGCGACGGTCTTCTCCGAACCGTTCTGCGAACCCGCCATACGCGAGATCGTCTCCTCCATCAGGGTCCCTCCCAGATCGTTCGCGCCTCCGTTCAGCATCGCTTGTGTACCCGTGATTCCCAATTTCACCCACGATGTCTGAATGTTGTCGATTCGGCCGTGCAGCATGATGCGAGCCAGGGCGTGCACCGCGCGGTTGTCGCGGTTGGTCGGCCCGGGTCGCGATGCGCCGGCCAGATACAACGGCGAGGACTGGTGCACGAACGGCAGCGGCACGAACTCGGTGAACCCACCGGTCTTGTCCTGGATCTTCTTGAGCACGTTCAAGTGACCGACCCAGTGCGACGGATTGTCGACGTGTCCGTACATCATCGTCGAGCTCGACCGCAGGCCCACCTCGTGCGCGGTGGTGATCACTTCGATCCACTCGGCGGCGGGCAGCTTGCCCTTGGTGAGCACCCAGCGGACCTCGTCGTCGAGAATCTCGGCGGCGGTGCCGGGGATCGAGTCCAGCCCGGCGGCCCGGAGTTCGGTGAGCCACTCGCGAATCGACTGACCACCGCGGGAGGCCCCGTTGACGATCTCCATCGGCGAGAACGCATGGACATGCATCGACGGCACTTTCGCCTTCACCGCCCGCACCAGGTCCGCGTAGCCCGTCACCGGCAGTTCGGGGTCGATTCCACCCTGCATGCAGACCTCGGTGGCACCGACGACGTGGGCTTCCCACGCCCGATCGGCGACCTCGGTGGTGGACAGGGTGAACGCATCGGCGTCGCCCTTGCGCTGCGCGAACGCACAGAAACGGCACCCGGTGTAGCAGATGTTGGTGAAGTTGATGTTCCGGTTCACCACGTAGGTGACGGTGTCTCCGTTGACCTGCTTGCGCAGGTCGTCCGCGAGAGCCGCAACGGCGTCCATGCCCGCGCCCTCGGCCGTCGCGAGTGCGAGGTACTGCTCGTCCGTCAGCCCGGCCGGATCCTTTTGCGCGGCCGCCAACGCCGAGACCAGATCCCGGTCCACCCGTTCGAGCCCCGCGAGATCACGAACCTGCTCGCGAATGGAGTCCCAGTCGCCGAACGCATTCGCCAGATCCGAACGCGTCTCGGTGTTACGGCCCTGCGTGTCGATCTCGGTGTTCAGGTCGACGCGGCCCGAGGACTCCCACTCCTCGTCCGGTTCCTGCCACGGCAAACCGGTCGGGTTGACGTCCTCGCGCGCCATGCCGGTCTCGGGATCGGCCAGCGCCCGCACGTGCGCCGAGATACGCGGATCGATCCACGGAGCGCCGGCCAGAACGTACTGCGGTTGCGCTGCAACACGTTCCACCAAGCGGTAGCCCGCCTTGTCGGACAGCTCGGCCAAGGTATCGAGGTTCGGCCACGGCCGCTCCGGGTTGACGTGATCGGGGGTCAGCGGAGAAACCCCGCCCCAATCGTCGACGCCTGCGCCGAGCAGCGCTGCCGTCTCCTCCGGCTCGACCAGATTCGGCGGAGCCTGAATCCGCATCGACGGGCCGACCACCATGCGCGTCACCGCGATGGTCGCCAGAAATTCTTCGAGCCCCGCGTCGGGAACGGATCGCATCGCGGTATCGGACTTGGCCAGGAAATTCTGCACGATGATTTCCTGAACGTGCCCGAAAGACTTGTGCACCTTACGAATTGCCATGATCGACTCGGCGCGGTCGCGCAGCGTCTCGCCGATTCCCACGAGAATGCCGGTCGTGAACGGGATGTTCAGGCGACCCGCGTCGGTCAAGGTCCGCAGCCGAACCTCGGGATCCTTGTCGGGGCTGCCGTAATGCGCCTGCCCCTTCTCCTCGAACAACCGACGCGAGGTGGTCTCGAGCATCATCCCCATCGACGGGGCCACCGGCTTGAGCCGCGACAGTTCCTGCCACGACATCACTCCTGGATTGAGGTGCGGGAGCAAGCCGGTCTCCTCGAGCACCCTGATCGACATGGCGCGCACATAATCCAGCGTCGAATCGTAGCCGCGGGAGTCGAGCCACTCCTTGGCCTCCGGCCACCGCTCCTCCGGCCGGTCACCGAGGGTGAACAGCGCCTCCTTGCAGCCCAGCGCGGCACCCTTGCGAGCGACGTCGAGGATCTCGTCGGGATCCATGAACAACCCGTGGCCGGCGGCGTTGAGCTTGCCCGGGACAGTGACGAACGTGCAGTAGTGGCACTTGTCGCGGCACAACCGCGTGATGGGTACGAACACCTTTCGCGAATACGAGACCGTCTTCGGACGCCCGGCCGACTCGAGACCCGCATCACGAACCCGCGCGGCCGACGCCATCAAATCCACCAGATCGTCCCCACGCGCATGAAGCAGAACTGTCGCCTCGTCGACATTCAACGAGACTCCGTCCCGGGCGCGACGCAGAACGCGGCGCATGGCAGAAGCGGCTGGAGCGGTGTCAGGCAGCGAAGTCACCAGTCGATCATGCGCTTCCTGGTACGCACGTGCCACCCACGCCTCCCTACTCGGGTCGTTCCGCAGGCTCCGGGGGTGGTGGTTGCCGAACGACACCCCTAAGTTTGTAGCCGTGACAACGATGACCGATCCACAGTGGCAACCATCTCCGCGTGCACGTCTGCTCTGGGCTTTGAGCGCCGGTCTGCTGTGGGTACCGATCTTCATCGCCCAGATCGTCTGGGCGGTCGTCGACTCGAGCTGGACCACCTGGCCGCATGTCGCCGTCCTCGTCGCCTCGATCGTATTCGCGGCCCTGCACGTCGCGGTCGTGCCGCAGTGGCGGTACCGCGTGCACCGCTGGGAGATCAGCGACACCGCGGTCTACACCCGCACCGGCTGGCTGAGCCAGGAGCGACGCATCGCACCGATCTCACGGGTACAGACCGTCGACACCGAACGTGGGCCGCTCGATCGTCTGTTGGGCTTGGCCACCGTCACCGTCACGACGGCGTCGTCCGCGGGCGCGGTCAGAATCACGGCACTGGATCAGGATGTGGCCGACAAGACGGTTGCTCGACTCACCGACATCGCCGGCCGTACCGTCGGAGACGCGACATGACCGATCAGGCGGAACTGCTCGCCGTCGAGGAGGAGCAGCCGTGGCTGCGCCTGGACAAGCGAATGCTGTTGGTACATCCGGTGAACGAGGGCATCAAGCTACTGCCGGTGCTGTTGATCTCGTTCTTCGTCGGCAGTCAGAGCGGCAACCACTTCTGGAGCCTCGGCCTTCTCGCGGTCGTCGTGGTGTTCGCGATTCTGCGGTGGTTCACCACCAGCTACCGGATCGGTCCGGTGCACGTGCAACTGCGCAGCGGTGTGCTCCAGAAGAAGGTGCTCTCCATTCCGCGGAACAGAATTCGCTCGGTCGACGTGGAAGCGAACGTTCTGCACCGCGTACTCGGCCTGTCCATCCTGCGCATCGGCACCGGGCAACAGGCAGGCAAGGGTGAGGCCTTCGAGCTCAACGCCCTCGACACCTCGCTGGTACCGGCACTTCGCGGGGATCTGCTGCAGCGAGTATCGGGGCAGATCCCCGCGACCGACGGAACACCCACCGCAGCAGCCGATCCCGGCGTCGAGATTGCACACTGGCAGTTCTCGTGGGTGCGGTTCGCGCCGTTCTCCATCACCGGCATCGTCACCATCGCTGCGGCCGTCGGCGTGTTGTTCCAGTACGGACTCGGGCAGTGGCTGGCCGAATCGTCGGTGGTCTCCAACAGCATCGACTCCGCCGAGCGATTGGGAATCGCGGTGTTCGTCGTCGTGGCGCTGATGGCGCTGCTCGTCGTATCGAGCATCTTCGCGTGCGTCCGCTACCTGCTGGCCTACGCCAACCTGACGGTGACGGACCAGGGGCGCACCATGCACGTCAGCCATGGCCTGTTGCGCACTCGCCAGTCGACACTCGACCGCAAGCGACTGCGCGGCACCTCGCTGTCCGAACCGCTGCTGCTTCGTGCGGCCGGCGGAGCCAGGCTGGACGCCATCATGACCGGCGTCAGCGCCGAAAAGAAGGAATCGTCTCTGCTGCTCCCCCAGGCCCCACGCGCCGAGGCGTTGCGCATGATGACCACCGTGCTCGGCGAGGCCGGTCTGCACGCAAGTTCGGACCGGCCTCTGCTGCAGCACGGACCCGCAGCGCGTCGACGCCGCTACACGCGTGCTGTTCTGCCCGTTGCGGTTCTCGGTGCAGCGCTGGGCATCGCACAGTATGTCGGCGCACCGATCCCGCTACTGGCGTGGATCGCTGTCGGGGTGTTGTTCGTTGCCGCATTCGGGCTCGCACACGATCGCTTCCGCGGTCTCGGCCATGCAGTGCTGCCCGGTTGGCTCATCACCCAGCACGGTTCGCTCGACAGGACTCGACACAGCCTCGAAGCCGCGGGCATCATCGGTTGGACCGTGCGGCAGACCTTCTTCCAGCGTCGCGCCGGGGTGGCCACCATCGTCGCCGCGACTCCCGCAGGCGTCGGACATTACGAGGTGATCGACATCCCCATCGAGAACGCGTGGGCGATGATCGACGCCGTCACCCCGGGAGCCGGGGACATCTGGCTGCACCGGACCTGACATGACGCGGCCGCAGAGTATCGACGAACTGGATCTCGCGGTGGCCGAATGCCGCGCCTGCCCGCGCCTGGTGCAGTGGCGTGAACAGGTCGCCGCCGAGAAGCGGGCTGCCTTCGAAAACGAAACATACTGGGGCAAAGCGGTTCCTGGCTTCGGACCGGCCGACGCATCGATGTTGATCGTCGGGCTCGCCCCGGCAGCGCACGGTGCCAACCGCACCGGTCGAATGTTCACCGGAGACCGGAGCGGGGACGTTCTCTATCGCGCGATGCATGCGGTCGGTCTGGCCAGCCAACCCACCGCCACGCACATCGGAGACGGGTTGACGCTCAACGGAGTTCGCATCACCGCGCCGGTGCACTGCGCTCCTCCGCAGAACAAGCCGACTCCCGCCGAACGCGACAGATGCACACCCTGGCTGGACGACGAATTACGGTTGCTGCGTCCGACCCTGCGGTCGGTGCTCGTTCTCGGTGCCTTCGGCTGGCAGTCCCTGCTGCCGACACTGGCCGCCAACGGATGGGAGATACCAAGGCCTGCACCGAAATTCGGCCACGGAGTCAGGCGCGACCTGGGCTCGATCACCGTGTTCGCCAGCTATCACGTGAGCCAGCGAAACACCTTCACCGGACTGTTGACTCCGACGATGATCGAGGACGTGCTGCGGGATGCGGGTCGGCATGCACGCTTGCTGTGATCGCCTTCATCCGGAACATGAAGAGCAGCACTCCGGCGGGGCCCGCACCGGCGACGATGAGAAGCATGGTGCGCCAATCGGCGAGTAGGAGAACGTCGCTTCCCGGACCGCCGAGCATGCACAGCACCACGGCAGCGAACCATCCGATCAGGGGCGACGCCACCCAGATCGGCCGATCTGCGACCTTGCGTGCGGCCAGAATCAGCGCGACGTTCGCGATCCCGCCGAGCAGTGCGCTGATGGGGAACTGCACCGACCCGAGGTAGGTCGGAAGGAAGAAGACCGAGAGAATCCCGGACAGGAAGCCGTCGAACACCAGTACTGCGACGGTCGCCCAGGACACCAGGGCGACAGTATTGGATGCGGCCTTCGAGATCATGCGCCCAATACTGCCTTGACCCGGGTTGTTTCAGTGCATCGCATTCAAAAAACCGGGCATCGGCACTCAGGAAACCGGCGGGTACCCCAGGGAGGTCAGCAGGTTGCTCGCACCCATGGCGATCTGTCCCAGTACGTACTGGTACAGATCTGCCTGTGCGCCGAACTGCGGCTTGAGAGAATCGACGAACGCGACGATGGCGTCCTGCACTACCCAGTTGTACATGTGTGTTCCGCCCCTGCTGTAGTGAGATCAGTACTGGTGTGTATTTCAGTGATGCGGACCACAGCTTAGTACGCCGGCAAACAGATCGTTCTCTCTACCCGTCTCATCGGGATCGAGTTCGCCGCGGACGAGTACGTACTGCTCGTCGAGCAGGATCGGCTGGGCGATGTCGTTGGACAGTGCGTACTCGCTGCCCGACGGCGCGACGGTCACCTGAGTCGCGTGGGCCCGGAGCGCATCCCGCTTGGCATCGAGCACGCCGCGGATGTCGATGCTGGTGGTGATGGTGTTCTCGGGAACGCTCGGCAGCTCGCCGGCCTCCGGCATTCGCCAGTGCGAGGGAATCGCCTCGATGGCCGCGAGCCCAGCCTGCAATTGATCGTGTCCGGTGACTGTCCAGTAGAACTTCGACACCTCCCAGGGCGCACCGACCCCGGGGTAGGAATCCGTCCCGCAGACCTCGACGGCCTCGGTCACCAACGAGTGCACCTGCTGGTGATCGGGGTGGCCGTATCCGCCCTCGGGGTCGTACCCGACAACCACCTGCGGCCGAAGCTCACGCATCACCGCGACGAGCGCTCCGAGGGCCTCGGCGCGATCGGCGTTGACGAACGCGCGCGGCTTGCGGGCAGCCGACGTCCCGGCCATCCCCGAATCGCGCCAGCGACCGGCTCCCCCGAGGAACCGCGGCGGGTTGCACCCCAGCGCCGCGAGAGCGCGATGCAATTCCAGAATTCGATAGCCGCCGAGCTGATCCGCGCGGTCGACGACCAGATCGGCCCACGTCTCGCCGATCACCTCCCCCTCCTCACCGAGCGAGCAGGTGAGCACCGTGACGTCCGCTCCGGCTCGAACGTAATGAGCGATGGTGCCGCCGGTGGTGATGGTTTCGTCGTCCGGGTGTGCGTGCACCAGGAGCAACCGCTGCGGCTCCGTCATGGAAGGCTCCGTCATCGTCGACTTGTCGGTCATCGGGGCGTCCGCATCCACTGCGACGCGTCGGCGAAGATCCCGACCTCCACCGGGCCGGTCAGTGAGAGGCCGGTGATGCCGGGAACGGCCGCAACCACAGACGAGTCCTGCATGATCGGCAGCGTCGACGCCAGAGACCACAGCGCCGGCTCGACGTCGTTGGTGGCCACCGAAGGCTCGAGGCCGCTCACCAAGGCCCTGTCGATCGTCGGTTGCAGTTCCGGAACGCACAGGCCGGACAGGTTGCGCGGCACCTCGACGCCCTCGCCACTGCCGTCGGCCGGTTCGTCGACGCAGCCGAACCGTGAGGCGAGGGCCGTGGCGGGATCGACCCCGGCGCTGGTCCATCCGACGACCGCGTCGACGGTCCCGTCGGTCAACGCCGTCGAATACAACTCGTCGGCGGGCAGTGGGGTAACGGTGGCATCGATTCCCGCGCCGACGAGTTCGTCGGCGGCGGTTCCGGCGACCGCGAGCGCGATGTCGTCGTTCTCGACGGCACCGATCACGAACCGCAACGCGGTGCCGGTCGCGTCCGCAAGGCGGGTGACACTCGGTGCCGGAGCGCTCGTGGCCGTCGGGTCGGGGCTTGTCGTCGGAGCGGCGGTGGTCGGTGCGCTCGGGTTCGGTGTGGATGTCACCACGGCATCGGGTGTCGGCACGAACCCGGCCCGGTCGAGCAGGTCGAGGGCAGCACTTCTGCCGATGGGGGCGGGCGCGGTTGCGGAGTAACCGGGGTCGGACGGCGAGGACAGCTGCGCTGCCGCCCGGCGATCCGTCGCGCCGCCGCCTGCTCCGACCGTGGCCAGCAAGTTCGGATCGAGCAGCCCGAATATCCCTTGCCGCACAGCAGAATCGGACATGTTCGCAGCTCGCCCGTTGATCGTCATCGACAACACGCGTGATTGTCTGATGGTGTCGGTTCGCACGCCGGGAATTGCGGAGAGCTGGGCCCGCAGAGCCGACCCCCCGCGAACCTGGGCGATCTGCGCGTCACTGGACCGCAGCGAATCGGCCAGCTGAGCGGAGGTGCCCCCGCGGCGGATGAGGATCTGGTCGGGTGATGCGGGTCGGTCCCAGAATCGGTCGTTGCGTTCGAGCAGAATCTCGTCCCGACCCCGGTCGACGGTCTTGATGTTGAACCGGGAGCCCGAGACCGGCACGTTGTCCGTCAGGCCTCCCTGGAAACCGCCGGGTGAGTCCTTGAGCAGGTGCGAGGGCACCAAATCGGCGAACAGTCGCTGCCAGGCCGGATACGGCGACGAGAGCGTCACGTCGACCGTCTTGCCACCGCCCGAGGACGCGACGTCGCTGATGAGCCCGTACCCCGCCGGATCGACGACACCGGGCTGGGTGATCATCTGCTGCCACAGGTAGCGGAAGTCCTCGGCGGCGATCGGAGCGCTGTCGGACCACTGCGCCTCGTTGCGCAGCTGGTAGCGGATGGTGAACGGCGATTGCGACGTCACCTCGGCCGAGAGCAGCAACGACAGGTCCGGCTCCCACGTGGTCACCCCGGTGTCGGGGTTCCGGACCGGGCGGAACGGGCTGGGCAGAACCAGTGAACTCACCGCGGCCGTCGCGGGCGACTGATCCGCCAGAAGATGTGGATTGAAGCCGATACCGACGTCGTCGATGGCGACGACGACCGGATCACCGGTCTCGGCGGGAACCATCGTCGTGCTGACCGGAGTCTCGACACTCTCGATCGGGGGCGGCGGATCCGCAGTGCACGCGGTGAGTACCAGAGCGATGGCAGAAACCAGAACCGTCGGCATCAGCACCTTGCGCAACGAGGATCTCCTTCGTAGTCGGCTACCTTCTGCGACAGAAGCGACGCGCCCCACGAGGGTGACACGTCGCTTCTGCCGCACGAAGTGAGTCTTACAGAGCAGCCTTGTCGCGAGTCTTGCTGCGCGAACGCTCGCGGGCGCGCTCGTTGGAATCGAGGTGCACCTTGCGGACGCGGACGACCTCGGGGGTCACCTCGACGCACTCGTCGCCTGCACAGAACTCCATGGCCATTTCCAGGTCGAGCTTCTTGGGCTTGGCCAGGGTCTCCATGACGTCTGCGGAGGACTGACGCATGTTGGTCAGCTTCTTCTCGCGGGTGACGTTGATGTCGAGGTCTTCCTGACGCGGGTTGATGCCCACGACCATGCCCTCGTAGGTGTCTGCGCCCGGCTCGACGAAGAACGTGCCGCGATCGGCCAGCTGGATCATCGCGAACGGGGTGACGGTGCCGTGACGGTCCGAAACAAGCGAACCGGTGTGGCGCGCGCGGATCTCACCGGCCCACGGTGCGTAACCGTGGAAGACGGCGTTGGCGATACCGGTGCCACGCGTGTCCGTGAGGAACTCGGTGCGGAAGCCGATCAGGCCACGCGAAGGAACGATGAATTCCATGCGAACCCAGCCTGCGCCGTGGTTCGTCATCTGCACCATCTTGCCCTTGCGAGCGGCGAGCAGCTGAGTGACCGCACCGAGGTACTCCTCCGGTGTGTCGACCATGAGCTCTTCGAAGGGCTCGTGCAGCTTGCCGTCGACCTGCTGGGTGACCACCTGCGGCTTGCCGACGGTGAGCTCGAAGCCTTCGCGACGCATCTGCTCGACGAGGATGGCCAGCGCCAGCTCGCCACGACCCTGGACCTCCCAGGCATCGGGGCGACCGATGTCGAGGACCTTGAGCGAGACGTTACCGATGAGCTCCTGGTCCAGGCGGCTCTTGACCATGCGCGAGGTGAGCTTGTGGCCGCTGACGCGTCCGACGAGCGGGCTCGTGTTGGTGCCGATGGTGACCGAGATGGCCGGCTGGTCGACCGTGATACGGGGCAGTGCGACCGGGTTCTCCAGATCGGCGAGGGTGTCACCGATCATGATGTCGGGGAAGCCCGCGACGGCGACGATGTCGCCTGCGACGCCGCGCTCACCGGGGACGCGCTCGACGCCGATGGTGTTGAGCAGCTCGGTGATCTTGGCCTTCTGGACGACGGGCTCGCCGTCGACCTCTCGCATCCAGCTCACGGTCTGGCCCTTGGAGAGCTGGCCGTTGTGGATACGCACCAGGGCGAGGCGGCCGAGGAAGGCCGACGCGTCGAGGTTGGTGACGTGCGCCTGCAGCGGTGCGTCGACGTTGCCCTTGGGCGCGGGGACGTAGTTGAGCAGCACCTCGAACAGCTCGTCGAGGTTCTCGGCGTCGGGCGCGTTGCCGTTCTCGGGCTGAACGCGCGACGCCTTGCCCTCACGGCCGGAGGCGTAGAGAACAGGAAGGTCGAGGGCGAGCTCGGCTGCCTCGGACGCTTCGTCGTCGAGGTCGGACGCCAGGTCGAGGAGCAAATCGTGGCTCTCCGAGACGACCTCTTCGATACGCGCGTCGGGACGGTCGGTCTTGTTCACGACCAGGATCACCGGCAGGGAGGCGGCGAGCGCCTTGCGCAGCACGAAGCGGGTCTGCGGAAGCGGGCCCTCGGAAGCGTCGACGAGAAGGACGACGCCGTCGACCATGGACAGGCCGCGCTCGACCTCTCCGCCGAAGTCGGCGTGGCCGGGGGTGTCGATCACGTTGATGACGGTGATGGTGCCGTCGGCATTGCGCTTGTGAACGGCCGTGTTCTTGGCCAGGATCGTGATGCCTTTTTCTTTTTCGAGGTCACCCGAGTCCATGACGCGGTCGATCGCTTCGGCACGTTCCTCGAACGCGCCTGACTGCCGGAGCATGGCGTCGACCAGGGTGGTCTTGCCATGGTCGACGTGTGCAACGATGGCTACGTTGCGAAAAGTGGTGGTGCTGTCGATGTTGTCTGCACTGCTTGGGGCGCTCACGCGAAAAATTCTCCTGGAGTCGAATGCGGGCTCTTGTTCGCTAGCGGGCTTATGTCGCTAGAGAAGCGCGCTGCACCGCGAGGTTCTCGCGACTGATCGAGTTTACCCGTAGTCCGACGGTGCGCCGCGCCACCCTCAGGTCTGTGACCTGCGCCACCCATTAGTCTTGGTGCTCATGGGCAAGATAAAGGCCGTAGATGTCTCGGGGATGAAGCCCAAGAAAAAATGCTGTCGCAAGAAGGTTCGGTGCATCAAATGCCCCGTGGTCATCATGCGAATGAAGAAACTCGAATCGGCAGGCGCAACCAAGAAGGACCTGAAGAAGGGCCTCAAGACCGCCCGGGCGAAGTGAGCAGAATCTGCTGAAGTTCGGGCAACCAGAGCCGATCCGCGTCGACCAGATCCATCGTCGGCAGCGTCGCGGCGTCCACCCACCTCAGGGCCGAATGTTCCAGCGCTGCAGGCATTCCCGACATCAGCGCGGCTCGGTAAGCGCGCAGCACCAGGCCGCCCGCAAGATCGACGTCTCCGGTGAGCGCCGCTCCGATCGAGCACTCGACTCCCAATTCCTCGCGCAGCTCGCGCGCCAGCGCGGCGTCCTCGGACTCTCCCGGCTCGACCTTGCCGCCGGGCAGTTCCCAGAGACCCGCCAGCTCGGGCGGACGGGTCCGTTGCGCGAGCAGCAGCCTGCCGTCGTGCGTCAACGCGGCTGCGACAACCACAGCGGTGGGGGTACCGGACATGCCACCATCTTTCTATGACCGAACTGCTGACCGACCGCGACATCGAGGACGCCCGGCTCACCGCATGGACCGTGGTCGGCAAATCCCTGACTCGCACCGTCGAACTGGCGTCGTTTCCCGCAGCGATCGAGGCGGTGAACCGGGTGGCCGACGCCGCGGAAGAGGCGGACCATCACCCCGACATCGACATCAGATGGCGGACGTTGACGTTCGCCCTCTCGACCCACAGTGCCGGCGGACTCACGCAGAAGGATGTGGATCTGGCGCGTCGGATCGACGCGCTGATCGCTTCACGCTGACTCACACGGTCGTTCCGCGGGCCCCACTCCTGGCCCGCCCCGCATACACGACCCAGCCGAGGAACAGAGCAGAGCCGATCACGTCGACCGCACCGGCCCACGCCTCGAGTCCCGGACGGGGGATGGTCCAGATCGATTCCTGGAAGAAACTGAGCAGCCACGGCACCCCCACGGTCACCGTCACCAACCAGTAGCCCGCGACAATCTTTGCCCCGGCGACGTCGCGCAGCGGCCCGTGCATCAGCCAGATCACCATCGGGATCACCCAGATCCAGTGGTGCGACCAGGAGATCGGCGAGATCAGCAGGCCGAAGAGCTGCACGATCACCAGCGTGCCCAGATGATCTTCGCGTCCGATCGCACGCCATGCCGCGAGCGCAAGCCCTGTCGCGACGACGGCGGCGACGATCCACACCGGGCCCTGCCCGACGTCCTCTCCCGCGATCCGGCTGAGCGCTCCTCGCAGAGACTGATTCCAGACCGAGCCGACGGGGCCGATGCGTTCGGCATCGCCGAGCAGTGTGGTGAAGTACGTGGCCGCCTGATGTCCGAGCGCCGCGTAGCTGACCGCGACGGTGAGGGCGAAGGCCACTGCCGAGAACGCCGCGGCCTTCCACCGCCGAGTCGCCAGGAAGTAGAGACCGGTGATGGCCGGGGTCAGCTTGATTCCGGCAGCGAAGCCGACCAGCCCTCCAGCCACCCACCACCTGCTGCTGCGTACCGCGAGAATCGCCACCAGCACCAGGAACACGTTGACCTGGCCGTAGTCCAGTGTCGTCCGCACGGGTTCGGACCACAGCCCCAGCGCGGTCCACAGCATTGCGATGCGCACCCAGCGCGGCTCGGCGGCGCGCTCGTCGCCGAGCACCATCGACAGCGTCAGCCTCACCACGGCGAACAGCGCGAGCATGGTCGCGGCCTGCCACAGGACGCCGACCAAGGTGAACGGCAGATAGTGCAGCGGGAAGAACACGAGCGCGGCGAACGGCGGGTACGTGAACGGGAGTGGGAAGTCCGGGGTCTGTACCGAATACGTGTAGTCGTACAGATTGCCGCCGAGCAGTGCCGCGGAGCCGTCGACGTAGACGTGTAGGTCCACGAGGTTCATTCCGTTGGGCGTCGCGAAGGCCCAGACGAATCGGCTGATCACCGAGACCGCGAGCAGAACGGGGGCCAGCCGAACAAGTCGGTTCACTGTGCGTGCGGTTCCGTTCGGTATCGATGCGGTGTATCGGTCGTCGAGCCTATAGGGCTCGGTTCACGCGTCCCAACCGCGGATGCACCCGAGTAACATTTGCATCACCTTTCACACTGACAACTTCAGTAACAGGTTATCGTGTGCCTCTGCGGAGAATTCGCAGCGTGTGACCAATAGACTGCCCTGGCATAGATGCGACGGGGGAGGGCTCGTTCGACAACAGCTGTACATCGGGGATTGCGCTACATAGAGTGACCCCTCGAGCACCGGCTGTCGCCGTGGGCCCGCGTCATGATCAGAATGGGGAATATCACCGTGCTTCGTACCCGCGGAACGCGTCGCGTAGTTACAGCCTTTGCCGTAGCCGCAGCCGCCGCACTAGTCGTGCCGACCAGCGCATCCGCACAGCCATTGGTGCCGATGGCACCGGCAGATCTGCCCGCAGCGCCGGCCGATCCCGCTGCTCTGATCGCTCAGTTCCTTCCCGCCCCCGGTGAGCCCATGCCCAACCTGGCCGAAGTGGAAGCACTCGCCTCGTTCGCACCGGCCATTCTCGGTGCCGCAGCCGGACCTGCCGACGTGGGAGCCGCTCCGGCCGCCGACCTGCTCGGTCAGGCCCGTGCGCTGCTCGAGACGGCGCAGCTGCCGGACCAGGTCAAGGCCCTGCTCGAACGGGTCATCACGTTCCTGGACGGCTCCGGCGGCGGCGGACCGGAACTGCCGGCCGACGGACCCGTCATCGCCCAGTTCCTGTACCCGACGCTCGGCATGGGGTGCATCTCCGACACCGCCGATTCCGTCGGAACCGCCCTGGCCGTACCCGGCCCCGCCACCCTGCCGCCTCCCGGACCGGGCGCAGGCCAGGCCGGCTTCGTCTTCACCGCCCTCGGCACCGCACCGATTGCCGCGGAGCAGGCAGCTCCCCTGACGGTGACCTGGCTCAACGTCGACAACCGTCGCTCGGGTACGCAGGATCTGACCGGCGCGGCCATGATCAACACCGACGGTCCGGCGACGCTGTCCGCGATCGCCGACACCGGCCCCGGACGCGTCCTCTCGGTCGTCTCCGGTTCGATCACCACACAGTCGAAGGAAGATCCGGCGGCAGCACCGCGCAGCTGCACCTTCTTGCCCACCATCGGTACGGTCTACGTTCCGTAGCTCGCACCTGCACCAACGAACCAGTTCGCCCCCGGCTTCATCGGAAGCCGGGGGCGAACTGTTTGTTCAGGAGAATTCGGAAAGAATGGCGCGCGGGGCTCGCATCGAATGTCGCGCTACATTCGATGATGGTCGGAATGAATTACATCGATGGTATTTCAGACAATGTCCGCGGCAGATTTCGACCACTGCCCGTAATCGGCTTTCAGAATATTGTTGATGTCGACTTTGACTCCGCCTACGAAATCCTTGTCGATTCGGATCTGATGAATGTGCGCGTCGGGGTGAACGAAGCCCTTGGGTGTTCCCCAATTGTGCTGCCAATACCATTGGCCGAGTCCGGCAACCGAGGCCAATTCGATGGTCGGTGAATTGGCGTAGATCCCCGTGTTCTCGGCTCCGATCACCGACTGCCAGCCCAGGATGTACGGCGCGATCAGAGTTGCGAACTCCACGGCGGTGGGGTTGTCGTCGATCGACGCGTAGATCGGGCGGTCCGCCGGACCACCGGCGGCGAGGTGGAGCTCGAGGCCTCGCTCTGCGTGCTTCACGCCCGCTGCGTACCCGCCACGCCAGTCGGAAGTGGCCCCCTTGCCGAATTGATAGTTCGAGACCACTTCCAGGCCTGCGGATGTCAGCGAGTCGGCCTCGGACTTGCGCATCGGCTTGCCGATCATCCAGTTCGCATCCGGCCGCCGATCGGAGACATATCGGACGGCCCCGAGGTGGCCGGCCCCCTTGATGGCCGACGCCGACGGCACCCCACCCGAATAGTCGACGAGTGTGCCGAGTCCGGCGTCAGCGTGCGCGGTGGCTGTACCCAGCGCAACCAATCCGACGGCGGCCGCGGACCCCGCGGCGGCGTACTTGAACAACTCACGTCGCGAAACCTGCACAGAAATCTCCATCGTCGTTCGATCGCTGCGGCGCGCCTACCCGAGAAATCGCACAACCACTGCTATCTTCCATCGTTTGTCGTATCCCACCACAATCCCATCGGCATCGCCAGCCCCACTGCTCACACCCACCACGTTTCCCTCCAGCTTCACACGAGCACCTCGAGCATCGACGTCACGAACATGAATATGGTGGGGAGGACGATGCACGCACGAACGCGCTGAGGAGTGGATGGACATGGGCGTATCGCTCGCCAAGGGTGGAAATGTCTCGCTGACCAAAGAAGCACCGAACCTGACCGCGGTCAGCGTGGGACTCGGTTGGGATGTCCGCGCCACCACCGGTGGTGACTTCGATCTCGACGCCAGCGCCATCGGACTTCGCACCACGAAGAAGGCACTGAGCGACAGCTACTTCGTCTTCTACAACAACCTGCGCTCCCCCGACGGTGCCATCGAGCACACCGGCGACAACCGGACCGGCGAAGGCGAAGGCGACGACGAGAGCATCGATGTCGACCTGGCAGCCCTGACCCCGGAAGTCAACTCCATCGTCTTCCCGGTGTCCATTCACAACGCCGATGCTCTGGGCCAGAACTTCGGTCAGGTCGTCAACGCCTTCATCCGCGTGGTGGACAAGTCCGACGGTCGCGAACTCGCCCGCTTCGACCTCAGCGAAGACGCCTCCACCGAAACCGCCATGGTGTTCGGCGAACTGTACCGCCGTGGGGCCGAATGGAAGTTCCGCGCCATCGGCCAGGGCTACGCCTCGGGCCTGGAGGGAATCGTGCGCGACTTCGGCATCGACGTGGGTTAGAAGCGTCGACGCTCACCCACCGGTATCGGTTGGTCCGGCGGGTGAGCGCGTCTCGATTGGACAACGGTATGGGTCGGAACTTGTGACGCCCAGATGATGTGTGGTGATATCAGCGCACACGCAACATAAGCCACATCAGTCACAGGAGTCACACATGTCTCGTCGCCTCAGCCGTTTGGCGGGCGCGCTCGCGCTCTCCTGCGCGGCATTGCTCGCTGTTCCCGCCACTGCTGCAGCGGATCCGGCGCCGGCCGATCCGCTGGCGCAGGCGATCGCCGCACTGCAGGGACAGGGTGGTGCCTCACTGGACGCCGCAACCGCGATCGCCGACTCACGCACCCCGGTCGCCGAGGACGCGAGCGTCGATCCGTTCGCCGCATTGAACGCGGCCAACAAGGCCCTCACCGACTTCGGCATCACGCCGTTCTTCTACCCCACGGCAGCGATCAACTGCGCCGCAACGGCGGGCTCGCCCCTCGGCATCGTTCCGGGCGTGGCGGGCGGAGCGGCCGGACCGTGGCCTCAGCTGACCGCGCCGGCCATCCCCACCTTGCCGTTCCTGCCGTCCATCGAGATCCCCGAGCTCAATGCCGTCGACAAGGGCGAGACGATGTTCGCGTTCGTCCCGGCCGGAATCGTGAACGATTCTGCAGACAAGACCGGCATGCAGGTCGCCTGGTTCAACGTCAACACCCTGCAGGGTGGATTCGCCGACTTCGGCGGCTTGGCAACCACTCTCGCAGATTCGATCCTCACCAATTCCGGCGTGCCCGATGCCGCGAAGGAGATCGTTCGGCCGTTCGTCATCGGAGCGATCGACTCGCTGCCTGCCGCCGGTGCCCGCGCCGTACCCGTCGAAACCGGATCGGGAACCGTGCTCGCCGCGGTATTCGGAACCGTGAACCACAAGGCCCTCGACGGTTCGGACAAGAGCTGCTTCTTCTTCCCCACCGTCGGCATGATCAACGTCGCCTAGAGATTAGGCAAGACCACGAAAGGCCCTGCAGCGCAACGCTGCAGGGCCTTTCGGCTGCTACACCCTGACGATTCGGCCCAGCCTTCCCAGGACCGCCTGCATCTCGGTGTGTTCCGAGCGCGCCGCCCATGGCCGTTGCCTGTTCCTTCCCCGCATCTGCATCGCAGCCCCGGTCACGAGGTCACCGTTGGGGGCGAAATGCACGCGAACTATCTCGTTGAGTGAGCGCCCCAGCCCGAAACCCGGTACGCCACTGCAGAACCCATAGGGAAACAGCGGTGCATCGGGTTCGTTGTACTTACCACCGACGAACACCGGGCCGCCGGTACGGAAGTCGCGGCACTGCGCGATGAAGCCGTGGAACGCACGACCCTTCTCGCGTCCGTAGTAGGCGATACCCACCCGCCCGGATCCGGTCGCGGTGATCGCGCCGAAGCGGGCATCGCGCACTCCTGGCGCCGACACCACCACCGGCCTCGACCAACTCACCGCACCGTCCGAGGACCAGGCGGCATGCAGCAACCCGTCGCGGTCCGGCCACACCGCGTACACGTTTCCGTCGTCGTCGACGGCCATCGACTCCGGCAGCAGGTAACGCGAACCGAGCAGCAGGAAATGCAGTGCATTGTGATACTTCGCCAGCGCCGACCCCGGGACCATCCGAACGTCCCACGTCAGGCCTTCGTCGCGACTGACCGCCACCGCGAACCGTCGACCGTAACGGCCACCGATGTAGACCGTGCCGTCCGGACCGACGACACCTTTGCCGAACGCAACGTACTCCCGACTCGGCAACCCGGGGATGTTCTTCGAATCGATGTCGAAACCACCGGCCACCTCCCACTTCACACCGCCGTCGAAGGACCGCCAGATGACCTGGCGGGTGACGTTGATCAGGGGCCGCACCCGTACCGCGAACGGCGTGGGCGCGGAGAGGTACGTAACCCTTCCCGCCCGTGAATTGCTCGGTCCGGCAAATACTTTGGCGTCCATCCTGGCTTTCGATGCCACTTTTCGAGTGCGCCAGGTTTCGCCCCGATCGTCACTGACTCCGAGGGTGAAGCCCGTTCGCAGCGGGTGGGGCGGCACCGCGTCGAATCGTCCGGCATGCAGAAACAGTCGCTCGTCGACGTCGTCGAAGTACAGATAGGGTCGATTCCGACTCTGTTGAACTCCCTCGGGAACCGATGCGCGCCATGACTTTCCGAAGTCGGACGAGCGTAGTACGCCGATACCGTCGACGGTGAACGCGGGCGCGACGAAGACGGTGTTGTCCGACGCGACCCCGAGGGTGCAGGCTGCGGAGCCGTACTCGGTGTAGGAGATGTCGGTGACGAAGTCGGCCGAGGCGGCGGCGTTGGTCGAGGAACGCAGTCCTGCCCGATAGCCCGAGGCAACTCTGGGCGTCACGACACCCGCCATGAGGTGCCGCGGCGTCGCGGCCACAGTGCTGGTCGATGCATTGGATCAGGCTAGCGCCGATGCTGCCGGTAGACCTCCAGGCCACCGAAGAAGTCCTCGGCCCGTCCTGGTGACAGTTCACAGAACAGAACCGGTCAGTACGTAAAATCCCGGTTCCCATCGGGACGCCTAGGCTCGTCGTGTGCCCCGCGCTCGAGCCGACCACAGCCGCCCCGGATGGACGCGCCTACATCCGGCCGACGCGCGCGCGTACTGGATGGCGTCCAAGATTCCGAGCGACCAATTTCTGCTGTACTGCTTCGACAGTGGATCCGAGGACCTCGACACCGTGGTGGCACGACTGTACGAGCGCAGCGGCCGCATCGAGGTTCTGCGGCGACGCATCACCGATGTCGCCTGCGGACTCGACTATCCCCGCTGGACCGAGGCGGGTCCGCGCTCCGACGCGATCTCCGTCCACCGGACGACGAGCACCTGGTCCGAATGCCTCGATGCGATCGCTGCATCGTTCACCCGTCAGGTCGACCCCCGACTGTCCGTGTGGCACCTGCACCTGTATCCGAACATCGCCGACGCACCCGGCGGCACGGCCCTCGTTGCCGTGCTGCAGCTTTCGCACGCAGCAGCCGACGGAACTCTGTCCGCTCGCACTGCCCGCGACCTGTTCGGCACGCATCCCCTCCCACCGGCCTCCGCCTGCACGGAGCCTCCCGCGGTGTTCGAGGCGGCATCCACAATCGTTGCCGCTGCGACTGTCCCGCTTCGACTGGCACAGATGGTTCGCGGCGGCGTCCGTGCCCGACGCGACGCGCTGAGCCTCGGACGAGGCACCGACTCGGGTGAGATTCCCCCGCCCGCACACTCGCGCGCTCTGACCGCCCTCGACGTGCCGCCCACCGGCCGGACGTCCGTGCGGACCATCGTGCTTCCGAAATCCGACCTGCAGTCCGGCGGTACCACCATCACCACCTTCGTACTGACGGCGGTATCCGTTGCACTGCAACGACTTCTCGGCGATGGTCCTGATCTCGCCGCCGAGGTCACGCTGGCGAGGGACGCACGAGCCGACGCACGAAACAATTTCGGCAACGTCGGCGTCGGACTGTTTCCCGCCGAACCGGACATCCGCACTCGCAGTCGACTCGTCTCGGCCGAGCTGGCCGCGCGCCGTGCCCGCGCGAATCATCCACTCTCGGAGGCCGCCCGCGCATCACAAGACGCAGTCGAAGCACACGTGCCTGCATTTCTCGCCGAATGGGGCGTCGCGCAGTTCGATCCGACTGCAGTCCCTCCGACGGTCACCGGGAACACCGTCGTGTCCAGCGTCTCGCGCGGCACCGCAGACCTCACGCTCGGCGGCGGCTCCGTCCGATTCACCGCAGGCTTCCCGGCCCTGTCCCCCGCCATGAGCCTGACCCACGGAGTCCACGGCATCGGCGATACCGTCACCGTCGGCATCACATCCAACAGCGCGGCCGTGCCCGACCCGGATCTGTACGAGGCACTGCTTCGCGACACCCTCGACGACGTACGCAACGCTCTGGCCTGACTGGGACCGAACTGCCAGACAGTTCTCAGCATTTGTCGGGCATCGGGCTCAGGTTCCCCCACCAGACTGACAGCCATGAGCAAGGAAAAGGTCACCGTACTCGCCGTCGGAGGTACCGGAGAATCACATCCGTCCGACCACCGGACGCGGGTGACCGGCCTGCTGGCCTGCGTCGTCGGCGAGCTGGACGACCGCTTCGTCGGCCGATGGGTCGGCTATCCGGCGTCGTACGGTCCGGTCGCGCTCGGCGGACTGTGCTTCCGGCACAGCGCCGATCTCGGTGTCCGACGCCTACGCCGCGCCATCGAGGGCACCACCGGACCGATCGCCCTGATCGGATACTCCCAGGGAGCGACGGTGGTGCGAGAGGTCCTCGGCCTCGTCCACGACGGGACGATCGACGGCAGCCGCATCGTTGCCGCCGGTCTGATATCGGATCCGCAGCAGCCGGTAGGTGCCATCGACGGATGCACCGGACGTGGCGTCGCCGGTGCAGGTCCGGCTCTGCCCGAGTCGATTCCGGTCCGGTGGATCGGCCTCGCCTCGGACATGATCTGCAATGCCAGCGACGACAGCCTCATCCGCGACGTTGCCGACCTGACCCGATGGATGTCGTTTCGTACCCCGAAGACCTGGTTGCGCGAGCTGTGGAACCTACTGCGCAGCAACAGCTTCCAGAATGCGACCCGAACCCGCCTTCGACCCTCGCAGTGGGCGAAGGATGTTCGACGCCTCCGCACCGCGGCCGCCGAACTGGGCGGCTATCTGCCGCAGTCGATGCGCTGGCGGCGATTCGAGTGGTCGAATCCAGGCGGTGGCCGGCACATCGCGTACGCGCGGGAAGATTACGCAGATGGCCTCACGGGCTGCCAGGTTCTCGCCCGTTGGCTCGGTGAGCAGGCGAATCGGCGGGAGAACCGACTCAGCCCTTCTCGGCCACAGTCGCGAGTTGCCTGAGCCCCTTCTCGAAATCCGGTCCGACGAGCTTGTCCATCGAGAACACTTTTCCGATCAGAGCGAACAGCTTGTTCTGCTTTCCCGACATTCGCCAGGTCACTCGGGTTCCGTCGGCGACAGGCTCGAGCAGAAACGTCGTGACGTTCCGATTCTTGAACGGCTTGGTGAACGCGAGGTCGAGCACGATTCGTCGTTCGGGAGTCGACTCGGTGATGATCATCGTCCCCGCACCGGCCTTGCGGTTACCCGACCACGAGTACGAGGCACCCACTCCGGCGTCGGGACCGGTGTAGGTGCGCTTCAGGTCGGGGTCGACCCCCTCGTAGGGCGACCACTTCACCCACTGATGGAAGTCGTCGATCAGAGCGTGGACGGTTGCGGCGTCGGCCCGAACCACGGCCGAGCGTTCGACGAGGACGGGGGCGGGTTCGCCGGCCATTGCGAAATCAGTCCCTCTTGCAGAGGCAGAAGATGTGCCCGGCCGGATCGCGGAACACCCAGAACGAGGGTTGCGCGTGGTCGATGAGTTCGGCCCCGGCGTCGACGACGAAGTCCCTGGCCTGTTCCATGTCGTCGACCACCAGGTCGAGGTGGATCTTGATGCCCTCGTTCGGCCAGTCGATGGGGGTGAAGTCCGGTGCCTTCTGGAAGGCGAGCCGCAGTTCGCCCGGACCGTGAACCACCACCCAGTCCCCGTCGTCGCGAACCTGCTCCCATCCGAGGATCGTGCTGTAGAAACGGCCGAGCGCGGCGGGATCCGGGCAGTCGAGCACGGTGTAGTCGACGGTGATGGTCGGTCGGGTCATGGCGGTCAGACTAGCGGTCAGCCACCGACAGCAGGGGCAATAGTCTCGAACCACGCATCGTGCAGGTGCTGCTCCCAGTGGTTCCACCAGTGCACACCGGTACCGGTGATCTTGACGTTGGGTCGGCCGCCTACGGCCTGCAGCAACGGAACGAATGCGCGACTGCTCATGCCGGCGGCCGTCTCGAGCGGCACCATCTGCGCGAACCTGACGGGGTCGAAGCTGCTGCTGGCCGGGTTGAACACAGGGTCCGTAGCCGGTGAGCCGCTCCCCGAGGAGACGAAGACTGCCGTGTTGCGCAGCGCACCGACATTGAGGGACGGATCGTTACGGATCCAGTCCGCAGACGGCCAGGTGCCCCACATGTTGCGAGCGTTGCCGCCCATCTCGCCGACGGCGACGGCGATGCCCTGCGCGAATCCGGGGCTGCTGGCGGTCGGGTAGCCGCTGAACGACGCGACGGCCTTGTAGAAATCGGGGTGATGGGCAGCCAGATTCAGAGCCGAGGTTCCGCTCATGGACAGTCCGGCCACCGCGTTGTTGACGTTGTCGCTACCGAAGCGATCCGCCATGAACGGAGGCAGCTCCTGGGTGAGGAAGGTTTCCCACTTCACGCGTCCGAGCTTGGGGTCATCCCGCTGCCAGTCGGAGTAGAAGGTGCCGCCGCCGCCGAACGGGATGGCCACGTTGACGTGCTTGTCGGCGAAGAAGCTCTCGACGTCGGTCTCGATGAGCCAGCCGTTGTCGTTCTCGGGCGCGCGCAGGCCGTCGAGCAGATACAGGGTGGGTGCGGGGCCGCCGCCGGCAGCCTTGAGCACCTTCACCGGAATGTTCTTGTCCATCGACGGCGAGTAGACGTAGACGAGCTCGGAGTCGGCCTTCGCCACACCGGTCCCCATCAGCACCGTTGCCATCGTGGCGACCAATACCGCCACTACAGCGAGCACCAGACTTCGTATCCGACCATGCAGCATGAAGATTGTCCCCTTGTTCGTATCCAGCCGACCGTCTCGGGGAGGGTAACAGCCCGGTCACGGCAGCGCCTCTTCTAGCGCAGCGGGTTGTCGACGATCCACCACGCCGCATACGGCGGCAACCACACCGAACCGGTGTCGTCGACCTGCAGATCGTGCTGCGAGAGAACCTCGACCGGGGCCGGAATCCCGAGTTCGATCAGCTGCGCGTGCGGGAACGACCGATGTTCGGCGGTGACGTTGTACAGGGCGACCAGAGTGCCGCTGGGATGCCGCCTGCGCACCACGAGCAGACCGTCGTCCGACTCGCTCTGCACGTCCACCGGTGCCTCGGCGTGCAACATCGGAAGTCCGGCGCGCACCTTCGCTATCCGAGCGATACCGTCGAACACCCGTTGGGCGTCGCTCCCCTGCTGGAATCGGCCGGCGCGATCGGCGTCGGTCACACGCGGCCGATGCACCCACCGGTTGTCCTCGGCATGAGCTGGTTCGTCGGCCCAGTTCGGATCTCCCGGGGAGCCGAGCTCGTCGCCGCTCCACACGACCGGAATTCCGCCCCAGCCGGCAATGATCGCGTGCGCCATAAAGATTCGCCCGAACGCGCCGTCGGGATCCAGGCGGGATGTGCCCAGACCGGTCAGCGCGGCTGCGGTTCCGCTGATCCGACGGTCGCCGGTGTCCGGGTTGTACTGGAACACCAGGCCTTCGGCCCAGGAGCCGTCGAATTCGCCCGAGTACCAGTCGGCCAGAAAGTGGCGATGCCCTGCGCCCGAGAGTCCGAGGGACGACGCGTCGCCGTCGTCGATGGCCCAGCCGATGTCGTCGTGGCAACGAACGTAGGTCACCCAGGTGCCGCTCGGCGGGGTCGGGGGCAACGACGCCAGTGCATGCCGCGCCAAAGCCGTACTGCCCGTTGCCAACATCGACCACACCTGCACCATCAGCGAGTTGTGGTACGCAATGTCCGAGACCCGTCCGGTGTGCCGCCCCTGACCCAGGTACGGCAGCAGATCGCGGGGCCCGACGATCGCCTCGGCCTTGAACAGCGTGGCCGGAGCAGCGAGTCGCGCGGTGGCGCGCAGGGCCTGGGTGACCGCATGCACCTCGGGTTGGTTCTGGCAGTTGGTTCCCAGCCGCTTCCACAGAAACGCGATCGCATCGAGGCGCAGCACTTCGACCCCGAGGTTGGCCAGGTGCAGCACGATGCTCGCGAACTCCTGCAGCACAGCAGGATTGGCCCAGTTCAGATCCCACTGCCATTCGTTGAACGTCGTCCACACCCACTCGCCGAGGGTGTCGTCGAAGGTGAAGCTGCCGGGCGCGAAGTCCGGAAACACCTCGGGGAGAGTGCGCTCGTACGAGTCCGGAGTGGTGCGATCGGGATAGATCAGGAAGTAGTCTCGATACGTCGGATCACCTGCACGTGCCTTCTCGGCCCATTCATGCTCGCGCGCAACGTGATTGAGTACCAGATCGACCACGAGACTGATGCCGCGTACACGCAGCGTCTCCGCGAGCGCCCGCAGGTCCTCATTGGTGCCGAGGTCTTCTCGAACCGCGCGGTAATCCATCACCGCGTATCCGCCGTCGTTGTCGCCGGGCCGCGGTTGCAGCAGCGGCATCAGGTGCAGGTAGGTGACACCCAGATCGGTCAGATGGTCGAGCCGCTCGCCTACCCCACGCAGCGTCTGTCCGTACCGATCGACGTAACAGGCATAGCCGAACATGTCCGGCTGCTGAAACCAGTCCGGTTCGAGCAGACGACGCTGATCGAGCCGGTGCAGATCCTCGGGGCGGGCGGCGTAGGCGCGCGCGGCGATCTCCATCAGGGTGGCCGCCACGGCGTCGGGATCGGAGTAGACGGCCGTGACCGCGTCGTGCAGATCGGGAAACCACTGCTCGAGACGTAACTCGAACGTCTCGCGTCGGTGGGCGGGAAGCTCGGCGAGGATCTCGCGGGTGACGTCGGAGACGGCGGGGTGAACCATGGACTCATTCTGGCATCGACCCCTGCGTACGGGCGCGCATACATCCGGTTACCGCGGGGTATCAGAGCGGCATGTCATTGCTGACCCGCACACTGGACACGATCCTCGACAGAGCAGTCGTTCCCGGATACTCCCGCATCGGTGCCACGGTGCGTCGGCGATTCTGGGCCGCGGATCCGACACCGTTCCCTTCCCCCATCGACATGGTGGTGACCGGCGCGTCGTCCGGGTTGGGCGCAGCCACCGCGAAGGAACTCGCCAGGTTGGGGGCACGGGTGCACCTGGTCGGCAGGTCGGCCGATCGGCTGGAGTCCGCGGCCGCCGCCATCCGAGCCGAGGTGCCCGACGCCTCTCTCGTGGTGCGCGAGTGCGATATCAGCAATCTCGACTCCGTGGCCGAATTGATCGCGGCTCTGGCGTCCGAGCTCACCGCGGTGCACGCTCTCGTGCATTGCGCCGGGGTCATGCCGGACGGGCGGCAGCTGTCCGCGCAGGGACACGAATCCGCTTTCGCCACCCATGTTCTCGGGCCGGTCGCGTTGACGGTCGGTCTGCGGGAGCTGTTCGACGCCGGATCGCGGGTCGTGTTCGTCTCGAGCGGCGGCATGTATGCGGTGCCGTTGCAGAACTCCGACTTCGAGTACGAGAACGGCAAGTACTCCGGCATGACGGCCTACGCCCGAACCAAGCGCATGCAGGTGGTGGTGGCCGAGCAACTGGCCGAACGCTTTTCGCTCGAAGACGATCCGGTGGTCCACAGCATGCACCCCGGTTGGGCGGCGACGCCCGGAGTCACCGGCTCGATGCCCCTGTTCGGTTCGGTGATGAAGCCGATTCTGCGCAACGCACACGACGGGGCCGACACCATCGTCTGGCTCGTCGCATCCGACCAGGCGTTGACGAGCACGGGAACGTTCTGGCACGACCGGGCCCCGCGTCCGACCCACTACCCGTCGTGGCGGGGCGATTCACCACGCGTGCGAGATGCATTGTGGGCCAGCGTGGTCGAGGCGACGGGGATCGAGATCTGACGGCGTCACTACCCCCGTGCGGGCCGTTTCAGCCCACCGACCGAATTCCGCACGAGCATCAGCAGGGTCAAACCGGTGCCGAGGCCCATCATGCACAGAATGACACCCACACCCGACTGCCCGGTGATATCGGTACTCGCTTCTATGCAGAACGCCGTCGAGAACCCTGCCGTCGTGCCCAACGCAGCGACGTGTCCCCCGGTCTTCGCCCATCGCGACAGGTGCGCGGCGAGCAGGCACAGCAACACGACCGTCGCGCCGCACGCGGCCACTTGCCAGGACGGGAACTCGTTCGGTGCCGGAAGCCTGGGCCCGCGGAATTCGCCCCGGTAGTCGGCGGACCAGCTGAGCCACCCCGCGCACGCGGCGAAACCCGAAGCGAGCGCTAAAGATCCGGTGGCCCACAAGCCGAGCGGGCCGGTGCCCGTTCTTTCTCGACGCTTCGAGAACACGGCCCAGAGAACAAGGGCCCAGAACGTCGACGGCACGCCGACGAAAACGAAGACTATCCAGAGGAACTGAGACCACGAAAAGTCGACTGCCATCTCTCGACGCTATAGGACAAGAAGCATGTGGCCGAGATGCTTCGCGTATCGAGCACATCGGCCCTCGATACGAGACGACGATCGCAGATGCACACGTCGGAACCGTCCCGGTCCTAAGATTGTGTTCGCAGACTGCCGTTGTGCAGCACGGTCACCAGCAGACTCGGAAGGCCGTTGACCGACAAGAGAACCGCCACCACGATCCCCATCGCCAGCCACGGCTCGGTCAGCCAGAAATAGTTGCCGAGCTGTAGCGCACCGAAAATACTCAGTAACCATCCCGCGGTCTGGGCACGTCGGGCGCGTCGGGCAGGTCTGACCGGATACGAACCGTTCACAGTGGGCAACGTACGGCCGAAGTTCTCACGAGCTGCAATTCGAGCGGCCACGATGTGGAACAGAACAGCGAACGTGAGGGCACATACTGCAAGCGACATGTGTCCGTCTCCCTTCCGATTCCCGTCAGCGCAGTCTCGCAGGCCGAGCAGCAGTACGCCAGGGGCCAGGTGCAGACTTCGGCCGTCTTGCCGGGGGCCTCGGCGGAGGCCTGCCGAGCCGAAGCGTAGAAGAGTGCAGGCTTCTCCAGAGCTGCTCGAATTCGATGTTGCGGTGCAGTGCCGACGCTGCCACGCTGTCGATGTGCGGATCGCTCTCATCGCCGATATTCACGGCAACATTGCGGCGCTCGACGCCGTCCTCGACGACCTCGAACGCCATCGCGTCGACTCTGTGGTCAATCTCGGCGATCTATTGTCCGGCGGCCTACATCCGCGGCGAACTGCGGATCGACTGATGGCGTTGGACTTCCCCACTATCGCCGGAAATCACGATCGCTATCTGCTCGAGCAACATCCCGATTCCATGGGTAGTTGGGATCGGCATGCCCATGATCGACTCGACGACAGGCATCGACAGTGGCTGGGCTCGCTGCCGTTCTCACTCGAGCTGGATGGCGGAATCCTCGCAGTGCACGGAACACCCACCGATGATCAGCAATACTTCCTGCACTCGGTGGACGCCAACGGCTCTCGCGAGGCAACCGATGCCGAAATTCTCGACCGAGCAGCAGGTTTCACCGACAAAGCTGTCATTGCCTGCGGCCACACCCACTTGCAGCGACAGTGGACTCTCCCCAGCGGCACACTCGTGGTCAATCCGGGGAGCGTCGGCGCGCCCGCGTACGACGACGATCAGCCCTACCCGCACGTCATGGAATCCGGGTCTCCGCATGCGCGGTACGCGGTACTCGACGACCACGATCGAGACAGTTGGACGGTCTCGTTCGAGCTGGTCGAGTACGACCACGTCGGTGCCGCCGCCGACGCCCGCGCGCACGGGATGAACGACATCGCCGACGCCCTTCTCACCGGTTACGTCGGCCCTGGGCCACACTTCCCGTCAGACTGATCGCGTGAAGATCACCGATGCCCAGCGCCGACACCGGCTCGTCGCGCAGCACTTCGCCCGCGCGTCGACCACCGAAGCTGTGGTGTCGTCACTGCTCGCATTGCATGCCACCGACCCGGCGACGGTGTACCTCTCGGTGTTGGCACGTGCTCGATCGCTGGGACTGTCCGATATTCGTGATGCGATGTACGAACGCAGGAGCCTGGTCCGTCTGATGGCGATGCGGCGCACCATGTTCGTCGTAGCACACGGCGACGTCCCGATGATTCATGCTGCCGCGAGTCTCGGGGTTGCGCGCGCCATGCGAGCGCGGTTGGTCAAACAAGTCTCGACGCTGCCCACCGAACCGGTGATCTCCGACGTCGAATCCTGGCTCGCTGCAACCGAAGCCGAAACAGAATCGGCGTTGCGATCGATGGGGACCGCGACCGGAGCCGAGCTCTCCGCCGCCGTGCCCGGTCTCAAGACTGCGCTGCTGCCGACTACCGACAAGGTGTACGACGTCAAGCGGTACGTCACCTCGGAGGTACTGGTGATGATGGCCGCCGAGGGCAGATTGGTGCGCGTCGAACCGCGGGGCGCGTGGACATCTCGGCGGCATGCGTGGGCACCGATCGATCACTGGTGGCCGGACGGGATTGCCGTCTTGGACGAGACCGAGGCCAGGGCCGACTTGGCTCGACGCTGGCTCGAGGTGTTCGGACCTGCGACTCTCGACGACCTGCAGTGGTGGACGGGCTGGAACAAGACGCAGACTCGCGGAGCAGTCTCGGGCCTGGACACAGTGGCGGTCGAATTGGCCCAGGGCGATGGAATCATGTTGTCCGGCACTACGTTCGACAAACCTGCCGGCACGAGCATTATGCTGCTGCCTGCACTCGATCCCACGCCGATGGGATGGAAGCACCGCGCCTGGTACCTGGGTGAGCACAAGGCTCCGCTGTTCGACACCTTCGGCAACATCGGCCCAACCATCTGGTCCGGAGGCCGCATCGTCGGAGGTTGGGCGGTGACCGGTTCCGGAGAAGTGGTGACCGAATTCCTGGAGGATGTCGGCTCGACGGTGTCGAAAGTCGTTGCAGCCGAGGCCGAACGGTTCACCACTTTGCTCGACGGCACCCCGGTGGTCCCGTCCTTCCCGACGCCGTTGGAGAAGAAGTTGCGGGGGAAGAAGTAGCCGACATTTGCCTACGAATTGTTCATCTGCCCACCGTCACAGGTGGATATCTGAACAATCTGTGGGCAAACGGTGGCGTCAGAACCGGTAGCGACCCTCGGCCCAGGCTCGTTCGGCCGGAGGTGTCACCTCGTCGACAGGTTCACCGTCGCGGAAGTACTGGGTGTGCAGGATCCGGCCTGCGTCGACGGCGTCCTGCCAGGCCTGAGTCGGGCCTTCACCGAACCAGAGCCACGGGGTGATGTCGTCCATGACGACCACCGACTCGGCGGTAGCGAGCGCGCGCAGATCGTCGAGGTCTGCGCGGGCACCCTCCGCCGAGTGGTCCCCGTCGATGAAAATGACGTCGAACCGCATGTTCGGATGCTCCTTCGCATAGGCCGCGATGGTGGTGTGCGAATCACCCTGGATCAGGGTGTGTCGGCCCGGAAAGTGTTCGTCGATATGGGCTTTCGCGGCGTCGCTGTAGGCATAGGCGGCCAGGTCGAAGGACACGACCGTCGTATAGGGCGATGCATCGAGGAACGCCCAGCTCGAGAAGCCGGCGTTGAAGCCGACCTCACAGATCAGCTTCGTACTCGGCCGTGCCGCGAGCGAGGACAAATATACTTGCTCTGCCTCATCGGCTCCACGCTCGAAAGGTTCTCCAGCAGTGGCTGTCTGGTTTACCAACGCTTCGAGTTCTTGCAGACCCATCTACGTTCTCCTATCGTCTGATTCGGAGCGTAGCCAACTTCGATTCCCCGGGCTGACAACGGCCCGGGCTGTGGCGTCAGCCAGGCGCATCGACGGTCAAGCCGTGCGCCTTTGCGGCCGCCGCCAGCCTGAGGTCATAGGCGACGAACGCCGTGAGACCGTCTCGAACCGACAGTGCGCTGGCCAGATGGATCGCATCGAGGGTGCGCAGCATCGGGTCACCGACATCGGCGGCCAGGTCGGTTGCACTCGAATCGATGGGGACCAGATTCATCTGCGCTACAACTGCCCGAGCAGTGGGCACAGAGCCTGGTGCGTATCGACGCGTTGCGCGCACAACTTCGATTTTGGCCAGTTCGCTACTGACCCAAGGCACTCCCGCTCGCTCTGTCAGCCAGGTCTCCAGGACGTCGCTTTCGGCCTCGTCGAAGATGAGCTTGAGCACAGCCGACGAATCGAGGTAGATCACCGATCGTCACGGATCTCGTCGAGCATCGATTCTGTGGATACTTCTGCGCGCACTCGTTCGGGAAACCGAACCGGAAGAGTTGCGGCCGTCAATCGCCCTTCGGCAACGAGGCGATCGACAGCGTTGCGACCAGGTTCGGGTGGCACGAGCAGCGCCACGAGCTTGCCACGATCGGTGACCTCGACAGTTTCGCCGGCCTTCACCCGCGCCAGGTAGCGGCTGGCGTGTTGCCGTAACTCCCTGATGCCGATTCGCTCCATCGCACCAAAGTAGCACTTCATGTGCTACTGCGCGCGAGGATCCGCGTTCCGCCAATTGCAGGTGAGGTTTCTGCAGCGAGCCGTCTGACGGCCGCCTGTCCGGTCTTCCGGACTCCGGCTCTCCCTTTGCGATTCGACGTTCGGAAACTGTCCTCGACCGACAAACGAGGGTTGCACGTGATCAGCGATGTGCTTTACTGACCGCGTGATGACCCGTGCGCAGTTCTGGTGGCCGCTCTAACAGCGGCTTGAAAATTGTGCATTCGGCCGCCTGTCGTGCGGCCTGGCAACTCCCTTCGCGGGATCTCACACGGGTTTCACGTTCAGGCGGCTGCCTACCGAGGAGGCCGACCACCTTGTATGACGAAAACGAACTCAACCGATCCGCTCCGAGACTGGGCGAGATACTCGTGAGCTCTCGATCGCTCGCGGAGTACCGAGCAATGTTCTCACTCACCGAGGATGACCTGAACAGTCGAATCCTTGATTGCCCGGGCGGTGCAGCATCTTTCACCGGCGAAGTGAACGGACTCGGCGGCAAAGCCACAGCGTGCGACAGCGCATATTTCGATACCACCCCTGCCGACCTCGCCGCTATCGCGATCAACGAGGCGGAGCGAGGCAACGCCTTCGTTCACACCCACCGTCACAATTACACATGGACATACTTCGCCGACCCGGATCACCACGAACGGATCCGAGAAGATGCGGCAGGCCGGTTCGCAACGGATATCAACGATCACCCAGAGCAGTACGTTCCGGGCAGGCTCCCTTCACTGCCGTTCGGCGATGACAGCTTCGACCTCGTGCTCAGTTCCCATCTGTTGTTCAGCTACTCCGATGTTCTCGATCACCAGTTCCACATCGACTCCATCACCGAACTGGCCCGCGTCAGCCGCGGTGAGGTGCGCATCTTCCCTCTGGTCGCCGTCGGCGAGCCAACACCGTATCCGCATCTCGGCGAACTACTCGAGAATCTCGCCGATCGCGGGATCGACTGTCGGATCGTGAAGGTGGACTACGAGTTTCAGCGGAGTGCAGATGAGATGCTGGTCTGCAGTCGGGGGCCGACCCGGTCAGTCGATCGAAGTGAGAACGCCCCAGAGGAACGGATCCATCGGTGAGCGCCTCTTTCGACTACCGGGTCAATTTTTCCGTCGACGACGCCGAGCTGTCGCAGCTCCATCAGAGAGCATTCGGCGGAGGGTACGAACTCACTCCCTGGCGGGCCCGATTGGACACGCACAGTAAATCTTGGGTGGGCGCGGCATCGGAAGAGGCCTCGTAGCACGCATCGTCGCGGATCTACGAGGGTCAGGGATCAAGTGGGTACACGTGGACTACGAACCTCACCTCCGCGAGTTCTACTCTGCCGGATGTGGATTCAGAGAGACCACCGCGGGGCTGCTCCGGCTCGAATAAGGCGGTCCCGAGGTCGGAGGTCTTCGCACTCCGCAGCTGCAATCCGAGGTTCTTGCCTACGAATTATTCATCTGCCCACCATCACAGGTGGACATCTGAACAATCTGTGGGCAAACGGTGGCGTCAGAAGGGCTAGCGGCCCTCGGCCCCCGCGTGGGCAGCCGGAGATGTCACCTCGTTGACAGGTTCACCGTCGCGGAAGTACTGCGTGTGCAGAATCCGGCCTGCGTCGACGGCTTCCTGCCATGCCTCGGTGGGGCCTTCACCGAACCAGAGCCACGGGGTGTTGTCGTCCATGATCACCGGTGAAGCTACCGATAGACGTCCCGACGATGAGCAATTGCGATCACTCGCACGACAATTCGATCTTCATAGATTTGGTAGACGACACGGAACTCACCGCGCCGAGCCGAAAACTTACCTTCCAGTCGATCTCGAAGCGGCTTCCCGACTCGGTACGGATTCTCCGCCAGCGGACCACGAATGAATTCCCAGCAGGCGACGGCGATTGATTCGGGTAACTGGTCGGTGAGCGCCTTACGAGCCGCGGCGGTCAGCTCGATCGCATAGCTCACTTCGGAAGCCGACCACGCTCACGCATCTCGGCAGTGACGTCGTCGAGGGAGTAGACCTCGCCTCGATCCTCCGCCGCCTCGGCGTCCCTGATTTCTGCCATCAACGACTGATCACCGAGGATTTCGAGCGTCTCCATGATCGAGTCGTAGTCGTCCGCGCTGAGCATGACCACCGCACGACGACCCTGCCGGGTGACTTCGATCCGCTGATGAGTACGGACAGCCTCGTCGACGAGTTTCGACAAGTTTGCTCGAACTTCGGCAAGCGGCAGGGTCGTCATGTACAGAATTCTAGCGCGAATGACCGTGGACACCCCGGTCCTGCTGGGGCTTCCGTCTGAGCCTCGTTGTCTCGCCGGGGCCCGCGGTCGACCGAAAGCGCTCAGTCGACCACCGAACGGACGATCTCGGCGATTCGCTGCGCCGTTTCCTCGTCCACGGTCTCGAAAAACCACGCCGCCGGCATCAACTGCCCGTCCGCGCCACCGGCAGCGCGGAAGGCTGCCTTCTCGGTGATTGCCAGATTCAATCGATCGTCGTTGCGCAGTGTCACAAGCGCCGGCGTGCTCGCCGACTTCGCGTAGGCGGGCATTCCGTACCAGATCCGCGGCTTCAATGTGGGGGCCGCGGACACGATGATGTCGTGCACACGCTGCATGACCGAACGCCGCGGTTCGTCCATCTTCGAGATCTTTTCGATCACCTGAGTCAGGTTCTTCTCGTCCTTCGACGACATGTCATGTCCTTTCGTCAACCGATGTCGGGCATCGGCGGAATGAAGATGGCGCATTCCTGCGCCGCACCCCATCCGGACATGTCCTGAGCTGGTCAGGCCTCTCCTCGATGATTCACGTGGTTGCCACGTGGAAGCGCAGTCGGTGGCGAAAACCACCGCGGTAAGAATATCTGATACTCGGTGGTACTGCGCCACCGATTCTGCGGATTCGTCGACTAGACGTTGAAGCGGAACTCCACCACATCGCCGTCGGACATGATGTATTCCTTGCCCTCGATGCGCACTTTGCCTGCAGCCTTGGCCGAGGCCATGGAACCCGCGGCGATGAGGTCGTCGAAGGAGACGATTTCGGCCTTGATGAACCCGCGCTCGAAGTCGGTGTGAATGACGCCCGCCGCCTGGGGTGCGGTGTCACCTCGATGAATTGTCCACGCGCGGGCCTCTTTCGGGCCAGCGGTGAGGTAGGTCTGCAGGCCGAGAGTGTGGAAGCCGGCGCGGGCGAGAGCGTCCAGGCCGGGCTCGGTCTGTCCGACCGATTCGAGCAGTTCCGCTGCCGACTCCTTGTCGAGTTCGAGCAGTTCCGACTCGATCTTCGCGTCGAGGAACACGGCATCGGCGGGCGCGACGAGGCGCGCGAGTTCACCGATCTTCGCGTCGTCGGTGAGCACCGACTCGTCGGCGTTGAAGACGTAGAGGAACGGCTTGGTGGTGAGCAGCTGGAATTCACCGAGCAGCTCGAAGTCCAGCTTCGCCTTGGCCGAGAACAGCGTCTTGCCGTCGTTCAGTACAGCCTGCGCTGCCAGCGCTGCGTCGAGTGCAGGCTTGCGATCCTTCTTGATCCGCACCTCTTTCTCGAGGCGCGGGATGGCCTTCTCGAGGGTCTGCAGATCGGCGATCGCGAGTTCGGTTTCGATGACCTCGATGTCTGCGGTCGGGTCGACGCGACCGTCGACGTGCACCACGTCGTCGTCGGCGAAGACACGAACGACCTGGCAGATGGCGTCGGCCTCACGAATGTTGGCGAGGAACTTGTTGCCCAGCCCTGCGCCCTCGGACGCGCCTTTGACGATGCCGGCGATGTCGACGAACGACACCAGCGCGGGCACGAGCTTCTCCGAACCGAACACCTCGGCCAGCTTCTCGAGCCGGGGATCCGGCAGCGCGACCACACCGACGTTGGGCTCGATGGTGGCGAACGGATAGTTCGCGGCCAGCACATCGTTGTTGGTCAGTGCATTGAAGAGGGTGGACTTGCCGACGTTGGGCAGTCCGACGATTCCGAGGGTGAGGCTCACGGTCTATGGAGTCTACTTTGACGACACCACCAGCTCGGACAGTGCCCGGCCAGCGTCGATACTCGAAGCGCCGAGGGGTGCTAGAACGACGTGATCCGCTCCCGCCTCGTGGTGCTCCGCCACCCGCGAAGCGATCTTCTCGATGCTCCCCCACGCGACCAGGGCGTCGACCAATCGGTCGCTGAGCTGGTCGACGTCGGCATCGGTGAATCCCATGCGCAGAAAGTTCTGCCGATAGCCCGGGACCGTGGCGAGAAAGCTCAGCGGCTCACGGGCGGTTGCACGGGCACGGTCCGGATCGGACTCCACGACGACGAACTGATCGACGACCAGCTCGGCCGTCCCCAGGGAGTGCCTCGCCTGCGCCGTCCAGTCCGGCGTCACCAATAGCCCGATTGCTCCGGCAGCGCGTTCTCGCGCCATCTCCAATTTCTTCGGACCGAGCGCCGCGAGCAGAAGGTGATCGGTGGGCACCTCGAGCTCGTCGAGGTACTTCCTCAGCCCGGCCAGAGGTCGAGCGCTCGGCGGTCCGCCCAGGCCGAGGACGAATCGACCGGTGGCCGAAAGCTCGTCGAACAGTTCACCGGTCTGGGCTGTCGAGAACACGCCGACCGGCACTATGCCTGGAACGACGGTGGCGGTCTCGGTCGCATGAACCAGATCGGCGAGCCTGCCGAGCCGATCGATCTGCCCGCCCGGCAGCCAGAACGAGGTGAATCCGAGTGATTCCAACGCGCGTGCATCGTCGAGGTACGACGGCGATACGTCGATGGAAATGCCGATTGTGCCGAGACCGAGTGTGTCCATGGCTACGACGCTAAAACCTCGAGCGTTGTTCAGGTCAAGACCGCACGGCTGCCAGATGTGCCACAAGTTAGACGTCTCATTCCCGCCAGATTCACCAGTGTTGAACTGACAACCTGAAATCGCGACGACAACCGACGTCGAATTCACCAAGGCAGTCAGGAGCAATCATCATGTCGAAAGTTGCTGTGATCACGGGAAGTACGCGCGGGATCGGCGCGGCGAGCGCCGAAGCTCTCGGACGCGAGGGCTTCACTGTTGTCGTGACCGGACGATCTCAATCGAAAGTCGACACTTCAGTAAAGAAACTGAGGGACAATGGTATTGATGCTTTCGGCACAACCCTTGATGTCACATCTCAACACAGTATTTCAGCGGCCGCCAATTTCATTGCCCACAGCGTCGGTCATGTCGATGTCTTGGTCAACAATGCTGGAATTCTTCCGGAAGCAACGGCCCAAGGCGCGTCCATTGTCGATCCAATGGTCGCATCGGACACGTTCGCAACCAACGTCGTCGGACCGCTGAACGTAATCGAAGCGTTTCTGCCGTGGCTTCGCGAAAGCCAGGCCGGTCGCATCGTCAATGTCACGACCAGAATGGGCTCGCTGGCCGAACAGGCCGATCCAACCTCGCCCTACTACTCGATGGTGGTGCCTGCCTATCAGGCGTCGAAGGCCGCACTCAACAGCGTGACCATCAGCCTGTCGAAGTCGTTGGCCAACACTGGGATCGTCGTCACCTCGGTGTGTCCAGGTTTCGTCCAGACCGACCTGACACCGGTCAACCGCGATCAGGCAACGACGACAGCGGAACAGGCCGCGCTCGTGGTCCTGGCCGCAGCGACACTCCCTGCTCGATCGGCATCCGGGACTTTCATCGACGTCGATGGGCCCATCCGCTGGTAGCTCACCGGCCTCGCCGCCGCTGCGAAACTCACAGCTTCGGTGGCGACGAGGCCAACGCCGCGATGATCCACGGAACGACCCTCTATGTCGACGGCGGCATCTCGGTCACCCGCGGGTGAGCAGTGATCCGCCGTCGACCCGTCACATGGTCGAGACGACCAAGCCGATGAACGCAAGGTAGAGAACGATGAAGGCACCGAAAATGATCAGCGACAGCTTCCCGAAGAACGCGGCGCGAGTCGACGAATACTGTGCTCCCTGAACGTCTCCCATCATCCACAGTGGGTGCACCTTCAGCGCGTGGTTGAACGCCGGAATGGCCAGCGGCCAGAAGAAGATGATGGCCACGACGGCCCAGCCTGCATTGGAGGACGGCAGAGCAGCTGGCTGCGAATACGACTGTGCTCCTGGAAACGGCTGTGCTGCTGGGAACGGTTGCTCGTACGGACCTGACATGAAAACTTCCCCCGATTGTTCGATGACGGACAACCAGTAGGACGCCGCACCGTCACGTCTGGTTCCATCGGAGGAGGGGGAATCTCAGACCAGTTCGGCCGTGGCTGCCGCAAGGGCGACGATCGCATCCCAATCTTGTTCTGCGACAGCCGCGGCCGGAGTGAGCCACGATCCCCCGACACACCCGACGTTCGGCAGCGCTAGGTAGGCCGACGCATTCGCGGTGGAGATGCCACCCGTCGGGCAGAAGCGTGCGGCCGGGATCGGCGAATGGATCGACTTCAAGAAGTTCGCGCCACCGGATGCCTCGGCCGGGAAGAACTTGAGCTGGGTGTAGCCGGCTTCGAGCAGAGTGAGCACCTCGGATACCGTTGCGGCACCGGGCAGATGCGGTAGCCCGGTATCTCGCATGGCCTTCGTCAGGGACGGTGTGCAACCGGGCGAGACCAGGAACTGAGCACCCGCGTCGGCGGCCTGCTTGGCCTGGCCGGGAGTGATGATCGTGCCTGCGCCGACGAGGATTTCGGGGACTTCCCCTGCGATGCGCTCGATGGCGTCGAGTGCCACCGGAGTGCGCAGGGTCAGCTCGATGACGGGCACTCCGCCCTGCACCAGAGCACGAGCGATCGGAACAGCATGATCGATGTTCTCGATGACGACGACGGGGATGACGGGCACGCGGTCGAGCAGGGATGCAGTCACGGTCCTACTTTCTGTCGAATCGGGTTCTCGGGTCAACGCATCACGAACATCGCGCCCTCGTCGGCAGGGCCGACGAGCGCACGCATCCCCGAGAACAGGTCTCGACCGGTGCTGGACCACTCGTCCTTGTCCAGGACTCGGCCGGTGACCGGTCGAGCCTCGAACTCGTCGAGCGGTACGTCGATCGACAATGTGCCATCGAGGGAATCGAGGGTGATCATGTCACCGTCGAGAATTTTCGCAATCGGACCCCCGCTCGCGGCCTCGGGCGTGAGGTGAATTGCCGCAGCAACTTTGCCGGAGGCACCGGACATCCGGCCGTCGGTGATCAGTGCGACGGACCGCCCCTTGTCCTGCAGAATTCCGAGAGCCGGGGTCAGCTTGTGTAACTCGGGCATACCGTTGGCCTTCGGGCCCTGATAGCGCAGCACGGCAACGAAGTCGCCGTCGAGAAGCCCTGCGTCGAATGCCTCGAGGAAGTCGGCTTGGTCGTCGAAGACTCGCGCCGGTCCGGTGACCACACGGTGTTCGGGTGCCAATGCAGAAGTCTTGATGACGCATTTTCCGATCGGACCGGTCAGCATCTTCAGTCCGCCGTCGGCGCTGAACGGCTCGTTCGCGCCACGTAACACGGTGTCGTCGTGGCTCATCCGAGTACCGTCCTGCCACATCACCCCGTCGCCGTCGAGCTTCGGCTCCTGCGTATACCTCCGCAGCCCCTGCCCGGCAACGGTTTTCACATCCTCGTGCATCAACCCGGCGTCGAGCAGTGATCCGATGACGAACCCGAGTCCACCGGCCGCGTGGAAATGATTCACGTCGGCCTTGCCGTTCGGGTAGATCCGGGCCATCAGCGGCACGACGGCCGACAGATCGGACAGGTCCTGCCAGGTCAACGTGATTCCGGCGGCCTTCGCGATGGCGACGAGGTGCATCGTGTGGTTGGTCGAGCCGCCGGTGGCCAGCAGTGCGACGCAGCCGTTGACGATGGACTTGACGTCCACGACCTCCCCCACCGGCGTGTAATTGTCACCGAGCGACGTCAGACCGGTGACGACGTGGGCGGCCTCGCGCGTCAACGCGTCGCGCATCGCGGTTCCAGGGTTGACGAACGACGACCCCGGCAGGTGCAGACCCATGACCTCCATCAGCAGCTGATTGGAATTGGCCGTTCCGAAGAACGTGCAGGTACCACTGCCGTGATACGACGCGGCCTCGGCGTCGAGCAGAGCCTCGCGGCCCACCTTGCCCTCGGCGTAGAGCTGGCGCGCTTTTGCCTTCTCGCCGTTGGGGAGTCCGGACGTCATCGGACCGGCGGGCACGAACACCGCGGGAAGATGGCCGAAACTCAGTGCGCCGATGAGCATTCCGGGGACGATCTTGTCGCACACCCCGAGCATGAAGGTGGCGTCGAACATGTCGTGGGACAGGGCGATTGCGGTCGACATCGCGATGATGTCCCGACTGAAGAGCGAGAGCTGCATGCCGTCGCGGCCCTGGGTGATGCCGTCGCACATGGCGGGGACTCCCCCGGCGAACTGCGCGATGCCACCGGCATCGATGACGGACTTCTTCAGCACGGCGGGGTAGTTCTCGAACGGCTTGTGCGCCGAGAGCATGTCGTTGTACGCCGAGACGATGGCAATGTTGGGCTTGACCATGCCGCGGAGCGCTTGCTTGTCGGCCTTGCCGGAGGCAGCGAAGCCGTGGGCGATGTTGGCGCAGGCGAGGCGACCGCGGGCCGGGCCTCGATCCCCTGCGGCGGCGATTCGAGCGAGGTAGGCGGCGCGAGCGGACTGGCTACGGTCTGCGATGCGGTCGGTGACCTGCCGCAGGACCGGGTGAAGTGTGTCCATGAGTATCTCCGATGTTCGGTCTCTCATCACTCACCTTAAGGCCGCTTAGGTCGATCGACAACCCAACTTATGTTTTTCAAAGTTATAAGTGGGACTTCTTAGGCTGTTGCCGTAAAAGTTGCCAGTTGGTTGAATGGCGTCTATGTCGATGCCGCGCCTGAGCGCTCCACCTGCGACGGCAGGTGAGGTTTTCGCTCTGGTTCGCGACGGAGAAGCAGACACCCGTGCCGAGTTGGGCCGGATCACCGGACTGTCGCGGTCGGCCGTCGCCTCCCGCGTCGCCGCACTCACCGGCCTCGGCTTGGTCATCGAAACCGAGGACACGCACTCGACCGGCGGCAGGCCCCCGGCGAGACTGTCCTTCGACATCGACGCCGGTGTCGTGCTCGCCGCCGCGATCGGACGCAGCCGCTCCCAACTGGGCGTCTTCACCCTCGGCGGCGAATTGCTCGCGAGCGACACCGTCGACCAGGAGATCGGCGTCGGTCCGGACGAACTGATGCCGCAGATCACCAAACGACTGCAGGCACTTCTCGACGAGTCGCACCGAACCGGACACCGCATCCTCGGGGTCGGGCTGTCCATCCCCGGCACCGCCGACACCGACCGAGGGTGCAGCCTCGACTCGCCGATCATGCACGGCTGGGACGGGGTGCCGCTGGCACCGTTCTTCGCCGACACCACGTCGGCTCCGGTGTTTCTCGACAACGACGCCAACGCGATGGTCCTCGCCGAACGTCGGGACAACAGAGATCGCTTCCAGAACGCCCTGTTGGTCAAGGCCTCGACGGGTCTCGGTGCCGGGATCGTGGCAGGCGGTGCGCTGCAACGTGGATCACTGGGAGCCGCAGGAGAATTCGGCCACACCAAGACCGTAGCCGCCGCAGGGGTCGCCTGCCGATGCGGCGACAGCGGCTGCCTCGAAGCCATCGCAGGCGGCTGGGCACTGGTGCGCGCACTCAACGAGCAGGGCCGCGAAGTCGGCCACGTGCGTGGCGTCGTCGACCTCGCGGTGAGCGGCGACCCCGAAGCACGCAGGCTCATCCGCGACAGCGGTCGCCACATCGGCGAAACCCTGGCCGGGGCCGTGAACCTGCTCAACCCCGAGGTACTCATCATCGGCGGCGACATGGCGAACGCCTACGACATCTTCGTCGCCGGGCTGCGTGAAACCGTCTACGGAAACGCCACCGCCCTGGCCACCAAGGCCCTCACCATCCAGGCCACCACCCACGGAGACCTCTCCGGGGTCATCGGCAGCGCCGCGCTGGTACTGGATCAGGTGCTCAGCGCCCGCGCCGTCGACGACGCCCTGGGTAGCTGACCGGCGGGCTTTCATCGGCACTATTTGCCGCTCGTCGCACTCCAGCGACCGCCGGGCGCACCACGGAGCATCGATTCGAGGACGCGCACCTGCGCCGACCATAAGGTGATCGCAGTCACACCTGCGAGCATGGAGACCCCACACATGTCACTGAAATCGGCCGACGAACCACACGTCGAATTGCTGAAGACAGATCCTGATCTACCGCCCGTCGGTGTCGTCGAGTCACATCCGATAACCCCGATCAAGCGCCTGATGCTCGTCGCCATCGGCCTACTCGGCGGTGTTGCGTGGACGATCATCGCGATCGTCCGCGGCGAGAATCCCAACGCCGTCTGGTTCGTCATCGCCGCGGTGTGTACGTACATCTTCGCTTTCCGCTTCTACGCCAGGCTGATCGAACGCAAGATCGTCTTCCCACGCGACGACCGCGCCACTCCTGCCGAGATTCTGGAAAACGGCAAGGACTACATGCCGACGGACCGTCGGGTGCTGTTCGGCCACCACTTCGCCGCGATCGCCGGAGCAGGCCCGCTCGTCGGACCCGTCCTCGCCGCTCAGATGGGCTACCTCCCGGGCACCATGTGGATCATCATCGGCGTCGTATTCGCCGGTGCCGTACAGGATTTCCTGGTGCTGTGGATCTCGACGCGTCGCCACGGCCGCAGCCTCGGCCAGATGGCCCGCGATGAACTCGGAGTCGTCGGCGGCACCGCCGCTCTGGTCGCGGTGTTCGTCATCATGATCATCCTCATCGCGGTGCTCGCACTCGTCGTCGTCAACGCACTCGCCGAGAGCCCATGGGGCGTCTTCTCCATCGCGCTGACCATCCCGATCGCCCTGTTCATGGGCGTCTACCTGCGCTTCCTGCGACCGGGCAACGTCACCGAGGTCTCGCTCATCGGCGTCGTCCTGCTGCTGCTCGCCATCGTCGCCGGCGGCTGGGTTGCCGAAACCGACTGGGGCACCGACTGGTTCACCCTCTCCAAGGTGACCGTTGCCTGGCTGCTGATCGGCTACGGCCTGCTCGCCTGCATCCTGCCGGTGTGGCTGCTGCTCGCCCCGCGCGACTACCTGTCGACGTTCATGAAGGTCGGCACCATCGCCCTGCTGGCCGTCGGCATCCTCATCGCGCGTCCCGAGATCCAGATGCCTGCCATGACCAGCTTCGCCACCGAGGGCAACGGCCCGGCATTCGCAGGGTCCCTGTTCCCGTTCCTGTTCATCACCATCGCCTGCGGTGCGCTGTCGGGCTTCCACGCTCTGATCTCCTCCGGCACCACGCCGAAGTTGCTGGAGAAGGAAAAGCAGATGCGGATGATCGGTTACGGGGGCATGCTCACCGAGTCCTTCGTGGCCATCATGGCACTGATCACCGCGTGCATTCTCGATCAGCACATCTACTTCGCACTGAACGCACCGACAGCGCTCACCGGCGGGACTCCGGAGACCGCGGCGGAGTACGTCAACGGACAGGGACTGAGCGGCGGCGACATCACCCCGGCCGAATTGAGCCAGGCCGCAGCCGATGTCGGCGAGGAATCGATCATCTCGCGCACCGGCGGCGCACCGACACTCGCATTCGGCATGTCCGAGGTACTGCACCAGGTGTTCGGCGGGCCGGGACTCAAGTCGTTCTGGTACCACTTCGCGATCATGTTCGAGGCACTGTTCATCCTCACCACGGTCGATGCAGGCACCCGCGTCGCGCGCTTCATGCTCTCCGACAGCATCGGCAACCTGCCCGGCGCATCGGCCAAGAAGTTCAAGGATCCGTCGTGGCGTCCCGGTGCCTGGATCTGCTCGCTGATCGTCGTCGCAGCCTGGGGCGCAATCCTTCTCATGGGCGTCACCGATCCACTGGGCGGCATCAACACCCTGTTCCCACTGTTCGGTATCGCCAACCAGCTGCTGGCCGCGATCGCACTGACGGTGGTACTCGTCATCGTCGTCAAACGAGGCCTCTACAAGTGGGCGTGGATCCCCGGAGTTCCACTCGCCTGGGACCTCATCGTGACGATGACGGCGTCGTACCAGAAGATCTTCTCCTCGGTCCCGGCCATCGGCTACTGGACGCAGCACTCGCAGTTCCGCGATGCCAAGGCGCAGGGGCTCACCGAGTTCGGCACCGCCAGAACACCCGAGGCCATCGACGCCGTCATCCGCAACACCTTCATCCAGGGCACGCTGTCGATCATCTTCGCGGTACTCGTCCTGGTCGTCGTGTTCGCCGGAGTGTGGGTGTGCATCAAGGCCGTGCGGGGAGACAACCTGCCCGACAACGAGGAGCCCGAGGTGCCGTCGAAGATCTTCGGCCCCAGCGGCTTCGTTCCGAGCCCCGCGGAGAAGAAGATCCAGGCCGAATGGGACGAGCTGATCGAGGCGGGCACCGTCCGACGCCCCGGATCGGCGCACTAGATGCGCGGGCTGTGGTGGTGGATCACCTCGGTGATGGGCGACCACGATTACGACCGTTACGTCGCCCATCTGGCCCGCCACCACCCGGGTCAGCAGCCACCGACCGTGCGGCAGTACTGGAAGGACCGACACGCGGAGGCGGACCGAAACCCGGGGGCTCGATGCTGCTGACACGGTGATGTCCGATTTCCGCTAGCACCGACGCGCCCGCGCTGACACAGTAGGTGCATGAGCAGCGAACGGCAGGTGCAAGAACTGGACTTCGATCGGTGTTATCGCGCGGTCTCCTCGCGTGACGCACGGTTCGACGGCCAGTTCTTCACCGCCGTCTCCACCACCGGCATCTACTGCCGACCCTCCTGCCCGGCCCGCACACCCAAGCCGGGCAACGTCTCGTTTCTGGCCACTGCAGCGGCGGCGCAACAATCCGGCTACCGAGCCTGCCGCCGCTGCCAGCCCGACGCCACCCCCGGGTCACCCCGCTGGAACATCCACTCGGACCTCAGTTCTCGCGCCATGCGACTGATCTCCGACGGAGCCGTCGAACGCGGTGGCGTCGACGGCCTCGCCAGCACCCTCGGCTACTCGACCCGCCAGCTGACGCGCGTGCTGACGGCCGAAGTCGGTGCAGGACCGCTCGCGCTGGCCCGCGCGCACCGCGCCCACACCGCCCGCACCCTTATTCAGACCACCGACATGTCGATGGCCGACGTCACCTTCGCAGCCGGCTTCTCCAGCGTCCGGCAATTCAACGACACCATCAAGGAAGTCTTCGCCGTCGACCCGTCGACATTGCGCCGAGAAGCGCACCGCACGGCCGTACCGACCGCGGGTGGAACGGTCACCCTGCGATTGCCGTACCGCCCACCGCTCGACCGTGGCTGGATCGAGTGGTTCCTGCGAGGCCACGTGGTCGAGGGCATCGAATCCTTCTCCGAGGACGGCGAATACGTGCGATCCCTGCGCCTGCCGCACGCAGCCGGCCTCGTGGCGTTGCGGGTGATGGACGGATTCGTCAGCGCCGCAGTGACATTGCAGGACATGCGCGATCTGGCCCCCGCCGTCGCGCGGATCAGACACCTGCTCGATCTCGACGCCGACCCACTCGCTGTCGACGACGCCCTGCACACGGATCCGCAGCTCGCACCGAGCGTCGACGCGCACCCGGGCATCCGCGCCCTCGGAGTGGTCGACGGCGCAGAGATGTTGCTGCGCACCGTGATCGGTCAGCAGATCTCGCTGAAGGCTGCTGCCACCCACACCGCCCGGCTCGTCGATGCTCTCGGTTCACCACTCGACCTCGGCAACGACGCCGTCACCAGGCTGTTTCCCGAACCAGCCGTCATTGCCGAACGGGGCCACGAGGTACTCACCGGACCCGCCGCCCGGGTACAGACCGTCATCCGCGTCGCCGACGCCATCGCGTCGGGAACCGTCGTGCTGCATCCCGCGCGAGAAGGGCCGGAACTGGAGCGAGAACTGCTCTCGCTCAAAGGAATCGGACCTTGGACCGCCCGGTACGTCGTGATGCGACTACTCGGCGATCCCGATGTTCTGCTCGACACCGATCTCGTAGTCCGCCAAGGCGCGCAGGCGCTCGGCATCTCGTTGAACAATTCTGCCCGCTGGGCTCCGTGGCGTTCGTACGTCTCGATGCACCTGTGGATCACCGCACTGGAAAGAAGAGAAGCATGACTGCCACCGCCGCCACCCAGGACACCCCGATCGGGCCGTTCAGCACCATCGTCGACGCCGATCAGCGCGTCCTCGCATCCGGGTGGACCGCCGATGTCGAGGAACTCCGCGTCCTGATCCACCCGACGATGCGACCCGACAGCGTCCGCACTGCGGCCGATCTCGGCGATGTGACGCGCGCCGTCGAGAACTATCACCGCGGTGAGCTGACCGTCATCGACTCCGTTGCCGTCGCGCAACGATCCGGCGAATTTCTCATGCATGCCTGGGGAGTACTCCGCACCGTCGAACCCGGTGCGCCGGTGACCTACTCCGAGTTCGCCGAACTGTCCGGCAGACCGACAGCCATCCGCGGTGCTGCGTCGGCGTGCGCTCGCAATGCCGCCGCCTTGTTCGTGCCGTGCCACCGGGTGGTGCGCATCGGCGGGGCGCTCGGCGGTTTCCGTTGGGGGCTGCCGGTGAAAGAGTGGTTGTTGGCGCACGAGGCTGCCTGATCACACCCCCCGTCGACGAGTCGTCGGATGGCGGTGACATACCGGCTGGGCACGCCGGGACGTTATGGTTCTTCACGAACCGCCACCCGCCGAATGTGAGGACCCCACAGTGACCGAATCGGCAGTTCCCGGTAAGACGTCGAAGTCCGAGACGCCCGGCAATGATCGCGGTGACCTCATCGGGGTCGGCGGTCTGTGGCTGGCCAAGTGGTCGCTGATCCTCATCTCGATCGCTGCCGGAGCATGGGTACTGGGCTGGCTGATCGGGCACCTCTGGGTCATCCTGCTGCCGGTCCTGCTCGCCGTGATCGTCGCGACGGTGCTGTGGCCGCCGGCGAAGCTGATGATGCGTCTCGGATTTCCTCCGGCACTGGCCGCGTCGGTTTCGCTCGTGGTGTTCTTCGTCGTCATCGGCGGCATCATCACACTGATCGTCCCGTCGGTCGCCGAGCAGGCACCGGAGTTGGTCGACCAGGCGTCGGGCGGTATTGCGCAGGTTCAGGACTGGTTGAAGGGTCCGCCGCTGAACATCGGCGACGACCAGATCGACTCGGCCGTGTCGGCCATCGTTGCGCGGCTACAGGACAGCGGCGAGGTCATCGCCACCGGCGTGTTCACCGGTGTATCCGCTGCAGGCTCGTTGCTGATCACCCTGGCGCTGGTGTTGGTGCTGACGTTCTTCTTCGTCAAGGACGGACCGAAGTTCCTGCCGTGGTTGCACGGATTCTCCGGTGGCCGCGCCGGACGCCATCTGGGCGAGGTGCTCTCACGGATGTGGGCGACGCTGGGCGGGTTCATCCGAACTCAGGCCATCGTCAGTTTCATCGATGCCTTCTTCATCGGTCTCGGACTGGTCATTCTCGGCGTTCCGCTGGCGCTGGTGCTGGCGACCCTGACGTTCATCGGTGGCTTCATCCCGATCGTCGGTGCGTTCGTGGCGGGCGCTCTCGCTGTGCTGGTGGCCCTGGTGGCGAACGGGCTGACCACTGCGCTGATCGTGCTCGCCATCATCGTCGCGGTGCAGCAGTTGGAAGGCAATGTGCTGCAGCCGATCCTGCAGAGCCGCAGCATGAATCTGCATCCGGCGATCGTGCTGCTGGCCGTTGCGGGCGGCAGCTCACTGTTCGGCATCATCGGCGCGTTCCTCGCCGTCCCGGCGGCGGCGGTTGCTGCCGTGCTGATCAGGTACCTGTCCGAGCAGATCGACGAGCGCTCGAACGAACCGGATCAGGACGACCTGGAGGATCAGGCTCCGCTGCCCGACGGGTTGACCGAGGAGCAAGCCGGTCTCGACGAAAAGAAGGACGCCGAGTCGGACAAGCCGGCCTCGGGTCAGGACGCGACGACCTGAAGAGTGGAGCCGGTGCGCTCCCGCTTGACGTAGAGGCGGCTGGGAATGCGCTGCCGCATCTCGTCGACATGGCTGACCACGCCGACGACGCGTCCGCCTGCACGTAGTTCGTCGAGAACCGCCATCACCGATTCGAGGGTGTCGGCGTCGAGCGTGCCGAATCCTTCGTCGATGAACATGGTGTCGAGGACGACCCCGCCGGATTCGGCGGCCACGACATCGGCGAGGCCCAACGCGAGCGAGAGCGACGCGAGGAACGCCTCACCGCCCGACAGTGTCTTGGCCGAGCGCACGACGCCGGTGTAGTCGTCCCTGATGTCCAGTCCGAGACCGCCCCGTTTGCCGCGGACGCCGGCCTCGTCGGAGTGCACGAATTCGTAGCGGCCCGAGGACATTCGCCGCAGCCGCGCAGAGGCGGACTCGGCGACGTCCTCGAGTCGGGACGCGAGGACGTACGAGCGCAACGACATCTTGCGTGCATTCTGCCCCCGGCCCGCCACCACGTCCGCCAGGTTGGCGAGCTCGTCGAATTCGGCACGTTGTGGCGCGATGGCCTGGGCGGCAGTGAACAGTTCGGCGATCAGCCGTTCCAGATCGTCTGCGCGCCTTCGACATTCCGCCACCGCCGCGGCGGCGGCCCTGACCTGGTCGTCGAGCTCGGCGCACGCCTGCTCGAGCGGGCCCAGATCCACCGGCGGCCGGCCGGCCACGTCCACGATGGCGGGCTCGCGCAGCACGTGCTCGGCATGCGCACGCGCCTCCTCGGCGGTGCGCAACTCGGCCTCGATCTGCTCGACGCGGTCGGCGGCCAGCACTGCCCCGGCCGCCGCGTCGACGGACTCGAAGTTCGACGCCTTCACCCGTCGGTCCAGTTCGGCTGCCAGCTCATCGGCGCGAGCAGTGGCGTCGAGCCAGGCGATACGCGCGTCCTGGATTCGCCGGGCACCGTCGATCAAGGCTTCCCGCTCCGCGATTCGGTCTGTCAGCGACGCGCCCTCGTCCACCTCCTCGGCGATCGACGCACGCATCTGCGCCAGCGATTCCTCGGTAGCCGAGATACGTTCGTCCACGGCACTACGCGAGGCCACGAGGTCGTGGAGTGTGACCGTCAGCGCGTCGGACTCGCTCCGCAGGCGATTCAGTTCTGCGGTTGCGGGTTCCACATCGGCGGCACGCGTGCGGGCGTCCTGCACTGCGGTGGTTGCGGCATCGAGAATTCGGGTCAAGTCCGCAGCGGAGGCCCCGCCGGTGCGGTCGTGCAGCAGGTCCACGCCGCGTTGCGCTTCTGCGACAACCGCGACCGCCTGGTCGAGCGCAGCAGCAGCCTTACGTTCTGCGGCGGCGGCCTTGTCTTCCTGTGCCTTGGTCACCGTCGATGTGGACGCTGCAGCGGGATGGGGGTGCACCTCCGATCCGCACACGACGCACGGCTCCCCCGCCTCCAGACGGGCCGCCAGCTCGGCTGCCATCCCGTCGATGCGTCGCTCACGGAGATCGAGCAGGTGCTCCCAGGCCGTGTTGTGCGCCGCTCCGGCGGTGTCGCGGGCACGTTCGGCCGCGGCCAGAGTCGCGCGTTTGCGCACCAATTCGAGTGCGGACTCGGCTGCCGTGCGAGCCCGACCGCAGCGCTCCTCGAGGCCCGGCAGCTCTGCCGCAGCCGAGGACGCCCGTGCCACCCGTGATTCGACTGCTGAGATCTGCTCGGGCATCGAGGCCTGCGAGTGCACGGTGCGTTCGATCGACGCTGCGGTAGTACGTTGCTGCGCACGATATTCGGCGAGGGTGCCGTCGAGTCGATCGGCTTCGCGGGCGAGCCCGAGCAGCGACTGGAGCCGCGCGACATCGGTGGTCCAGTCGCGCACGAACTGTGCAACGACCGTGCGCTCGGCCGACGGATCCGCCGGCGCGGGTGGCCAGTGCAGCGCGGCATGAAAGCGTCGCCCCTCCGCGGTTGTCGGAAGGGCACGCTCCGCCGCCGTGAGTGCGGACGTTGCGGCGTCGGTGGCCAGTCGTGCGAGACGGAGGTCTGCGGCAGTGTCCGCGATCGGTCCGGCGGCCGCGGAATCGGCGAGCTCGGTTCTGCGCGCTGCTCGCGCCGTCTCGCCCTCCCGATATTGTGCGAGTTGCCCCTCGGCGAGAGCTCGTCGCCGCTGCAGATCGACAACGATGGTGGCCTTCGTCAGAGCTGCCGACGCACGCCGAGCTGCCGCGTCGATCAGCACCGCCCGACCTTGCGCGAGGGTCCGATTCTGCCGGGCATCGTCGAGGACATCGGCCGCCCATTCGAGGGGGTCCGGCTGTTCGCCGTCCTCGCCCGCGGGCTCGGGCACTCCCGATGCCTGCGACACCCGGCCGAGCATGATGTCGATGGCGTGGTGAGCGTCGGAGAGCTCGGCAGCGAGCTCCCGGCGACGCTGCGCGAACCACTCTTCGACGTCGCCGAATCTGCCTGTGTCGAAAAGTCTTTCGAGCAGATTTCCGCGTTCGTCGCTGTCGGCTCGGAGGAAGCGCGCGAACTCACCCTGCGGCAGCAGCACCACCTGAAAGAACTGGTCGGCACTCATCCCGAGCAGCGCGTTGACGGCGTCACCGATCTCATTGAGCCGGGTGAGGTTCTGCCCGCGGCCGTCGAGCCAGGTGAGACTGGCCTTGGCGTGTTGCTTGGTGGTGCCCGTGCTTCGGAGCTTGGGCCGCAGGAACTCCGGACTGCGCACAATTCTGATGCGCCGCCCACCGAGTGTCGCTTCCAACGTCACCTGTGGCACCGCACCCTTGGCCGCGTGATCGGACAGCAGCCGCTTGCCCTCGCGACGAGCTCCGGGCACTGTTCCGTACAGCGCGAACGCCACGGCGTCGAGCACCGTCGTCTTGCCGGCTCCGGTGTGGCCGTGCAACAGGAAGAGCCCGTCGGCTCCCAGCACATCGAAGTCCACCGTCTCGGTGCCCGCAAAGGGACCGAAGGCGGTGATCTCGAGCGAATGCAGCCTCATGCAGCACCGCGGTCGGCTGTGGTGGCCGTCCCGCGGAGGGCCTCGGCCTCGTGTTGCACGGAGGCCAGAGCACGAGCCAGGAGCGCGGACTCCGCTGCCGTCGGCACGCTGCGCGTGTCCGTCACGAACGAGGTGGCGATGTCGAGATCGCTGCGGCCGCGCACACGGTCGCGGTAGCGTAGCTCTCCGGATCCCTCCGGGCGACGCCATTCCAGGTGGATAGCGTGCGGAAAACGCTGCTGCAGCAGGCGCATTGCGTCGACCGGACGAACCTCGTCGGTGAGCACGGCGGAGACGTAATGGTCCTCGAACTCGCAATATGCTGTGTCCGTTGTCAATTCCTCGACCGTGCCTTCGATGCGGGCGAGCCCGCGCACCACCGGCAGGTTCACTCGCTCGACGCTGCCCAGCCCGTTCGCGTCGAGTTCGAGAATCCACACCGCCTTGTGGTGCGACCGCTCGCCGAACGAATAGGGCAGGGGCGAACCGGAGTACCGCACCCGATCGGTGAGGGTCTGGGGCGAATGCAGATGTCCGAGCGCCACGTAGTCGACCCCGTCGAACGCCGACGCAGGCGCAGTTTCGATACCGCCGGAGGAGATCGACCTCTCCGACCCGGTCGCCTCACCGCCGACGATGAAAGCGTGGGCGAGCACGACGGAGCGAACGCGTTGCCCTGCCTCGCTTCTCGTCGCGAGGTCGCCGCGCACCCGATCCATCGCGGCACCGAGCACGTCGGCATGGGTACGCGCAGTGGGAACGTCGAGTTCGAGGCGAGTGGTTTCGGGCTCGAGATACGGAATGCCGTAGAACGCAACGCGGCCGTGCTCGTCATCGATGACGACCGGGGTGGCGACGTCGCCCACCCGCGTCATCAGGTGCAGCCCTCCTGCCGACGCGAACGCAGCGCCCGCGCCCAGTCGCGCGGGTGAATCGTGGTTTCCCGACGTTGCGACGATCACGGCACCGGCCGCTCGAATGGCCTCCAGTCCGCGGTTGCAGACCAGGACGGCATCGGCACTGGGCACAGCGCGGTCGTAGATGTCACCCGGCACCACCACCACGTCGATCGATTGTGCCGCAACCAGTTCCGCAATTGACCCCAGCACAGCGCCCTGATCGGCCAACAGGTCGACACCATGAAAGGTGCGACCGATGTGCCAGTCCGAGGTGTGCAGGATTCTCATACGGACGACGCTATCGGGAACCACCGACAAACTCCTCGAGGTGCCTCGGCCTGTCGGACGTGAGCTGCGGTGCACGCCGTCGCGAACCGAAGTTGTCGGTACCGTCCTGCATCATCTGCCCCATGAACATTCTCACCGCGTTCGGACTGCTCGTGGCGCTCGGTATCGGCGCGGTCGTCGGCTGGTTGCTGCACGCATCGCGGATGGGCGATCGTGCTTTTCGAGCCGAAGCTCAACTGGCCGCGCTGCGCGAGCACGAGGGCATGCTTCGGCAGTCACTGAGTGCGGTCAACGAGGATTCCGCGCGACGCAATTCGACCGTGATCGGCCAGCAGGTCTCACACCTGGTCGAGCCGCTGCATGACGCCGTCGATGCGCTCTCCGAGCACGTGCGGCAGGTCGAACACAATCGCATCCGGGCGTACGCGGGACTGTCGGAGCAGGTCACCGGGATGCATCGGGCGTCGATGCATCTGTCCACCCAGACCGGCCAGCTGGTCACGGCACTGCGCGCACCGCAGATCCGGGGCCGGTGGGGCGAGATCCAGCTCGAGCGGGTCGTCGAGCTCGCAGGCATGGTCAAGCACTGCGATTTCGACACGCAGGTGAGCAAGGACGGCATTCGACCCGACATGATCGTCCGTCTTGCCGGCGGTCGACAGATCGTCGTCGACGCCAAAGTGCCGTTCGCGGCGTACCTCGACGCCGCCCAGGACGAGGATCCCGCCGCGCGGGAGAAGAATCTGCGACGCCACGCCAAGCAACTGCGCACCCACATCGACCAGTTGGCCGACAAGGCGTACTGGCAGGCGTTCGAGCCGACACCCGAATTCGTCGTGCTGTTCGTTCCCGGCGACCCGTTTCTCGACGCGGCCCTGACATCGGACACCGGTCTGCTCGAGTACGCCTTCGGTCGGAACGTGATCCTGGCCACCCCGACCACCCTGGTCGCGTTATTGAGGACCGTCGCCTACACGTGGAAGCAGGAGTCACTGGCCGAGGACGCTGCACGCATCCAGCAACTGGGACGCGAGCTGTACACGCGGATCGGTGTGGTCTCGACACACCTGGACAAGCTCGGCGCCCACCTCGGCAAGGCCGTGGAGTCCTTCAATTCCACCGTCGGGTCCGTCGATACCCGGGTGAGCGTGACGGCGAGAAAGCTGCACGAGCTCGAGCTGTTCGACGCCGAGCCGGTGGACATCGCCCGAGTGGACGAGCGGCCCAAACTGTCCGATTCGTCCCGCTACCGGCACGACTTCGGTCATGTCAGCGATGCAGTCGGGTGAACAACGGCTAACCTCGGGGGGTGTCTACCTCCCAACGTGCCCGCTCCGGGGTACCGCTGGATCACCGATCCATCCTCGCGACCCTGCCCGGCGTTCCTGCATGGGGTGCCGTCGCGATCGCCGCGGGACTGACTTTTCTCGGATTTCTGATCGATGCCGCACGCGGTACCGAGCTGACCGGTGCGTTCGCGTTCATGTACGTCCTGGGCTGCATCGCCGGCGTTCTGCTCGTCCGCTTCCGCGGACTGTTCACCGCGATGGTGCAAGCCCCACTGATCCTGTTCGTGGCCGTGCCGCTGTCGTATCAGTACTTCACCGAGAACGCAGGAACCAGCCTCAAGGACATCCTCCTCAACGTTGCCATTCCGCTGGTCAATCGGTTTCCGCTGATGTTGCTCGGCACATTGGTTGCCGTCGGACTCGGAGTTCTACGCATCGTGCTCAAACGGCAGAACACGCATGCCCCCACCCTTCGACGCAGTCCGAAGCCCAGCGACGACAAGCCCACCAGAGCCCAGCGCCGGGCACAGGAAGAGCGCCCCGAACGATCCCGCAGGCGAGCGGCCGCAGCCGATCGCAGCACCGACTCCGCGGCCGAGGCCACCGACATCGTGCCCGGGCCGTACGTCGGTCGCCGAAGCACCGATTCTCGTCCGCGTCCCGACACCGAATCTCGCTCCAGTGCGACCCCTCGCCCCGGCTCCCGCTCTGCGGCAGATCCCACCGCAAGCCCCCGGCGATCGGCTGCAGCACCGCCGACTCGATACGCCGCCACCGACTCCCCTCGGCAGAACTACAAGCCCGAATACCAGCGAACGCAGTATCCGCAGGCACAGTCACGTGAACCGCAGCCACGCGAGACACAGTCACGTGAGACACAGCGACCACAACCGTCCGAGTCGCGCTACTCGGCAGAGCCCCGGTACTCGACCGAACCCCGTCGCGAGCGATCGGCCAGGATTCAGGCTCCTCGCGAGGTTGCCGATCCGTACAGCACCGGAGCCAGGCCCGTCGTGACTCCTCGGACGGGCGCATCCGCTGCACACAATTCGTCCGCAGGTGACGGCCAGGGAGATCACGCTCTGCCCACCTCGCACCGGGACGACATTCCCCCGCATCCGGTGCCGCGGGTTCGCTATCGCGACCGCCACAGCGACTAGCGCGAACATCGAAAAACGCCTCGTATCGGTTTCCCTGCTCCTGGGCAGGGGTTCCGATACGAGGCGTTGACTCTTCGTGGGCCGTGCTCCTAGCGAGCTGGGCGCAGCTCGCGGGGCAGGGAGAACACCAGCGTCTCGTTCGCGGTGGTGACCGGCTGTACGTCTGCGTAGCCGTGCTCGGCGAACAGTTCGATGACGCCCTGCACCAGGATCTCCGGTACGGATGCACCCGAGGTGATGCCGATCGTCTCGACCCCGTCGAGCCAGGCCAGGTCGATTTCCTTGGCGTAGTCGACGAGGTAGCTCGCTCGCGCACCTGCGCCCAGTGCAACCTCGACCAACCGCACCGAGTTCGAGGAGTTCTTGGAGCCGACGACGATCACCAGATCGCATTCCGGTGCCATCGCCTTCACCGCGACCTGACGGTTCTGCGTGGCGTAGCAGATGTCGTCGCTCGGCGGGTCCTGGAGCGTCGGGAAGCGCTCACGCAGTTTCGCGACCGTCATCATCGTCTCGTCGACGCTCAGCGTGGTCTGGGACAGCCAGATGACTTTCTTCTCGTCTCGAACGGTGACGTTGCCGACCGACTCGGGGCCGTCGACCAGCTGAATGTGTTCGGGAGCCTCGCCTGCGGTGCCCTCGACCTCCTCGTGGCCCTCGTGGCCGATGAGGAGGATGTCGAAGTCGTCCCTGGCGAAGCGCTTCGCTTCCTGGTGCACCTTGGTCACCAACGGGCAGGTGGCGTCGATGGTGCGCAGGCTTCGCTCGGCCGCGGAGGTGTGTACGGCAGGTGAGACACCGTGCGCGGAGAACACCAGCAGCGATCCCTCGGGAACCTCGTCGGTCTCCTCCACGAACACCGCGCCGCGATCGGACAGCGTCTCGACCACGTGCCGGTTGTGCACGATCTCCTTGCGCACGTACACCGGCGCACCGTGCTGCTCCAGCGCCTTCTCGACGGTTTCGACCGCACGATCGACACCCGCGCAATAGCCCCGCGGCTCCGCGAGCAGCACTCGCTTACCCCCGGCGTACGAGGACTTACCCGCACCGGCGGACTGTGCAATACCAATATTCAGAGGAACAGCCGAAGACATACCTCCCAGGATACGTGCACCGAGCTCGCCTGCCTCGTTTCCACGTCCCTCGACCCCGGCCGCGAAGGGTCGTACAGCCTGTCGGCTACCCAAAGTTCACCGTTTCGGGCAGTCTGGTGCACATGACTCGAGTCCCCTTTGCAGCGCGTGTGGCTGCAGGCGTCGCCGTGACCGTCGTGGAAGAGGCTCGCAAGCTTCCCGGTTCCGCCCTGATGCTGCCGATGACGGTCGTCAGCGAGGCACTGGCGCGCAGTATGCGATTCCAGCAGCAGGTGACGGCGTTGGCCATCAAGGGCGATCTGGTCATCGCGAACTTGCCGGTCATCGGGACCCCGAGCGAGGAGCAGCCCGCCTGGGCCAGCTTCGACGAGGACGGGGACGAGACCTTCGACACCGAGTCGAGATTCGACGCCGCTGTGATCACCGACGACGTCGATGTGCCCGACGCCCCCGTGGCCGAGCCGGTCGCGGCGAACGGCCGCTTCGCTCTGTACTCGACGCCTCCGCTGGATGAGCCGGTTCAGGACACCTCGGCCAAGCGCGCTCCCTCCGCCGACAAGCCCGAGATCGTCGAGATGATCGACTTCGACACCCTCGCCCTGGCACAGCTGCGCGCCCGCCTGCGCACGCTCTCGATCGAGGACCTCGAAACCCTGCTCGACTACGAGAACGACACGCTCTCTCGCGCGCCCTTCCAGACGATGCTCGCCAACCGCATCACCACCGCCAAGGCCAAGTGAGCACTTCCCCAACCCAGTCCGGTCCCACCCAGCCAGGCGCGAGCACCGCCGAACAGCCGTGGCCGGTGCGTACCGTCGCCATGAAGGTTGCCGGCTGGATCGACAAGCTCGGCTCCATCTGGGTGGAGGGGCAGCTCACCCAGATCAACGCTCGTCCCGGCACCAGGACGGCCTTTCTGACGCTGCGTGATCCGTCGGCCGACATGTCGCTGTCTGTCACGTGTTCGCCGCAGTTGCTCGAGCGTTCACCCGTTCCGCTGACCGAGGGTGCGCGCGTCATCCTCTACGGCAAGTTGTCGTTCTTCACCGGTAGGGGAACGATCTCGCTGCGCGCCACGGACATTCGCGCGGTGGGCGTCGGCGAACTGCTGGCTCGTATCGAACGTCTCAGAGCTCTGCTCGCCGCGGAGGGTTTGTTCGACCCACGCCTCAAACGTCCGCTGCCGTTCCTGCCGGGCACCATCGGATTGATCACCGCGCGCGCCAGCGCAGCCGAGAAGGACGTGCTGACCGTCGCGCAGAGGCGTTGGCCTGCGGTCCGATTCGAGGTCCGCAACACACCGGTCCAGGGCCCACAAGCTGTTCCGGCGATTCTGGACGCGCTGAAGGAGCTGAACGACGACCCCGCCGTCGACGTCATCGTCCTCGCCCGCGGCGGCGGTAGCGTCGAGGATCTGTTGCCGTTCTCGGACGAGGCCCTGTGCCGCGCCATCGCCCGCGCCACCACGCCCATCGTCAGTGCCATCGGCCACGAGCCCGACAGCCCCCTGAGTGACCACGTCGCGGATCTGCGGGCCGCAACCCCTACCGATGCCGCCAAACTCGTGGTGCCCGACGCCGTCGCCGAACAAGCCCTGGTCTCGGAACTGAAGTCGAGAAGTGCTGCAGCGCTGCGTAATTGGGTCGAGCGCGAGGCACGCGGACTGGACATGCTCCGACACCGTCCGGTACTGGCGGACCCACTGGCCTCGCTCGAGCAACGTCGCGAGGAGGTTCTACGGCTGCTCGATGCTGCCCGACGCGACGTGCAACGCGAACTCACCACACAGGACACGCTCGTCGAACATCTACGGGCCAGGCTGTCGACGCTGGGTCCTGCTGCCACACTTGCTCGGGGCTATGCCGTCGTACAGCGGGTGGTCGCGGGTTCGGATCCCGAGGTTCTGCGTTCGGTCGAGGACGCACCACCGGGTACACAGATCAGAGTGCGCGTGGCCGACGGTGCCGTCACCGCCGCAGTCATGGGGCGAGTCAAATGACAGAAGGAGTACGCATGAGCGAGAACGACAAGCCGGTATCGGAACTGGGCTACGAAGAGGCCCGCGACGAGCTGGTGGGCGTGGTGAAGATCCTCGAGCAGGGCGGGCTCGATCTCGACGCCTCCCTGGCTCTGTGGGAGCGGGGAGAGCAGCTGGCCACTCGTTGCGAGGAGCAGCTCGCCGGTGCCCGCAAGCGGATCGAGACCGCGCTCGCGAGCACCGAGAAGGACAGCTAGGGCGCGAGCGGTTCGGTGATCTCGAGGGCCTGGGCGAGAGTGGTGAAGTCCACATCGTTCGCGGTACCGCCCAGCAGGATTCGCACGTCGCCGAAGTCCGAGACCCAATACTTCCGCGAGCCTTCCTCGCCGTAGACGACCCAGTCTCGACCCGAGACGCTCTGCGCGCCCGACGCGTACACCGTTTCCTCGCCGGCCACGAAAGGCACCAACACTTCCTCGACGGCGCTGGTCTGGGTCAGCTGCAGATACGCACCCGATCCGGTGATGTATCCGACAGTCGACACCGGTCCGCCGTTGTCGCCGGAGATCGTGGGACGACTGCCCGAGTTGGGCGTCCATTCCTCGGGAACAACCGGATTACGCACCGGAAAACCGATTTCGGACGCGTCGTACTGCAGCGCGGTGTCGATGTCGAAGTTGGGAATGGGCCCCTGCCTGGGCCCGCCGGGGCTCAACGAGCATTGACTGGCGATACCCGCAATCAACAAACACGCGATGACCAGCGGAATGAGCGACCACACCATGTCGCGGCTGTTGTTGAGAATCCGGGGTTTGCTGTTCGCCACATCTCCAGTATCCCCTCTGCGCAGCAGTGCTCGGTCGGCGCGTGCCTCACAGACGACCCGACCCCACCGCGGGCATCACAGAAGTGAGATAATCGCGCCTGGGTAACACCCCACCAACCAGGAGGCTACAAACCGATGACGGCCAGCACCGAGTCCACTCGCGCCATGGCGCCAGATCGCAACCTCGCACTCGAACTCGTCCGCGTCACCGAGGCCGGTGCGCTCGCCTCGGGTCGCTGGGTCGGTCGCGGCGACAAGGAAGGTGGCGACGGAGCAGCAGTCGATGCCATGCGGCAGTTGGTCAGCTCGGTCTCGATGCGCGGCGTCGTCGTCATCGGCGAGGGCGAGAAGGACGAAGCGCCGATGCTCTACAACGGCGAGCAGGTCGGCAACGGCAACGGCCCCGAGGTCGACTTCGCCGTCGATCCCGTCGACGGCACGACGTTGATGGCCAAGGGCATGCCCAACGCCATCTCGGTTCTCGCGGTCGCCGAGCGCGGCGCGATGTTCGATCCGTCCGCCGTCTTCTACATGAAGAAGATCGCCGTCGGACCCGACTTCGCCGACGTCATCGACATCACCGCACCGGTCGCGGAGAACATCGCCCGCGTCGCCAAGATCAAGAAGGGATCCACCTCCGACGTCACGGTGTGCATCCTCGACCGACCCCGGCACGCCGAGCTGATCCAGCAGGTGCGCGACACCGGCGCCCGCATTCGACTGATCTCCGACGGCGACGTCGCCGGTGCCATCGCCGCCGCACGCCCCACCTCTCCCATCGACATCCTCATGGGCACCGGCGGAACCCCCGAGGGCATCATCGCCGCGGCCGCCATGCGCTGCATGGGTGGCGCGCACCAGGGCATGCTGGCTCCGACCGACGACGACGAGCGCCAGAAGGCGATCGACGCCGGACACGATCTCGATCGCGTCCTGTCCACCGAGGACCTGGTCTCGGGCGAGAACGTCTTCTTCACCGCGACCGGCGTCACCGACGGCGACCTGCTCCAGGGCGTCCGATACTCGGGCGGCGGCGCACACACGCAGTCCATCGTGATGCGCTCGAAGTCCGGCACCGTCCGCATGATCGACGCGTACCACCAGCTCAACAAGCTCAAGGAGTACTCGAACATCGACTTCGACGGCGACACCTCCGGCGCCATCCCGTCCTTCTGACCGTCCGCTCGACGAAGTTTCCGCTCCCCTACCGAGGCAAGAGGTCAATGACAGAGAACGAACAGCAGTTCCGGATCGAGCACGACACCATGGGAGAGGTTCGCGTTCCCATCGATGCGCTCTGGCGTGCCCAGACGCAGCGTGCCGTGGAGAACTTCCCCATCTCGGGCCGTCCGCTCGAGCGCACTCAGATTCGCGCGATGGGCCTGCTCAAGGCAGCCTGCGCGCAGGTCAACAAGGACCTCGGTCTGCTCGACGGCACCCTGGCCGACGCGATCATCGCCGCAGCCACCGAGATCGCCGACGGCAAGCACGACGACCAGTTCCCGATCGACGTCTTCCAGACCGGCTCGGGCACCAGCTCGAACATGAACGCCAACGAGGTCATCGCGTCGATCGCGAAGGCGGCAGGCGTCGAGGTGCACCCCAACGATCACGTGAACATGTCGCAGTCCTCCAACGACACGTTCCCGACGGCCACTCACGTCGCCGCCACCGAGGCAGCCGTCACCTCGCTCGTGCCCGCACTGCGCCACCTCCACGAGGCTCTCGTGGTCAAGGCAACGGAGTGGAAGCACGTCGTGAAGTCCGGCCGCACCCACCTCATGGATGCCGTTCCGGTCACCCTCGGACAGGAATTCGGCGGCTACGCCCGTCAGATCGAAGCCGGCATCGAACGCGTCGAGGCCACCCTGCCGCGGCTCGGTGAACTGCCCATCGGCGGCACCGCCGTCGGCACCGGACTCAACGCACCCGACGGCTTCGGACCGAAAGTCGTTGCCGCACTGGTCGCGTCGACCGGTATCGATGCACTCACCGCCGCCAAGGATTCGTTCGAGGCGCAGGCCGCACGTGACGGACTCGTCGAGGCCTCGGGCGCACTGCGCACCATCGCGGTCTCACTGACCAAGATTGCCAACGACATTCGCTGGATGGGATCGGGACCGCTCACCGGACTCGGCGAGATCACCCTCCCCGACCTGCAGCCCGGTAGCTCCATCATGCCCGGCAAGGTCAATCCCGTTCTGCCCGAGGCTGTTACGCAGGTCGCGGCTCAGGTCATCGGCAACGACGCCGCAGTCGCATTCGGCGGCGCGTCGGGCGCATTCGAGCTCAACGTGTACATCCCGATGATGGCGCGCAACGTACTCGAATCGTTCAAGCTGCTCGCCAACGTCTCGGTGCTGTTCGCCGACAAGTGTGTCGTCGGCCTCGAAGCCAACGTCGAGCACCTCAAGACCCTCGCCGAGTCCTCGCCGTCCATCGTGACGCCGCTGAACTCCGCGATCGGCTACGAGGAAGCTGCCGCCGTCGCGAAGCAGGCACTCAAGGAGAAGAAGACGATCCGTCAGACGGTCATCGACCGCGGACTGATCGGCGACAAGCTCAGTGAGGCCGAACTGGACAAGCGCCTCGACGTCCTCGCTATGGCGAAGGTCAAGGACTAGCTTCCCCGTTCGCCCGCCGAACCCCTGAACGCGTGAATGGTCCATTGCACCGCCGAGACGTGTGCAATGGACCATTCACGCTTTCGAAAGGGGCCGAACCTCAGGCGAGGTGCGCGAGTTCCTCGCGTGCCTTCAGGCCGTCCTCGCCCAGATCGGTGCGGTCGAAGATCTTCCAGCCTGCGAGCAGTGGCTTGAACACCTTGTCGCGTTCCTGATCGGCGTCGTAGATTCCGGCTTCGGCGAGGGCGGCGGTGCTGCTGCCGCGGTCCGGGAGATCGACCTCGGGAATCTTGAATCCGTTGATCCGGTCTGCGATGGCGCGGGCGGCCTGGTCGGGCACCACGGCGAATGCCTCGTCGATGATGTTGGCGTAGAACGTCGACTGCAGCGCGTCGTCGTCGGCGATGCGGCCGAGGATGGTGGCCAGCACCGGGTCCTTGCCGAGGGCGATGGTGTTGCGGTTGCGCAGCGAGGCTGCGGCTTCCTCGATGGCGAAGTGCGCGAGGATGTCGAGCAGACCCTGGCTGGGAGCGTCGAATCCGAGTGTCATGTGCTCCATCCGAACCCGCTCGAGGGCGACCGGATCGACTGCGCGAGTGAGCACCAGGAAGTTGCGCAGCACGATGGACTGTCGGTTCTCCTCCGACGTCCATCGGCCGGTCCACTTCCACCAGGCCCCGAGGCCGGTGAGCGCGTGGGCCAGTTCGCGGTGGTACGCGGGCAGGTTGTCGGCCACCAGCACGCCGACCGTGGCGGACAGGATTTCGACATCACTGAGGTGCGACTGCTCCGGCGTCCAGTCCTCGCCGCCGAGGAACGCGAAGTTCTTACCCTCGTCGAACGGCGCGAGATCATGGGGATGCCAGTCGTTGGCAGCCTCGATGTGGCGTCGTAGATTCTCTTCGACCGCGGGCTCCAAACGGACCAGCAGATCACCGTCGGACAGGTTCGTAGACATGCGGTAACCGTAGCGCCTACGCCCGAGCGCCCGACGTCGTGCCCCTGACCATTGTGAATTCTCCTAACGCCAGGTCGTTGCGGGTCTATTCTCAGGTGCATCCAGTCATCGAAGTGAGGACTCCTCATGATGCGGTCGGGTCGAAATTTTCTGTGTCTTGCTGTTGTGTGCTCGATGGTGGTGCTGGTCGGGTGCTCCGAGGACGCACCCACCGCAGACAGTCCACCGACCACCGAGCCCGCACCGACCAGCGACCTCTCCCCCGGCCAGGTCGCAGGAGTCGATGTTCCCGACGGCCGCGTCGACGAGGCGGTCGGCAAGCTCGACGGCATCGCCGAGGAGCTGATGGCGTCGTCGAACATTCCCGGTATGGCCATTGCCGTCGTGCACGGCTCGGACGTCGTCTACTCGAAGGGCTTCGGCGTTCGCGAAGTGGGCACGGACGACCCCGTCGACGGTGACTCGGTGTTCCAGTTGGCGTCCCTGTCCAAATCGGTCGGTGCGACCGTCATCGCGTCCCAGGTGGGAGCGGGCGTGGTCGACTGGTCGACGCCGGTGGTCTCGCAGCTGCCGTGGTTCGCACTCGACGATCCGTGGGTGACCGAGAACATCACGGTCGGCGACTTCTACGCCCACCGAAGCGGACTGCCCGAGCACGCCGGGGATCTGCTCGAGGACCTCGGCTACGACCGGCGCCAGGTTCTCGAACGCCTTCGGGAGGTGCCCCTCGACCCGTTCCGCTCCACGTACCACTACACCAACTTCGGGATCACGGCCGCGGCCGAGGCCGTCGCTGCGGCGGCGGGCAAGGACTGGGACACCCTCAGCCAGGACACGATCTACGGCCCGCTGGGTATGACCTCGACCAGCTCGTCGTTCGCGGACTACATCGCGCGCGCCGATCGGGCCGTACCCCACGTACTCGTCGACGGCGAGTATCAGGCGAAGTATCAGCGGGAACCCGATCCACAGACCCCGGCCGGTGGCGTCAGCTCATCGGTGAACGACCTCGCGAAGTGGCTGACAATGCTGATCGCCGACGGAGACCACGACGGCCGACAGCTGGTCGATCCCGACGCCCTCCTGCCCGCGGTCAGCGCGCAGATCGTCTCGAGCCCGTCGGCGACACCGGACTCACGCGCCGGCTACTACGGCTTCGGGTTCAACGTCTCCACCAGTGCGGCCGGCCGCACAACGGTGAGCCATTCGGGAGCGTTCGCACTCGGAGCCGGCACCAACTTCGTCTGGATTCCTTCACTCGACGTCGCCATCGCCGTGCTGACGAACGCCGCGCCCCTCGGCATCGCCGAAACGGTCACGGCCGAGTTCGCAGACCTCGTCCAATTCGGTGAGGTGCGGGAGGACTGGCGAACGCTGTACAAGAATGCGTTCGCCGGGATGAGCGAACCGGAGGGCGAGCTCGCAGGCAAGACCGCCCCCACCAATCCCACTGCGCCGCAACCCCTCGCGTCGTATGTGGGGGTGTACCAGAACAGCTACTGGGGGCCGGCGACGGTAGCGGAGATCAACGGGGAACTGACGTTGGCTCTCGGACCGAACGGAACCTCCTACGAGTTGACGCCGTGGGACGGTGACACGTTCACGTTCGAGCCGAGCGGTGAGAACGCGCCCGACGGGTCCATCTCCCAGGCGACGTTCAACGCGAATACGCTGACACTCGAGTTCTTCGACGGCGATGGATTGGGGCGGTTCACGAAATGACCGAGACACAGCAGGCGACCGAGACCGTAGTGAATCTGTTCGACGCGTTGAGAAGTCGAGACACCGAGCGCGCGATGTCGCTTCTCGACGACGACATCGTCTGGCACAACGTCGGACTACCGAAGGTGCGCGGCCGCTCGAACGTGGGCAGGTTCATGGCCACACTTGCCGAGCCTGCGTTCGGCTTCGACGTGATAGTGCACAACATCGCCGCCGACGGAGATGTCGTGCTCACCGAACGCACGGATGCGCTGATCTGGCGGCGGCTCCGAATCGAATTCTGGGTGTGCGGAACCTTCGAGCTGCGCGACGGAAAAGTGGCCGTGTGGCGGGACTACTTCGACAACGTCGACTTCCTGAAAGGTGCTGTGCGAGGGGCCTTCCGGGCCGTAGTGGGCCGGTGGCCCTTGTGAGCGGAACTTCGTAGTGGGCTACGAGGCAGGAGTGGAGCCTGCGGAACGACCCGCAGGCTCCACGCTCACAGGGGGGTCAGGCTCCCGAAGGCCCGAACTCTTCGAGCATTTCCGTCACCAGTGCCGCGATCGGTGAACGCTCGCTGCGAGTGAGGGTGATGTGCGCGAAAAGTGGGTGACCCTTCAGCTTTTCGATCACTGCAGCGACGCCGTCGTGCCGTCCGACGCGCAGGTTGTCGCGCTGAGCGACGTCGTGGGTGAGTACGACGCGTGAGCCCGAACCCAGCCGGGACAGAACCGTCAGCAGCACGTTGCGCTCGAGTGACTGTGCCTCGTCGACGATCACGAAGGAGTCGTGCAGCGATCGACCGCGAATGTGCGTCAGTGGCAACACTTCCAGCATTCCTCGGGCGATGACCTCCTCCATCACCTCCGGGCTCGCGAGCCCTTCGAGGGTGTCGAAGACCGCCTGTCCCCAGGGGCCCATCTTCTCGCTCTCGCTACCGGGGAGGTAGCCGAGCTCCTGGCCGCCGACGGCGTAGAGGGGCCGGAAGACAACGACTTTCCGATGCGAGCGACGTTCGAGGACGGCCTCGAGTCCGGCAGTCAGCGCCAGAGCGGACTTACCGGTGCCTGCCTTTCCACCGAGTGAGACGATGCCGATGCTCTCGTCGAGCAGAAGATCGAGCGCCACCCGCTGTTCAGCCGAACGGCCGTGCAGACCGAACGCCTCACGCTCACCGCGCACGAGTTGGATCTGCTTGTCGGGCGTGACGCGCCCCAGCGCACTCTGCCGTCCGGCAAGCAGTCGAACTCCGGTGTGGCACGGCAGGTCTCGCGCCTCGGCCAAGTCGATGACGCCGTCGTTGAACAGCGTGTCGACTGCGTCGGACGGCACGTCGAGCTCGGCCATGCCGGTCCAGCCGGAGGGCACGACGTCGTGAGCGTGGTACTCGTCGGCGGGAAGACCGACAGCACCGGCCTTGACGCGCAACGGAATGTCCTTGCTGACGAGTACGACGTCCTTGCCCTCGGCCTTCAGGTTGAGGGCGCAGGCGAGGATTCGAGAATCGTTTGAGTCGGTGCGGAAGCCGACGGGAAGAACCGTGGGATCGGTGTGGTTGAGCTCGACTTGCAGTGTGCCACCGGATGTTCCGATGGGAACCGGCTGGTCGAGTCGGCCGAACTCGACGCGCAGGTCGTCGAGCATGCGCAAGGATTCCCGCGCGAACCATCCCAATTCGTGATGGTGGCGTTTGCCCTCCAACTCGCTGATCACGATCAACGGAAGTACCACATTGTGCTCGGCGAACCGAATGACTGCCCAGGGATCCGAGAGCAGGACCGAGGTATCGAGCACGAATGTCCGAAGAGGGGCGGAAACGGAGCGTGAAGTGGTCACGTGGGGCTCCTACGTCTGCGCGGCACCGCGCAAACTCTGTCGCTCGGCCGGTCGGGTCCGATGTGTCAGGTGACACGAGGACCGGGTACCGGCCCTCTCGCGCTCACTAGCTCAGTCACGTATCAGAACCTCCCGCACAGGTAGCTTCCCCGCTGCCTGTTACTGCCGACGGTACCGCCGAAATCGAGGTTCGGCTCGCTGGAAGTCTGGCGTGTCGGTGAACAACGCGTTACGGCCGAATCGCCCCAGGTCGGCAATCGGGCGGTGCCGAGAGCGCCCTCCCCCGACGCGGCGGGGCGTGAGCAGGATCAGCCCAGCAATCCCCAGTCTTCGAGGCCCTCGTACAGTGGCTTGCTCTGTGCCAGTTTCACGACGCGGTCCTTCAGGGAATCGCTGGCCTCGCCGGTGGCCAGTGCGGTGCCGATGATGTCGGCGACCTCGGTGAACTCGGCTTCGCCGAATCCGCGGGTTGCCAGTGCGCCGGTGCCGATGCGCAGGCCCGAGGTGACCATCGGCGGGCGCGGGTCGAAGGGCACTGCGTTGCGGTTGACGGTGATGCCGACCTCGTGCAGGAGGTCCTCGGCCTGTTGGCCGTCGAGCTCGGAGTTGCGCAGGTCGACGAGCGCGAGGTGTACGTCGGTGCCGCCGGTGAGGACGGAGATGCCCTTGTCTGCGACGTCGGCACCGGTGAGACGATCGGCGAGCAGTGATGCACCGAGGAGGGTGCGTTCCTGGCGTTCCTTGAACTCGGGCGTCGCAGCGATCTTGAAGGCGACGGCCTTGGCGGCGATGGCGTGCATCAGCGGCCCGCCCTGCTGGCCGGGGAACACTGCGGAGTTGAGCTTCTTGGCCCATTCCTTCTTGGCCAGGATGATGCCGGAGCGCGGTCCGCCGAGGGTCTTGTGCACGGTCGAGGAGACGACGTCTGCGTACGGCACGGGTGAGGGGTGCACGCCTGCGGCGACGAGTCCGGCGAAGTGCGCCATGTCGACCCAGAGCAGTGCGCCCACTTCGTCGGCGATGGAGCGGAACGCAGCGAAGTCCTGGTGGCGCGGGTACGCCGACCAGCCGGCGATGAGTACCTGCGGCTTGGCGGCGATGGCCTGCTTGCGCACCTCGTCCATGTCGATGCGGTGGTCTTCCTTGGACACCCCGTAGGACTCGACCTCGTAGAGCTTGCCCGAGAAGTTGAGCTTCATGCCGTGGGTGAGGTGACCTCCGTGCGCCAGGTCGAGGCCCATGATCTTGTCGCCCGGGTTGATCAGTGCCATCAGCACCGCCGCGTTGGCCTGCGCACCTGCGTGCGGCTGCACGTTGGCGAACTCGGCACCGAAGAGTTCCTTGGCGCGGTTGCGCGCGAGATCCTCGACGATGTCGACGTGCTCGCAGCCGCCGTAGTAGCGGCGGCCGGGGTAGCCCTCGGCGTACTTGTTGGTCAGGACGCTGCCCTGGGCCTGCAGTACCGCGCGGGGGACGAAGTTCTCCGAGGCGATCATCTCGAGAGTGTCGCGCTGACGCCCCAGCTCACCGGCCATCGCCTCGGCGACCTCGGGATCGAGTTCGGCCAGTGACAGGTTGTTGACGTCAGTCATAACAGGAGTCTCCAAGGGACAGCAGAATAAAGGGGGCTCGGCCAGTTTACGAGACGCGCAATGCACCGGGTGTCAGTGGCTCGTCGAGCAGCCTGCCGAACAGTTGCGCGCGCTCACCGGCCGTCGCACCACGGTCGAGCCAGCCGGCGAGCAGCTTGTAGCCCTCGACGTAGGTACTGATGTACGCGCGCCACAGCGGGGAGGACAGAAACCGCAGGCTGTGCCGGGCGCGCTGCGGCGATGCCAGCGACCATCGTTCCAGGTAGGCAGCGACGTCGTCCTCGCTCTTGTGCTGATCGTGCAGTAGCAGCGCGGCGTCCTGCCGGACCCCCAACAGCTGGCTCGACGCCGCCGCGAGACGCTCGGCCTTCTCGCCGTCGAATCGCAGTCCCAGATCGGCGTAGATCTCCTGCGCCCACAGGCCCCAGCCTTCGCCGACGACGGCCCCGAGCGCGTGATCGGCCAAGCCCTCGGCCATCAGGCACTGCGGAGTGTTGACCAGGAACAGCGTCTGCTCGAGCTGGCCTGCACCGACCAGTCCGGTCTCCTTGCGGCAGTGTTCGGTGTGGTGCCCCGGGTAGGACTCGTGCGCGATCAGGTGCGGCAGATTGGCCATCTGCTGCTCGATGTCGGAATTGATCGCCACGGTCGAGCGATAGTCACCGAGGTAATAGTTGAACCCGGACCACGGCTTGTCGCCGACGACCTCGTAGGTCACCTGCTCGGTGTCGGGCAGCGTGTATTCGGCGCGGACGCGGTCGCGCAGCGCGGACGAGAACGCCTCGACGCAGTCCTGCAGTCGGTCGGCCGGAATCACGTCCGCACGGCGATGCGCGATCAACCGTTCGCCGAGCGACCCGGGACCGGCGAGAACTTCGTCCATCTTGCGGTGTGCCTGCAGGTACTGGTCCTGATCGCCTGCGGAGATTCGGACGTCGAAGTAGGCGTACACCTCGTCGACGAAGCCGATGTCCTCGCCTGCGAACTTGCGCGCCGAACATTCCAGTGCGCGCAGGTGGACGTCGAGGAACGTCGTGCGCTCGGGTGTCAGATCGACGTTGCCGAGCTCGGCGCGCAGTGTCTGTGCTCGACGGATCAACTCGCGCGGCTCGGGCGCGGGGGCGTTCTCTGTGATTCGACGCAACTCGGGATCTCCGGTGTACGCGTCGACGAATCCGTCTTCGAGCCGGTCGAAACTCAGGCCCAGCAGCAGGTATTCACGAACGAGGGAAGCAGCATCCATATCCGAACCCTAGTACGGCGAACGACCCCGCCCGTGCGCGATCGACCGGCACCGAGCACAATCTGGAACCATGCGACTCGCGCTCGACAGGAGCTCAGCCGAACCCTCCGCAGCTCCGACCTGTTGGAGTCGTGCGTGAGCGAGTCCAGTCCGTACGTCGAGTTCGACCGTGTGCAGTGGCGCACGCTGCGCCAATCCACGCCGTTGGTGCTGACCGAGGAAGAACTCGTCGGTCTGCGCGGCCTGGGTGAACAAATCGATCTCGACGAGGTGGCGGAGGTCTATCTGCCGCTGGCACGACTGATTCACCTTCAGGTCGCGGCTCGGCAACGGCTGTTCGCCGCGACCGCGACGTTCCTCGGCGAGAAGCACCCCGACCGTCAGGTCCCGTTCGTCATCGGTGTCGCGGGGAGCGTCGCCGTCGGAAAGTCGACGACGGCCCGTGTGCTGCAGGCACTCCTGGCCCGATGGGACCATCATCCGCGGGTCGATCTGGTCACCACCGACGGATTCCTCTACCCGACGGCCGAGCTCATGCGTCGAGGCATACTGCACCGCAAGGGATTTCCCGAGAGTTACGACAGGCGTAAGCTGCTCAGATTCGTCACCGAGGTCAAGTCCGGGACCGAAGAGGTGGGTGCGCCGGTCTACTCGCACGTCTCGTACGACATCGTCAAGGGCCAGTACCACATGGTCCGGCAGCCCGACATCCTGATCGTGGAGGGGCTCAACGTATTACAGACCGGACCGCGGTTGATGGTCTCGGATCTGTTCGACTTCTCGATCTACGTCGACGCGCGGATCGAGGACATCGAGAGTTGGTACGTCAAACGCTTTCTCGCATTGCGCAAGACGTCCTTCACCGATCCGTCCTCGCACTTCCACCACTACGCAGGCCTGTCCGACGACCACGCGCAGATTGCGGCCGAGGATCTGTGGCATTCGATCAACCTGCCGAATCTGGTGGAGAACATCCTGCCGACGCGACCGCGAGCGACGATGGTGTTACGCAAGGACAACGACCACGCGATCAACCGGCTGCGGCTTCGTAAGTTGTAGACCATAATCCAGCAATGGCGGTGGAAAAGCGGTCGATCGGCGAGGTGCCGCTGATCGGTCGAGACGGCGAGCTGCAGCGAATCCTGCATGCCGCCGGCAGGTACGGCGGGATGGCCGTCAAGGCCGCGCCCGGTGTCGGCCGAACCCGCCTGTTGATCGAGGCGGTGCGGTCGCTGGTGCGCCTCGGGTGGCATCCCCACCGAGTGGTGACGGTGATGCCGACAGGTACCGGATTCGTCCCCGTCGAATCGGATCGAGCTCTGGCCGCCACGCTGGCCGACGCGCACGGCGGTCGACGCACCGTCGTGGTCATCGACGACGCCCAATGGCTGGCCGATTCGACCATCGAGCTCCTGGCGCGTCGCGTCGGATCGAAGGATCTGTTCGTGCTGGCCAGCGTCAGCGCGGGTCGACGCCGCACCCCCGTGCTCGACGCCCTGTGGAAGGACGGCGTGATCGACCGCATCGATCTCGAGCCGCTCACTCCCGAGCAGTGCCGGTCGCTGATCGAGTCGATGCTCGGTCGCAGCGGCGAAATCGTCGACAGTGCAGCAGTTTTCGCAGTCACCGCATTGTCCTCCGGCAACCTCGTGGTGCTCCGAGATCTGGTGGCGACGGCGGTCGAGCGCCGGGCGTTGACGGTGTCGTCGCACGTGTGGCACCTGTCCGCTCCCCTACCCGTGTCGGCCGGTCTGTCCGATGTGGTGCGCGATCATCTGGCCGAGGTGATCGCGCTCGCCGATTACGCCGGCGCGGCCGAGATCGACGACGCACTGGACATGGTCGCCCTGGCCGGTTCGCTGGAGTTCGGAGCCGCAGCCGCCGTGATGGATCCACGTCTGATCGAGGAACTCGAATCGGCCGGTGTGCTGACGATCCGCACCGAACAGAACATCGACCGGGTGACGTTCTCGACGCCCATCACCGCCCAGGTGCGCACCGAGGACATGGCCACACTGCGCAGGCGTCGCCTGAGCCTGACGGTCGCCGACGCCCTCGACGCCTCGACCGACGGGCTCGGCCCCGCGAACGCGTCACCGCCGCACTGCTTCGTATCGACGCGGGCGTCTCGCTCGACGCCCCGGCGGCGGTGGAGGCGGCTCGGTTGTCGTGGCGCTTCGTACCCCCGGAGACGACGCGCAAGCTGGCCTCGGCCGCCGCGGCGGCAGGCGGCGGGTTCGATGCCCAGCTCATCCTCGCGTCCGCGGAGAGCCAGCTCGGCATGACCGAGTCCGCGCAGCAGCGGCTCGACGAGCTTCTTCGCGGGGCGGACAACGACATTCGGCGCGCGTCGGCCGTGCGCGCGTGTACCGACAACATGGTGCTGCGGCTGGCGGATCCGACGCGGGCGCTGGCGCTGAACTCCAGCACCGAGCATGCCGTCGTCGATCCCGCCGTCCGCACGCAGCTGCGAGCGCAGCGTGGCCTGATGATGCATGCGATCGGCGATACGGCGGGTTCGCTGGCCTTGCTCGAACCACTGATGGACGACCTCGTCGGCGCGACGCTGATCTCGGCCAGCTTCGCCGTCGCCGCCGGGGCTACCGTCGCAGGCCGATTGTCGGCCGCGTTCTCTGCGCTCGCCCGGGTGCAGCCCGAGCCCGACAATCCGGCGGCGACGGTGCTGGATCTGACGCGGTGCTTCACGATTGCCTGCGCCGGCAACTTCGAGGAGGCCACTGCACTCGCTCGCTATCGATACGACGAAGCGGTGGAACAGTTCTCGCCGCTGCAGCAGGCGTGGTTCGGGTGGGCCCGCGGAGGTCTACTACTCTCGCAGGGCCACGCGGCCGAGGCGATTCGCTGGTGCTCGGAGGCCTACACACTCGCGGGCACACTCGGCCAGCGGTCGATGGAACCGATGGTGGCGTGTGATCTGGTCCGCGCCCTCGCGCTCGACGGGCGCACGGAGGAGGCGTCGGACCTCGTGGAGGCCGCGGACCTCGACAACCCGGCCTCGCCGGCGTTGTTCGGAGCTCGCGGCACGCGTCTGGCGGCGCTGGGCTGGGCCGCGGCTGCTCGCGGAGACGTCGACGAGGCCTGCGAGCTGCTGATCGCCTCCGCCGAGTCTCATGCCGCTGTCGACCACCATCTGCCCGCGCTGTTCTCCTACGTCGATGCCGCTCGGTGCGGAGCGGCAGCTGCAGCACTGGCTCCCGTCCACCAGCTGGCAGGTCTGATCGAAGGGGACTTGGCCCGCACCGAAATACGCATGGTCGAGGTGCTCGCAGCACCGTCCGGGCCGGACAGTGCGGTCACCGAGCAGGTGGTGGCCGTGGCCGCGAGCGCCGAGAAACACGGCCTGGACCTGCACGCGGCCGAGATGTACTTCTATGCGCGAAACCTGTTGCTGCGCAGTAGCCCTCGCGCCGCGGCGACAGCGGGAAGGCAGGGTCACGTACTGGCCGCGCGCTGTGGACATCCCAGCACGCCGCTGCTGCACGGAACGCGAGATCCGGCCCTGACCGCACGCGAACGGCAGATCGCGTCCCTCGCCGCATCCGGCCTGTCCAACCGCGACATCGCCGACGCCGTCGTGCTGTCGATCCGCACCGTCGAGACACACCTCAACCGCATCTTCGGGAAGTTGGGGATCAGCACCCGCGCCGAGCTCACATCGCTACGAGGCTCACTGCTCGATTGACCGAACCGTTGCCGTACAGGGAGGCCTCGATGTCGAGCAGGTACCGCGACGGAGCAACCCCGAGTTCGTTGTGCAGAACCGCCTCTGCTCGCCGAAAGGCAACCACCGCTTCGGCTGTGCGGTGCGACCGGTCGAGGGCGATCATCAGCTGACCCCACAGGTGTTCGCGCAACGGGGCAGCCCGCAGTGCGCGCTCGATCTCGGCGATCACCGTCTCGTGTCGACCGAGCTGCAGACGGGCCTCGAAGACCGATTCCAGCACCACGGCGTGTACCTCGTCGAGATGGTCCCGCTCGTCGACGGCGAAGCCCAGATCACCGAACTCGACGAAAGCGGGGCCTCGCCACAGCGCAAGGGCGCGGCCGAACTGGCCGTCCGCCTCGGCGAATCGGCCGCGGCCGAATGCCTCCCGCCCGCGCGTGGCCAGCATCTCGAATTCTCGCAGATCCAGTCGGTCACTGCCCAGATCCAACCGATAGCCCCAGGACGTGGTGACGAGCCGAGCGCCGTTCTCCGCGCCCAGTACCCGACGCAGATTCGCCACGTACGCACGCAGTGACGTCAACGCCTTGGCCGGCGGACGGCAGTTCCAGACGAGATCGATCAATCGGTCGAACTCGACGACGTTTCCCGCTTCCACGAGCAGCACCGCCAACACGGTCCGCTGTTTGAGCCCACCGACTGCTTTCACCCCGGTCGCGTCGCGCACCACCATGGGTCCGAGCACATTGTAGTCCACGATCGGAAATTCTCCGAGCCTCGAGACGACCGCGCCATCGTTTACGTAGCGATACAACCACAAGTACGTAGTGCTCTCGGGTCGTGCCGGTTCAGGCTGCCGACCCCGTCCGACGCTGCTATGTTGGCATCAATGCCAAATTCTTGGCACCAATGCCAGGGAGATCCATGGAAGCCTCGCGCAAGTTGACCCTGACGCAAGAAGTGCGTCGACGCCGAATCATCGACGCAGCTATCGACTGCCTGGCTCGCGACGGTTGGCACGGAACCACGCTGGCTGCGATCGCCGCGGAAGCCGGCATCAGTCGCGGCTTGATCTCTTACCACTTCGCAGGCCGCACCGACCTCTACGAGGCCGTACTCGAAACAGTGGTCACCACGATCTTTGCGGAAGGATCCGCGGAGATGCAGCAGAGAATCGACAGTGCACAGACGGCCGCGGCCAAACTGCAGGCGTACATCGAAGGCAATCTCGACTTCATCGGAGCTCATCGGCGCGAAATGGCGGCTCTAGGACAAGTGATGCCGAATCTGCGGGGCAAGGACGGCTCCCTGCACGCCAGCTCCGACGCGGAGGAGCCGATCATCGCCGGAACTGCGCTGCTGTTCGAGTTCGGTTCGAGCACAGGCGAATTCCGTGCGGTTGACGCGCGCCTGACCGCATACACATTACGACGCTGCATCGACGGGGCCGCACTGAAGATCGTCGCCGATCCCGAGTTCGACATCGACGCCTACGCGCGCGAACTCACGTCTCTCTTCCTCCGAGGAGTCCGCTCATGACCATCGCCGTCACCCCGGCAGTCCAACTGAACGGGCTGTCCAAACGCTTCGGCACCCACGTCGCCGTCGATGCGATCGATTTGATCGTGCCCCCCGGGACGTTCTTCGGCGTCGTCGGTCCCAACGGGGCCGGCAAATCCACGACGCTCGCGATGATCGCGGGACTGCTGACGCCGGACTCGGGATCCGTCACGATAGCCGGAGTGAATGCCGCCGAGGACCGCGAGCACGTGCTGAGTGAGCTCGGGATCATGATGGAGGGACTCTCCCTCCCGGAGCGGCTGACGGGCTCGGAACTGCTCGAGTACACCGCTCGGTTGAGACGGATCGACAAGGACTGGCCGACGCGCGCAGCCGACCTCCTCGAGATTCTGCAGTTGGACCGAGCGCCCTCGACGTTGATCGTGGACTACTCCACCGGGATGCGAAAGAAGATCGGCCTGGCTGTGGCTCTGCTGCACCGCCCCAGTGTGCTGGTACTCGACGAGCCTTTCGAGGCCATCGACCCGGTCTCAGCGCGGGCGATCGAAGGCCTGCTCGGTCAGTACGTCGCCGGCGGCGGCACGGTGCTGCTGTCGAGCCACCTCATGGACGTCGTGGAGCGGACCTGTGAACGCGTGGCATTGATCAAGGATGGTCGAATTGTCAGTGAGGGCACCGTCGACGAGGTCAGGGCAGGCCGCAGTCTCAACGACACGTTCGTCGATCTCGTCGGCGCACCCCCGAACCGCGAGATCGGGTGGTTGGCGTGAGCACGAGTGGGGCGTTCGCGTCGATGCGGCTGAGGATCCTTCGGCACGGTCCACACGACGAGCGAGGCTTCGGCCTGGTCGTCGGCTCGATCGTGGCATCCGGTGTCGTCGTGCTCGCGGCACTCGGGATCTCCGGCACGGTTCACCCGAGTTGGCTGACCGTAGGGATCTTCGCGTTCGGAGCTTTCTGGGCGATCGGCCCGATCCTGCTTCCTGGATCGTCGGCGACCCTGGATCCGCAGTGGTTCAGGACCCTGCCTGCGCGACCTACCAGGATCGCGCGGGATCTCGCAGCGAGCGAGGCGATGAGCGTCGGAACGGTTGTCACAGCGATCGCGCTGTGCAGTTTCTTCGTGGTGGCCGCAGCCCACGGGCCGGGTGCTGTCGTTGTCGCGGCGCTGGCCCTGGCCGCACAGCTGATGTTCTTGCTCTGGCTCGGTCGGTGTGTTGCGTCAGTCGTCGCCGGCCTGCTTCGCACGGCAGCGGGCATGTGGGTAGCGGCGGTACAGATGTCGTTGCTCCTCGCAGTGTCGTTTGCGGGCTGGGTGCCGGTCGCTGCTGCGGTTTTGCCGAATCTCGGCGATGGCGGAACCGAACTCCTCACCCCTTCGGGGGCGGGCGCGGTGCCTACCGGAATCGAGAACCTGCTGCTCGCCTTGCCGACAGGATGGGGTCTTGCCGCCGTACTCGCCGCGACGACATCTGCCTCACTCGTCTCGGTGGCCGTACCCCTGCTAGGACTCGTCGCAGGGGCGATGTTGCTCCGCGGTGTCTGGATCGTGATGACGGCAAGTGAACTGCGCAGACCACCAGCCCGGACACCCAGCAACGTCACCGCAAGCCCGACAGCCTCCACAGGTCGCCCGCGACCCGGCGGACCGACGAGGGCCGTGTTCGACCGGGAGATCACGACGTGGTTCAGGGACCCGCATCGCAGACTGGGAGCCATCCACGCGTGGATCACACCGCTGGTCATGGTCGCTTTGGTCGCACCGACGAGCTGGTCCTGGGCCCTGCCGTTCATCGGGGTCATGGCTGCAGTGCTCGGCGCGATGGTTGCAGTGAACACCTACGCCCTCGACGGCACCGCGCTGTGGCAGATCCTCACCACCCCAGGAGCGATCCGAGCCGACGTGCGCGGCCGACAGCTCGCCTGGCTGCTGCTGTTCGGTATCCCCACCTCGGCCCTGACCCTCGCACTGTGCCTGGTCAGCGAATCACCCTTGGCGGCGGTCGCTTTCGGAATGACCCTGGCCGCGACGGGGGCTGCCTGCGCGAGTGCACCTTGGCTGGGCGTTCTGATGCCGGCGATCGGCCCCGACGCGCGTGAGCGCGTTGCGTTGAGCAGTCGCACCGGGAATCCAGCCGGCGCGCAGTACACGATCTTCGCGATCGTCCTCGCGGTCGCGGTTCTGCCGCCCGTCCTGATTCACCTCAGCGGTGCCGACGTTCCGTGGCCGGTTCACCCATTCCTCGGCGCGGCCATCGGGGTGGGGGCAGTGGTGGGCCTGTCGTCCCCGACTCGATCGCGTTTTCGACGAACTGGGCCTGCCCTGCTGTCCGCCATGGAATCCGGAGACAGCTCCCGGCTCCGACGCAGCCCCCGTGCGTCGTCTCGGGTTGTGCGCGAAGCTTCGTAGCAGGCGACGAGCAGGAGTGGAGCCCGCGGACCGACCGGACAGTCCGGCCGCGCACGTCAGATACCGAACCGGCGGTGTCTGGCCGCGAAGTCGCGCAGCGCGCGCAGGAAGTCGACGCGACGGAATTCGGGCCAGTAGGCCTCGGTGAACCAGATTTCCGAGTACGCGCTCTGCCACAGCAGAAAGCCGGAGAGTCGCTGTTCGCCCGAGGTGCGGATCACGAGATCCGGATCGGGTTGGCCGGAGGTGTAGAGGTGACTACCGATCTCGTCGACGTTGATCGATGCCACCAGCTCGTCGCCGCTGACGCCCTCGGCGATCTTCTCGCTCACCAGGGACTGGACGGCGTCGGCGATTTCCTGCCGCCCGCCGTATCCGACGGCGACATTGACGTGCGTTCCCGACCGACCCTCGGTCAGCGCTGCCGCCTCTTTGAGCCGACGCGAGGTCGATGCGGGCAGCAGGTCGAGTGTGCCGACGAGTTTGACGCCCCAGTTCATCTCGGGTCCGCAGATCTCCTCGACGACGTCGGTGATGATGTCGAGCAACGAATCCAATTCGTCCGCATCTCGGCGGAGGTTCTCGGTGGAGAGCAGGTAGATGGTGGCCATCTCGATTCCGGCGGCGTCGCACCAGCCGAGCATCTCGGCGATCTTCAGCGCGCCCATGCGGTGCCCGTGCGCGACGTCGGTGAACCCGTTCTCGCGCGCCCAGCGGCGATTGCCGTCGCACATCACTGCCACGTGCCGCGGGTGCTGAACCCCTTCGAGCTGGCTCAGCAGACGCCGCTCGTACACGTTGTAGAGAACGCCGCGGACCTTCTGCGGAATGATCACCACTGCTTCGTCACCGCTGCTCTCATCACCACGAAGGATCACCTTACGCCGACGTCTGCGAGCCGGTCGCCGGTACAGTAGCGTCAGAACCTACGGTTGCGTAGGTTCAGGCGGCGGCACGGGAGGCGATCTTTCATGACGATGTTCGGACTGGACGAGATACCCGTCAAACCACGTATGCGCGGCTGGATTCACCTGTACGCGTTCGGCGTGGCGGTGGTGTGCGCGATCACTCTCGTCACGCTCGCGTTCAGCATGGTCTCGGTCAGTGCGGGTGTGGCCGTGAGCGTGTATTCCATCACCGTCTGCGGCGTGTTCGGGGTCAGTGCCACCTACCATCGCGTGCACTGGAAGACCACGGCGTCGCAGATCTGGATGAAGCGCGCCGATCATTCGATGATCTTCCTGTTCATCGCAGGTAGCTACACCCCGTTCGCGGTGTTGGGCCTACCCGCCTCGACCGGACGCACGTTGCTGATCGTCGTCTGGGTCGGGGCCCTCGCCGGGGTTGCCCTGAAGATGTTGTGGCCCACCGCTCCCCGATGGGTCGGGGTACCGCTGTACCTGCTCCTCGGCTGGGCGATCGTCCCGGTCGCACCCGCGCTGATCGACCACGTCGGCTATGCACCGTTCGTGTTGCTGCTCGTGGGCGGAGTCTTCTACAGCATCGGAGCCGTGCTGTATGCCACCAAGTGGCCGAATCCATGGCCGACGACCTTCGGCCATCACGAGTTCTTCCACGTAGCAACGGTATTGGCGGCAACCTGCCACCTTGTTGCCGTGTGGCTCGTACTGTTCTGATCGCCCTCAGGTGGTTCGGGATGCCTTGTCTCGATACATCAGCGCGTCGGCGCGCTGAATCAGCGCTTCTCTCGACTCCCCCGGCTCACGCACCGCAACGCCCACACTCACCGACACCCCGAGCAGACTCGATCCGAACGGCACCGGCTCGCCGCAGATCGCCGACCGCACCGATTCCGTGACTTCGGCGCTGTCGAGCCCCATCGGCCCGTCGAACGTCACGGCGAACACGAACTCGTCTCCTGCGTATCGGCCGACGACGCTTCCGCGCGGCGACCACTGGTGCAGTCGACGTCCCGCTGCCTCCAGCAGGGCGTCACCTGCCGGGTGACCGTGCGCGTCGTTGATCGATTTCAACCGATCGACGTCGACGAAGGCCAGGGCAACCGGCAGATCCTCGACGATCCATTCGTCGACGTGGGCGAGCAGGGGGCCTCGTCGCAGCAATCCGGTCAGTTCGTCGCGCTCGGCGCGATCGCGCCAACGAACGGTGTCGTCCACGACGGGATTGACCAGGTCCAGCAGTGCGACGATGAACCGTCGCCCCGCGATCATCGAGATTCCGACGTGCATCCAGCAGGAGACGACCTCTCCGTCGCCGCGCCGCACTCGGCGCAGAGCGCCGACCGGTCGACCGTGTTCGGTGGAGCCTGCGTCGGGGTAGCGGTGCTCGAGCTGGACCGCGATGCGCGTCGCGGACGCGCGATCCCCGAGCGGCACGAAATCTGCCACGGGTCGACCCACCATGTCGTCCACCGCGCACCCGAGCACGCCCTCGCACAGGATGTTGGCACCGACCACCTCGTACTGCATCGAATGCACCATGACCGCCATCGGAACCGCGGCCACGAACTCGGCGACGGCAGCGCGCTGTTCGTCGGTCACCGCCTCGTGCACGGTGTCCGCACGCATCACACCCTCATTCATGACACCTTCACTCATGACACCGTCGATCCATTGCTAGACGTTCGACCGCCCCAGGCCGGGGAAACTTCGGGCAACAGTACTGTTCCTCCGTCGAAGCATCGACGAGCGTCGTCACCTCTGCAGTGCGAACGACAAATCTTCGGCAGAGGTCACAGGACGGTCGCACACGAAGCCACGACACACGTATGCCGTTTCGAGGCCGTCGACGGGTGGACGGTCGGTCAGCAGTACCGACGAATCCGTCACGCCTGCCACCACCACGGAACCTCCCGGAGCGAGGGCCCGCGCAGCCGAGAGCAGCTCACCGCCGGGCGCCGTCGACACGGCGATCTGAATCGGACCACGAACGGACGCTTCGGCGACGGCCAGCCAGTGCCCACCGGACCTGGGCGCTCGTTCGAGAATCGAGGCCGATCGCGCCAACGACGCAGCCGCCAGTCTGCCGTAGCGCGCCGAGGAGTTGTGATCGACCAACGCAGCTGCGGTGAGCAGCGCCTCGGCCATCGTGGATGCGCCCGACGGGGTGGCCCCGTCGATCGGGTCGCGAGGCCGGGTCACGAGAGTCTCGGCATCGTCGGCGGTGTCGAACCACCCGCCCACGTCGTCTGGGTCCGCGAAGTGGTCGATCGCAGCATCGATGATCGACGTCATGCGCTCGGTCCAGACTGCGTCTCCGGTGGCCTGGAACAACGCTGCCGCAGCGACCGCGAGACACGCGTAGTCCTCGAGCACGCCGGTGGCCTCGCCGACTGCGCTGCCGAGCGAGGCGCGGCGGATCCGGCCAGACTCGACATGTCCGGCGAACAGTTGCTCGCCGCACTCGACTGCCGCGTCGACCCAGCGCGGCTGCCCCAGACCGGTACCGGCCTCGACCAGTGCGGTGATCGCCAACCCGTTCCAGGCGGTGACGACCTTGTCGTCGCGGCCGGGTTGCGGCCGAGTCGAGCGAGCGGCAGACAATGTGCTGCGCACCCGTGCGAACCGGTCGTAATCCTCGGGTTCGGCGGGCAGCTGCAGTACCGACATGCCGGCCTCGAACGTGCCTGCCGAGTTCACCGCGAACAATCCGGCTGCCCAGACACCGTCCTCGAAGCCGAGGGTCTCGGTCAGTTGTTCCGGAGTCCACGCGTAGGTCAGACCCTCGATACCTTCGGTGTCGGCATCGAGTGCCGACGCGAAACAGCCGTTCTCCGTGCGTAATTCGCGGAGAATGAACTCCGCAGTGTCCGACGCCACCCGCCGGGCGAGTGCATCCTCGTCGACCCGGGCTGCGTGCGCGTAGAACCGCAACAGCAGAGCGTTGTCGTAGAGCATCTTCTCGAAGTGCGGGACGACCCACTCGGCATCGACGGAGTAGCGCGCGAATCCACCGCCCAGCTGGTCGTAGATGCCACCACGCGCCATCGCCGACGCGGTACGGCGAACGACGCCGAGGACCTCGGAATCGCCGGTGCGCTCGTAGTGCCGGAGCAGACCTTCGAGCAGCGCGCCGGGTGGGAACTTCGGTGCCCGGCCGAAGCCGCCGTAGGTGGTGTCTTCGTCGGCGCAGATCGCCGAGACCGAGGCCGCCAGCGCATCGGCGTCGATCGGGCGACCGCCTGCGGGCACGCCTGCACTGTGCTTGCGCAGTTCGGCGACGATGTCGGCGGAGGCGTCGAACACCTCCTGTCGCCGCGTCGACCAGGTGTCGGCGATCGCGGTGAGCAACTGCTGGAACGACGGCATTCCCTGACGCGGGGCCGGTGGAAAGTACGTGCCGCAGTAGAACGGTTCGGTGTCGGGGGTCAGGAAACACGTCATCGGCCACCCGCCTTGGCCGGTCATTGCGACGGTGGCCTTCATGTACACCGAGTCGAGGTCGGGTCGTTCTTCGCGATCGACCTTGATGCACACGAAATGCTCGTTCATCAGTGCCGCGGTCGCCTCGTCCTCGAACGACTCGTGGGCCATGACGTGGCACCAATGGCACGCCGAGTATCCGATCGACAGCAGGATCGGAACATCGCGATCGCGGGCCGACTGCAGAGCCTTCGGTCCCCACTGCTGCCAGTGCACCGGGTTGTCCGCGTGCTGCCTCAGATACGGGCTGGTGGACTCACCCAGGGCATTGGCGTCGAGCATCAGGGCTCGTCGGAGACGGCGGGTTTGGGTCGATTCTGTTCCGGTGGAAATGGATCTGCAATCCCGCCGCGGTCGGTGCCCTCGTCGAGGGCCTGATCCAACGTCGGATCCTCCTTCTCGAACGTGGCGGGCAGACGCTTGATCTTCTTGTTCATGGACCAGATCAGCAGTGCCGTTCCGACCAACAGCGCGACCAGGATCACCAGACCGATCGGCGAGGACTTGCCGAATTCGGGACCGGTGGGCTGCTGGGCGAGGATCGAAACGATCATTTCTCGGTCTCTTCTATTCCGGCGAACAGGTCCGTCTCGGGCAGCGACGTCGTGACCCGAGTGCGGGCCAGCTCGAACTCCTCGGTGGGCCACAGCTTGCGTTGTACGTCCAGCGGCACAGCGAAGAACGACCCGTTGGGATCGATCTGCGTCGCGTGTGCGCGTAGTGCGTCGTCGCGATGCTCGAAGTAGTCGCCGACGGTGACCTGCGTGGTGATACGACCCATGATCTCGTCGCGCTGGCCGTCCCACCGCTTCAGCCAGTCGACGAACGGGCTCTCCTCACCGCGGTCGATGAACCAGTCGTGGAAGAGCTGCATGCGCTTACGAATGAACCCGTGCGAGTAGTAGAGCTTGAGCGGAGTCCAGGGCTCACCCGCGTCGGGGAACCGTTCGGGATCCCCCGCTGCCTCCCACGCCGCCATCGAGACCTCGTGGCAGCGAATGTGGTCCGGGTGTGGGTAGCCGCCTCTCTCGTCGTAGGTGGTGATGACGTGCGGCTTGAACTCGCGCACCACCTTCACCAGGGCCTCGGTGGAGACCTCCAGCGGAACCAGCGCGAAGCAGCCGTCCGGAAGCGGCGGCAGAGGATCGCCCTCGGGCAACCCGGAGTCCTCGAAGCCGAGCCAGGTCTGCCGAACGCCGAGGATACGGGCGGCCTCGGCCATCTCCTCGCGTCGAACATCACGGATGCGCTCGTGCACTCCCGGAATGTCCATCGCCGGATTGAGGATGTCGCCCCGCTCGCCGCCGGTGAGCGTGACGACCAGAACCTCGTGTCCTTCGGCCGCGTAGCGAGCCGTTGTCGCAGCACCTTTGCTGGACTCGTCGTCGGGATGGGCATGCACTGCCATGAGCCGCAGTCCGGACACGTTCTTCCTCACCTCGGATTCGCCTGGTTCTTGCCTCACCTATAGTTCCACCTGACGCCGACAGGCCCCCAGCGGCACCCCCGAATCGACCCCGAGAGCTGACATGACCAACGCACTTCCCGCAGGTAGATACCCGTCGGGTTCCGGTCCGAGCGGCATTCGGCAGGCCCCGAAACGTGCGACGAAGATCGCACTCGTGGCCTTGGTCCTGCTGGTCGGCACAGGCGTGGCCTACTACGCGTACAGCAAGTTCTCGGTCAAACCCATCGAAGGCAGTCAGCTCTCGTTCGACATCGTCGACGAGAACACGATGTCGATCCGGTTCAGCGTGACCCGGCAGGATCCCGAGCAACCGGCCGTGTGCATCGTTCGCGCCCGATCGCGCGACGGCTCCGAGACCGGCAGACGCGAGGTGTACATCCCCCCGGAGTCGGCGTCCACCACCGTGGAGATGACCACCGAGGTGACGACGTCGGCCGCCCCTGCCGTCGGCGACGTCTACGGCTGCAGCCTCGATGTTCCCGAATATTTACGAGCCCGATAGGCGAACTGCCTGTTCGTGGTAAGCTCGGGTCATACACGGCCACCGCAGAAGGTGCCGTGTATTGCTGCATTGCGGGCAGGGTTCACCTGCGAACGATGACGACGGCTCCAGGATGTGGGCCGACCAAGGGGATCCAACCATTGGAGTCCCCTGTTCGTTGCGTGCCCTACCTGCTCAGAAACCGGAATCCGAACTCGAGATTCCGACTACGAGGGAGTGATCGAGATGACCGAGACCCAGGTGACCTGGCTTACCCAGGAATCACACGACAGGCTCAAGAGCGAACTCGACCAGCTCATTTCCAATCGCCCCGTCATCGCCGCCGAGATCAACGAGCGTCGCGAAGAGGGCGATCTGAAGGAGAACGGCGGCTACCACGCTGCGCGCGAAGAGCAGGGCCAGCAGGAAGCACGTATCCGCCAGCTGCAGGAGCTGCTCAACAACGCGAAGGTCGGCGAGGCACCCACTCAGTCCGGTGTCGCCCTTCCCGGGTCCGTCGTCAAGGTCTACTACGACGGCGACGAGTCCGACACCGAGACGTTCCTGATCGCCACTCGCGAAGAGGGTGCCCGCGACAACAAGCTCGAGGTGTACTCCCCCGCGTCACCGCTGGGCGGATCGCTCATCGACGCCAAGGTCGGCGACACCCGCGAGTACACGCTGCCCAACGGCAAGACCATGAAGGTCACGCTCGTCAGCGCGGAGCCGTACCACACGTAAGCCTTCTCGCAGAGGGAAAAGCACCCCCGGTCGCCGAGCGACCGGGGGTGCTTCTGCGTGGATGTCAGGCGGTCATCGTCTTCTGGTACTTGCGTACCGACAGCGGCACGAACACCACGAGCATCAACACGACCCAGATCAGTGTGTAGAGCACGGGGTTCTGCAGTGGCCACACCTCCGGCGGCGGTGCCATCGGGTTGGTGTTGCCGAACTGCTCTCGCACTGCCAACGTCACCGACGAGATCGGATTCCACTCCGCGATCGTCTTGAGCACGCTCGGGAAATTGTCGATCGGAACGAAGGTGTTGGCGATGAACGTCAACGGGAAGATCACGATGAACGACGCGTTGTTGAAGATCTCCGGCGAACGCACCGTAAGCCCCACCAGCGCCATCACCCACGAGATCGAGTACGCGAACAGCAGCAGCAACACGTACCCGAGCAGAGCGTCGAAGAACGAGGACGTTATGCGCCAGCCCACGATGAGTCCGGTGATCGACATGATCGTGATGGTGACGAGGTTGTTGCCGACATCCGCCGCGGTGCGCCCGATGACGACTGCCGACCGTGCCATAGGCAGCGATCGGAACCGGTCCATCACACCCTTCTGCAGGTCCTCGGCCAGCGACGACCCGGTGAGCGAAGCACCGAAGATCATCGTCTGCACGAAGATGCCACCCATCAGGAAGCTCTTGTAGTCGATGCCGGGTACGTCGATGGCACTGCCGAAGACGTAGGCGAAGAGCAGCACGAACATGATCGGCGAGAGCATGGCGAAGAACAGCAGATCGGGAACTCGCTTGAGCTTGATCAGGTTTCGCTTCGTGATGATCGCGGAGTCCAGGAAAACGTTGCTCATTTCTCTTCCTCCGCCGTCTCGGGCTCGCCGGTGGTCTGACCGGTCAGGCTCAGGAACACATCGTCGAGGTTGGGCCTGCGCAGTCCGACGTCGACCACACCGATTCCGTTTTCCTCCAGCTGGGCCAGTGCAGTGGCAAGGTCTTTCGAGCCTCCGTTGACCGGCATGACGATTCGGCCCACCTGTTCGTCGAACGTGGGCGGTTCGACGCCGATCGGAGCCAGAATCCGTTCGGCCTGATCGACCTGGGACCGATCGGTGAGCACGAATTCGACTCGCTCGCCGCCGGTTTGGGCCTTGAGCTCGTCTGCTGTGCCGCGGGCGATGATCTTGCCCTTGTTCAGCACGATGATCGAATCGGCCAGTCGATCGGCCTCCTCGAGGTACTGGGTGGTCAACAGAATGGTCGTACCGTCGCGGACGAGATCCGCGATGAACTCCCACATGGTGATTCGGCTACGTGGATCGAGTCCGGTGGTCGGCTCGTCGAGGAACACCACCCGCGGTCGACCGATCAGGCTGGCTGCGATGTCGAGTCGCCGACGCATACCACCGGAGTACTGCTTTGCGGTGCGGTCACGCGCGTACTGCAGGTCGAACCGTTCGAGCAGTTCGTCGGCGCGCTTCTTCGCCTCGGCCTTGCGTAGGCCGAACAGTCGGCCGACCATCTCGAGATTCTCGTAGCCGGTCAGGTACTCGTCCACGGCCGCGAACTGACCGGTCAGCCCGATCGTGCTGCGCACCTCGTTGGCCTGCGTCGCCACGTCGAGCCCGAAGATTCGGGCCGAGCCCGACGTCGCCTGCAACAAGGTGGCGAGAATGCGGACCGCCGTGGTCTTCCCGGCACCGTTGGGGCCGAGCACACCCAGCACCGTGCCCTCGGGAACGGTGAAATCGATCCCGTCGAGCGCGACGTTCTTGCCGTACCGAAGTACGAGGCCCTCTACTTCTATAGCGTTCGCCATTGCCCTATCCCCGTTTCTTTCCTGGTCGGTGTAAGGACCTCCGAACGCGTAGAGATTAACCGGTTTTGATCGGACCCGGCGTCCACAGGCCCGAACGCTGGACCTCTTCGGCTGTGATCTGCGCCGCCTGCGCCGACTCGTCGTACGGGATGTACTGCTCGATCGATCCCCAGTCGCGATCCCAGTCGCCGGCCAGATACGACGGAATGGTGCGGGCCGAGGCGACGATGTCGATCCATCCGAGTGGCCCGCCGCCGTAGTGGTCCTGCCACGCATTGGTGATGACGGCACCGCTGCGGTCCGGCAGCACCCGATACTGCGGAACCTCGGCGACGCCGAGGCGGTGGTCGAACGGACGCTGGCAGGGGAAGTTGAAGCCGACTTCCCAGTCCAGCAGCACCGGAGCGTCACGGCCGACGACCTCGTTCAACGTCTGAGTACGCGGAACTCGCGGCGGGGTGACCGCCAACCACTGGTCGGGATCGCGATCGGCGTCGGTGAGCACCAACCGAATGGTGTTGGCACCGGCCGGAATCTGGTCCATGGGCACGCGCAGATTGCGCCACGACGGCGCCGGGCCGATGTCGATGGGCGTCACGCGTCCCTGCGCCCGGCCGTCCACGCCGTACTCGAGTTCGAGGCTCTGGCCGTAGGTGACGATGCCGTCGGAGTCCACCGACCGGATGCGTCCGGCAGCGGCGATGGAGATCAGGTCGCCGGGATCGGCGGGCAGTGCGTACCACCCTGTCGTCAGGGTGGCGGGGGCAGTGGACCCGAACGAACCGAGCACGGGCACAGTGGCCGGATCGAGGCCGAACGGCAGTGCGCTGCCGCCGGTTCCGGCACCGGTGGTAGACGTCGGCTGCTGCTGCTCTCCGGTGTCGACGGTGTTCGAGGTGCCCGACGCCGAGGATTCCTTGTCTGCGGTGAGGTCGCCCGCCACACCATCGGGGGTGAACCCGTCGTTCTCTGCGCTCAGTGCGGCAAACGCGTCTCCGGTGACCGGTTGCAGCACATCGGCATTGGGGTCGGTTTCCAGCAGTACGTCGTTCGCAAGACCACACGTGTTTCCGGTCAGCGCCGTGAGATTCGATTTCGCGATCGAGTACGACGGCCATTGCGCCACAGCGCCCTTGGCCATCGACGCGACGGCCACCAGCACCATCAGAGCGGCCCCGACAGCGATCGGTGGCACCGACCACCATCGCGCCATCGGTTTGGCGGTGAGCACATACGGCTCGCGGAGGTGGAACCAGACGGCAGCGAGCAACAGCAGCAGGGTCAGGCCGAGGAACATGGTCGAGATGCCGAGGCCGGCAACGAGGATCGGCTTGTCCCAGAACGGAACTCCCCATGCGGAGACGTACCAGTAGCCGTTGGTTCCGGTGAACGCGACGGCCAGTAGAAACGAGACCGACGCGGCGAACAGGAGTCGGTTGCGCCGCGATCGCAGTACCGCCGCACCGGTCGCCACGGCTGCCAGTACCGCAACCGATGCGGCGAGTCCGGCGAAGACACCGAAGTGGTGGGTCCACTTGGTGGGGGTGATCATCATCAAGGCCATCGCCCCGACGGTGATGCCGACGATGCGACGCGCGGGACCGGTTGCGGTGCCGGGGATCTTGCCGCCCTTGCGCAGCATGGCAACGACCACCGCGATCAGCGAGACGATCATCACGAACACCCCGAAGCGGCGCGCGAGCGAGCCGTCGATGTCCATGTTCATCAGCCACTGGTAGCGCAGGTACTCGTCGAACCAGGCCTGGCTCGGCCCGACCGCGTTGTGCACCCGTTGCATCTCGAGCATGCCGGCCACGGTCTGGTTGCCGAATGCGAACACCAGCACCACGGTGCCCGACGCGATCAACGGGGCCAGCAACGTCGCCGCGCCCAGTGTTGTACTGCGGAACTGCCGAGCGCGGGCGACGACGATCTGCAACACCGGCCTGGCTCCAGCTATGAGCGGAGCGAAGCAGATGAAACCGGAGGGTCCGTGGGTGACCGTCAACGCCGCGATGAGAATCGCCGCGGCCGCAGGCAGCAACCTGCGCGTTGCGATGGATCGCTCCACCGAGCACCACGTCAGCAACACTCCGAGCGCCACGAACGGCTCCGGGCGCAGGCCGTTGTTGTACGGCAGCCAGAACGCGAGCATCACCAGGCCACCGGTCCACAGCGCGGTCTTCGACGTGCGAGCAGCCGCACCGAACCGCGGGATCACCTCGCGACTGATGACGAGCCACAGCACCACGGCGCAGATCAGCGTCGGCAACCGCATCCACACACTGGCCGTCGATACGTGCGAGAGGAGGGCGAACATGTCGTACAGCGGTGTGCCGAAGGGTGTCTCGGGCACACCGAACCAGCGGAAGTAGTTGGCCATGTAACCGGCGTGATCGGCCGTGCGCGCCATGCCCAGCTGGTAGCCGTCGTCGGAGGTGTTCGCGCCGATAAGATGCCACACCACCAGCGTCCCGATCACCACCGCGTCGGCAGCGCCGAACGTCCACCAGCGACGAGGGAGGAACCGTCGAGCACGTCGGCCGTCGGACAGGTCGAGGCGGTGCAGCGCGACCAGTGAGATGCCCGTGGCGAGTACACCGACGATCATCGCGAACCACTTCAGCGCGCTCGGGGTCGACGAGAACCTGCTGTCCAGCTCTGCCTGCAGCTGCAGACCGGGAATGTTGCCCTGAAGATCGCTGAACACGCCCACCAACTGTGGCCGCACGTCGCCCTCGCGAGAGACGGTGTCTTCGCCCGTCAGCCCGACGGTGGTCGCCGTGCTGTTCGAGGTGATCGTCAAAGCGCAGTCGCCCGCAGTCGAAGGGCTGAGTTCCGATACCGGCTTCTCGAGGAGGACGGAATCACGCAACGTCACCTTCAACTGCGACGCCTCACCGCCCGTCACCTCGGCAACGAGACCGTAGCGATAGGCGTCGGGCGATCCCTTGGGCGAGGTGGACAACAACAGCCCGCCGTCGGGCAATCGGTTCGCGGCAGGGCACGGAATGGTCGCGTCGACGCTGATCGGGGTGTAACCGACGAGCGGAGCTTCGACACTGCCGATCGTGTTCGACTGCGGCCATGTCAGCGAGGACTGCTGCTGCTCGATCGGCAACAGCGGTATCGCGATCGTCAGCAGAATTCCCAGGACAGCGGAGACGATCGCGACAAGCCGAGCCATGCAAATATCTCCCACCGATGTCCTGGTCCAAGTCGCTGATCAAGGTACCAGTCGGGTCCGAGCGGGCCCGGCGCGTCAGTTCTCGACGTGCACGGCGTACCCGGCCGCGCCCAAGGCATCGAGCACCGAACCGCGGTGGTCGGGTCCGCGGGTCTCGACGGTCAACATCACGTCGACCTCCTCGAGGCCCAGGCGTCCGCCGGTACGGGAGTGGACGACGTCGACGACACTGGCCCCGGCATCGCGCACCACCCCGAGTACCCCGGTGAGTCCGCCCGGCTTGTCCGAAATGGTCACGCGTACAGCGAGATAACGTCCACCCGCTCGAAGGCCGTGAGTAATGACGTGAGTGAGCAGCAGTGGGTCGATGTTCCCGCCGGAGAGAATGGCACAGACGGAGCCGGTCAATCCGAGTTCGTCCGCAGAATGCGTCATCAGAGCTGCCACCGCCGCCGCGCCCGCCGGTTCCACTATGAGTTTCGCGCGCTCGATGCACAGCACCAACGCACGCGAGAGCGCATCCTCGCTGACGGTCACCACGTCGTCGACCCAGCCCTGCACGTGATCGAACGGCACCGATCCGGGCAGGCCGATCGCGATGCCGTCGGCCATCGTCGACATCGATGCCAACGCGATCGGATGCCCCGCCTTCAGCGACGCCGGCCATGCGGCAGCGCCCTCTGCCTGCACGCCGACGATCCTGATGCCGGGCTTGGTCAGCTTGACCGCTGCGGCGACACCGGCCAACAGGCCTCCGCCACCGGTGGGAATCACGATGGTGCCGACGTCCGGCATCTGTTGCAGCAGTTCGGTTCCCAGCGTCGCCTGCCCAGCGACGATGTCCAGGTGGTCGAACGGGTGAATGAGGGTGGCACCGGTGCGTTCGGCGAATTCCCTCGCCGACTTCAGCGCCTCGTCCACCGTGTTGCCCACCAGATGAACCGTCGCGCCGTAGGCCTTGGTGGCGACGAGCTTGGGCAACGACACTCCCACCGGCATGAACACGGTCGAGTCGATCCCCACCTGCGACGCCGCCCAGGCTACGCCCTGAGCGTGATTACCGGCGCTGGCCGCGACGACTCCGCGTGCGCGCTGCTCGGCGTCGAGCCTGGCGATGCGGTTGTACGCCCCGCGCGGCTTGAACGATCCGGTGCGCTGCAGGTTCTCGCACTTGAGGCGCACCTCGTGGCCGGTCAGGTCCGACAGAATTCGCGAGGCCACCACGGGGGTCCGGCGCATGACCGGCTCCAGCAGCTCCTCGGCCGAGGCGATATCCGACGCGGTCACCCGCACAATTTCCGACACGGTGGCAGTATGCCAGGAACAATTACTCTCGTGACGTCATCCGCCACCGGTCGTCACTACAGTTGTGGAGCGCGTGCCGCACCACAGCGAGCCGCGACCGGCGCAAAGGATTCTCGGTGATGACGCAGGCTGGATCCGACGATGTCGACAACGGCCGCGAGATGCGTGGCAGCGTCGAGATCAAGGATCGGGCCATTTCCCGGACCGCCATCGCGGCGACATTGAAGGATCCTCGGGTCACGCGCACCACCGGCGGCTTCTCGCGACTGACCGGCCGAGAACTGCCGCGCGCCGACGTCACCCTCGGCGAGGACACGATCGCCGTCAACCTCTACATCGGGGTGACCTGGCCGTCGCAGATCACCGAGGTGACCGAGTCCGTGCACGCCACCGTCGAGGCTGCGTTGGCGACGATGACGGGGCTGCACGTACATCGGGTGAACGTCCTGGTATCGGACACCACGTTGGACACAGGCTTCTCGTCCACTTCGAATACCGAAGAATCGCAAATCATTCCACCTCGTCCACCCACTGCCGGGCCGGCCGCGATGCCGGTGGCACTGTTGTTCGGGTTCGCACTCCTCGGTGTGGCCTTCGTCGCCGGCAGGGAATTCCTGATCGCGCACGGCCACCTCGGTGGTAGCCCGTGGATCGCCGACGCTGTGTCCTGGATCGCCCGATTGCACTGGCAGAGTTGGATGATCGCCGCCGCGATCGGAGCCGCCGTTCTCGGGCTGCTTCTCCTGTTCATGGGGGTCAAGCCACGAACGAAGACGCATTCCGGCCTGGGCGCGTCGGTGCCGACTGTCTGGGCCACACCGACCGACATAGCTCGATTGTGCAGTGCTGCAGCGCAGTCCACGCACGGAGTGGTGGATGCACACACCGTTGTCACGCGCAGGAAGATCGAGGTGCGAATAGAGCGTGACAGGGCTGTCGATGCCGAGCACGTGGACGCCACCGTGCGCGAGGCACTGGCTCCGACACTGTCGGTTGCTGCGGGCGGACGACGACTGACGGTGAAGCAGTCGGTGGCAGCTCCGACGAGGGTGTCGTGATGAAGACGTTCGTCGCCGGTGTGGACCGACTCCTTGTCATCGCGGTCGGAGTGGGCTTGATCGCGGGTGGCGGATTTGCGCTTGCCTGGCATTACGACATTCCGTGGGCGCGAGAAACGCTGTCTCACTTCGACCGTGTACGAATTTCGGAATTGCCGGAACAGGGCTGGTGGGTGCCGATGCTGGCTGTGGTTGTCTGCATCGCAGTTGTCATGGCACTGCTTCTGTTGATCGGCAACTTCTCCCCGCGCACGACCGGAACGGCAAGTGTCATCGAGGAACCCTATTTCTCGGCGCACGTGGACCTGAGCGCCATCGCATCGGGCGTCGCCGCGGAGTTGGCCGAGTTCCCCGGTGTTCGACGCGCCCGCGGTACGGCAATCGATGATCGAGGAATGCCCACCGTAGCCGTGTCCGTCTATGCTGCAGCAGATTTCGATGTCATGACATTCACCGCCCTGGCCGAATCACGAGCCGCCTTCGTGGCCGAATCACTCGCTGGAGCGCACGTCGCCACCCGCGTTCAATTGCACGTCGACAAGCGGCGGTAACGCGGCCGCGCGGCACTGCGACAGGCCCGGCCACCTGTCCCTTCTGTCGGATTCACCGGTACGGTGTCGGTACACGACCCGAAGCAGGGAAGATCCGCGGAACTCGACTCGAGTGGAAGGGAGTCCGACTCGATGGGGCGTAGGAACGGCGACTGGCTGTTGATTCTTCTCGAACCGGACTCGGCGGCGTGCGTGGTGGCTGTAGGGACGACGCAGAAGAGCAAGGTTCCCATGGCGGTGTTCCTGAGGAGGTCGTCCGACTCGATCCACGCACGTGATGCGGTTTCTCGGTGTGCAGAATCGGGCAGGGATGTGGACATCGAATGCGGGCCGGGCAGGTACGTCTCGGCCCGTCCGATTCGTGGGGACGACGGTACGGTCCAGGCGGTGTGGGCCAGACTGCATCCAGGCACGTGCGACTCCCCGCCGTCGAATGCTTGGGCCTTTCGCTGGAACCTGACTCGCGGCACTGCCCACTCCAAGGACTCCCCGGCGCTGAATGCCGATGTGGCGCACTTGTCGGTAGCAGAAGCGATGGCGACGTTGGATTTCGGATTGCGAGCCACCGACGTCCTCGCGATGCTGGTATCCAGCGCAGTCGGCGACACAGTGGATCTCGACGCCACCCAGCGTTGGACCACGGACGAGTTACATCGAATTCGGGTGCTGGCGCACACTACCGTCGAAGGCGAAGGTCGCTGTCTGCGCGGCATCGCAATCGACCGCGGTCCGTTCGTCATGAACTATCCATCCCCTACCGGAGTCCAGGAGACGATGAGCGGGCTCGTAGCGGGTGCCTCTGTCACCGCACGACACCACACCGCAATAGTCGATCTGTGCACGCTGGAAACCTTGTACTGGCACGGGCCGCCGCCGCCGTCCATCGCCTGGAATCTCGACCCGACCGACCCGCGACCGCGAGTGCACCCGGACGACGACGGAGCAGTCGAAACACTCGCGAAATCAGTGTCCCGGGCCGGCGGAGCAGGAGACGAACCGAGCATTACCGTCCGATTCAGAGACCGAGACGGCGGCTACACCACGCACACGGTGACCGCTTGTGCTCTGCCGATGCTCCCTGACGATACAGAACCTCGGCTCGCGCTGGTGACGGTGACCGAGGCCTGCATCTGATCGCGCGCAGCGCTGGCGCTTCGGCACCAACGGGTTTAAAGTTCGGTGTGTTACGCAAAGACTCGGTCAACGAGGCGTAACCCGCGACCTACCTTGTCTCTCTCGGGATGGTCCGCACAACTGCAGATCGCCGGACGAGCGTGCGCTCTCGTTCCAGGCCGATCCCATCGAGTACGCAACCGGCCCAGATCCGTTGTGGCACTGCACCCGGCTCGGTCCGAACGACAGCCGGCATCACGTCGCCGAATCGCCCCATACTCACGAACGGGAGACATCATGAACCGCATTTCAGCTCGGACTCGCACCGCCTCCATCGCCCTGATCGCCGGCTCGATGATCGCCGTGACGTCGATGAGCGGGGCCGCTGTTGCTCTTGCTCAACCCGCGCCACCCGCGGTGTCCTCCACCGTCGAGGAATTCGTCCCCGTGAGCGCAGAAGAAGTTGCCTCGCTCAATGCTTCGCTGGCAGAACAGGGCCGCAATCCACTCCCCGCCGGCACAGCCGGCTTTCAGATCAGCGATGATGCGACTGTGACGATCGTCGACGAGACCGGCAACGTCCTCGACAGGCAGCCGACTCCCACGGGACCTCAGGCGCGTGGAGTCACCGATGAAATCAAGCGAGTAGTCGGTGCCTGCCTCGGAATCGACTTCTTCGGCGCAGTCGGTGCTTGGGAGGCGATCGAAAGCCAAGTGAACTCGTGGGATGTCAATGGACATCGGGAAGTGACCACAGGCGGTCACGAGAACTGCCCATGGGTGGCCAACAAGAACTGACCGGTGGCGGACACGAATCTGCCCATGTCGGGTTTGTCCGCCACCGGTCGAGCATCATGTCAGGTCAAGGGTTTGACCCCCTGACCGTGCAGGGCTTGGGCGAGGCGGACCGAATCGCCGCTGGTTTGGCATAGGTGCGCGTGGTGCAGCAGCCGATCGACCGTTGCAGTGGCGAGGGTCTTGGGCATCAGTTCGTCGAACCCGCTCGGGTGAAGGTTCGAGGAGATCGCGACGGACTTGCGTTCGTAGGCTGCTTCGACGATTCGGTACAGCCCTTCGGCGGCATCGGTCCCGACGGGCAACAGCCCGACATCGTCGATCACGACGAGTTCGGCGCGCACGATCTTCGCGATCGCTTTGCCGAGTGAGTCGTCGGATCGGTGCGCGCGTACGAGGACCCCGATCTGCTCGAGGGTGAACCACGCGACCGGCATCCCCGCTTGGATCACGTTCTGTCCCAACGCTTCGAGGAAGAATGTCTTGCCTGTCCCGGCCGGCCCGCAGACCACCAGATTCTCGCGGCGATGCACCCATTCGAGGGTCTGCAGGGCATGCTGGGTGGGAAGCGGGATCGATGATGCGTTCTCGTCCCAGACCTCGAAGGTCTTCCCGGTGGGGAATCCCGCTGCTTTGCGGCGGGCGGTCAGCATCGATCGTGCCCGGCCGGCGGATTCCTCTGAGAGAAGCGCTTTGACGACCTCGGCGGGGTCCCAGCGTTGTGCTCGTGCGGTGGCGAGGACTTCGGCGGCGATGGACCTGGCATGCGGCAGGCGGAGTTGCCGCAGCAGCGTTTCGAGGTCGGTGGGGAGTTCCGCTGTGACGGTGTTCATCGCTGACCTTCGTTCGTCTCGTCGGCGGTTTTGTGTTCGATAGCGTTGCTGCCCAACAAGTTCCATCCTGATGTGCCTTGCGTGAGGGAGGTGGATTCGGATGCGCCGCGGCGGGTGAGGTCCATTCCCTTCGATGCGAGGATCGAGTCGAGGTCGCCGGTGGCGAAGCGGCCGTGCACCGCTGCGTGCCCGAGTGCCCAATCGACATCGCCCCGAACTCCGAGTCGCGCGAGATCGACCGCGTGCGACATTTTCAGGTATATCCGTTCGGTGCCGACCGCGGCGGCTTCCTTGAGCCATGTCGCGGCACCTTCCCCGATCGCGAGGAATTGCTGTTCGGATACTGTTCGCGCGCGGACGCTGTAGTCGCCGGGGATCCTCGGGTGATGTCCGGGGAAGTGGGCGTCGTCGATGGCGGGGCTGCCGGGTGTGGTGCGGGCGTGCCGGGCCACTTCGATCGGGCCACCGTCATCGAGAGCGCAGATGACGACCTCATCTGTCCCGTCGTGCAGTCTGACCCACACGCTCTGACCCAATAGTGTTGCTGGTGTCGAGTATTGGCAGTGATCGAAGGTGACCATCGGTGTGTTGTCGGGGACTCGGCGAGCGACTCCGAGGACTGCGGTGTGCGGCATGTCGGGGATACCGTGCAACTCGGGTCGTTCCTCGGCGAGCATCTCGTTCGGGACGCGGCGGGTGGCCCGATGTACTCGGGCGTTGATCTCGGTCATGAACGCCGTGCACGCGATTTCGACGTCGGCGAAGGTGGCGTACTGCTCGAGCAGGTTCGTCTCGGTGGGCACGATGTCGGCTTTGGCGAGTTTGACAGCGTTCTCCACTCCGCCTTTCGATGCAGGGTCCGCCGGTTGGCAGGTCAGCACGGTGATTCCGTAGTACCGACCGAAGGTGACCGCGGTGCGATTGCGGATCGGGACGCCGGCGACGTGGCCGGCGGTAACGGTCTTTTCGTTGTCGGTGAGCAGGTAGGTCGGTGCGCCGCCGATGATGCGGAAGACCCGGTCCAGGCCAGCGAAGACGCTCGCTGCGGTGCGGTCGCGTAGTGGGACCACGATGCGGTAGCGGCACCAGGCCAGCCAGGCGACGAGGAGCACGATCTTGCGGCCGTCGACGACCGGGCCGTCTCCGAAGTCGTACTGCAGCCACAGTCCTGGTTCGGTGATCCATGGCCGGTGCACTCTCGTATTGCCCAGTCTCCATTGGGTTTTGATTTCGGCGAGGGCGCGTCGAGTGGTGCGGTCGGCACCGGTGTAGCCGAGTGCGAGAAGTTTCTCGTGGGCTTTGTCGCCGCGGATCTTGCCCTTGGATTTGGAGACCCACTCTTCGAGGTATTCGAGCCAGTCGTCGGTGATTTTGGTTCGGTGGGTGGCCGGTGGCAGGCCGGCGTCTCGGTCTTCGACGGCCTTTTTCACGGTGTTGTGGGAGCAGCCGCACAAGTCTGCGGCGGCCCGCAATGATCCGGTCAGGTCGTATGCATTGAGTATGTCCATCAGTTCTCCGTCAGACTTCACGTGGTCTCTCCTGCGGTGGATTCGATACGGACTAGGCATCGGTATCGAAACCGCAGGAGAGGCCTCCTCGGCGCTGACGCGCCGAGAGGATGGGTGTGGTCTGGGCAGATTCGTGGCCACAGGCGGTCACATTCGTGGCCGCGAGTGGTCAGTTCTTATCGGCCGTCAGTGGGCATATTCATGGCCGCCTGTGGTCAGTTTTTCATGGCCGCCGACAGTGGGACAAGGCTGCCAAGTTCGTCCTGAGGCGAGTCGGCCTGATCGCGGCATTGTCCTGCGGCGGCGGAATATTCGCGGAGTACCTACTCTGACATGCCCTTCTCCCCAGGAAAGGAACCAATGCCATGACAGCTCCCACCCGAAACAAGTTCGAGCGATGGTCCGGCGGGATGCCCCTCGCCGCCCCTGTGGCATTCGGAGCCGTGCTGTTGATCGTCAGTGTCTCGTCGAAGCTCGGCGGCAGCTCCCTCTTCTTCTTCGCCCCTCTTGCCTTCGTCACTTCGGGAACGATGGTGTGGCTCGGAGCCCGACGTGATCCGACGCGAGACCACCTCGCTCACGTCACGGTCGGGTCGGGACTGCTGGTGGGATGCGGCGTCGTCGTCGCCGTGTGTGGTCTCGCAGGCGGTCTCATGCTGGACTCACCGACGTTCTGGGCGTCCATAGCCGTCGTTGCAGCACTTGCGGCACCGATCAGCGCAGGCATCAGTCCGTTCTCGTCGCCGAAGGGTTAGTGCCTGCGGCAGTGGTGTGCTTATGTGCCACCTGGGGCACATAAGCACACCACTGCCCACGGCATCTACAACCGCGGGTCCACCGGCTCCGATTCCAGTGCCAGGACCGCGAATACGGCCTGGTGAATGCGATACAGCGGCTCATCGCGCACCGATCTGTCCAGCGCTTCCATTCCCAGCGCGTATTCGCGTAGGGCCATCGACTGTTTGTGTCCCACGTTTCGCTTGCGCAATGCAGTCAGTCGATCCGGGTCGGTGTAGTCGGCGCCGTAGATCAGCCGCAGGTACTCCCGGCCGCGAACCTTCATGCCGGGCTGCATCTTTCCGCGTGGAGCGTTCGCTCCCGGTTTGACGACCATGCCCTCGCCGCCCTCCGCCGTCAACTCCTCCCACCACTTCTCCCCTGCCGCAACCGAATCCGGCTTCGACAGGTCGACCTCGATTCGACGGGTAGTGGCGAACACCCCGGGAGCTGCTGACACCAATCGGTCGGCAACGTCGAGGTGCCACGAGTGCGGACGATCCGCATACGTCTCGACGTTCGACGCCAGCACCTGAAACGGCGCGATCCGAACTCCGTCGAGTCCGTCCGTCCGCCAGACGTACCGCCGATATGCGTCGGTGAACTCGCCCAGGTTGCCCTGCCGAACGGTGTTGCGTTCCTGCAACTCCTGCACATCCAGACCGCGTGATCCGGCCGACGCAAGCACCGCCGCCTCGGCCCCGAGATTCGCCCGAGACACCGCAGCGACCGCGGCGTACTCGGTCTTGATCAGGCCCTCCGCTTTGGCAGACCACGGCATCAATTCGCAGTCGAGAATCAGCCAGCTCGAGGCCAATTCGTCCCACACACCGGCCTTTTCGATCGCGTCGGACACCCCGGAGATCAGCTCACCGGTGAGCGACTCGTCGAACACCGGACGCCCCGTCCGCGTGTACGCGGTGCCGAGCACTCCCTCCGGCGCATCGAACTTCTCCCGCGCGGTGCCAGCATCTCGACACACCACCACGACCACCCGCGAGCCCATGTGCTTCTCCTCGCAGATCACCGTCGACGCTCCGAGCGCGCGATACGCGTCGAATGCCTCCGTCGGATACTCGAGATAACCCTCGCGCTCCGATGTTGCACTCGGAGCCATGGTCGGCGGCAGATAGTGCAGCCACTGCGGAGCCAGCGCGAACCGACTCATCACTTCCAGTGCGCCCGCAGCGTTCTCCGGCCGAACCGATACCCGCCCACGCAGCGACGTCTCGACGCCCGTCGGACCGATGACGTCGGACAGATCGAGCGACGCTGCATCCCGCGTGAACGCGCCCATCGGGCGGGCAGGCTCGTACCAGACCTTCTCGGCCGGAACCGACACCACCTCACGCTCCGGATAGCGCAGCGCCGTGAGCTTCCCGCCGAAGACGCATCCCGTATCGAGGCACGCAGTGTTGTTCTCCCACTCCACTTCCGGCACCGGCGTGTGCCCGTAGAGCACCGTCGCCGAGCCCCGATAGTCCTGCGCCCACGGATACCGCACCGGCAGGCCGAATTCGTCGGTCTCGCCGGTGGTGTCACCGTAGAGAGCAAAGCTTCGAACCCTGCCCGACGCCCGGTTGTGGTACTTCTCGATCAGTCCGGCGTGCGCGACGACGAGCTTGCCGCCGTCGAGCACGAGGTGCGCGACGAGGCCGTCGCAGAACTCGACAACCTCGCGGCGGAATTCGTCGGATTCCGATTCGAGCTGTTCGAGAGTCTCGGCCAGACCGTGCGACGTGGTCACCTTCCGGCCCCGCAATGCCTTGACGAGCTTGTTCTCGTGATTGCCCGGAACTGCCAATGCCGTTCCGGAACCGACCATTCCCATGACGAGCCGCAGGACTCCCACCGAGTCCGGTCCGCGGTCGACGTAGTCACCGACGAACACCGCGGTACGACCGGGCGGCGACGTCGCATCGACCGGGCGACCGGCATCGTCCCGCTCGATCGTGTAACCCATTGTCGTGAGTAGACTTTCGAGCTCGCCGAGGCAGCCGTGGATATCGCCGATCACGTCGAACGGTCCCGTGAGCTCGCGGCGATCACTGCGCAGCGGGGTGCGAACGAACTGCGCCGACGCCACCGCCTCGACACCGCCCAGTACGTGGACCGAGCGGAAACCTTCCTTGGACAGGCCCCGCATCGAGCGTTGCAACTGGGACTGCTGGCGGCGCAGCACGTCTCGGCCGAACGTCCTGTCGGTTCGCTCCGCGTTCCGCTGTGCACACACCGATTCCGGCACATCGAGTACGACGGCCACTGGGAGTACATCGTGTTCACGAGCCAGCGCAATCAGTGCTTTGCGCGCAGTCGGTTGGACGTTCGTCGCATCGACGACGGTGAGCAACCCGGCCCGAAGCCTGATTGCAACGAGAAATTCCAGCAGCGCGAACGCGTCCTTGGTTGCGCTCTGCAGATTGGGGTCGTTGCTCACCATCCCTCGGCAGACATCGCTGGACACCGTCTCGTACGGGCCGAAATGCTGCGCGGCGAACGACGACTTGCCGGAGCCGCTGATACCCACGAGTACGACGAGGGACCGATCCGGAATGTCGAAGGTACTCATCGGGACTGCTCCTCTCGGGTGAAGACGGCCATCTGGGTCGGGGTGCCGTGCATGTCGTCGACAGGGCCGATTCCCTCGACGCGCACCTCATAGGCATGTTCACGTGCCACCGACGAACCCCATTGCTCGAACTGAGCGCGGGTGAACTCGAATCGGTGGTCGACGTGACGGAAGGTTCCCGGTACGAGACCGGGATAGAGCACGTTGTACTCGGAGTTGGGTGTGGTGACGAGAACCGTTTGCGGACGCGCCTGAAGAAACACCGAACGCACCAACGCCGGAAGCCGGTCGAGATCCACGTGTTCGATGACCTCCATCAGCACCATCGCGTCGAATCCGTGCAACCGGACGTCGCGGTACGTGGCGGAAGACTGGACCAACTCGATCCGAGCGCGCTGCCGATCGGACATGTCGTCCAGACGCAGCCTGCGGTGAGCCTTGGCAAGTGCCCGATCACTCACGTCGGCACCGACAATACGGTCGAAGTCGTTGTTTGCGAACAGCTCTCGCAGCAGGCGACCCTCACCGCAACCGAGGTCGATCACCGACTTCGCGCCGACGCCTTTCAGTGCCGCAAGTACGGCACGCACCCGCTGCTCGGCCAACGTCGGATCTCGCGGAGTGGCAACGTCGTCGGGCGCATCCGGGACGAGCCGGTCCAACGCCGACGCCACGAGTTCGCGACGGTGCGCCAGGTAGCGGGAGGTAATCAATGTCGACTCCGGGTGATCTCCCAGCCAATCCCCTGCTGCGCGAACGAGTTTGTCCGCCTCGTCCTCGCCCACCCAGTAGTGCTTCCCGTCGTCGATCACAGGAAGAAGAACGTACAGGTGCCGCAGCGCAGCCGACAGCGTGAACGTGCCGGTGAGAACCAGATCGATGTACTCGGAGTCGCCCCACTCCGGCTGCCTCGAATCGAGCGGAATGGGCGTAGCGTCGACACTCCAGCCGAGGGGACCGAAGAGCCGACCCGCGAGATCGGTTCCGCCCCGCGACGGCGCTGCAGGCAGAGACACAGTCAGATCGATTGCAGCAGAGACCAGTTCAAGCCTCCCGGTACACACGCCGGCCAGCGTCTGCTTGAACAGTCTCGACAGCGCTACCGCCAGTGCGGAAGCGGCGTCGGCATCGGCGAGAACTGCGACGGTGGTGCGCTCGGCCGAGACCTCGGGATACAGCACCGTGGTGGCACCCATCGGCAGGTTCCAGCTCTGCACGCGATCGGGATGCTTGTGCAACAAATACCCGATGTCGGAGGCGTCCGGGAAATCGGTTGTGGCATTTGCAGTCACGGTCAGTAGCACCGCAGCGACGTTACGGGACAGCCGCGTCCGATGCGTCCCCTTTTTCCGGGTGCCACCTCGGGCCGCGTCAATGGACCACTGCATACGTCTGAGCGGTGCAAGGGTCCATTCACCCACGGAGGGTGGCCGCCTCGGACCGCGTCAATGAACCACTGCATACGTCTGGGCGGTGCAATGGTCCATTGACGCCGACGGGGCGAACGCAAAAGCGGCACCCCCCATTCGGGTGAGTGCCGCTTCAGGTACAGCTGGTGGAACTAGATCACTTGACGATCTTCGTGACGCGACCGGCTCCGACGGTACGACCGCCCTCGCGGATTGCGAAACGGAGGCCGACATCCATGGCGACCGGCTGGATCAGCGTGACGGACATCTCGGTGTTGTCACCGGGCATGACCATCTCGGTGCCCTCGGGAAGGGTCACGACGCCCGTAACGTCCGTGGTACGGAAGTAGAACTGCGGGCGGTAGTTGTTGAAGAACGGCGTGTGGCGGCCGCCCTCGTCCTTCGAGAGGATGTAAGCGTTGCCCTCGAACTCCGTGTGGGGAGTCGTGGTGCCCGGCTTGATGATGACCTGTCCACGCTCGACGTCTTCGCGCTTGATGCCACGAACGAGGAGGCCGACGTTGTCGCCTGCCTGACCCGAGTCGAGCAGCTTGCGGAACATTTCGATTCCGGTGACGGTGGTCTTGGTCGAGCCGGGGCGGATGCCGACGATCTCGACCTCTTCGTTGACGTTGACCGAGCCGCGCTCGATACGTCCGGTGACCACGGTGCCACGGCCGGTGATGGTGAAGACGTCCTCGACGGGCATGAGGAACGGCTTGTCGGTCTCACGGACCGGGTCCGGGACGGAATCGTCGACGGCCTGCATGAGCTCCAGAACCGACTCGCCCCACTTCTCGTCACCCTCGAGTGCCTTGAGTGCGGAGACCTTGATGACCGGTGCGTCCTCGTCGAACTCCTGCGAAGCGAGGAGCTCGCGGACCTCCATCTCAACGAGCTCGATGATCTCGTCGTCGTCGACCATGTCGGCCTTGTTCAGTGCGACCAGGATGTACGGAACACCGACCTGGCGGGCGAGCAGTACGTGCTCGCGGGTCTGCGGCATCGGGCCGTCGGTTGCTGCCACGACCAGGATTGCGCCGTCCATCTGTGCCGCGCCGGTGATCATGTTCTTGATGTAGTCGGCGTGACCCGGTGCATCGACGTGCGCGTAGTGGCGCTTCTCGGTCTGGTACTCGACGTGGGAGATGTTGATCGTGATACCACGAGCCTTCTCCTCCGGAGCCTTGTCGATCTGATCGAAAGCCGATGCCTCGTTCAGGTCCGGGAACTTGTCGTGCAGAACCTTGGTGATTGCAGCCGTCAGCGTCGTCTTACCGTGGTCAACGTGACCGATGGTGCCGATGTTGACGTGCGGCTTCGTCCGATCGAACTTCGCCTTCGCCACTGTGTGTCCTCCTGGACTGATCTGTGCGTACCCCTGCGGGGCAAGCACGCGTATGTGTTGTTTCTTATTACAGGTCGAGCGTGGTCCAGCAAGCGGAGAGAATTACTCTCCGTTCACCTTCGCGATGATTTCCTTCGCGACGTTCGCGGGAACTTCTGCGTACGAATCGAAGACCATGGAGTAGTTTGCGCGGCCCTGCGTCTTCGACCGAAGGTCTCCGATGTAGCCGAACATCTCCGACAGCGGAACCAGTGCCTTGACGATACGGGCACCGCTGCGTTCCTCCATGGCCTGAATCTGACCACGGCGGGAGTTCAGGTCGCCGATGACCTCACCCATGTAATCCTCGGGCGTGATGACCTCGACGGCCATGACGGGTTCGAGAATGACGGGGCTGGCCTTGCGAGCGGCTTCCTTGAACGCTTGTGAGCCGGCGACCTTGAAGGCCATTTCCGACGAGTCGACGTCGTGGTACGCACCGTCGAGCAGTGTGACCTTGACGTTGACCAGGGGGTATCCGGCGAGAACACCGTACTGCATGGCGTCCTGAGCACCTGCGTCGACCGAGGGGATGTACTCCCTGGGCACACGACCACCGGAGACCTTGTTCTCGAACTCGTAGGTCGCACCGTCTTCGCCCTCGAAAGGCTCGAGCTTGATGATGACCTTCGCGAACTGGCCGGAGCCACCGGTCTGCTTCTTGTGGGTGTAGTCGTGCTTGTCGACCGTCTTGCGGATGGTCTCGCGGTACGCGACCTGCGGCTTGCCGACGTTGGCCTCGACCTTGAACTCGCGACGCATACGGTCGACGAGGATGTCGAGGTGCAACTCGCCCATGCCGCCGATGACGGTCTGGCCGGTGTCCTCGTCCAGCTTCACCGAGAAGGTGGGATCCTCTTCGGCGAGCTTCTGGATTGCTGTTCCCAGCTTCTCCTGGTCGGACTTGGTCTTCGGCTCGATCGAGACCTGGATGACCGGGTCCGGGAAGCTCATGGACTCGAGGATGATCTGGTTCTGCGGATCGCAGAGCGTGTCACCCGTCGTGGTGTCCTTGAGGCCGATGACGGCGTAGATGTGACCGGCAGATGCGGTCGCGATCGCGTTCTCCTTGTTGGAGTGCATCTGGAAGAGCTTGCCCAGACGCTCCTTCTTGCCCTTGGTCGAGTTGATGACCTGAGCGCCGGAGTCGACCTTGCCCGAGTACACCCGGACGTAGGTCAGCTTGCCGAAGAAGGGGTGAGTCGCGATCTTGAACGCGAGAGCTGCGAACGGCTCGTCTGCGGACGGCTTGCGAGTGATCTCCTTCTCCTCGTCGCCGACGGCGTGTCCGATGGTCTCGGCAACGTCGAGGGGAGACGGGAGGTAGTCGATGACCGCGTCGAGCATGGGCTGAACGCCCTTGTTCTTGAACGCGGATCCACACAGGATCGGGTACAGCTCGCTGTTGACCGTCATCTTGCGGATGGCGCCCTTGATCTCGTCGATCGTGAGCTCTTCGCCACCGAAGTGCTTCTCCAGAAGCGCTTCGTCGGACTCGGCCACGGTCTCGAGCAGCATGGTGCGGTACTCGTCCGCGCGCTCCTTGAGGTTTTCCGGGATCTCCTGGATCTCGTACTTCTCGCCGAGCTTGGTCTCGCCACTCCACACGAGAGCCTTCATCTGCACGAGGTCGATGACGCCCTCGAAGTCGTTCTCAGCGCCGATGGGCAGCTGGATGACCAGCGGCTTGGCTCCGAGACGATCGATGATGGTCTGCACGGTGTAGTAGAAGTCCGCGCCGAGCTTGTCCATCTTGTTGACGAAGCAGATGCGCGGCACGTCGTACTTGTCGGCCTGACGCCAGACCTGCTCGGACTGCGGCTCGACACCTTCTTTGCCGTCGAACACTGCGACTGCGCCGTCGAGGACGCGGAGCGAACGCTCCACCTCGACGGTGAAGTCGACGTGACCGGGGGTGTCGATGATGTTGATCTGGTTGTCGTTCCAGAAGCACGTCGTGGCAGCAGAGGTGATCGTGATGCCACGCTCCTGCTCCTGCTCCATCCAGTCCATGGTGGCTGCGCCATCGTGAACTTCACCGATCTTGTACGAGATACCGGTGTAGAAGAGGATGCGTTCGGTAGTGGTGGTCTTGCCGGCATCGATGTGGGCCATGATGCCGATGTTGCGGACCTTGAGTAGGTCGGTCAGCACGTCCTGTGCCACGAGTTAACCCGCCTTGGTGTTGGAAGAGGTATTGCCTGAGCTGATCAACGCTCCGGCGGCATCGGATAGTTCCGAATACCGCCCGAGCGAGGAGATCACCAGCGGTAGTGAGCGAACGCCTTGTTGGCTTCGGCCATCTTGTGAGTGTCTTCGCGACGCTTCACAGCGGCACCGAGGCCGTTGCTGGCGTCGAGCAACTCGTTTGCCAGACGCTCGACCATGGTCTTCTCACGGCGAGCGCGCGAGAACGTGACCAGCCAGCGCAGTGCCAGCGTGGTGGAGCGGCCGGGACGAACCTCGACGGGCACCTGGTAGGTGGCGCCACCGACGCGACGGCTGCGAACCTCGAGGGCCGGCTTGACGTTGTCGAGTGCACGCTTGAGCGTGACGACGGGGTCGGTGCCGGTCTTCTCGCGAGCCTGCTCGAGCGCCTGGTAGACGATGCGCTCTGCGGTCGACTTCTTGCCGTCGAGAAGGATCTTGTTGACGAGCTGCGTGACCAACGGCGATCCGTAGACCGGGTCGTTGATCAGCGGCCGCTTGGGTGCTGGGCCCTTGCGTGGCATATCAGCTCTTCTCCTTCTTGGCTCCGTAGCGGCTGCGAGCCTGCTTGCGGTTCTTGACACCCTGGGTGTCGAGCGAGCCGCGGATGATCTTGTAACGCACACCCGGGAGGTCCTTCACACGACCACCGCGAACGAGCACCATCGAGTGCTCCTGCAGGTTGTGACCCTCACCGGGGATGTATGCGGTGACCTCGACCGAGGAGGTCAGGCGAACACGCGCGACCTTACGGAGAGCGGAGTTCGGCTTCTTGGGGGTGGTGGTGTACACGCGAGTGCACACGCCACGGCGCTGTGGACTGCCCTTGAGGGCAGCGGTCTTCAGTTTCGCGACCTTGTCGGTGCGTCCCTTACGGACCAGCTGGTTGATCGTTGGCATAAACCGGCTTTCTTCGTGTCGATAAACAGGGATCTAGCAGTTGGAGCAAGAGAACACTGCTCCTCACCCGGTACTGCTGCTGCTCCAGTACTGCTATCGCGGGTCTCTTGCACCCCGCGGTCGGGTGTGTCGCATACCCCCACACGTCCAGCCGGTTGCGCGCTCTTTTCAGCGAACGTGCGCACGGCTGTACCTCGCATAGGCACACAAACGTTCCGGCCAGGCCGGACACGACCCATAACGATACCCGGCGGCGTCACCTCGGGTCAAAACACCCCTCGCGTGGGTACGCGGGCTATCGACTGAGGTTCAGCGTGAGATCGGCGAGCTTCGCCGCGGCCTGGCACGGATCGGGATGAGCGGTGTCCGGCTGGTACTGCACCCACCACCCGAAGATGCCGTCCCGATCCGCACCGGCCGAGACCCCGCACGAGTCGGGGTCGTTCGGGCGCTGGGCCTGGATTGCCTTGCGGCCCTGCACCGTTGTGTCGGTGACGGTGTACATCATCTTCTCGTCGGCGGCCCGCTCGGCCGCCAGAGTGCCGGACTCGAACCAGTTGAACGTCACCTTCACCGTGCCCGCGGAACCTACGAGATCCCACCGGCAGATGGCCCCGAAGAAGCCGCGTTCGATGGCGTCGGCACCGGTGGTCTCGGCGATCTGATCGTCGGAGACGGCATCGCACTCGGTCAACAATTCGGTGAATTCTTGGCCACCGGAGCCTGCGAAGCTCGCCGGTCTCGCGGTTCCCTCGACGGTCTGGGCGCATCCGGCGACGAGCAACAGGGTCGACGCCGCCGCGATCACTCGCCTGCGCGTCATTGTTTGCGCTCCACTGTCAGCGTCGCGAGTTCGTTTCCGACGTCGCACGGCGGGCGCGCCGCAGGTCCGAAGGAGTAGGTGATCGACCAGTGGAAGAAGTCGTCGCCGAACTGCACACCTATTTCGCACAGAGTGTCCTGCTCGGCCTCGAATCCGGGGTTGCCGTCGATCTCGATGTCTTTCGCCGGACGGCCGATCAGCTCGGAACCGGCGCGTTCGCGTCCTATGGGGCTGCCGCGGTACCAGGAGAAGCTGACGCCGGGTCCGCCGAAGCCGACCGTCTCCCACTGGCAACCGACGGAATTGCGGGTGACCTGTCCGAACGGGCCCGCGGCGAACGCGGACTGCACCTCGGCGTCGGTGACCGATCCGCATTCGCCGAAGAAGGGGCCGGGTTCGTATGCCGCGCTGGTCGGGGCAGCGTCCTCCGTCGACGCAGCGTCGTCCTCCGCACCGCCGCACCCGGCGATCAGCACAGCTGTTGCCGCCGCGACCATCGCGAACCGTCTCGTCATCTGCCAGGCGCTCACATCTACGGGGCCGAGAATCCGCCGACGCCGGGAATGTCGAACAGGATGCCGTAGGCGAGGACGTGTGCGGTGAACAGGACCGGGCCGCTTCCGGTGTCTGCGACGACCGGGCCCGAGGGCACGAACACGCCGTTGCCCTGCTGGCAGATCGGTGCGTTCACCGACCCGGTGCGTCCGTTGGCGATGTTGACGAAGTCCACCTGCAGGCTGGCGAAGTTCTGGTACGACGTGCAGATCCGCGGCTCAGCGGCGCGGCCCCAGATGTGGGTCAGTCCCGGCGTCTCGGTGCTGGCGACCTCGATCGTGCCGATCCACTGATCCGGAACGACGAGTCCGCCGACGGTGACCCCGAGGTTGGGAATCTGCAGGACGGGCACGGGAGCAGGCCCGGGCGGGGGCGCAGGCGCGTTCTCGGTGGGTGCGGGCGGCGCATCGGCAGGCGGTTGGGCCTGTGCGACCGGCGCGAGGGCCATGGTGCCCGCAGCTGCGATTGCAGCTGCGAGTAGACCGAATCGAGTCCGACGAGCCATACCTGTGTGTCTCCTGATCCTTTGGAAGCGAGTCGCCATACGTTACCGCGAAGCGGCGAGCTTCCGGCCCTGGACGTAGACGCCGACGATGGCGGGCTCGCGCATCGCCATCAGCAGCGCGAACAGGGTCTGGTCGCGGGCGAGCTCGGGATCCTCGGCGCGGACGCCATGGTCTACTGCCGCCGCGAGCTGCGGCCAGGCGGACGGGTCTACCACGACGAAGTCGGCTTCCTTGCCCGCATCGAAATTGCCGATTCGGTTCTCCATGTCCAGTGCGCGGGCCCCGGCGAGTGTTCCGGTGAACAGCAATTCGGCGGGATGCAGGGACAGTCCGGCGTCGCCGGCCTCGGAGATGTGCACCTTGAACGCGTCGGCGAGGACCTGCGGCAGCAACCACTCGTCACCGCCGCCGAAGTCCGACCCGATGGCGATGTTCACCCCCGCGGCCACGGTCCGCATCCAGGGCATGGTGCCCGAGCCCAGGAACTGCTGCGAGGTAGGACAGTGCGCGATGGACGTGCCGGTCTCGGCCATTCGTGCGAGTTCGACGTCCTGACAGTGCACCGCGTGGGCCAGGATGGTGCGTCGACCCAGGAAGCTCTTTCCGCCGACCTGCGAGCCCGGCAGGAACTTGCCGTCGTAGGTGTCGAGGTACGTGTCCACCCCGTAGGCCTTCTTGGTGGCGTCGATCTCGCCGGTTCCGGGCCGGTTGTTCTCGTTCAGGTGTGTGTGGAAGTAGACGCCTCGCGCGCGAACGGAATCGTAGAGCTCGCCGAGGTTCTTCAGCGTTTCCGTCGTCACCGAGAGCGAGAACCGCGGTACGACGGCCACGTGCAGCATCGCCGTGTCGACGTCGCCGGTGTCGGCTGCGTGCCACTTGTCGATCTCCTCGGACACCAGCCGGATGGCCTCGTCCTCACCGGTGATCAAGGCGCGCGCCGACGCGGGCCCGGTGGTCTGGACTCCGCGTCCACTGACGATGCGCAGCCCGTGCTCGAGCGTCTCGGAGAACAGCGAATCCTGCGCATGCGGGAAGGCCGATCCGAACACCATCGCCTGCGTGGTGCCCGCTCGGATTCGCGCGGCGCAGAAGTCTCTGGCCGCAGCGGCAGCGAACTCGGGATCGGCGAAGCGGGACTCGGACGGGAAGATGCAGGTGTTCAGCCACTCGAGCAGTTGCCCACCGCCGTAGGAATCTCCGGCGTAGGTCTGCGGGAAGTGAACGTGCGTGTCGACGAAACCGGGCAACAGAAACCCCGGTCGATGATCCGCAATCGACAACTGCGCGAATTGGGTTGGGAGAGAATTGAACTCGCCGCAGAACTCGATCACTCCAGCGTCCGACACCACGAGCACACCGTCGGGAATCGACACCAACGAGGCCGCAGCGTCGAGCACCGTGGGCGAGCCCGCGACGTGAAAGATGTGGCCGCGGTGCACGCGTGCGATATCGGAAGTCACCCGCCAGACTCAAGCACAGGTTGCGCTGCGACGCAGATCGTGTGGGTCTAGCGCGCTCCCGCCGGAGCGGCGGACAGCCGCGCGTTCAACGACGCATCCAGTACCTCTGCCCACGAGCGCACCACCTCGGCACGTCGTCGTGCGTCGTCGGTGAGCACATCGGCGAGGCCCAGGCCACGAGCGAGGTCGAGAGTTGCCTGGACGAGACGGTGGGTGACGGGATCGTTGTCGTCGACACCGAGGTTCTCCACGGCCATCTGGTGGGCACGGCGACCGAACCGTTCCTCGAGCGGAACGATCCGATCGCGCAACTCGGGGTCGGCCGACGCGGCAGTCCAGACCTGAAGTGCCGCTTTGAACATCGGTCCGGTGTAGTACTCGACGAGCCGCTCCACCACCAGCTTCGTCCGGCCGGGGCCCGCCGGAATCTCCTGTGCCTCGCGGCGCGCGCTGTCCATCCGAGTGTCGAACATGTACTCGAGTGCTCCGGTGATCAGGTCCTCACGCGTCGGGAAATGATGTTGGGTCGCGCCGCGGGATACGCCTGCACGTTCGGCGACCACGCCGACCGTCGTTGCAACCCAGCCCTGCTCCGCGAGCGAATCGATCGTCGCCTCCAGCAGTCGCTGACGCGTCACCCTGCTGCGGTCCTGCTTGGGTTCGCGCGCCATCACCATCGCCGTACTCCCTCCTACCGACGCTCGGCCGCCCAGGACGGGGGCCTCTTCTCCAGAAAGGACATCATCCCCTCTCGGGCCTCGTCGGACGCAAAGAGCCTGGCCGACTGCTCGGCGACGGCCGTACCGCGCTCGTCGATCTCGCGCCGGATCGCGGCCGTGGTGAGGAGTTTCGACTCGGCCAGGCCCTGCGGCGAACACTTCCGAAACATGATCATGTAGTCGGCCACCGCTGCCGCGGGAACGGCGTCGGCAACGGTGACCAGACCGATCGCCTCGGCGGTGGCACCGTCGAACGTCTCCCCGGTGAGGAAATAGCGACTCGCCGCACGGGACGAAAGCCGCGGCAGCACGGCCACCGAGATGACCGATGCGGCCAGGCCGAGGCGAACCTCCGTCAACGCGAACGAACTCTGGGGTCCGGCAACCGCGATATCGCAGGCCGCGACCAGCCCCATCCCGCCTGCTCGCACGTGCCCGTCGATCTGCACGACGACGGGTTTCGGGGTGTCGATGATCAACCGCATCAGGTCGAGCATCTGCCGGGTGCGCAGCTCCGGTGATGCTCCGGCTTCTCGGAGGTCGGCTCCGGCGCAGAACGTGGTCCCGGTGTGGCCGAGCACGATCGTTCTGACGTCGTCGTCGTGCGCCGCAGCGATGAGGCCCGCTGTCAGCTCCTCGACCAAAACCGACGACAGCGCGTTCCGGTTCTCCGGCGAATCCAACGTCAAATACGCTGTGTCCTTGCCCGACTCGACGAGAACGGCCATCAGTAGCTTCTCGGCAGTCCGAGCGAGTGCTGGCTCACGAAGTTGAGGATCATCTCTCGGCTCACCGGCGCGACGCGGGCAATGCGGGCAGCCCCGAGCATCGCAGCCAAGCCGTACTCCCTGCTCAGGCCGGCACCACCGTGGGTCTGGATCGCCTGATCCAGCGCCTTGATACTGGCCTCGGCCGCAGCGTATTTCGCCATGTTGGCCGCCTCGGCAGCGCCGAAGTCGTCGCCGGAGTCGTAGAGCACCGCGGCCTTCTGCATCATCAGCTTGGCGAGTTCGAGTTCGATCTTGCACTGCGCCAACGGATGCGCGAGACCCTGGTGAGCGCCGATCGGCGTCTTCCAGACGGTGCGCTCCTTGGCGTACTTCACCGCTGCGTCGATGGCGTACCGACCCATTCCGATGGCCATCGCGGCACCGAGAATGCGCTCGGGGTTCAGTCCCGCGAACAGCTGCATCAGGGCGGCGTCGGCCTCGCCGACGAGCGCCTCGGCGGGGAGCCTGACGTCGTCGAGGAACAGCACGAACTGATGATCGGGCTCGACGATGTCCATCTCCATCTGCGTCTTCTGCAGACCCGGAGCGTCCGTGGGCACGATGAACAGGGCAGGCTTGAGCTTGCCCGTCTTGGAATCCTCGGTCCGCGCGACGATCAACACGGCGTCGGCCTGATCGACACCCGAGATATAGATCTTGTTGCCTTTGAGAATCCACTCGTCCCCGTCACGACGCGCCGTGGTGGTGATCTGGTGCGAGTTGGATCCGGCGTCGGGTTCGGTGATGCCGAAGACCATGATCTTGGAACCGTCGGCGAGAGCGGTGAGCCACTCCTGCTTCTGATCGGCCGTGCCGTACTTGCCGATGATGGTGCCGCAGATGGCCGGGCTGACCACGACCAGCAGCAGACCGGCTCCGTGCGCGGCCAACTCCTCCTGCACGAGCGCGAGTTCGTAGATGCCTGCGCCACCGCCGCCGTACTCCTCGGGCAGATTGACGCCGAGGAAGCCGAGTTTGCCCGCCTCGTTCCACAGTTCGGTCAGCGGCTCACCCTTGCGCGCCTTGGGCAGGACGTAGTCGATGTAGTTGTAGCGCTTGCCCAGTGACGAGACTGCGTTGCGCAGTCCCTTCTGCTCTTCGGTCTCGATGAAACTCATGATTGCTCCGCTCCTTCTGTCTTTTCGGTGACCACGGCCAGAACTGCGCCGACTTCGACCTGTTGACCTTCTGTGACGTTCAGTTCGGCGAGGACACCGTCTGCGGGTGCGGTCACCGTGTGTTCCATCTTCATCGCCTCGAGCCACAGGATCGGCTGGCCGGCGGTGACGGTATCGCCCTGCGCCGCAGCGATTCTGATGACGCTGCCCGGCATCGGTGCGAGCAGCGAACCCGCCGCGACCTCGTCCGTGGGATCGGTGAACCGCGGGGCCTTGATCAACCTGACCGGACCCAGTGCGGAATCGACGAAGACATCCGATCCGTAGCTGCTCACCTCGAAGATGCGACGAATGCCGTTGTCGTCGAGCGTCACCGAGGTCGGGGTGTGCTGAATCAGTTCGACGCCGTCCACCGAGGAGGTGAGTCCGCTGCGCCCGATCGAATATTCGACGGTGATGTCGTTGTAGGTCTTGCGCTGCGGTTGAGACCGCAGATTGCGCCAGCCGCCGGGCAGACCCCGGTTCACCCGCGCTCGCTCGACGTTGCTCGCTGCGTCGGCCAAAGCTGCTGCGAGAGCCGACAGTTCCTGGGCACGGCCGTGTGCGATCGGCCGAGCCAGGACATCGAGTCCGTGCGTGTCGAAGAACGCCGTGTCGGTGTCCCCGGCCAGGAACGCCGGATGTCGCAGGATGTTGACCAGCAGATCGCGGTTGGTCTTCAGGCCGTGAACGGTGGCCTTCTGCAACGCTTTCGCCAGTAGATTCGCAGCCTGATCCCGCGTCGGCGCGAACGAGATGACCTTCGCGAGCATCGGGTCGTAGTGAGTGCCCACCACGCTGCCGGTCTCGACACCTGAATCGACTCTGATGTATCCCCGGGTCGTTCCGCGGGCTCCACTCCTGCTCGCCTTGGCCAGCACCTCGAACTGCGCACCGGGGATCTCGAATCGGTGCACGGCACCGCTCTGCGGCTGCCAGTCCTGAGCCGGATCCTCTGCGTAGAGGCGAACTTCGATGGAGTGTCCACGCGTCGTCGGTTGCTCGGCGGGCAACCGCTCCCCCGCGGCGACCCTGATCTGCAAGGCCACCAGGTCGAGTCCGGTTGTGCATTCGGTGACCGGGTGCTCCACCTGCAGACGGGTGTTCATCTCGAGGAAGAAGAAGTTGCCCTTCTCGTCGGCGAGGAATTCGACGGTGCCCGCGCCCTCGTAGCCGATAGCCTCGGTGGCCAGCGTCGCCGCGTGGAAGAGCTTCTCGCGCATGCCGTCGATGCGTTCGACGAGCGGCGACGGCGCCTCCTCGACGACCTTCTGATGCCTGCGTTGGATCGAGCACTCACGCTCGCCCACCGTCCACACCGTGCCGAATCGGTCTGCCATGACCTGCACTTCGATGTGTCGACCGGTCTCGATGTACCGCTCGACGAACACCGTTCCGTCGCCGAAGGCCGAGAGTGCCTCGCGCCCAGCTGCTTCGAGCTCCGACTCCAGGTTCTCGAGGTTGCGCACGATGCGCATGCCGCGCCCGCCGCCGCCCGCGGAGGCCTTGATCAGCACCGGCAGTTCGTTCTCGGTGACCGACCCGGGATCGAGCTGGGTCAGCACCGGAACTCCGGCGTCGGCCATCATCTTCTTGGACTCGACCTTCGAGCCCATCAGTTCGATGGCCTTGACGGGCGGCCCGATCCAGGTCAGGCCGGCGTTCTGCACCTGCTGCGCGAAATCGGAGTTCTCGGAAAGGAACCCGTATCCCGGATGCACGGCGTCGGCTCCGGCGGCCGCAGCTGCCGCGATGACGAGCTCGCCGCGCAGATACGTCTCGGCCGAACTGTTGCCGGGTAGCCGCACTGCCGTATCGGCCTCACGCACGTGCGGGGAGTTCGCGTCGGCGTCGGAGAACACCGCTACGGTGTCGATGCCCTCGGCGCGGCAGGTGGTGAAGACGCGTCGGGCGATTTCGCCGCGGTTGGCTACGAGAACGGACGTTATGGTCATGGCGTCACATCCGGAAGACACCGAAGTTGGCGGTGCCTTCGATCGGGGCGGTGGCGATGGCCGACAGGCACATTCCCACCACCGTGCGGGTATCACGGGGGTCGATGACGCCGTCGTCGTACAGGCGTCCGGAGAGGAACATCGGCATCGACTCGGCCTCGATCTGGCCTTCGATCATCGCGCGCATTCCGGCATCGGCTTCGGCGTCGAAGGCTTGTCCGCGAGCTTCGGCGGCGGCGCGCCCGACGATGGAGATGACACCTGCGAGTTGCGCGCCGCCCATGACGGCGGATTTGCTGGACGGCCAGGCGAAGAGGAATCGCGGATCGAACGCGCGTCCGCACATGCCGTAGTGACCGGCTCCGTAGGACGCACCGAGCAGAATGGAGATGTGCGGCACCGTGGAGTTGGACACGGCGTTGATCATCATCGAGCCGTGCTTGATCATCCCGCCCTCCTCGTATTCCTTGCCGACCATGTAGCCGGTGGTGTTGTGCAGGAACAGAAGTGGGGTGTTCGACCGATTGGCGAGCTGGATGAACTGCGTTGCCTTCTGCGATTCTTCGCTGAAGAGCACACCGCGGGCATTGGCGAGAATGCCGATCGGATATCCGTGCAGCTCGGCCCATCCGGTGACGAGCGATCCGCCGTACATGGGCTTGAACTCGTCGAAGTCGGAACCGTCGACGATGCGGGCGATGACCTCGCGCGGATCGAAGGGGATCTTCAGATCTGTGGGGACGATGCCGAGCAGATCCTCGGGGTCGGCCAGTGGCTCGATGACCTCGACGCGAGGCTCGGGGCCCTTCTTCTTCCAGTTCAATCGGGAGACGATGCTGCGTCCGATGCGGATGGCATCCTGCTCGTCGACGGCGAAATAGTCTGCGAGACCGGACTTTCGGGCGTGCATCTCGGCCCCACCGAGCGACTCGTCGTCCGAATCCTCGCCGGTGGCCATCTTGACCAGCGGTGGGCCGGCAAGGAAGACCTTCGAGCGTTCCTTGACCATGACGACGTGATCGGACATGCCGGGGATGTACGCGCCACCGGCGGTGGAGTTGCCGAACACCAGGGCGATCGTGGGGATGCCCGCCGCCGAGAGCTGCGTCAGATCACGGAACATGCGACCACCCGGGATGAACACCTCCTTCTGCGTCGGCAGATCGGCTCCACCGGATTCGACCAGGGAGATCACCGGAAGCCGGTTCTGCGTGGCGATGTCGTTGCCGCGGAAACCCTTCTTCAGCGTCCACGGGTTGCTGGCTCCGCCGCGGACCGTCGGATCGTTGGCCACGATGAGGCATTCGACGCCGCAGACGACGCCGATACCCATGACGGTGCTGGCCCCGACGGGAAAGTCGCTGCCCCAGGCCGCGAGTGGGCACAGTTCGAGAAATGCCGAGTCCTCGTCGATCAGCAACTCGATGCGTTCACGTGCCAGAAGCTTGCCGCGCTTCTTGTGTCGCTCGACGTACTTCTGACCGCCACCGAGCAGAGCCTTCGAGTGCTCGGCGTCGATCTCGCCGAGTTTGGTGTTCATCGCCTCGACGCTTCCGGTGTACTGCTCCGATGCGGTGTCGAGGGTGGACTTGAGCACGCTCATGCCTGGTACCCCAATCGTTTCGCTGCCAGCCCGGTGAGGATTTCGGTTGTCCCGCCGCCGATGCCGAGGATGCGCATATCGCGGTACTGCCGCTCGACCTCGCTCTCACGCATGTAGCCGAGCCCGCCGAAGAGCTGTACCGCCTGATTGGCGACCCACTCTCCGGACTCGACGGCGGTGTTCTTCGCGAAGCAGACCTCGGCGATGAAGTCGTGCTTCTCAGCCATGGACCTCTCGACGAGGGATCGCGTGTAGACCCGCGCGATGTCGATCTTTCGCGCCATTTCGGTGACGGTGTTCTGCACGGATTGCCGTGCGATAAGGGGCTTTCCGAAGGTCTCGCGATCGCGGACCCACTGCAGAGTGAGATCGAGGCATCGCTGCGCGCTGGCGTAGGCCTGAGCGGCGAGAGCGATGCGCTCGGTGAGAAATGCCTGCGCGATCTGCGCGAAGCCGCTGTTCTCGGCACCGACGAGATTGGCGACGGGGACGCGGGCGTCGACGAACGACAGCTCCGCGGTGTCCGATGCGCGCCAACCCATCTTGTCGAGCTTGCTCGTCACCTCGAACCCGGGTGTGCCCTTCTCGATGACGAGCAAGGAGACACCGCCTGCGCCTTCGCCTCCGGTACGTACCGCAGTGACGACGAAATCAGCTCGGCACCCCGAGGTGATGTACGTCTTGGATCCGTTGACGACGTAGTGATCGCCGTCCTTGACCGCCTTCGTCCTGAGGTGGCCGACGTCCGAACCGCCACCCGGCTCGGTGATCGCCAGCGAGCCGATCTTCTCCCCCGCCAACGTGGGCTCGACCCACTTCTCGATCTGCTGCCGATCACCGGCCGCAATCAAGTGCGGCAACGCAATTCCGCAGGTGAACAGCGATGCGAACAAGCCACCCGACGCGCCTGCCTGATGCATTTCCTCGCAGATCACGACCGCGTCGGCCAGATCCCCGCCGCTGCCACCGACCTCCTCGGCAAAGCCTGCTCCCAGCAGACCGAGAGCCGCCGCCTTCTTGTGCAAATCACGTGGAATCTCGCCGTCGGCTTCCCACTGATTCATGTGCGGTGCGATGTCGTGTTCGACGAAGCTGCGCACGGTCTTTCGAAGCTGCTGACGCTCCGGCGTGGTCCAGATACTCATACGAGTTCTCCCTTGTAAGCGAGGGTTTCGGGAATGTCGATGTGCCGCGACCGCAGCCACTCACCGAGCCCCTTGGCCTGTGGATCGAATCGGGCCTGCGATGCGACGCCCTGGCCGAGGATGCCCTCGATGACGAAGTTCACGGCCCGCAGATTGGGCAGAACGTGGCGGGTGACGGTGAGCGGCTCGGCCTCGGGAAGCATCTGCTTCAGAGTCTCGACCGTCAATGCGTGGACCAGCCAGGAGAATTCGTCGTCGGTGCGAACCCAGACCCCGACGTTGGCGTTGCCGCCCTTATCACCGCTTCGGGCCGCGGCGATGGTGCCGAGCGGAAGCCTGATGGTCGCTTCGGCTGCTCTCGGAGCCGGCAGCGCCGGTTCTTTCACGGGCTCCAGTACCTGCGTCTGCTGCGACGGAGCCACGGAAGTTTCGGTCCCGTCGGCCAGGTGTGCGGTGTGCGGTACCTCGGCTGCGTCGACGAAGCCTGCCGTGAACACTCCGTACGGCGCTCCGTTTCCGGGTGGCGCGGTCACCGAGAATCCGGGATAGCTTGCCAGTGCCAGTTCGACTGCTACCGCCGAGAACTGACGTCCGACGGCATCGGGGTTGCTGTCGCGCGCAACACAGCGCAGCAGGGCGCTGGCCGTCTCCTCGGTCGCGGCGTCGGGCTTGTCGGTACGGACCAGGGTCCAGTCCAGCTCGGCGGGCCGCGCAGTGAGCCAGGACTCGAATTGCCGTTGCGCCAGTTCTGCTTTGGCCTCGATGTCGAGACCGGTGAGCACCATGGTGAATTCGTTGCGGAACCCGCCGAGCGAGTTGAGCGAAACCTTGTAGGTGGGCGGTGGAGCTTCGCCGGTCACGCCGGTGATGGACACCCGATCACTGGACTCCTGCGACAGGATCGCCGAATCGATGCGCGCGGTGACGTCGGGGTTCGCGTAACGCCCGCCGGTGATTTCGTACAGCAGCTGAGCGGTCACGGTACCGACGCTGACGGCACCGCCGGTGCCCTCGTGCTTGGTGATGACGGACGAACCGTCGGACTCGATCTCGGCGATGGGGAATCCGGGCCTGGACATGTCTGCGATCTCGGTGAAGAAGGAGTAGTTGCCACCCGTCGCCTGCGTTCCGCACTCGATGACGTGCCCGGCGATCACGGCCCCGGCCAACGCGTCGTAATCGGTTGGAGTCCAGCCGAAGTGGGCCGCAGCAGGTCCGACGATCACACTGGCGTCGGTGACGCGCCCGGTGACGACGACGTCTGCCCCGGAGTTCAGGCATTCCACGATGCCCCACGCGCCGAGGTAGGCATTTGCGGTCAGCGGGCTACCGAGGTCGAGTTCAGCCGCTCTGCCGAGGAGGTCGTCGCCGTCGACGTAGGCGATCTTCGCGCCGGAGTCCAGCTTCTCCAAGGCCTCGGCCAGGCCTCGGGGATTGAGTCCACCTGCGTTGGCGACGATCTTGACACCCTTGTCCAGGGCCAAGCCCAGGCAGTCTTCTGCCTGCCGCAGAAAGGTTTTGGCGTAACCACGGGTCGCGTCCTTCATACGATCGCGGCCGAGAATGAGCATCGTCAGCTCGGCGAGGTAGTCACCCGTGAGGTAGTCGAGTTCGCCGCCCTCGAGCATCTCGCGCATCGCAGACAGCCGGTCTCCGTAGAAGCCGGAACAATTGCCGATTCGTACTGTCATGCTGTCGCTCGTCCTGACTGTGGTCGTCCGCCCCCGGGAGGGCCCGCGAAGGCTTGGGCGATGGTGAGCCAGTGCGCGGCATCGGTTCCCTCGGCGTGGATGCCGAGGTCGTCGCGGTGAGCGCGCTGGGTGACGAGGAGGCAGAAGTCGAGTGCGGGACCGCTCACCCGCTGGTCGGCACTCTCGGGTCCCCAGGTCCAGAGCTCTCCCGACGGCGCGGTGAGCTCGACTCGAAACGGTTCGGTGGGCGGAGCCTGCTGGTTGACCGCGTAAGCGAAATCCCTTGTGCGGAAGCCGATGTGCGCGACTCCGCGGATTCGGTCGGTGGGAACGCGGGTGACGCCCACCGCGTCGGCGACATCCTGACCGTGCGCCCAGGTCTCCATCAGACGCGCTGTGGCCATGGACGCCGCACTCATCGGGGGGCCGAACCAGTCGATCTTGGTCCCGGACGGCACCTGCATCAGCGCGTCCGTCATGGCGGTGCGTCGGGTTCGCCATTCGCTCAGAAGGTTCGGGTTACGAGATTCTTCTTCGGCAGCCTCGTCGACGAAGCCGGTGGGGTTCTCCCATGCCTTCTTCAGAGTGAGAGCGAACTCCTCCTTGGCCTCGGTATCGCCGGACGCTGCGGACGTAGTTCGCTCCGCGACGTGATCGGTCCAGGAAAGATGCGCGATCTGGTGCGCGACGGTCCAGCCCGCGGCCGGAGTCGGTGCCGCCCATTGCTCCGGGTTCAGCTCGGCCACGAGTGCATCGAGGTCGTTGCCCTCGGCGCGGAGGTCGTCGACGAGAAGGTCGAGGTCTGCCATGAACCCAGCTTCACAGGAGGCTCCGAAAAAAGCAAGCACGCCTGCTTGTTAATTCGTAACCTCGTGTTCGTTTGCCGTCTCTACGGTGACGAGCGTGAGAATGTCGAGACTCGTGCCCGTCGCCGTTACCCTCGCCGTCATGGCCGCCGGTTGCTCCTCGTCCGACCCTGATGCCGACCGACTCGAATCGGTCACGACGCCGATACGAGTGGCGACATACAACGCCAGCCTCAATCGGCCGGTGGCCGGGCAGCTGGTGACCGATCTGACCGGTGAGAATGCCCAGGCTCGGGCTGCGGCGGATGTCATCGCCGCGAACTCACCGGATGTGTTGCTGGTCAACGAGTTCGACTATTCGGGCGACGACGCAGTGGCCTTGTTCAACGACAACTACCTCGACGGGCAGTACCCACACTTCTTCACTGCGCCCGTGAACACCGGCGTCGATTCGGGACTCGACCTGGACCGGGACGGCGAACTCGGCGGGCCGGGCGACGCCTGGGGGTTCGGCCAGTTCCCGGGCCAGTACGGGATGGTCGTGTACTCGAAGTTCCCGATCGCGACCGATTCGGTACGCACGTTCCAGAATTTTCTGTGGAAGGACATGCCGGATTCACTGTTGCCACGCGACTACTACGGCGACGTGTCCGACCAGCTTCGACTGTCCAGCAAATCGCACTGGGACGTGCCGATCGATGTGAACGGGAATACGCTGCACGTGCTTGCGTCGCACCCCACTCCCCCGTCCTTCGACGGACCCGAAGATCGCAACGGCAAGCGCAACCACGACGAGATCAGGCTCAGTGCCGACTACATCTCGGGTGCGGACTACCTCTACGACGACAACGGTGTGCGCGGCGGGCTGGAGGACGGAGCATCGTTCGTCATGCTGGGAGATCAGAACAGCGATCCGGTCGACGGCGATTCGGTTGCCGGTGCCATCGCGCAGGTCCTCGACCTTCCTCGGGTTCAGGATCCGGCACCCACCTCGGCTGACCATGGCACGGACACAGCCGATTTCGCCGACCCGACGCCCGGTGACCTGCGCGTCGACTACGTACTGCCCTCGGACGATCTGACGGTGATCGATTCGCAGGTGTATTGGCCGAATCAGGCCGAGCATCCCTCGGACCACCGACTGGTGTGGGCCGACCTCGAAATATGATGGGTGCGTGACCGATCTACCGATTGTCGAATTCGCGTACCCCGGCCCCCTGCGGGACGCCCTGGTCGCGGCCGTTCTTTCCGGCGAGAAGACCAGCACAGCAAGCCTGTTGGCGCAGTATGTCGACGAGGAGCTGCCGAGAGTCGGCGAACGCGGCGCGGTGGTGGATTCGGCGGGTGTCGTCGTCGGAGTCATCGAGACTGCTGCGGTCGATATCGTTGCACTGAAGGACGTTTCATTGCGCCACGCCCTCGACGAGGGTGAAGGGTACATCGATGTCGCGCAATGGCGGGCTGGGCACGAGAGATTCTGGCAGTCGGCGGAGGTCCGCGAAGAACTGGGCGATCCACACTTCACCGTGAACGACGACACCCAAGTGGTGCTGGAACGGTTCACACTCGTGTGACCGCGCGCCCTGACGCAGCGTCAGGGTCAAGACTTCGTGTCGGTGGGTCGGTGTATAGGCGCGTGCACGTCGATTCTGTTTCGCCGCAACACTATTGGTGTTGACGGACGTGTCGCATAGGCGTACTATCGAACGCACGTTCTACTTTTTGTTGGACCATCTGCCGGGGGGCGATGACACAGTGACCACATCGACGCGCAGTCGGTTCGCGGCCTATCTCGGCCCACAATCGAAGCCGTACATCGACAGCGCAGTGCTGGGCGAGCTCCGCGACGTCGCGATTCTGGAGAATCAGGCGTGCGCTCGCAAGGTCGCTCTGGCCGCCGCCATCTGGGACGCATGCATTCATCAGAACGTGCTCGTCGGTGATGTCATTCATGACGCGGGCAACTATGCGGCTTCCGAAATTGCGCACGTCCTGGGTTGCTCGAAGACCGTCGCGAACACATACGCCGAGGTCGGAATGGACCTTCGACTTCGGCTTCCTGCCGTCGCGGCCGCGTTCGAGGCCGGCGAACTCGATCTGCCTCGCGTCCGCGCGATATATCGCTGCACCCACAACCTGACGCAGGACGCGGCGACGGCCGTCCAAGGCGAGGTTCTGTGCGCTGCGCGACGCCTGTCACCGGGCCCGCTGGCGACGGAAATCTGGTCGATCATGTTTCGCATCGCACCCGAGCAGGCTGCCGCTCTACGCAAGGACTTGGAACGGCACACCAACGTCACGTACACCGACAAAGATGTGCTGTCGACGCTGAAGGCCGACCTCACCGCGGCCGACGCCGCAGCTGCCTGGCAACTCATCAACGAGATGGCCGCCACCGTCTGTCGGCGCGATTCACGGACCCGAGGGCAGAAGCGTGCGGCCGCGTATGTCGCTCTGCTGCAACAGGAGTCTTCGATGGCATGTATGTGCGAACCTACCGAGGAAAACCCGTGCACGGCCGATACCTCACGCCCGGATCGGCGTGCGCCGCTGACGGTGATCACGGTCGACCTCGCCACGCTCGCCGGTCTGCTGTCCAATCCTGCTCACCTGTCCGGGCACGGCACCATCGATGCCGAGTACGCCCGGGAACTCGCCGACAACGCTCACTGGCAGATTCTTCTCACCGAGGCACGCAACCTTGCCGAGACACTCGGTTACGGCGAAGACCTGGAATCACTCATCGACCTCGACACCGAGAATGGCGCAGGCACCGAAGACAAGGGTGCCGAAAGCAGGGTCGACGACGGCGGCAGCAGGACGAACCACAGCGGATCGAGAGGTGGCCAGAAGAAGCCCCGGGGATCGAAGGAACGCAAGACGAGGAACAGCAGGTCCGAGGGCAGCAGGTCGCATGTGGTGTTTCATCCGCTGGGCGGCGGTCGTCGTCGCGTCGGCGGTTCTGTTCCTCGGCCCCCGCGGGCGCAGGAGTCCGCACAACCACCGCGAAGCAGCTGTGTCGCCACGCCGTATCGCGGCACCTACACCTTCGTTGCCGAACTCGAAGCCGCGATTGCCGCAGATCCCGCGCTCGGGCTCGCACTGCACCCGGACGGGCACGGCGGTCTTGTGCTGCCACCACCCGGAGCGCTCGTCTATCGGCCCACTACTGCACTTGCAGAACGTATTCGGTATCGCGATCGCACCTGCCGACATCCTGGCTGCGACGTCCCGGCCCAGCAATGCGAGATCGACCACATCGTCCCGTATTTCCATCGCAACCCCTCGACGGGAGGCTGGACCGTCGACACCAACCTGCACTGCCTGTGCCGCTACCACCACAGCCTCAAGACCATGGGCCTGTGGACTCCTGTCATGCTCGCCGATGGTGTCGAGTTCTGGATCTCCGATGCCCGCACCACCGCAGTCACCGTTCCCGGCACGACGCAACTCGCGGACTCCAGCCACCTGCCGAAGATCCACTCGAAGCCGAGAGGGACAGCGCATCAGCGTGATTCGTCGACTCCGACGCCGGCGGAAGCACACCCGACCCCGATACCCACCTCGGCACCCGAGGACGAGCCACCGCCCTTCTGACCGAGCCCGGGAAGTACACACAGGCGTTCCGCCGCAGTCGAACGTGTCTGCGGCGGAACAACTGTGCCCGTTCGGTTCGCGGGCGTCAGCCTGCGAAGGGACTCAGGTCGTACACCGTCGCGCCGCCGACCGTGGTGGCCGTGAAGTTCGCCTCGACCCATTCCTGGATCTGCGAGGACGTACTCTCCGAGTCGCCGCCCATTCCCCCGCGGGCCATACCGCCACCCATCCCACCGGACACGTAGTACGTCACTTCATGGTTGGAGACGTACTCGATGAACTCGTCGAGCGACGGCGCAGGATCACCGCTCCAACCGCCGATTGCCATGACCGCAGTATCGGACGACAACTCGTACCCCGCAGCCGACATGGAACCGTTCACCGCAGCAGACCATTTCGTCGTCGTGGACTCGAGCAGAGCCGACAACTCCTCGTTGGACTCACCGCCCATACCGCCACCCATGCTGGGCATACCGTCCGTGTCGCCCGTACCGCCGTCACCGCTGCCGAATCCAGCCGGCAGTTCCGCCGCAGCCGCAGCACCGTCCGGGACCGCAGCACCGTTCGGCATTCCACCGGGCGGCATTCCACCGGTAGGCATTCCGCCACCCATGCCACCCATCCCGCCGTCGGTGACTGCACCGGTCGGGCCTGCGGTGGGGATGGATCCGCTGTGCGCGTTGGTAGTCGTAGCGATGGCGTACGACGCCCCGCCGCCAAGACCGGCCACGGCACCGAGAATCAGTGCTGCCGCTGTGAGCTTCGTGTAGCGCCCGGCAATCAGGATCATGACGGCAGCGACGACGGTTCCCACCAACAGGATCCATTTCAACGCCGGCAGCCAGTCCGCGTTGCGCTGCAACAGCACCCAACTCCAGATTCCGGCCGCGATCATCACCGACGCCATACCAGCTCTGCCCCAAACCGATTCGCGTCGGAGCCACAGCGCGTAGCCGCCGGTTCCGATCATGCCCGCGAGAGCCGGAGCCAGCGCGACGGTGTAGTACGGGTGGATGGTTCCGGACATGTAGCTGAAGATCAGCGCAGTCACCAGAAACCAACCGCCCCACAGAATCAGGGATGCGCGCAGCAGGTCGGTACGTGGTGCTCGGCCACGAGCGATCAACCCGAACACCAGCGCCACCAAGGCCGCCGGGATGAGCCAGGAGATCTGTATTCCCATCTCACTGCCGAACAGCCGGTCCAGTCCGGTCGACCCCCCGAAGCTCGATCCGGCAGCCCCGGCCCTCATTCCGGCCGGAGCCTCCATCCCACCACCACCGGTGTTACCGAAGATGCGTCCGAGGCCGTTGTACCCGAGCACCAGATCCATGACCGTGTTGTCGGTGGATCCGCCGATGTACGGTCGGGCACTCTCCGGCCACAGCTGAACCGTCAACACCCACCACCCCGCAGCGACGATCAGCGCCGCAAACGCACCAATGAGATGCAACAACCGGGCCCGTAACTGTGCCTGTCCCGCAACAAGATACGTGAGACCGAACGCCGGCAGCACCAGCAGTCCCTGCAACATCTTGGTGAGGAACGCGAATCCCAGCGCCACACCGGCCAACGCGAGCCACATCGCGGCACGTCGCCCCGCTGGTGTCTGCAGAGACCGCACGACGAAGTAGCCGCCGAGCGTCATGAGGAGAACCAGCAGCGCGTCGGGATTGTCGAAGTTGAACATCAACGCCGCCGCCGGAACCGACGCCAGGGCGAAGCCGGCGAGCAAACCGGCCGTGGGGTTCGCGACTCGCTTGACCGCGGCGTACACCGTCGCCACGGCGGCGACACCCATCAACGCCTGCGGCAGAAGCAAGCTGAAGCTGGAGAACCCGAACACACGAGCCGACAGTCCCATCACCCACAGTGCGGCCGGCGGTTTGTCCACGGTGATGAAGTTCTCGGAATCGAGCGATCCGAAGAACCACGCCGTCCAGTCCTTGGTGCCTGCCTGCACCGCAGCGGCGTAAAAGGTGTTCGCGTAGCCACTTGCCGTCAGGTTCCACAGGTACAGCGTCGCTGTGGCGGCGAGCAGAACCAGCAGCCCGAGCAGGTGCCGGCGTCGATACCACCACCTGTCCTGCCAGGACGGCTGGCGGGCGTGCGACGGAGGCATCGCGGCCGGTCGGTCGAGTTGGGCAGTCATCGCAGATCCTGTTCGTCGAAGTTGTCGACTACGAGAATGTGCGATGGACCGTCGGCCGGGCTGGGAGCAGCCTGCGAACTTGCTGTGAGCCTATGGTTCGCTCAGACGCGATCGGCGTACACGACGATGTTGTCGTCGTAACTCGAGATGTCCGAGTCGAATTGGCCGCCACAGGTGATCAAGCGCAAGCCGGGGTGGTCGATGTCTCCGTAGACCTTGTCGGTGGGGAACGCATCCTTCGGATACTGCTCCACCGCGCTGACGACGAATCGGACCGTGGTGCCGTCCTGGCTGACGACGGTGACATCGTCGCCCTGTTCGAGATCACGGAGCCGGTAGAAGACACCGGGGCTGCCGCCCCAATCCACATGCCCCGCAACGATCGACGGTCCCAGTTGCCCCGGAACCGGCGACCCGGTGTACCAACCGGCGGGGAAACCGCCTGCGGGAACTTCCATCGAGCCGTCCGGACGCAGACCCAGACCCATCACATCGGAGTCCACGCCGATCGCACCGATCTCGAGGCGCGCAGGTGGTGACCCGGGAGCCGACGACGATTGGGCTGCAACGTCGTCCGTCGGGGCGACGGCGGCAGGAGCCGAAGAAGACGAGGACGTCGAATCGTTCTGCGAGGGGCCGGCATCCGAGGGCGTTGCGCAGCCGGCAACCAGTAACAGCAGCATGAAGCAGGCCGCTGCCACGGCCCGCACCACGGCCCGAGGACGGGTCGTGGTGCGGGCGGATTCAGCCAGAGGTACCGATACCTCGACGGTAGGTCTCACCGATCAGTTCCGACGACGAGTCAGAGTCAGGGCAGAGACTGCACCGACCGCGAGCACTGCCAGCAGGGTCCACATCGGAGCGAACGACGTTGCGTCAGAGGATGACACAGTGCTGCCATCACCGGTATCGACGCCACCGTTCGGAATCTGGGTGATCTGCCCACCCGGGTTGTAGGCGCCCGGCTGATCCGGCCCACCCGGTGTGTTCGGCTGGTTCGGGGTGTTGGGCTGATCAGGCGTGTTCGGTGTGTTGGGAGTGTTCGGCTGGTTCGGAGTGTTGGGGGTGTTCGGCTGATTCGGCGTGTTGGGAGTGTTCGGTTGATTCGGGGTGTTCGGCTGTTCCGGCACGTTGGGGACACCCGGGGTGTTCGGCAGTTCAGGCGTCGGGAGACCCGGGATCGGCGGGATCGTGATCACCGGCGGCACACCCGGGATGATCGGGGGTACTTCGATGACGATCGGCGGCGTACCGCCACCGTCACCCGGGGTACCCGGTGTACCGCCACCGTCACCGGGGGCGTCGTGGTGACCGGAGGGGTAGTGGTCACCGGGGGCGTAGTGGTCACCGGAGGCGTAGTGGTCACCGGAGGCGTAGTGGTCACCGGGGGTGTCGTGGTGATCGGGGGTGTTGTGGTCGTCGGAGGAATGACGGTTGCACAGTTCGGTCGGGTGATCCTGTTCGAGTCCAGAGTCACGGCACCGTTCCGGGCAAGCAAGCGTCCGTCGACGGTGGCGCCGGTGGTGGCGGTGATGGACTCCAGCGCCATGACGGTGCCGACGAACTCGGTATCGGTCCCCAACGTCGCGGAGCTACCGATCTGCCAGAACACGTTGCACGGGTTGGCCCCGTTGGTGAGCAATACCTCGCTCTCGGAGGCTGTGATCAGGGTCGACGCCGCCTGGAAGATGAACACGGCATCCGAGTTCCCCTGGGCGTCCAGTGTCAGCCTTCCGGTCAGGCCGAGCGTGCCCGATCCTCCGTACAGTCCGGCGAGAAGAGTCTGCCCGCCGAGCTCCACTCCGACGTTCGCCGGGCCGGTTCGACCGGCAGCATCGTTGTAGCCGACGGTGAGATCCGATTGTGCCTGTGCAGCAACGGTATCGCGGTCGTGGATCACTCCGCCGGTGACCAAGCCGGGTGGAAATCCGGTGACGCTGGGGGGCTCACCTTCACCTGGGCTGACACCGACGTCACCGCTGATGGTCGACGTGCCGGTGTTGGTGACCGTGGACCCGGCCAGTACGGCGAAAGTTCCTGCGGTTCCGAGGCCCACGGTGGTGGGCTGAGCAACGGCAGGAGATGCAGTGATCAGCATGAGTGCGCTGGTGGCCAACGCGACCGAACCGGCGAGTGGAGCGAGGGTTCTGCCCCTGCGCCTGATGGGGGTCGACGTGCGGCTGTGCTCTGTAGCGGGCATGGATTGCATACCGTTCTGCTGGTGGGGGCGAAGCAGACATGTTGCCCGACTTCGTAGTTCACGCAATCGGTCCCCCGACGAGTCCATTGCGTTGCAAGTGATTTCCGAGACGTTCGACGAAATCACTGACAAACGTCAGGGGCGTCGAGGTATCGCGGCGTACTGGGGAGATGTCGCCGGCCGATTGGCTTCAGCAGGGCGACAAAGTGAGAGTTCAGCGGAGGCTCATGCCCACTCCGCAACTATGAGTTTCCCCGTATCTCTACGGTGTAGAGCTACAGCACACCACGTGTAGCATCCCGAGTCAAGCGAAAAGTGTTGCCGAACAACAAGTTTGTTTGGGGCTACTTACCGGTCGGTTTACTGCTTTACGAAAGGGGTGCCAGCCGATGTCCACAACAGACCGATTCGGCCCACACTCCAGGGGCAAGATCGACCGCGAGTACGTGGTGTCGGCCGCGCTGTGCATCGTCGATCGCACCGGCCTCGACAGCCTGTCGATCCGGAGCCTCGCGGCGTCGATCGATCGCGATCCGATGACCGTGTACCGGTACCTCCCGACCAAGGAGGCACTACTCGACGCCATCGCCGATTCGATACTCAGTCCGCTCGTGACGGTCGATGTGACCGATGCCGATTGGCAGGGACAACTACGAATGTTCGCTCGGCACTATCGCTGTCTCGCCCTCGAGCATCCGCACGCGGTAATTCTGCTGTCCACCCGCCCTCATCGAACGCCGCTCGGACTGGGCACCACGAGGTCTTTGAGGTCACTCGAAAGCGTGCTGGCGTTGCTGATCAACGCAGGATTCACCGCACCCGAAGCGTTGTCGACCTATCGGCTGCTCAAGTCCTTCCTCCGCGGTCACCTGCTGAGCGAGACTCAGGAAATGCCCGAGAACCCCGACGAGACCGGCGACCGCCTCAGCCTGGCGTTGCGCCGACTACCCGTCGACGAATTTCCGTTGCTGTCCACTCTGCCGCCGCTCATCACCGCGTACGACGGTGCCCACGAACTCGAGCGTGGCCTGGACGTCCTGTTCGCAGGTCTCGTGCGCACCGTTGTGCCGGCCGAGGCTGTCACGCCCGCCGAATCGGCGCGAAAGTCTGCACTGAGTCTCGAGTGAGGAAGTCCAGCAGGATCGCGTTGCACAGCGCAGGCTTCTCGACCAAGAGCCCATGGGAAGTGCCCGGCACGATCGAGAGTTCGGCGACCGGCACGCTGCGATAGAACTCGGTGGCGTGCTCGATGCTCACCTCGTCGTCGTCGCCGATCATCACCAGCGTGCGGACCGACAGCTCGGCCAGCATCTCGGGCGTCAGCGCCGGATCGGTGCTGTGCATGTCGTCGAGCCTGCGCACGAAATCGCTTCGCTCGGTCTGGCCGGACATTCCACCGCCCCAGCCGTCGCGGTGGAACACGCTTGCCACACAGGCGAGGCGCTCCACCAGATCCGGTCTCTCCAGTGCGACGAGCAGGGCCACCACACCGCCGTCGCTGCATCCCGCCAGCTTCGTCGGTCCACCGACCACCTGCTCGATGAACGCGATGGTGTCGGCGGCCATATCCGCAAAGGTCAACGCCGTCGACAGTCCGGGCCCCTCGACATCGGGGGTTCGGCCGTGGCCCCGACGCTCGGGGGTGTACACCCGCATCGTCGACGCCAGGCCGGCGACGGTGACGTCGAGCGCCCGCGCGTCGACACCACCGGGGTGCAGAAACACCACCGGCTCCCCGTCGCCGACCTCTGCGTACCAGGTCTGCACCGGCCCTAGCTGTACCGAGCGCTCTGTCATGAAACTCCCATTCGCACCCGGATCCACCAGCGGCGGCCTCGCCCGGCTACCTGTGCAGACCTGCGCGTCGCCCGAAACTCACCGGAGGGCCCCGATCAGACCAGACCGGGCCCCGCCTCGTTCGCGCGTTCTTCGTCTCGTTCCTGCTGCGCAGCGGCCAGACCCGACATCGTCCGTAGCGGCACTTCTTTCAAAAAGAGCACCAGCACGAATCCGAGGAGCATCAGGATCGACACTGCCAGGAACACGTAGTCCATGGCGTCGGAGAAGCCGATGCGGAACGGCTCGGCAAGAGCAGGTTCGAGCTTCTGAATGAACGAGCTGTCCTGCAGTGCACTGCCTGCAACGGAGGCGTCACCCGAGGCGATGGCCTGCGCGAAACCGGACTGCAGGGGATCGGAACTCGTTGCCGCGCTCTGTACCGCATGCTGGAACGCCGGGGTCGAACTCGCGGCAACCAACGCGTCACCCGTCTTCGGGGTCAGCTGGGTGAACAGCATCGACAGGAAGACGGCAATGCCCACAGTCGCACCGATCTGTCGGAAGAACGTTGCGGCAGAGGTGGATACACCCATGTCCTTGGGCGGCATCGCATTCTGGATGGCCAGGGTCAGCGGCTGCATCATCGAACCGAGACCGAGGCCGAACACACCCATGACGACCATCGTCTGCCACAGCGGGGTATCGGCGTGCACGTAGTGGAAGACGAACATCGCGATGGCCATCAGAGCCGTACCGACGATCGGAAAGATCTTGTAGCGCCCAGTCTTCGAGATCATCCGACCCGAGACGATCGACGCGATCATCAGGGCACCGACGAGGGGCAGGGTCTGGTAGCCGGCCAGTGTCGGCGAGGATCCCTTGACCACCTGCAGGTACTGCGGCAGCAGCGAGATGCCGCCGAACATGGCCGCTCCGGCGATGACGCTGACAGCAATACACAACGAGAACAACGGGTTTCGGAAGAATCGCATGGGGATTAGGGCGTCGTCGCCCATCTTGATCTCGGCGAGCACGAACGCGATGACGCCGACGATTCCGATTCCGAAGCACAGCAGGGCCCGCGGCGAGCTCCATCCCCACACGCGTCCCTGCTCGGCGATGATGAGCAGCGGCACGAGGCCGACGCTGAGAAGTACTGCGCCCCAACAGTCGACGCGCGTCTCGCGACGATACACCGGCAGGTTCAGTACTCGCCACACCACCACGAGTGCGATGATGCCCAGCGGGACGTTGATGTAGAAAACCCAACGCCAGCCGGTGATTCCGAGGATCGACGACTGCCCGGCGAGCAGTCCACCGATGACCGGCCCGAGCACGCTGGACGTCCCGAACACGGCCAGGAAGTAGCCCTGGTACTTGGCACGTTCGCGCGGCGGGACGATATCGCCGATGATCGCCAGGGCCATCGACATCAGACCACCTGCACCGAGGCCTTGGACGGCACGGAAGGCGGCGAGCTCGTACATCGACGTCGCGATGCCGCACAGCATCGATCCGACGACGAAGATCGAGATGGCCGTCATGAAGAACGGCTTGCGCCCGTAGAGGTCGGACAGCTTGCCGTACAACGGGGTCGAGACCGTCGAGGTGATGAGGTAGGCCGTCGTCACCCAGGCCAGAACCGAGAACCCGTTGAGGTCGTCGGCAATGGTGCGGACGGACGTCGAGACGATGGTCTGATCGAGGGCCGCGAGGAACATGCCCATCATCAGGCCCGACAGAATCGTCATGATCTCGCGATGCGAATACTCGCCGGTCGCTGAGGTCACTTCAGGCTCGGTTACCATCTTTTTGACGCACCTCTACATAGCGTTTACTTGTGTCCTACAACGATATTCGGGACACCAGCATGCGCGCAGAACGCCGTCTGTGCAACGAATTAAGGCAGGTGGTCTACTTACGCCTCATCCGGTCTCGCACCTCACGCATCGTGTGCGGGTGAATGCCCTCGGCAGCGAGCACCCGCCGAGTCTTGCGCCGCGTCAACAGAACCCCGGTGATCGCGACGATCCACACCGGGAACTGCGCGAGCAACGCCACCCGGAAACCGTCGAACGTGTACCCGCCCATCGCGTCGAGAATCCATCCGATCGCCGCGATCACCAACAGCGAAGCCAGGAAGCCGCCGATATTCACCATCCCCTGCGCCGTCCCCAGATTGGCGCTCGGATTGAACGTGCGGGCGTAATCGAACCCGATCACCGATCCCGGACCACCCACCGAGATCACCACGACGAGCAGCACCAGCAACCACAGCGGCGCGGGTCCTGGCAGCGCCAACACGATCGCCCACATCGTCGCGTTGCTGATCATGATCGCCAGTACCAGCCACGACCGACGCATCGGGTAGCGCCCGGTGAGAAGACCCACCACGATGCCCGACGCCACCGCGGCCAGCACCGACATCGTCAGCAACGCTCCGGCCGTCGATGCCGACAGGCCCTGCGCCGACGTCAGATACGGCACACCCCACAGCAAGGCGAAGACCGTGATCGAGAACTGGGTGCCCATGTGCGAGAAGAAGCCGAGCCGGGTGCCGGGCCGACGCCACACCTCGGCGATGGAGGCGAGGGTCTGTCGCAGCGTCGTCGGCTCGAACACGGGGGCAGCACCGTCGTCGGGGCGATCCCTGACGAGCGCGAGAACCAGTACGAGGGCGAGGAGCCCGAGTGCCGCTGCGCTGCCGAACGCGAACGTCCAGCCGGGTCCGTTCAACAGAATCAAGAACGGGACCGCGGAGAGCACCTGGCCGAGCTGGCCGAGCAGACCGGTCAGCTGCGAGACGATCGGCACTCGTCGCGGCGAGAACCAGCGCGGCACCAACCGCAGCACCGAGATGAACGTGAGCGCATCACCGACACCCACGAACGCCCGCGCAGCCACCGCGATGGGGAGCGATTCCGTGAGCGCCAGCGTGATCTGAGCCGACGCCATGATCAACGCGCCCGCGGCGATCATCTTGCGCGAACCGATGCGATCCAGCAGTACCCCGGCCGGGATCTGCATTCCCGCGTACACGATCACCTGCAGCACCACGAACGACGACAGCAGGGACGGCGACACCGAGAACCGATCGGCCGCACTCAGGCCGGCGACGCCGAAGGACGTCCGGTGCAGCACTCCGACGATGTAGGCGAAGACACCGACGCCCCACACCACCCACACGGTTCTCACGCGGTCACTGCTTTCACCGGAACAGTCTCTCAAGGGCTCTGTGAAATGATCGGACGCGGTAGTTCGTCGAGTATGGGAAGCGAGTCGAGTCATGGCCGAACAGGTACTGGTATTGAACGGCCCGAATCTGAACATGCTCGGCACCAGGCAGCCGGAGGTGTACGGCCACGCCACTCTCGCCGACGTCGTCACCCTGTGCGAGAAGACCGGCGCCGAGCACGGACTCACCGTCCGGGCCGAGCAGTCCAACCACGAGGGCCAGCTCATCGACTGGATTCACGAGGCCCGTGGGGTGGCGTCGGGCATCGTCATCAATCCGGGCGGGTTGACGCATACGTCCGTGGCACTGCGCGACGCACTCGTCATCCCGGAGGTGCCGATCATCGAGGTGCACATTTCCAACGTGCACGCCCGCGAGGAGTTTCGGCACCACTCCTTCGTCTCCCCCATCGCCAGCGGTGTCATCGCCGGACTCGGGATCGACGGATACCGATTCGCCATCCAACGGCTCGCTTCTCTCATCTGACACAGCTCTCATCCGGCGCTCAGGATCGACTGCCTAGACTGGCCGCGTGAACACGAGCAAGAACGTCTCCAAAGACATCAAGGCCATGCAGAACGGCGACAAGAATCGTCGGACTCTGATCCAGATCGTCGTCGCAGTCGTTCTGATCGCGCTCGTGGCTGCAATCGCACTGTTCATCGTCAACAAGGATTCGACGTCGGGGGATGCATCTCCCGCCGCAGGCTCCGGCGCGTCGACCGGAGCCCAGCTCACCCCCGCGTCTTTGACGGACGACGGTGCCATCCGCTTCGGCAACCCCGACGCCACCACCGTCATCAGCGTCGTCGAGGACTTCCAGTGCCCGGCGTGCAAGAACTTCGAGTCCATCAGCGGATCGACGTTGCAGCAGCTGGCCGACGCAGGCAATGTCGCCGTCGACTATCGCCCCATCTCCATTCTCGACCGGTTCTCGAACGGAACCATGTACTCGACGCGCGCCGCGAGCGCTGCTGTCTGCGTCGCCGAGAACGACCGCGAGAACTGGATGAACTGGCACACCGCCATGTTCGAGCAGCAGCCGTCCGAGGGCGGTACCGGACTGACCGACGACGAGCTCGTCGCGATCGCCGCATCTGCCGGTGCCGACTCCCCCGCCGTCGCGTCGTGCATCACCGACGGCAGCTACACCGATTGGGTCACCACCCAGACACAGTCGGTCCTCGGCGAAGGCATCAACGGAACACCGAACGTCCGGGTCAACGGCACCGACATCGCTAACCCGACGCCCGAGAACATCCTCGCCGCCGCAGCCGGTAACTGAGCAACTGGTAACCGAACCATGCGAACCCGAGCAGGCGCTGCAGTTGTCGGCCCAGCTGTCTTCACCCTGTTCAGCGCTCTCGGGTTACTCGCTGCGCTGACGCTGACGATCGAGCGATTCAAACTGCTCGAGGACGCGTCGTACGTCCCGTCGTGCAGCCTGAATCCGGTGCTCTCGTGCGGGTCGGTGATGGTGACGAAACAGGCGGCGCTCTTCGGCTTCCCGAACCCCATCCTCGGCATCGTCGCCTTCTCCGTCGCTCTCGTCGCCGGGGTGCTGTGGCTCGGCCGCGTCGAACTGCCGCACTGGTTCTGGCTCGGACTGAGCGCGGGCCTGCTGCTCGGTGAAGTGTTCGTGCACTGGCTGATCTTCGAGAGCCTGTACGAGATCAACGCTCTGTGCCCCTACTGCATGGTGGTGTGGGCGGTGACGATGCCGTTGTTCGTGCTGTCTCTGAGCCGATTGGTCGGCTCCGGCCCGAACAACGGCGGCACTGTCGGCCGTCTCTTCCTCGAATGGCGGTGGACGCTGCTCGCGGTGTGGTACGCAATCGTCGTCGCGCTCATCGGAATCCGCTTCTCGGACTATTGGGCATCCCTGTTCTGACAGTTTCGCAAAACTCATGAGTCGAACGTCTGCACCGTGCATGATGGGTGCAGCACCCGAGTGAGCCTGATCACAGCTACTGGCTCGGGGAAGATCGTTCGAGTAGCAGGAGTCGATACATGGCAGGCGATCCATTCGCAGTCATCGTTGCCGTCATCGTGTCCGCCGCCGGTGTTGTCGCCGGAACGGACGCCCCGGCTCCGATTCCGGATCAGGCGGTGCAGGATCAGGCGGCAGAGATTGCCGCCAACGCCGAGGAACAGGCAACGACGATGAGCGATCAGTGGACCGAACTCCTGGGCACTCTGCCCGAACCTGCCGCCGACATCGCCGACCGCACCCTCTCCGACGCCGCCGAGGGCCTGCACACCGCCGCCGAACCGATGCTCCCCGACCTGCCGACGGTGGAAGACATCGAAGCAGTCGATACAGAGGCAGCCGATACAGAAGCGGCCGCCACCGGGGCAGCGGTGCCGACCGCGCCGGAAGATGCACTGGCCGCACTCCCCACCGCAGTTGCTACCGGTTCCCCCTCGGCGCCATTGCCGTTCAGTGTGTTCTCGTCGAGTGCGGTGTCCACCACTGCGGCCGCACTCGGTGCCGGTGCCGTTCAATTTGCCGGCCGCACGTACACCGCCGCCGATATCGCCACCCAGACGGCATTCATGGCGTCGGCCGAGGCCATTCGGCGCGCGTTGTTCCCCGGTCAACCCGCCACGTTCACCGGCATCAATGTGGGCCCGATCGCTTTGGGTGCAGTGGGAGCCATCACCGCCTTCGTGCCGTGGCTGCAGAAGGCAGGCAACATCTGCGGCGGCGTCAAGGCGACGACGATCGCGGCACTGTATGCCGCCGAGAACGGCTTTCGACACGGCCCCACTGCTCCGGTCTCGAGCACCGGCGCGCAAGGTCCTGGGCAGTTCATGCCCGGCACCTGGGCGACGTACGGCAAGGACTACGACGGCAACGGCGTCATCGACGTCAACAGCATCGGTGATTCGGTGATGGCGTCGGGCACCCTGCTGTGCGATATCTACGGACAGGTCGACGGTTGGAAGCGGGAAGGCAGGGTGTCCGGTGACACCTTGGATCTGACCCTGGCCGGATACAACGCAGGCGCGGGAGCGGTACTGCGATCGGGCGGAATGCCCTCGGGCACATTCGATTACGAGACGCAGACCAAGCCGTACGTCTCTCGCATCCGGGCGACCGAAGCGCAGTTCGCGGCCATCCTCACCCCGTTCGCCGGACTCGACCTCACCGGAATCGGCGGCCGATCGGTGCAGTTGGCGATGGACTACCTGGGACTGCCGTACGTCTGGGGCGGCGGAAACATCAACGGACCGTCCGGTGGCGGATTCGACTGCTCGGGCCTGACGTCGTACGCCCTCTACAAGGCCTCGGGCGGAAAGGTCACCTTGCCCCGCACCTCGGAAACTCAGTGGAACGTGGGCACCGAGATCCCGATGGAGCTCGCGCAACCGGGCGATCTGCTGTTCGGCAACTTCGGACCGGCCGGGCCGGGTCACGTGTCGATCTACATGGGCAACGGGCAGATGGTGCATGCACCCCAACGCGGCGACGTCGTTCGAGTAGCACCGGTGTTCGACGGAATGCGCGCCCGTCACATCGTCTAGCGGTGCACACTCGGCCTGTCCGCGTACAGTGCGGTCGTGACCAATGCACGCGTGGAACCGGCCGGCTTCGACGACGAACTGGCACCGGAGCCGCCTCCCGGTGAAGGCTTCGAGACCAACTGGCCGGTGCGGACGGGCGACATCGATCCGAACAACCGACTGAGGTTCGACGGCGTTGCCCGCTACCTGCAGGACATCGGTACCGACAACCTCGACGCCACTCCCCTGGGCAAGACAGATCCCATGTGGATCGTGCGGCGCACCGTCATCGACGTCTTCGAGCCGATCCATTTCCCGGACCGAGTGCACATGCGGCGTTGGTGTTCGTCGATGTCGACGCGGTGGTCGAACATGCGCGTGGCACTGACGACACCGAAGGGTGGGCGCATCGAGACCGAGGGCTTCTGGATCAACATCAGCAAGGACACCGGAATGCCGACCCGCATCAGCGACGGCGCACTGGAAATGCTGGCCCGAACCACCGATCAACACCGGTTGCGGTGGAAGGCATGGCTGACCGAGCCGGTGCCGGCCGAATCGCCCACCGATCTGCAGTTCCCTTTGCGCGCAACCGATATCGACCCGTTCAACCACCTCAACAACGCTGCCTACTGGCACGCGATCGAGGAGTTGCTGGTGGACGTGCCCGAGCTGGCCGCGGCGCCGCACCGCGCCGTCATCGAGTACCTGACCCCGGTGCTGGCCAACGAACGTGTCACTCTGCGCCACCGCTACGACGGCGGGGCGCTCACCGTCTGGTTCGTCGTCACCGGAGCATCGGGCGAGCCAACGGTGCGCACCGTCGCCAAGGTTGCCGCCAGAGCCTGACGGTCGAGCTTGCCGCGCGGCGTACGCGGCAGGCTGTCCAGGATGGCGAGCACCACCGGCAGGCTTGGGCCCGGCAGCACGGTGCGTAGGTGGCGGCGGATCCGAGCCACGGATATCGGATCGTTCTGCGCAACAACAACTCCGGCCGCGGGCTCCTCGCCGGTTCGGTCGTGGGACAACCCGACCACCCCGGCCTCGAGCACACCGGGAACTGCGAGCAAGGCGGCCTCGATCGGAGTCAGCTCCACCATGAGACCGGCCCGGACGATCGTCTCGCTGCCGCGGCCGTGCAAGGTCAGTCGACCGTCCTCGACACTGCCGCGATCGCCGACGGTCATCCACCCGTTATTGTCCGGCCCGTTCGTCAGGGTGGTGTGGTCTCCCACTCGGCTCAGATAGCCGTCGAACAGCATGTCGCTGCGGACGTGCAGCAGCTCGTCCCTGATCTCGACCTCGACCCCATCGAACAGCTGTCCGCTGACCTCGGTGCCGTTGCTGTCGCTTCGGTCGTAGGAGACAAAACTGAGCTCGGACGCGCCGTAGAAGTGCGTCAGCACTGCATTGGGCAGTACCGCTGCCAGTGCGGCCCTACCCGATTGTGCCCACCGCGCCGCGGACGAGAGCACCTCACGGACACTCGTCGATCGCACTCCCGAGCGAGCGATGTCCCAGGCGATGGTCGGGACCGAATACAGATGGGTCACAGCATCTTCGAGAGCCGCTGTCGGCTCTCGTAGGTCGACCGTCGCCCCCCCCGGGTGAGCCCGTGCAGTGCGCCGTAGAGGAAATGCGTGTGATCGACTGTGCCGGGTGCGGACACCCGATTGCCGCGACCCAGATCGAGCAGGGCATCGGAGCGGTCCAGCGTCGCCGCCCACGAGGCCTGATTGCGCACGAACAACTTGGGCGGGCCAGTGGTTCCGGACGTGACGCCCACGAGCAACTCGGAATTCGGTGCGGCCGTGGGGGTGGTTTCGGTAGGCCCGAGTGCAAGATCATCGGGTGCGAACACGTTGCCTGCACCCCAACCATGCAACCGCCCGTGCTGGCGCGGATGCGCGGCGATCAGAGAGGGCTTACACACCGCGATGACGTCGGCGAATTCATGAGCCAACAGATGTCGATGCAGCAGAACGACACTGACCCCCGCATGCATCGCCGCGACGACGACCACCAAGGACCCGATATCCGAGGTCGGCAGTACCGCGATGCGACGCTTCCCTGCCAATCTGTGAGAAAGCTCCGTCGCCGTGCGTGTCACCCGATCCCAGAATTCCCGGTAGGTGATTCCACCGGTCGCATCGACGACAGCTGCCTCGGGACGGTCGGAATGCCGCGCTACCCGGGCGGCGAGAAGCTCACTCGTCATGGTCTTTTTCAACTTCATCGTCATCTGCGCCGTCGTCATCGACACCGCGCGCGACGAGCGCATCGCCCATCGCGTCGGCCGTGCGGAGGGCGCGCACGAGGACCGGCGTTGCCAGTGCCGTCATCGACCATTGCAGTCCGCGTGCTTTACGGGCCTGCGACACCTCTTGCACGATGGACGCGAGCAGCGGGATGCATCGAATGGCGAGGGCCAAGAGCAGTCCGATGCGATCCGGGTCGACCCCGAAGCGTCGGACGGGGCCGAGCGCCCTGGTGACGGTATCGAGCATGTCGGTCACCCGGGTGGTGAGGGTGACCAGAGCTGCCAGAGCAACAGAGATCACCAGCACCCCACACACCACCACGGCGCGCTGCCAGGTAGTGATGATCACCTGGAAGACGCCGATGATCAGCAGCATCCACAGCACCGGACGTAGTTGCGCCAGTGCAACTTTCGCCGGGATTCGAGCCGCCGCGAACAATGCCGCCACCAGCAGCGCCACCACACCTACTTCGAGGGGGGTGCGCGCGAAGATCACCGTCGCCAGGATCGCGAAGATCAGCGCCAGCAGCTTCGATCCCGGGCTCATCCGGTGCAGCAGCGAGGTGCCGGGCCGGTAGAGACCGATCATCCGATCAGCTCCCGGTAGGCCGGGACCGCGGCGGCGGGGGTGCCGTCGAACGCGATACGGCCGTCGTCGATGACGATGACGCGCTCGAAGCTGTCCAGCAGCGCAAGTTGATGTGTCACGACGATGACTTGCTGGTTCATCGAATCGAGAGCCTGCGCGACGACGCGTCCGTTGCGCAGATCGAGCAGCGTCGTCGGTTCGTCCGCAACGACCACCTCCGGCCGTCGGATGAGGACGGCACCGATGGCAAGCAGTTGCTTCTGTCCACCCGAGAGCAGGTGCGCCGGATGGTCGCGGTGCTGATCGAGACGGAAGCGGACCAGGATTTCGTCGACGCGGTCCGACACCTCTTTTTTGCTGAGCCCGGATCTACGCAGGGAGAACGCGAGATCCTCTGCGACCGTCGGCATCACGATCTGCGAATCGGGATCGGTGAACACGAAGCCGACCTTCTTACGAACCTGCGCCCCCTTCTTCGCAGCGTCGACGCCGTCGACCGTGACGCGGCCGGTATCGGGCTTGATCAAACCGTTGATCATCCGGGCGAGCGTCGACTTACCCGAACCGTTGGATCCGATGATGCCGATGCGGCGCTCGTCGAACTCGAGGTCGATGCTGCTGAGCACCTGCCGTTCCCCGAACGAGTGCGAGATGTTCTCGAACTTGATCGTGCTCATAAACACCCGCTCATGTTGCTCGCTCCACCAGCATCGCTATTCCTTGCCCGCCGCCGATGGCGCAGGCCGCCAGGCCCAGTGCCGGGCCTCCGGGTTGCAGCATTCGAGAGGCCAACCGTACCAGCAGAATTGCGCCCGATGCTCCCCACGGGTGCCCCATGGCGATGGCTCCGCCCTCCGGACAGATGCGGCCTTCGTCGAGGCCCAATTCATCCGAGACCGCGAGCACGACCGACGCGAACGCCTCGGTGATCTCGACGGTGTCGATGTCCTCGAGGACCACCCCGGTGCGCGCGAGCAGCTTCTCGATCGCCGGCACCGGACCGAGCCCGGGGAGAGCCGGGTCGGACCCTGCTACCGCACTGCCGAGGATGCGCAATGCCGGCATCCCGGCTGCCCGCTCGGCCGTGGTGATGGCCAGAACTGCTGCCCCGTCGGATATTCCGCACGAGTTGCCCGCGGTCACCGTGCCGTCGGAGGTGAAGGTGGGGCGCAGCCTGCCGAGCCGCTGGGCGGTCATGTTGGGGCGGATGCGCTCATCGGTTGCGACGTCGTTCACAGTGACGATCTCGGCCGAGAAGTCGCAGGCCGCCGCTCGCGCGAACGACCGTGCAGCGTAAGCATCTTGGCGTTCGCGCCCGATACCGCGGATTCGCGCGAGGTCGTCCGCCGCCACACCCATGTCCGGGTCCTCGAAGCCGTGCGGCGCGAACGGCGCTCGGGTGTAGCGGACGGGATCTTGGCCGTCGACCGGCGGCCAGAATCGCCACGGGCTGGTGCTGGCAGATTCGACGCCACCGGCCAGAATCAGCGTTTCGTCGCCGCTGCGGATGCGCGACGCGGCCTGCATGACGGCGTCGAGCCCGGATCCACACTGCCGATCGACGGTGACTCCTGGAACGCCGACACCGAGACCCGCGAGCAGCGACGAGACACGTGCGACGTCGCCGCCGGGACCGAGACAGTTGCCGAGGATCACGTCGTCGATCGGGATGCCGAGTGAGCTGATCTCTGCTGCAACGGCTTTCAGCACCGGTGCGGCAAGGTTCGGGGCGGTGACATCGACGAAGCCATGCCCGGCGATACCGATTGCCGTACGTTTCGCCGCAACGATGACGGGAGTGATCACAGGAGCGACCCGCGGGCGATCTTGCCGCTGGAGGTGCGGGGCAACTGCTGCACCACCGTCCAGCGTCGCGGCAGTGCTTCCTTGGCCATTATTGCGCGAGCGTCGGCGCGAACGAGGTCGAGGTCGCGGGTTCCATCGAGTTCGATGACGGCAGAGACCGTTTCGCCGAGAACCGCGTGCGGTGTGCCGATCGCCGCCGCAGCTCGGACGCCGTCGAGTGCGGTCAGGATGTTCTCCACGTCCTCGGCGATCACGGTGGTTCCGCCCACGTTGATCGCTGCATCCCCGCGGCCGTGGACGAGAAGTTCGGAGCCGTTCAGTTCGGCCAGATCACCGACGCCGAACCAGCCGCGCGCACCGAGTGCAGCGTACGGCGATCGGACGAACAGGTACCCGTCCTCGGTGCGTGCTTCGACTTCCCGGAGCAGTCTCAGTGACGAGTGTTCGCCCACGACCCTCGCCGCCACCAGCGACAGCTCCGCCGAGCCGTAGTACTCGACCAGCCTGATTTGCTGCGCCGAGATCGTCTGTGCGGCAGCATCATCGAGGCCGGAACCGGCTGCGACGGCAATCCGCGCACGAGGCATCCGGCGGAGGACGTCACGGAGTACCGCAGGCACCGCATGAACGGCAGTGGCCTGGGCAGGATCGTCGGTGACGCAGGCCCCCAGCCACAGTGCGTGCACCGCGGCGAACAGGTGCATCGTGGCGTGCAGCGGTCCGGTGATGAGCACGGTATCGGTGGGGCGAAGACCCGTGATCTCGGTGAACTCGGGGAAGCTGTCGACCCACGACGCGGCAGTGCGAGCGAGCGGTTTCGGGCGGCCGGTGGAGCCCGAGGTCGCCACCAGCAGGAACGCGTCGGGATCGGTGTGCGTAGGGCGCTCGGGACGGGCGGCCGGGTCCTCGACTCGGACCGCGTTGCCCTGGCGAGCTGCGGCGAAAACGCAGATCAACGCATCCGGCAGCTCCAATGCCGATGCGTCGTGTGATCGAGCCCCGTGCACCGGGAGGTGAGGCCATTGCTCGACGGCGGCGTCGAGGTCAGCGTAGGTGAGGGTGCGATCCGCCCAGGCGATAGCTGTGCTGTTGTCGCGACCTCGACCTCCCAGCGTCAGAGTCACGCCTTGATCAGGCCCGGGTACGCGCGGTGGACGCTCTTGGCGACGACGGTGGCGACGACGACTTTGGCGATGTCACCGGGCAGGAAGGGTCCGTTGGACGTGACGGCGGCCAAGACTCCGACGTCTGTGCGCAGAACGAGTCCGATGATGCCGAATGCGTAGACAACCAGGATTCCGCCAATCGCGTTGATCAGCAGGCCGAGCACGATCGAGTATTTGGGCAGGATGCGCGCTGTGAGCAGGCCGATCAGGAATGCGGCCGGTATCCAGCCGATGAGGTACCCGACGGTGGGCCCGGCCATGGCGGCGAGACCGGTGCGTCCACCGGCCAGCAGCGGCAGACCGATCATCGTCAGCGCGAGGAACACCAGGACTGCGGCCGTGCCCTTGCGGGGTCCGAGGATGGCACCGGACAGGATGATGCCGAGGGTCTGCAAGGTGATGGGGACGCCCGAGAATCCGACCGTGATCGATCCCGGCAGGCCGAGCGCAGCGATCAGTGCTGCGAACACTGCGATCTGCGCCATGTCGCGGGCGGAGACGTTCATTCGGCTGACCTTACGGCTCGGCGGGCGAGTACTGCTGTCGACATCTGACACGGGTGGCTCCTCGAGGAGTGGGGCGGTGACCTGCCCCAGAGACTTGAACGGCGTTCAAGGTAGCAGGCCAACGGCCTGTGCCACACCGGCACGGGTGTTGATCAGAAGGGCGGAGGGTCGTATCGGGTGCGGTCGTATCGGACGCGCGCATGGACGACACGACAGTGTTCGAGGTAGGCCCGCCGCTTCTCCGCCAACTTTCCTCGGTCGACATCTGTTGCTGCAGAGCGGAATTCGTCGAGAGTCGGCGGTGCACACCCGCTGAATTCGAGCTCCCAGCGGGTGGGTTCGACCGGGCTCGCCCCTGGCCGGGACGAGCCCCTTCGCCGTCGGCGGGATAGGCGGGGAGTCGCGATGCACAACTCCGGCAACGTGACTTTGCGCAGACCTAGGGAGTTCGACCACAGAATCGCGCCGCCTGCGAGCATCACCGCCGACCACGCCCCCGAGGTCTTGGCCTGATGATGAAACACGCACACCGGCTGAAGATTGGTCACGATCGTCCAGCCGCCGCGCTCGGGATCGTCGTGATCGAACGGAACCAGATGATCGATCTGGCACCGGGCCGACGGCACGTCGCAGTTCGGGAACGTACACGTGCGATAGGCAGCCCGAACGAACGCGACGACGCGGGCACCTGGCCGATACGTCACCGCCGCCTGCGACGGAGCGGACTCGCCGCCATGACCGTCGGGAAAGATGCCGCGAGCACGCTCGGGCTGTTCGGCGATCCACGCAAGCCACCGTGCGACGAGCCCGTCGCGGACAGACTCCTCCCCCAGTACCGGGACTGCAGGTGGGAGGCAGTGGGCACCTACGAGACGCACGGACGGAAGCTCGGCGGCACCGCGCACCCGACCCATGCCGACGACTCGACGCAACAGCGACGGAGCCGTCGAGAACGGCCCGAACGGACCCGACACCGAACCCGGCACATCGCCACTGCGGAAGCCGGCACGGCCGGGACCGGAGTGCGAACGACCGTCGGAGCGTTCCGGGGCCGGGCCGTCGGGGCGGCACGTGCTGCCGCCGCCATTACGAGGACCGCCATCGTCCGGACCGCCACTATCCGGACCACCTATGTCCGGACCGCCGTCATCGGGGCCACCGTCCAGCCCATCGCCGTCCTGGCCGTCATCGTCACGCTTTTCGTCGTCCCGGCTTTCGTCGTCCCGGCTCTCTTCACCCGGGCCGTCATCGCTGGAGCCGCCATCGTCCGGGCCATCAACATTCGATCCGTCTTCCCCCGTGTTTCTCGGTTCGGGCTTCAGCATCTCGACCAGCTCGGTCAGCAGCGCCTGCCACTTCGCGTCGGTGGCGACTATGCGCGCCACTTCGGGGTCGATGGGCGTGCCGTCGGCGAGGGTCGCGGGCTCCGAGGACAGCCCCAGCAGCGTCTCCACCGCCACCACGATCTGGAGGAGATGCCCGCGCCGAGGAGGAATATCGTCGGCAGCGCCGGCCACCGGGCAGTCGTCTCCGCGATCGCATTGGCATGCGAGTGAATGCTCGCCGTGCAGCAACGCCATCAGACCCGCTGCCCGAAGCGTCCCTGTCGATCGTGGGTCGCGCTTGCAGACCGTCCCGACGATCTCGACGATGAGGGCATCCGCTTCCGCTGCTTCGAGATCGGTGATCTTCGCAATGAGCGACGCGATCCCACCCGGACCGGTGCGGTCGATCCGCACACCGACCTCCTCGGACTTCGCGGTCTCGCGGGCAGCTGCGGCACCGACCGGATCGGCCTTCATCCACAGTCTCCAGATCCGGTTGCGCAAGGCCTGCGGACGCATCCGGCCACCCGCGGCACAGACCTCGTACTCGATTGCCGCAATCGCCTCGTCACTGGCGCGATGAAGCACGGAGGTGATCGTGACAACTGTCGACCAGTCGAAGCTGCCGGTCACGAAACGCAAGGCCGTCAACGGCATTCGATGCAGACGCTCCGCGACATCGTGCACAACGGACGCATCGCGACGCGTTCCGGTCATCGTCACGGCCAGATCGCACAGGGCACCGCGGACGGTCTCGCCTGGATCTCCGCCGTCGGCTTCGGCTGCTTCGAGGCGCATCTCGAGCACGTCGCAGTACGCGAGCACGGTCGCCGCCCGAGCAAGGTTCTCGTTGACACGGTTGAGCGCGATGACGTCGAGGAACCCCGCAATGCAGTCATCGACCGGCGGCGTCTCCGCCACCCCCCACCCACCGGTATCGAACATGATTTCGATAGTACGAGAGGGGTACGACAAGAAAATGCAATGTCCCAGCACCAGTACAGCGGTAACAGTTGTGGGGCCGAACAGGCGTGGCACTCTTCGTACCGAGGACTCAGGTGACGGTACCTCGAGCCGGGTTCAGATCCGCCGCATCTTCGCTCAGATCCCACGTTTCATCGTGCGAGTGGACAGCACGAGGCCGACCGCGGCGACCACTGCGGCCACGATCGTGCCGCGGAGAACCGAGGTGTCGAGGAAATCGCCTATGAACAGCACTCGGGCGGCGTCGACGATGTAGGTGATCGGATTGATCGCAGCGATGCCGCTCAGCCAGCCGGGACCTGACGAGACGGGGAGCAGAATGCCCGAGAGCAATGTGGTCGGGAAGATCAGCATCTGGGTGACGATCCAGAAGAGGTTCCCACTGGGCATCGAGGCAATGGCGAGGACGTAGGAGAAGGCGCTGAGACCCGTGGCCATGACGATCAGTAGTGCCATCGCGGCTAGGGCACCCAGGAGATGAAAATTCATACCCAGCGGAATGGCGATGGCAGTGAGTAGGGTCGCCTGGGCGAACAGAATGATGACGTCCTTGGCGGTCCGTCCGAGGACTATTGAGGTGCGGCTGATGGGGGTAGCAAGGAAGCGTTCCATCTGCCCTCCATTGAGTTCGCTCAGCATGCCGTGACCGGCCGAGAGCGGTCCCATCAGGCACATCATCACGAGGATGCCCGGTAGGAACCACTGCCAGACGTCGCCCCCTCTCGCGCCCAGGTCCGCTCCTGCGCCGACGAGCATCGAGCCGAAAAGCACCAGGAAAAGCAGGGGCTGTCCCATGGCGAAAAGAATGCTGAGGGGAGATCGGATCTCTGGCGTGATCTCGCGGGAGAACACGGTGGTGATGTCCCGGATGAGACTAGGCATGAATGGCCGCATTCGGCTCGACGGCGGTTTGGGTAGCGCCGCCCGAATCATCGAGGCGGCGCCCGGTGAGGTTGAGAAACACTTCGTCGAGCGAGGGACGCTGCAAGCTAGCTCGACTGACGGTGATCGCGTCGTTGTGCAAGCACCGCAGGACTACCGGCATCGAGGCTTCGGCGTCTGCAACTCGGACACTCAGCCGGTTACCCTCTTGTGTGGCAACGGAGACTCCCGGAATCTGACGGAGACTAGGTGCCGCGCGTTCGGCGTCGGTCGTGGTGATATGAATCCAGTCGCCTGCTAAGTCCGCCTTCAGGGCATCGGCCGTGCCGTTGGCGATCACCTCCCCGCGGTCGACGATCACGATCCTGTCGGCTGTTCGGTCGGCCTCGTCGAGGTAATGAGTGGTCAGCAATACGGTGATGCCGTGCTGCCGGCGGAGGAGCTGGATCTGATCCCACAATCCGGCCCGACTCTGCGGATCCAAGCCTGTGGAGGGCTCGTCGAGGAAGAGCACTTTGGGTTTGTGGATCAGGCCGAGGGCTATGTCCACCCGGCGTCGCTGACCGCCCGAGAGCGTGTCGGGGGTGCGCGCGGCCAGGTCGCCGAGACCGAGAACTTCGAGCACCTCATCGGCGCGGCGGCGCGCATCGCCGCTCGTCAGGCCGTAGCAGCGCCCCTGGGTGACCAGCTCGTCGCGGATGCGATGGCTTACTCCGGAGGCGTTCTTCTGGCCCACGTACCCGATCGCCTCACGTGCCCGGCCCGGCTCCCGAACCACATCATGGCCTGCGATATGCACGCTGCCTGCTGTTGGCGGCAGCAGTGTGGTCAGCATCCGGAGTGTCGTGGACTTGCCCGCTCCGTTCGGTCCGAGGAGCGCCACCAGCTCGCCAGTGGCGACGTCAAGGTTGACATTGCGCACCGCCTCGATCGTGCCCCCTCGGGCCTCGAAGGTCTTACGCAGCCCTTCGGCCCTGATCATCGCCACTTCGCCCATGCAATGGATACTAAAATATCCAAAGAAGAACTTCAAACTTCCATTTTTGAGACCCAAAGCTCCCTATGAGTAGTCGTTGGTACCATCTTTCCGTGAGCGCGAAAAGCCGAACCGAACAAGCCATAGTCGCTGCGGCCGTACGCACCTGGGCGAGTGAGCGAGCGGCGACCTTGCCAGAGATCGCCGAGGCCGCCGCGGTTGGTCGCACGACGTTGCATCGCTACTTCCCCGTGCGCGACGGTCTGGTCCGCGCCGCCGTGAGACATGCACTCGAGTCGGTCGGCGCTGCGATTGCCGAGGCGCAGCCTGAGACCGGGCACCCGCTGGATGCGATGCGCCGCGTGGTTGCAGCACTGGCTTCGGTCAGCGAGGCAATTATGTTCGTGTTCGGAGACCAGTCCCTCATGCGCGACGTCGTGCCCACAGCCCAGCCAGACCTTCCGACGCCGCGAGATCCAGTGATAGAGCTCATCAGGCGCGGGCAGGCGGAGGGCGTATTCGACAGCGAGGTCACCGCCGAATGGATGCAGCAGGTCTTGTGGGGGATTTCGTACACCGCGTTCGAGCAAGTTGCGCAGGGCTCTTTGGCCAAGTTCGAAGTAGTCGCAACCGTGAACCGCACACTGGAGCGGGGTATTACCGCTCTGCCCGGCGGACTGACGTGAGCGCCAGCGTGGTCGCGACGCCCGAGTACGAAGAGTCCGGTTGGACGGTGGACTTTTGGCTCGACCCTGCCTGCCCACTCACCCGCTACACAGCACGTTGGATAGTCCAGATCGCCAATGAAGTGCAGCTGACCGTGCGTTGGCGTGTGATGAGTTTGTCGGTGCTCAACGAGCACCGCGATGTCGACCCCGAAGGCGATACCCACGGCTATCTCTGGGTTCCCGCACGTGTGGCAGTAGCAGTCCAAACCGAGCACGGGCACGATGCGCTCGGCACCTTCTACAGCGCGTTGTGGACCGACCCCCACGGTGCCGAACGGGAATGGATCGGTGATATCACCGAGGCACTCTCGAGGTCGGGTCTACCCACCTCACTCGCCGGGGCCGGCATGAATACCGGCCACGACGCTGAGCTGCGCCGCTCCCATCACGACGGACTCGACCGTATCGAGGCCGAAGTCGGCACGCCTGTTCTGGCTATCACCACATCCCAGGGCGACAAGCGTGCATTCTTCGGCCCGGTTCTGCGCGACGCTGTCGACCGCGAGGACGCGATCACCCTCTGGGAAGCCCTCCTACAGCTGTCATCGGTTCGCGCCTTCCGCGAGCTCAAGAGTTGAATGGCGCTCCCTCCGAGGGCCATTGACCTCCTCGCCCCGCGTCCTATCTGAGCGATGGGGGTTGGCAAAGCGGGCCGAAGGTGAGGCTCAGCGCAATGATGACGCCCAACCTCGAGATGGGAATCGAACCCGGCAGAGCCGATCAACGCATGCGGCAGAATCGAACTCCCGTCCATCTCGAACCGGTCGGTACCCGACGCTTCGAAAAACCACAGCGTGGGGTCGAAATGTCACGGCCGCAACAATCCGAAGTGCTACCGAAGTCTTGATCCAGGACTGCCACAGAAGCTTCCGACAAGAAATCCCGACGACCAATTCGAGTCGTGTCGGTATAACTACAACCGTGGCCGCTTACACGATCCGTGACATCCGCCCGGGCGATGAAGAACAGCTCGGTGCAGCGCACGTGGCGATCTGGAAGGCGACGTACGCGGGAATGATGAACAGCGCCAAGCTCGATGCGATACGCCCTCGCGACCGCATCGAACGATGGGAGCAGATCATCGCCCGACGCGACGAGCAGTCGAGCCGCGGTGTGCGGACCCGGTGCGCCGTCGACACCATCGATTCACGCATCGTCGGTTTCGCCACTGGCGGCCCACCGCGCGACGACAATCCGCCTGCGTCGACCGAACTGTGGTCACTGAACGTCGTGCCCGAGCACCACGGCACCGGCGTCGCAACAGAACTCATGACCACCGTGATCGACCCGGAGGCATCCACATACCTGTGGGTGGCAGCGGCCAACGATCGCGCCGTGGCGTTCTACCGCAAGCATCGATTCGAGCTGGACGGCACCGAGAAGTTCGACCCGATCTGGGAGTGCATCGAAGCCCGCATGGTCAGGGCTTGACCGGAGGTTCTCGTCTGGCTTCGTCGGGATCGAGCTTCTCGGGGTTCAGTACCACCTCGGCCACCATCGGGGTCGTCGCGACGGTCGCATCGCCGTACCGAACGGCCACCGTGTTGGGCAGAAACGCATCCAGGGCACGCGGGGTGATCCACCACAGTAGCGCCGAGAACAGGATCAGAATGTTGACCCACTGCAGAACGGTCGCCGCATTCTCGGACGGAATGACGCGATCGAACACCTGAATGTTCATCACCAGTCCGTGGATGGCGATCAACACCCACAGCCGCCGGTAGCGGTAGAACACCCAGACCGCCGCGGCACCCCAGCACAGCGCCCACAGAAATCCGCCGCCGCCGAAGTACATGTAGAGAAGGCCTCGCATCGTGGCCGACAACGCCATGATCGCCCAGATCGGGAGCCGGCCCACGAGCAGCAACACCGGTAGCGCCACCAGAATCGGCTCCTCGCGTAGACCCACGGCGAGAGCAGAAACCACTGCGAGCCAATCGGATTCGACCGAGGCCGGAACCGAGAAGCTGAAGCGGACGATGTCCAAACGAGACAACACGAGTAGAGAAGCAGACGCGGCACCGATCGCGGCGCACCAGGTGAGCGCGGCCTCGCTCGCGGTGCCACTGCGGGTCGGCCACACCGCAGGCAGCTTCCGACGTCGAGCGAAGTACACGGCGGCGATTGCCACGGCCCCCACCGCCACCTGCGCCGCGCCGACAGCCAGATCGGCCCACTGATCCCCCATCGAGAGAATCGGAGCCGGCGCGTCGGGTTCCCGGAAGCGCCACAGCGCACCCATCAGGCTCACCGAGTAGACGACAACCCAACCGGCCACCAGACCCAGGACCATCACGGCGGTACCGGCAGCGGTGAGACCACCCCGCGTCGAGCGAGTAGAGAGCCCCGCGTGGACACCGCTCGTCACCAGGTCACCACCATTCCGCTCGTTACAGCATCGCCGAACTGCTTGTTTATCACGCTTGGGCCGAGAATTCAGTACCGTCGTGGCGATACGGATCACGACCGAGTGTCACGCTCAGATGTATCGCCGGAATCCTTGTGACCGACGATGTCGTCGCGTAATTCCGCGAGCAGCCCCTTCTTGGGGGCACCGCGACGCGATTCCCACACGTCCACCATCGCGAGCACCACCAGAACACAGCCGATCGGGCCGCCCTGGAACCAGAACACCTGCAGGTCCCAGAAGAACAGCGCCAGCACAGCGCCGGCGACAATCATGACGATGCTGCGCGCATCTCTTGCTTTCATCGTGTTTCCTCTCATCGATTCAGACCAGGTTCAATTCGATCGCCGCATTCGCGGCCAGTAGCGCGCCCACCACAAGCAACACCGTCGCCCACACGTCCCCACTCCAGCGATCCACGCGCCGGAGCAGAGCTGGCGTGATCGACGAAACACGCTCCTGCGCAAACACTCTGGCCGCGAGCAGGACAAGGGCAGGCGAGAGAGTCACGAGCACGTACGCCGCGAGCAGCAGCGACGAGAACTCCCACCCCAGTCCGGCATCACCGACCACGTCGATCGCTGCGAAGTAGGGCAGCATCGTCGCCACCTCCACCGCGCCCACAGCGACGGCAAGCAGGACCACCCCGCGAACACTCCCCGGGGCCGCGTCCACCACGCACTGCTCGGGACTCGCCGCCGACGGTCCCAGAGCAGGCCCATGATCAGAACCACAACACCCACCGCCAGCCGAACCCGGGCGTCGCCAGGAACAGCAACGCTCAGGCCATCGGTGGCCGCCCATACTGCGATGCCAACCCCGAGGTAGAGCAGACCCAACACGCCCAGGTGCAGCAGAACGACACGCGCCCGGAACGACGGCCGAAGCATCATCCAGAGCGGAACCGCAAGAGTCCCGACGCCGATGCTGTCGACCAGCGCGAGCCCGGTCAGCTGAATTAACACAGCTGTACCGTAACAGGATTTCAACACAAGTGTGTTAAAACAATTTCCTCGTGCTAGAACAGACCGATGCCGAAGATCGTCGACCACAACGCACGCCGGGCGGAGATCGTCGCCGCCGTGTGGCGCGTCATCGAACGAGCAGGAATGGACGGGGCGACGGTACGCAGCGTCGCCGCCGAAGCCGGCGTCTCCCCCGGATCACTGCGGTACTACTTCTCCGATCAGGGAGAACTCGTCCTCTTCGCGGCCGAGGCCATGACGCAACGCGTCGTACATCGGTTGGAGGCGCACCCAACCGACGGTGACGGCCTGGTTCGCGCGATCCGCGTCCTCGAGGAAATGCTGCCCCTCGACGAGGACCGCCGCGCCGAGGCGTGGGTGTGGCTCGAAGCGATCGTGAGAGCCAGATTCGACGAGCGACTCGCCGCCCTCAAGACGGCCGGGTGGTTCGGCAGCCGCTACCTGTGCCGGCTCGCGTGGGCGCACCTGCACGATCTCGATCGACCGAACTCCCCCGCCTTCACCTTCGACAGCAGTGCGGACGAACGTGCAGCAGCCGAACTGCATACGTTCATCGACGGACTGACGCTGCAGGCAGTGACGCATCCCGAGCAGCTCGCAGCCGACGAGGTACGTCGGTTGTTGCGCACCTACCTCGAGCCGAGGCCCTGAGCCGACTCGACGGGGAATCTGCGGCCGTAGTACCACCCGATCACCGCGACGACAGAACCGGCGACGGCGATGGCACCCAACACCGATCCGAAGCCCGACGCATCCACGACGCGACCGACGACCAAGGGAGCCACGAGAAATCCGATCCGAGAGACGAGCGAGACGATCGAGATGGCCGCTGCCGAGGACACACCGGGAAGCCGCCCGGCCAGGCTGAAGACGATGGGAAACAGCGGGCTCGCACCCAGGCCGGCAACCGCGAACGCACCGATGACCAGGACCGGTAGATCCGCGGCCAGAAGCGACAGACCCAAGATGACGAGGAACGCCGCCGCCACCAGTGACGCGCCTCCGGTCAGCACCGCCGACGGTCCGAACCGATCGACGATCCGGTCCCCGACCAACCGGCCGATCAGCATCGCGGCCGAAAACGCAACGAACGCCATACCGGCCGCACCCGGGCCCGCACCCTCTTCCGTCGTCATGTAGACAGCGCTCCACGATTGCGGGAAATCCTCCATCAGCCCGGCGAGCAGCACCACGGCCCCGAGCAGGGCCAGTGCAGCCGTCGGCCGGACGAGAACGGGCCCCGGCGCTCGGTCTTCGTGATCGACGCGCGCCACCGATTCCGGACCCACCAGACCCCGGCCGACGGCAGCGAGAGCGAGCATCAGCACCACCGCGATCAGAGCGAAGTGCGCTACCACCGGCATCCGGATACCGGCCGCGGCCGCGCCGGTCACTCCCCCGACGACGGCACCGACACTCCATGCGGCATGAAAGCTGCTCAGCAGCGACTTCCCCGCGCGTTCCTCGACGAGGACGCCCTGCGCGTTCATCGAAATGTCCATCACTGCGTCTGCCCCGCCGAGCAGCACCAGCGCCGCCAACAGCGTCCACCACGACACAGCCACCGCAGGCAGCACGAACGCCGCACACAGCGACAGACCCGAGGCGAGAATCGCCCACCGACTGCCGAAGCGTCGGACCAAGGCAGCTGCGACAGGCGCGGCAGCCAGCCCGCCGAGACCGATTCCGGTCAGCGCGAGGCCGAGGGTGGCAACGTCGATCGACAGCGACCGCTGGATCTCCGGAATGCGCGGAGCCCAGTTGGCGAACACCGCTCCATTGACGAAGAAGACGACGAGAACGGACAGCCGGGCGCTAGTCATATCGCTGCGAGCCTATCGTTCGCGAGCCGGCCGGATCCGTTACTCGAGGTAACGTCGATGGGATGCATGTGTCCGACCGCCTCACCGACCACGTTCCCCAGCGCTGGCTCGAGCCCCTCGTCAAGCACGCCGAGGCCCTCAAGTTCCTCATCGTCGGAGCGATCACCTTCGTTGTCACCGTCGTACTGTTCTTCGGTCTGAAGTGGACGATCCTGCAGGACAAGCCGGTGACAGCGAACGTTCTGGCCGTGCTGATCGCGACGATCGTGTCGTACATCCTCAACCGGGAATGGTCGTTCACTGCGCGCGGCGGACGACGACGTCACCACGAAGCAGCGCTGTTCTTCGCCGTTGCCGGAACCGGCCTGGCAATCAACCAGCTACCGCTGTGGGTGTCGAGTTACATGCTGGATCTGCGGTCGCCGAACGTGTCCTTCCTCACCGAGAACATCGCCGACTTCGTCAGCGGATCCATCATCGGCACGTTGTTGGCAACCGCATTCCGATGGTGGGCGATGCGCAAGTTCGTCTTCCCGGAGCAGGTGGACGTTCTCCCCGATCCAGTCGCCCTGACCGTTTACGGTGGACGGCATGGCGACCACTAGGACCCTCGTGCTGATGCGGCACGGCAAATCCGGCTACCCCGACGGAGTACCGGATCACGAACGACCCCTGGCCGCCCGCGGCCAACGCGAGGCGGCACTCGCCGGAGCCTGGATTGCCGAGCACGTCGGCAGAGTCGACGCAGTGCTGTGCTCGACGGCCCTGCGCACCCGCGAAACCCTGGCCGCCACCGGCTTGGATGGCGCTCCCACCCGCTTCGAGCGAGACATCTACGGCGGATCCGCCGACGAGATCATCGACGAAATTCGGCTGGCCGACACCTACTTCGACGACGTGACGGTATCCACCTTGCTGGTCGTCGGGCATGAGCCCGGAATACCCTGGACCGCACTCGAACTGGCGGCAGACGACGACACCGACCTGGCCCGAGAGGTGCGACACCGCTTCCCCACCTCGGCAATCGCAGTGCTGACCACCGAGGCGTCCTGGGCAGAACTGGCCGCAGGCTCGGCCACCATCACCGAGTTCTGCATCCCCCGCGCCGAGCAGTGATCAGGGCTGGTCGGTAGTCAGTGCTATCGGTAGTCAGCGGTTCCTGAGGTAGAGGTAGCCGGCACCGCCTGCTGCGATCAGCAGAATCAACGCTGCGGGGAACCCGAGCAGCCACCACACCAACGCCAGCACCACCAACGCGGGCGCGGCGGCGATCAACGCGATGCCGGGATTCTCGCGAACCGTCTCCAACGCGGACTGTGCGTGCACTCTGTCGATCTTCTTGCCTGCCATCGTCGACTCCCGGGTTTCGTATGTCCTGTATGCGTACTTCCACAGTAGCGCGGTCAGCTACGACTTTTGGTGGAGCGCAGCGTCGTACCTTCGGCCGAACCACCAGGTACGACGCCTCCGCAGGGGTATCGCGCACGCATCGGCTGCGGTGAGATCAGGGCCATGAACAATCCGATTCTGCTCACGATCGCGATCTGCGAGGTCGGCTTCTGGGTTCTGGTGATCGGCGGCCTGTGCCTGCGCTACGTGGCACGCATGCGACGCGCCAGCACGATCACGCTCGCCCTGCTCCCTGTCCTCGACATCGTATTGATCGCGGCCGTGGCGCTCGATCTGCACCGGGGCGGAGACGTCGAATTCGCGCATCGCCTCGCCGGTATCTACCTCGGCTGGACCGTCGTGTTCGCGCACTCGACGGTGGCCTGGCTCGACGTGCGCTTCGCGCACCGATTCGCCGGCGGACCCGCACCGGTCAAGCCCCCGAAGACCGGTCCACAGGCCTACCGCAACGAGATCCGAGGATTCGTGAAGTGGCTGGCCGCTGCCGCTATCGCGCTGGCGATCACCTACGCATTGGCCTACACCGTGGCAGACTCGGAGCAGGCAGCAGCGCTGAAGACCGTGATTCAGCCTCTCGGCGTCATCACATTCTTCTGGTTCGTCACCGGGCCGCTGTGGGTGGTCGGTAAGAAGAATTCGAGCTCGAAAGATGTGGCAGGAGAAGGTCGACTCTGATGCTGGGTGATTCCCGGATACGGGGTTTTCACCGCGTAGTGCGCACGTTTCGCCCGTCCTGGCGGCCGCGCAATCCCATGGTGCTGCCGATCGAGATGCTCCTGGCCACACTCGTCTACGCCGGATTCCAACTCTCGACGGGCATGGTCGGTGACACGAGAGACGAACTCGTCAGCAGCCCACCCCTGATCGCAGTGAGTGTCGTTGCCCTGCTGGCGATGACCGCGGTGACGTGCGTGCGCCGATCCTTTCCGGTCACGGCATACCTGTCGGTGGTGGCCATCAGCATCGCACTGATTCTCGTTCTGCCGGATCGGACTCTCGGATTCACCCCGCTGTACTGGTTCGCCATCGCCGCCTTGGCAATTCGGGTGACCGGGCCACGCCTGTTCGCCCCCATCGCCGTCGGGTTGATCCTCGAAATCGCTGTCAGCGTCGACACCGGCCCCGGTGGCACGATCGGCGTGGTCGTCGAGCAGATCGCGAACCTCGCCATCAACTACACGGTGCTCATCGCACTGGGCAAGTACATCGCACGCGGACGGGCCCAGGAACTCGAGAGCGAGGCCGCCCTCGGCCGAGCCGAAATCGAACACCGACAACGACTGAACGCGGCCCTGGACAACGAACGAAAGACCATGGCACGCGAACTGCACGACGTCGCGGCTCACCACCTGACCGGCATGCTCATCCAGGCCAAGGCATCGAGGACACTCATCACCATCAACCCCGAGCAGGCACGCGAACTACTCACCGGCGCAATCGGACACGGCCAGCGCACCCTCGACAGCCTGCGCCAGATCGTCGGAATCCTGCGCCCGAGCGACACGACCGATAGTAGCTTCGACACCGACAGTAACTTCGACACCGACAGCGCTCCGCAGCCGATGATCTCCGATATCGCCCAACTGATCGAGCAGTCACGAATGTCGTTCGGGCGCATCGAGATCAGCATTGTGGGAGACAGCGACGATACCGACAGCGCCGTGCAACTGACGTGCTACCGCATCGTTCAGGAGGCGTTGTCCAATGCCCGGCGTCATGCGCCGAACTGCGATGTGCGCGTCGAGGTATCGGATCGATCCTCGGCCATCGAGGTGACCGTCACCAACACGATCACCTCGGGCAGCTCCGAACCGGACGAGCCCTCGGGTCAGGGATTCGGTATTCCGGGAATGCGGGAGCGGGCCGCATTACTCGGCGGCACCCTCGATGCCGGACTGTCCGGCGACCGAGCGACGTGGACCGTACGCGCTCGACTGCCCATCGGCGGGAAAATCTCTCGGCCACTGGAGGTGCCTGCGTGATCACCGTACTCATCGCGGACGATCAACCGGTGGTTCGGCAGGGATTCGAGCTGTTCCTGGCCGGCCATCCCGACATCGAGGTCGTCGGGCACGCGAGCTCGGGAAAACATGCCGTGCACCAGGTGTCGGCCTTGCGACCGGACGTCGTACTGATGGACATCAGGATGCCGAACGGCGACGGGCTGACCGCAACGCGCGAGATACTGGCGCAGTTCGACGGCGTTCGCGTCATCGTCGTCACCACGTTCGACCTCGACGAGTACGTGTTCGCAGCTCTCGACAGTGGAGCGTCCGGCTTCCTGCTCAAGGACACCGATCCCGACGAACTCGCCGACGCGGTGGTCACCGTCGCCGGCGGCGGATCGGTCCTCTCCCCCAGACTGACCCCGCGCTTGATGACAGAGTTCGCTCGCCGGGGCAGTCCGAGTCGAGCCACTACCGTTGCACCGCAACACGACCTGAGTCTGCGCGAAATGGAAGTGGTGCAACTGTTGGCGCAGGGCCTGGGCAACAACGAGATTGCCCGGGCCCTGCAACTCGAACAGAGCACGGTGAAGACTCACGTCGGCAACATCTGCCGCAAGCTCGACGTCAACACCCGAGTGCACGTGGTGATCTGGGCCTACCGCAACGGCATTGCGACGTAGGTCTTTACAACTAGGCCGCTCTGCGCTCGTCTTCGTCAGCAGTCTCGCTGGTGTGCTCTACCAGCGAAGCGGAGTGGTCGGTGTACTGGAAGTGCGGTCGCTTGTCGCCGATGTACGAGGTCATCCACGACACCACCGCGACGTAGCGGTTTCGGAAGCCGACCAGGTACATCAGGTGCACGGCCAGCCACATGAGCCAGGCGATCGGGCCCGACATGTCGACCTTGCCGAACAGCCGTGCCACAGCACTGAATCGGCCGACGATCGACATGCTGCCCTTGTCGGTGTATTTGAACGGCGTCCCGGCATCGACCTTGCCGATGATCATCTTGGCGACGTGCCTGCCCTGTTGCATAGCCACCGGCGACTGACCGGGGAGCTTGTTCAACGACGTCACGTCGCCGATCGCGTAGATGTCCTTCGCCGAACCGACCGTCAAATCGTCGTGTACGAGAAGCCTTCCGGCACGGTCGGTCTCGCACCCGGTGCGCTCGGCGACGGTCGACGCCAGATCACTGGCCTGCACTCCCGCCGACCAGATGACCGTCTTGGCCGGGTACGTCCGCGACGTCTTGGTGTCGACATCCTGCACCGTGACGACGTCGTCGGCAATGTCGGTGACCATGGCACCGGTGACGACGTCGACGCCCGACTTCTCGAGCTTCGTGCGGGCGTACGCGCTGAGCTTGCCGCCGAATGCGGGCAGCACTTCCTTGACTCCGTCGACGAGGGTGACCGTGACATCGCTCGGGTCGATGTCCGGGAACGATCCGGCGAAGTAGCGGTGCGCGAGATCCCTGATCTGGCCGGCCAATTCGACACCCGTCGCGCCTGCACCGACGACGACGAAGCTCAGCAACTCCTTGCGAGCGGCCGGATCGGTTGTCAGGTGCGCGGTTTCGTAGCAACTCAGGATCTGCTCACGCAGAGCGATCGCGTCGTCGACGGTCTTGAGTGCGAACGTGCGGTCCTTGAACTCGTCGCGGCCGAAGTACGCCTGCGTGGCACCCGTGGCGACGATGAGACGACCGAAGCCGATGGTGTGGTTCTGCCCGGCACCGACGTAGGTGACCTGGTGAGCGTCGGGATCGACATCGACGACGCGTCCGAGACGCACGTCGGCGGAGTCGTACTGCGCGAGGATGCGCCTGATCGGAGGGGCGATCTCGCCCGTCGAGAGCATTCCGGTGGCGGCCTGATAGAGCAGCGGCTGAAAGAGGTGTTCGGTGGTGCTGGAGATCAGCGAGAACGTCACACCGGCCTTGCCCAGAGACTTGGCGGCGGCCAATGCTCCGAATCCCGATCCCACGATGACGACGTCGTACGTTTGCACAGCACTTTCCTTTTCGGCTCGAGTCTTTCCCTCTACGAAGAACTACCTCCATGAAACTCCGACCGCGAAGCTCTATCAACGCGGAAGTTGAAATAGCATCTATGAGCAGAACTCATGATTGAATGGCAGCATGGAACTGCGGCAGCTGAAGTACTTCCTCGCGGTCGGGGAGGAACTGAACTTCTCTCGCGCTGCCGAACGCTGCTACGTCTCGCAATCGGCGATCAGCCTGCAGATCTCCAAGCTGGAACGAGAAATCGGTGAGCCCCTGTTCGAGCGGACCTCTCGTACCGTCCGATTGACCGTTGTCGGAGCACAATTGGTCTCCATCGCCCGGCACATGGTGGAGCTCGAGCAGTCCGCCCTGGCGCTGACGACCCGAAGGCGGAATCAACTGCGCCTGACCGGAAACATGACATTCGCAGCCAACGCCATCTCCGCCATCGTCGCGGTCCGCGAGCGCCATCCCGACGCCGAGATCGACTTCGTCCTGAAACGATTCGCAGAACAGATCGAAGCGGTGACGTCCGGCGACTGCCAGGTGGCGCTGATCCGCGGCAGCGTCGAACGCTCCGGTCTGCACGTGACCGAGCTGTGGACCGAGGACCTCGTCGTCGTCCTCCCCGAGGGCCATCCGCTGGCGGGTGAGGACAACCCGAGCCTGAGCCAGCTCGCCGGCTACCCCCTGCTACTTCCCAAACGGAGCGAGCAGATCCTGCTGCACCGGGTGATCGAGCGCGAGATGAAACGCAGCGGACTGCCGCTGAGCTTCGGCCCACCCGTGGCGTCCGACCACACCGCCAGCGCCGAACTCCTCAAGAACCCGCAATGCTGGTCCATCCTGTACGCCAGCACCGCCGACAGCACCCCCAAGACCGGCCTGGTCTTCTGCACCGAGGCCGACCGGAGGCTTCGGCTACCGGTATCGGCCGTCGTCGACGCGACCGTGCCCGCCACCGACATTCAACGCGACCTCGTGGCGGCTCTGGCCGCGACGGCACCTGTCAAACCCACGGCACCGGTTCAACCCGCCACTCCGGCGAGCTGAGCGAACGCGGCATCGGCGTCGAACAATTCGGCGCGATCGTACGTCGACGTCGAGGCCATGATCTCGTTCGCGCCGGTGCGCTCGACTACCTCCTCCAGCCGCGGACGGACCTGCCCGGCCGTACCCAGGATGCTCGACGCCAACGACGCCTCGATTCGGTTCCGCGTCTGCGGCGTCCATTGCGATTCATCGATCGCCGACGCCGGTTCGAGAGCCGAAAACTCGCCCTCGCGTCTGGACCTGGCCATCGCCCATGCCTCCGGGACGGCGAGCCTGCGGGCATCGGCGGCGTCCGCTGCGATGGTCACGTCCAACGACACGATCACGTACGGTTCGGGATTCGCGGGCGTGGGCCGAAAGTGCTTGCGATAGAGCGCCAATGGATCGTCTTGCTGCAATACCGGTCCACCGACAACGACCGGAAGACCAGCGCGGGCGGCCACCTCGAGGCCTGCTCCGGTGGCGAGGACGAACACCGGCGGAGAAGACACAGCCGGCCGGGCCGTCACCGGGCCCGAACCATCCAGATACGAACGCAATTCGGCGATATCGGCTTCGAACGTGTCGGTCCGCTCACTGCGCAATGCTGCCCGAACCGGTTCGGTGAAACCGAGGGAACGGCCGACACCCAGATCGATCCGGCCGGGAAAGAGTGACGCCAACATCAGGAATTGCTCGGCCACGACCAGCGGCTGATGATTGGGCAGCATCACCCCGCCGGATCCGACGCGAATGCGTGAGGTGCGCGACGCCACCGCCGCGGCGAGAACCGCAGGCGCGCCCGACGCGATTCCGGGGACGCCGTGATGCTCGGCCACCCAGAACCGATGCAGCCCGATCTTCTCCGCATGCACTGCCCGCTCGACGGTATGGCGCAACGCCGAGGCGTCGTCGAAACCGGTTCGAGTGCGGGATCTGTCGAGGAGTGAAAGCAACACTGCTGGAACAACCGACGAGGCGTCGGGCATATTTCTCGAAGTGCTCGTCCACTGCGGACCGAATATGTCCGCAATAGCGGTCAGTCTGTATCCATGAACCTCACCATGAAGATCGAACTCGTCACCCTCGCCGTCACCGACGTGGACCGCGCCAAGGACTTCTATACCTCGATCGGCTTCAACGCCGACCATGACGCCCGCCCCTGGGACGGCATCCGGTACGTCCAGCTCACTCCGCCGGGTTCGGCCTGCTCCATCGCGATCGGCGAGGGCATCACCGACGCCGAGCCGGGCAAGGGGGCCGGGATTCTGATGGTCGTGGACAACGTCCAGGAGGCCTACGAGCACCTCACGTCGGCGGGCCTGACCATCGATCCGCCCAAGGACGAGGGCTGGGGCACGTTCGTGTACTTCGCCGACCCCGACGGCAACAAGTGGTCGGTGCAGCAGTTGCCCGCAGAGTCCTGACTCGCCGGATCTAGGACTGACCGAAGGCCAGCCGGGCCAGGATGCCGCGGTGATCGGAACCGGGAATCGTCACGGCTTCGACCGATCGAACGGCCAGGTCTGCCACCAGAACATGGTCGATGGCGATCACCGGCGGGTACCAGGTATGCGCCGGGTACGTCCTGAGCATGCCCGCCCCGGTGGCCACCGCGGCATCGACGAACCGGCCGTCCTGCAGATCCCGGTACCGCCGATGATCCTGCGTCGCGTTGAAGTCGCCCGCGACCACCACGGGACCGTCGTCGACGGGGATCTTGGCCAACAGCTGGCGCAGTAACCCCAGCTCACGTACCCACTCCGACGGCTCCCGCGGCCACGGCGGCACCGGATGGACCGCGAACACCAGCGGCCGGCCCGGCATCTCCACCCGCGCGGAGAGCAGTTCTGTCACGAAACCGTCGTGCCTGCGCTGGTCGACGAGCGGGAAGCGGCTGTAGATTCCGCCGCCTTCGCCGCCGGGAGCTGCACTGACGTGCGCGTGCGGCAACGAGCCGGACAGTCTCGGGCGCAGACGGGCGTCGGCCTCCGGCGTCAGTTCGACGAGAGTGAGCACGTCGGGTCGGTACTGCACGACCAGCGCTGCCAACGCGTCGAGATCGGCCTGCCCCAGCCAGATGTTGGCGTGCAACACCGTCAGACTCGATGCCTCGACCGTCGTCCGGGAGCGGTGCCTGAACAGAGGAATCTGCGTGGCCGCGGCAATCATCGATACAACCGCGCCCGCTGCCAACCCCCACCAACCGAACGCCACTGCCGCGAGAGCAGTGCCGGGCACGGCGGCGAGCATGAGGACATGTGCCAAAGCACCGAAGACGAGCATCGCCTGCCCCCGGGCGTCGACGAGGTGCGCTGCGATGCCCAGTGCCGCTGCGAAGAGCAGTAACAGAGCCACCGATCCCGAAACCATGAGCGGAGTGTGACAGGCAAACCTGAGGCCGAGCTGGGAGCCGTCCCTATATCCGACCGAAGTGTTCGCTTTCTTGCAGCAAACACGACACAATCGACAGCGCTGTCCGCACGCACTAGGGGGAAGTTTTCCGTGAATCGAAGGCAACTGCTGCGTTTGGCCGCTGCCGGAATGCTCGGCGCTGCCGCC